>NZ_JAWRWL010000001.1:0-1037490 GCF_046535495.1 Bacillus sp. SIMBA_008 | reverse complement strand
TCCAATTTTTACCCTTAAGGTATTTTAGCATATTTTAGGGAACTCTCTACTAAATTGAGATAAAATTGTTGTTTTATTTAGATGCCATAATAAAAAAAGCGTCCTAATTCCAGTTGCCGGTACGCTTTCTTTCTTAATATATAAACATTAAACGACTACGTGCATTCTCTTGTAAATTCAACCCTTCCATATTTAGATATTTTAATATTCAAAATTTATTCTTTCCACCTTTACTTATATATGGAAATTGAGTATTATTTACCTATGTGAAAAATAGTTAAAAAGTAACACGAAAGAGGTTGTTAAATGAAAAAGTTTTTTGTTACTTTTCTTGTGCTATTCTCCGTAACAGGTTGCACTAGTAAGTATTCTCTAATTACCTTGTCAAATGATGACTGCAAAACAAACTGGGGATTATGTACTGTGTTCCCAAGTAAAGAAGTTAAACTTTATTCTCCAAAGAGTCCTATAAAGGTAGCTGTATTAGATAGTGGAATTAATAGCTCTATGTCTATTTTTGAAAATAGTTCAATAACCTCATATGATGCTATAAAAAATAATTCCACTACAAAAGATTCTTTAGGCCATGGTACAGCCATAGCGGGTGTTATTATGGCTCCTTTAAATAAACAAACAGTTCAAGGAATATCTCCTCAAGTGAGATTATTCGATGTTAAGGTTCTTAATGATAAAGGAGGTGGTGAAGTCAATGATGTAATTAACGGTATCAATTGGTGTATTAAACAGGATGTTGACATTATCAATCTCAGCTTTGGCTTTCAAAAAGACGACAAGGGATTAAGAAATGCTATCAACAAAGCAATTGAGAAGGACATAATAGTAATCGCTTCTGCTGGCAATACATTAGGTCTTTCAACGGATTATCCGGCAAAATATAAAAATGTTATATCTGTTTCCTCTATTGATAAAAACCTTAAAAGAGATCCATTTGCAGCAAAAGGTAAGATTGACTTTGTTGCACCAGGCGTTCAAATTCCTGTTTTCAATCCCAAAGGCGAAGTAAAAACCGTTAATGGAACATCATTTGCAACAGCTTTTGCAACAGGTGTTGTAGCAAATATTCTTTCTGAAAATCCACATTTTCAAAGAGAAGATGTAATTAAAAGCTTAAAGAGCACAGCCAAAGATTTAGGAAAAATAGGCCCTGATCAAGAATATGGTTATGGTTTAATACAATTCCACTCACAATAAAATAAAAAGGAGAAATAAATTGAAATATTTTATTAGCTTTTTACTCGCAGTATTTGTATTTTATAGCGTAGGAACAGAGTTTGTTTCTGCAACAACAAATCAAAATATCAATGAAGAAGAATTAATTGATACTGATGAAACACCAACAGAAGCAATTGACAGTGACCAAATTGATTCAGAAACTGAAGAGATATTTGGGGAATCTATTGATGACAGTAATGTTGAATTAGAAAGCGACATAAATGGTAATGAAGCAACAATCCAAACAAATATTGAAACAGATGATTTATCTGTCGATGGTGAGTTAGAACTAGATTTAGACACAAGTAGTATGGTTGTCTCTGCAGAAGCAGAAGATGATTCTGGAGAAGTTTTCAATGGAGAATTTAATGTTGAATTACAAGATATAAATGATGATGGAGATTTCATTGCAACTGTAACTGATACGAAAACTGGGGAAGAGTTTAATGTAAATACTGCTGAAGTACATGCATCTTGGTACCCACTAGTTTGGATTGCTATCGTGGTTGCACGTATAGGTATAAAACAAGCTATTAAAAAATTCGGCAAAACTAGTGTTAAACAAGCAACCAAAAAGTATGGAACTAAAACATCTGCTTCAAAAGCTGTCCGTAAAGTTAGTATGAAAAATTTAGACGACCACTACCGTAAGCACAAAAAAGAATTTGGCAACATTACGAAATCCCAATATCTAAATAAAGCTCGAACTTTTTTAGGAAAAGCAACTAGCAAAACTGTTCTTGAAAAAAGAAGCAAGAAAAAATTTGGTGGCAATTATCGTTATTATAAGTATAATAAGAAGACCAATGAATTCTTATCTGTAGAACGACAAGGGAATAAAGATACTATAATAACGTACTTTAAGCCAAAACATCCAAATAAAAAAGCTGGTTATAATTATTATAAAAATCAATAGGAACTATATATATTAAAGAGGGATTGCTATGACTAAATTATATACATGTTTAATTTGCGGATATAAAGGATTAAGTGAAAACCCATTAAACAATGATGGTGAGTATCAAAAAACATTTGAAATCTGCCCTTGTTGCGATTTTGAATACGGCTACAGTGAAGATCATGACGTAAGCTTAGGTTTTATTGTAACTCCAGATTATTTAATTGACGCTGCAATTCAGTTATACCGAAAACAGTGGATTGAGAATGGAATGAAAATTGCAAATCCTGAAGATATTCCAGAAGAATTAAGAAACGGTGACTGCTTAAAATTTGAGGTTTTGTTAAAGCAATTGAATAGCCTAAATCTCGATACAGAAAACTTTGAAATCAAGGGATTTAATGGTTATTAGGCCGCTTCAAGCCCCCGGTATGGGGGCTTTCTTATTATTGTAAAGACTATCAGAAGACTGTTTAAGTATTAATATCATTGATTATTCTTTCTCCATATTCCCCTGACCAACACTTCAACTTCTTTAACCTCAACTGTTTGCTGCATCACATCCCTCCTTTTTGTTTTTCGTGTATCAAGCTTGTACAATGACATCATCAAGCAATTCAACATAGATCAATTCTTACCTGAAGGTGAATATCACCCAAACTATAATGTCGCTCCTTCACAAAACATCCTGACAATCATTAACGATGGATCCAATAACCGTCTGGGCAAGCTTAGATGATGTCTTATCCCTCCTTGGGCTAAAGATGAAAAGATCGGCTACAATATGATTAATGCTCGTGCCGACACTGGCCGAGAAACCAAGCTTTCGAAAGCCACTTGTCAGCAAACGTTGTATCATACCCGCTGGCAGGTATACAGAATACCGTTCTGCATTTTCTTCGCGAGCTTCCACCCACTCATAGTCACCCACCGTCCAGAAACGCGGTGAAGCTTGACCCTCGCTGTCTTGATATTTCAACTCTTGCTGAAGTTCTTTTAAAAACTGAATATCTTGATTCATTCATTTCCTCCTATCTGTTTAAAATCTCGATTTTAAGTTAACTTTAAAGTAAATGTCTTGAGAAATTCCCCTTTAATTGGTAATCTGGCACCTAGGATCATACAAAGAAGGTGATACCTTGAAAAAAATAATCGGAATAATTGGATTAATTGCTTCCTTAATTGTGCAAGGATTTTCAGCAAGCGGTTCGTTGACTCATGAGATTGCTATGGCTTGTCTATTTGTATTTCTAATAATTTATAATTTTGAACATGCTAAGGATTTCTCTAAAAAATCTCTAATTGTTTTAGGAGCAATCTTTATAGCTCTAATGCTAGGTATTTATCAACTCATTTCCTTTAGCGGTGATTACTTTGATAGGCTTGACTTAAATATTGGACTTATCATCTTACTTGAGATCGCTTTGATCATTGTTTTGGTATCTATTGCAGTAAATTTAATGAAACTTATTGCGAATTGGTTAAGGAAAACACCTCATGGTAAAGAGTCTTAACTCTTTGCCTTGTGGTCTCTTATGTATGAAATCAAATGCTTTCCCTAATTCCTTCTCTTCTGTTACCGCTGAGTAATAACAATTACTTGGCCAAATCTTATATTGCATATAAGGATTAATCAGTCGAGATCATTAAGGGATCAAAATATGGCCAAATAAAAAAACGATGGATGCTCCATTTCCATTAAAAAGACAAGATTGAATATATGTAGTACTTCACTCAGAGCATTTTGCTTATTAAGGCTATAATAAGTGTTCGTATTAATTTTTCCTGTTACGATAACGGTCAAAAACTTCGAGCATAACCATTATATGTAACTGAAATGCAGGTATAAGAGCTATTATATAGGGATTTAACTACCAATATATAGGGGGTATATTAACATCCAAATACTCAAAAACAAGAACAAAAGTGCTCATAGCACCTCTATTTCCACACCCTCCCCAAATTTACATTTTCCTAATATCGCATAAAATCGTCCTTTTCACTTCGTAATCGCTATCGTAAAAGCCTATAATTTCAATGTTTTTCCCTCTTCAAATCTCTTCTTATTCATCAATATTTGCTTAAAATACCCCCTTCCCCTTACTCCCACTTATGTTTTACGATCGTTTGCCCTCTATTCACTAATTAAAGTGTCAAAACCCTTATGTTTACTGACTTTTTTAGTTCTTTAAAAATTTTTACGATACGCATGTTAGAGGTGTACTATACGATTTGTCGGTTTTGGGTGACGATTTAACAGAGAAATTTAATGCACTTCTAACTTTTTTAACTGCAATGGGTATCATTGTTGATCCAACGACTCAAGGTATTTATGATAGTGAACAAGCAATGGATTATGATTCACCGAGATAACCCCCTGCCCTTCTCTTAATTGAGGAGGGTATTTTTTTCGCTTTTTCAAATGAAAAAAATTGCAGAAAACTTTACATCCTTTTACAATTTTTTCAATGACTATGTTATGATTGTTTTCGAGAGATTTTTGAAATTTTCAGAAAGAGGGGTTTGAATGAGTAAGATCGCTTCTGAAGTTGTCGCTACTACACTGAATGACTGGTACATTGCTATAAAAAAACAAAAGGTTGATGAATCAATAAAATATTATTCAGAGATAAAGAAACTTTTTGATGAAATGGAAGAAGATCAAGAAGTTCTTGCGTATTACAGTCTATTAGAAGAAAGACATAAAATGTTGCTGCATTCCTCACGAGGAGAACCTTTACAAAAACACACCTATTTTACTGAAGACAATCAAAACTTTATTAAAAAAACAAATGATAAATTAGAATACAACTTTTATTTATTTGAAGCAATGTATGAGGCATACAACAAAAACTATGATCGAGCAATCAACTTATATGGATTAGCTGAGAAAAAGCTTGCAGAAATTCCAGATGAAATTGAAGCAGCTGAATTTTACTCTAAAGTCTCTTACTTATATACTCTTGTTAAACAAAGCATTGTGGCACAACACTATATAAAAAATGCAATTTCAATATATAAGCGACACCCTGATTATAAATGCAAACTAGCTACATCAACAATGATTGCAGCTGCAAACTATGCTGATATGAAACGATTTGAGGAAGCAGAAAAATATTATTTAGAAGCAATTGATATTGCAAAAGAAACAAAAGATGAATTTTTGAAAGCTCAATTATATCACAACCTCAGTATCGTTTATTCTGATTGGAACAAACCTGATAAATGCATTAAATCTCTTGAAAAAGCAATAGGAAATGAATCTTGGTTAAATTCTATTTATTATATAAATTCTTTATTCATGATGATTAAAGAACTCTTTAAAATTGACGAAAAAATGAAAGCCATTAATTTTTACAATAAAGCACAGGAAAGACTCATATTAATGGAGAATAAAGTATACGAAGCCAAAATTAGCATCTTATACAACCTTTATTGTGGGGAATTAAAAAATAATTTCAATAACTGTATTAGTAATATTGAGTTTTTAAAACAACAAAATGAACTTGAAAGTGTAGATGAATTGTCTTACATAGCTGCAAAAAGGTTTGAATCAATAGGTGCTTTTGAAGAAGCAACCAGCTTTTTCAATGCGAAAATTTGGGCTGAACAGAAAATGAATCAGGTGGAGGGAATCTTATGAAAAAACTTGTGCTTTGCGTATCTATTTTAGCTGTAATTTTAAGTGGAGTAGCTTTAACGCAATTGAGTACAGATTCACCATCTAACATCCAGGTAGCTGAGAGGCCTGTCGGAGGTTAAAAAAGGTTGATTAATTTATTTAGCCCTACTCAAACATTTGAGTGGGCTTTTATTTTATGATTTATGTCCACCAGTCAGCCCTGCTCTGTGAAGCGCAGTGCCAGCAGATGTATAAGAAACTGCTCTAAGAATCGCTTTCGATCCGTATTTACTTCTAATCCCATCCATTACAAACCCAAGTTTCCTTCTCTTTTCATTATCCACTTCAAATAAACTCAACTGTTGATTAACATCATCCTCAATATTTGATAACGTAACTGAGATACTTCTTACTGTTTTACCCGAGTAAAACTTATCAAACAGCATCAAGCAACATCTATATATGTCCATCGTGATATTTGTGGGAAGATCTATTGTTTTGGCTCGGTGAAATCCACCACCAAGATCATCCTTACTGTATCCAATACCCAGGCTGATTGTTCGACCAGCTTTGTTGTGTGTACGTGCCCTTCTTGCGACTTCTTCGCAAATTTCCAAAAGAACAGCCTTAATCTCTTCTCTCCTTATATAATCCCTCAGTAAAATCTGACTCTTACCAAAACTAATCTGCCCTTGCATCAAAGGAGCTCCTATTTCTGATAAATCGATTCCATGAGCATGATAATACAACTGGTTTCCCATTATTCCGAACTTCTTTTCAAGCAGCTCTAAAGGAAATTTAGCTAACTGACCTACAGTTGATATTCCCATCCGATTTAGGTTTCTTTCCATCCTCCCTCCTATCCCCCACATTTTAGACAAAGGGCGAACCTTCCAGAGTTTATTTGGTACATCTTCATATCTCCAACGTGCAATGCCACTCTTTGTTTTCTTACTCTCCAGGTCAAGTGCAAGCTTACTGAGTAGCATATTGTCTCCAATACCAACTGTGCACACCAAACCAAATTCTCTCCACATGCTGCTTTGGATTGCTTTGGCCATTTCTTCAGGATCTTCTTTTCCTGCATCTAAAAAAGATTCATCAATTGAATACGTGTGGACACATTTCTCAGGAACAAATCTGTAAAACAGCTTTGTAATTTCAGTTGAAACTCTGATGAAAAGCTTCATTTGTGGATTTACAATGTGTATTCTTGGATCTTCAGGTATCTCAAATAGTCTCGATCCTGTTTTGATTCCAAAATCTTTTTTAAGTGCAGGAGATGCAGCTCACACTACACTTCCCTGTCTCTCCGTATTTCCTACAACTGCAAGGTAGCATGTTAAAGGATTAAGTCCCATTGTTACAGCCGATACAGAAGCATAGAAGGATTTCATATCGACACAAAGTATATTCTTACGTGGAAATTGTGAGTAATCAATCATTGTATGTAACTCCTATGATGTTATTCATGTTGATATATTCTGTTTTGTCATGCTGATCTTTTACATGAAGCCTGTGTTGTTCAAAATTAATGTAATGGACTCTGAATGTTCTTTATTCAATATAAATAAGAACAAAAGTTCGATGTAAATGTTGGTAATAAAATATAAAGGTCAATAATGATATACGTAGTATTAATAAAGGAGAGATTCTTATCGACAAGGGAGAGTGAGATGGTGAATGAAGAAGAGGTTAATTGGATTTTTGATTTTAGTTCCTGTTTTGATTATATCGGGTATTACTTTAATCGAATCAAACAAAAAAGCACCTGAAGAAGTTTTAGAAAGTGCTTGGGATGAATTTGGTTTATTTAGTTTTCAAATTGGAATAACAGATCCGGCAATTACAATTGGCATGGATCAAACCAAAAGTGAAGCAAAGCTCCGTGAATATTTAGAACATAATCTGTCAAGAGAAGCAAAGGAAAAATATAAGATTTATATATTCAAAGATGATATTGATAAATTGGAGAAAGAGCATCGAGAGTATTTGAAAGCAAATAACCCTAATAAGTAAAACGCCCAGCACTTTTATTAAGCTGGGCGTTAGTTCGTACCTATTTTCTAAAGCCCGGAGAGAAGAGTTCTAAATTGTACCTAAGGAATGTCTATTAAGAATATCTTAATATAGACTGCTGCTTCAAAATGCACTTTTAAAGAATATCTTAGGTATTTGTTATTATAAGTAATATGGTGTATCAAAATAGTTTGTTCCGTACGTTTACTTCTTCAAATGTACTAACTCACTATACATTAGTGCTACAAAAAGGTAAGGGTATAGTGTTTTTATACCTTATTGTCCCTCAAGCACATCTCTTAGAAAAAATTTAGCTATATATTACCGTGCCATCACTCTATGTCACGTTGCAAGCGAATGATTATTCTTTCCGCTTCAACTGACTTAATTGGCTGATTAGCTAACTTACTTAATAGAACGTAGCATTGCTCCCTTTCAAATCTCTTGCATTCTGATCTTTTTGAAATGGATTGAATAACTTCAGCCGCATAATCGGAAATTTTTCTCCAAGAATACCATTCATTATTTTGGGGATCTGTAACATTAATTTCGTCAGGAGTAGCAAGGATACGCTGAATAAACAATTCAATTAATTCAATACCTTCTAATGCCTGAACCATTTCTATCTCGTTTCTACTTAAAGCAAAGATAACCGTCTGGACTTCGCTTCGTGTACCTTCAAGTACTACTCTTTTTAACAGTGGATAAATAGAATGCCACCATACAGAAATGTCATTTATTTCTACATCACTGTCAGGGTTTACAATCCAATGCATGGAAAATAGTATTAAATCTTTACCCCTGTAATATTTCTCGTCTTTAATTATTTCCCAAAAACGAAACATCCAGTTCCCATATTCGTATGCAAGTTCATTATTGCTAACAGACTTAGAGGCGCCCTCTTTCAAACCGAACGCCATTCCGTTGAAGAAATCGACTCTATTCTTTTTATCATCTAATAACGGAAATTCTGAAGGTTTATATATAATATCATCAATCAACTTTCCAATTAATAACCGCTTATTTTTATCATTCGTGGGCATTGCCCGATATCCGGTAAACCGGCCTAGCTGATCCACGAATTTACCAATAAAAGGAATTGATTTTCTGCTTAGCAACACTCTTATTATTCTATCTAATTCCAAAGCAGGAAAATAGTCTAATAGATTGATACACCAACTCAGAGCAATGCCTGTTGTATTATCTCCTAAAATGAGTCTTTTTAATAATTCGATTCTTTGCTTGTCGGGTCTAAACCAATGCCATGCCCGAAACTCAATCATACAAAGACATTGTTGAAACGGCAGAGCTTGACTATATACTTTTTTTATCTCAGCATAAGCATTATTAAATAGCTCATCCATATTACGAACTGTATCCTCAGTCATTACCTGATCAAGTAAACATAAGCTTTGTGTCCAAGAATCCCCAGGAGTCAACATGCTATTACCCTGGTAAAAGTCTTCTGGAGTCTCTGGCAGAGGGCTTTGCTGTAGCAATTTCGTAGCAACTTGTGCAATAGTGTAGATTATCTCTCTTTGGAGAGGCAGTAATCCTTCACTATTGGTTTTGGTTTGAAGCAACTTTTGATAAGTATTTAACAATATTTGAATCTGCCTAATCGGCCACGAATTATTTTGTAACTGATTGAGAGATGCAGAAATAGCGGGCAACACTTTTTGAATTAGGATTATAGCACGATTAACAGTGGCAACTTCATAAGACTTATTTGGTTTATCAAGCTCACACATTACTTTATAAAAACTAACCATTAATCCTTTATCAATTGGTTCTTCCCACTCACCTACTGCTTTTAAAATGAAACGTTCGTTGATTTCATAATCCATATCCTTCCATATACTCTTATCAATCTCTTCTCTTGGATCTCTAAGACTGGTACTGTAACCTTGTTCGTTAAAATCATTAAGAATAGTTTTTAACTTGTCATCGCTATTACTTAAAGGAATACAGGATAAAATAACCCCTGCAACATACAAACCATTTACGTAAGGAGATTCAGACACATTAATCAAAATATTAAAGATTTGTTCTTGTTCTTTTTCGTTAAGAAAATTCCATATACTTTGTATAGTTCGTCCTACCCAATAGTGACTTTCCAATACATGATAAATTCGTTCGTCAAGAATAATTCCTTTTATAACTGATAGAAGTTTCTCTCCATTTTTCTCCTCTAAAAAAATTTGCAATAATAAGGTTCGAAAACTAGCTAGCGGGGACTCTAAAAAAAATGTCATAAGGTCGTCGATTAACATTTCAGGTTTCGTTGCCAACCAATTTTTTAAACGTTGGTGAAGCCCATTGTATAGTTTAATTTCCATATCATGCTCATAGGATCTATTCCAATAATACATCGAAATCTTATCATCCAATATCTTTTTCCCTGATTTGATCTTTACCTCTATGCCTTTTTGATAAGAAGCCTCTGTTAGTTGCAAAGCTAATAGAAAATCTATCAAAATAGGAAAAAAAATGCTTGGCATTTGGTCGACTAAAGGAAGAGTGTTAACATTGTGAGTACCGATTAAAGAGCAGTCAACAGCATAGTGTTGTAGCATGTTATCAGAGGCTAATGTTTTATCTAAAACGGGCAAATCCCCATTCCGATATAATCCTATAAACCCGCAATATATTTCGCCCAGAACCTTGCCATGTCCTTGATTTTCGGTCTGATCTCTAGCAGCAAGTAACACTAAGGATTCAAGTGCCACGTGTCTAGTCCGCCATGTGCTGTTAGGTATTTCTTCAAATAGCCACTCAATGGCTCGTTCAAGGTCTGACCATCTACTAACAATGGGAATGATTTTCATCATTAGCCAAGAATCGTTTTTCCTCAATTCTGATTGAAATTTAGCTGCGCTTGCCCATTCTAAAATAATATTTCCTATTAAATGATTATTTTCATTAGCGTCTTTAGTTTCAA
Organism: Bacillus sp. SIMBA_008; assembly: GCF_046535495.1. NCBI lineage: Bacteria > Bacillati > Bacillota > Bacilli > Caryophanales > Bacillaceae > Bacillus > Bacillus sp. SIMBA_008. The sequence continues at coordinate 1,026,777 of NZ_JAWRWL010000001.1, read as the reverse complement.
ATAATTGAGGGTTTGCTAGTACTTCTAAGTAATCAGAGAGCCTTTCTAGAGTAGTTTCACCAATCCACGTTTGCTGTTCAGTCCAAACTTTTGAAGCTGGCCAAGTTGAAAATATAGAAGCCCAGTTACTATTCAAGTGATATTGTGCTGAGAGGATCAATGAATCTACGAAGGTTGGTTCTGGTTTCCTATTCCAGGCGACAATATCCATTGATGGATTAGGATTAAGTCCCCCTAGAATCCGTGCAATTTCCTTTTTTTCAAGATCATTTGCATGGAAAACGTAATCTTCAATTTTGCAGCCGGTATTATCTACATCAGACAAAGCTTCTAATAAGGCTCTCTGAGCTCCAAACCGAATAATAGCAGAGGATCGAATTGCATCTAGACTGGAATCAATAGCAGCTGGGTCTTCTTCACTCGCTTCAAGAATCCATTGGGATAGGGCGAAGTCTCTCAACAAAGAGTGACGGAAATCATAACGAGCCCGAGCGTTTACTCTTATGAATAACCCCGATGATATTAATGACTCTAAAATGTCATCATCTATTTGCTCTGAGGGTATCCAATAATTTTTTTCCGAAATTTGATCACAGGCTTCTTTTAGAACTTTCCATTTCTTTATACTTTGGTCGTTAAGGATAACATGCTCCCAATAAGCCTTTAATAATCCATGCCTCGTTTGCAAATATTTCTCCTTTTTGGTTGGAATTGCAAATACACGGATGAAAATATCAAGATAAAGGGGAATGCTAAGTAGCGCAATAATCCCTTTGCTCAAATTCCGATTAATACCATACTGGTTCAGAGCAGACCTCACAACAATTTCAGGCCATTTAGCCAAAGATTTTTTTTGCCATGTCTGTAAATTTTCTTTTAGCTTTCCTTGCTCTTCCCAATCTACCTTGCGACTTGTGATTACACCTAAAAATCCAGGACGTTGACTTACTATATGTAGCAGGGAAGATAAGATTGAGCGCTTTTGTTTTGAAATTTGGTCTAACCCATCGACAAGAAGTAAAAGCCTCTTGTCGCTTAGAACTGCCAAATCTACTAATAAAAGCAGTGCTCTCAAGAGAACAGATTTTTTCTCTCCTGCTAGATATTCGACAACGTCTTCAGTCAAAAGTGTTACTATGTCAAATTTGACTGAAGTTGCTCGGTTTAATTGTTTATGTAGCTCATACAAAGTGCGTGACTTTCCATACCCAGCATCCGCTAAAAGAGCAATCGACTGTTGTTGTTTATCCCAATCAATTTCAAAGATACTATACTGTACTTCTTTTAATGGCTTATACTGTAGACCATTTTGTTCCGAGAATTTACTTTTCCAATTATTTAAACATCCTAAGCTATATTCGTTCTTTAGTAATTTAGCAAGACGGAGGGTATCAGAATCTTGTTCTAAAAATTTTTCTAATAACCTTATTTCATGAACCATTTGATTAACAGTAAATAGATGAATCGAATGTATCTCGCTGGTAGCACAGTTGGATATCCATCCTTCAAGCTGGTGCCGTAGAACGGAAGGTTCTGGGATAAACGTCAGCCTTTCGATTATTGATTCAACCTTTTGTTCCAAATTTTTTCCGGATACTTGATAAAGTTTGAATTGAAGCAGTACACTTAAAGCCTTATCTTTTGAGACTTTGCTACTCAAAACTCTTTCCCCTATGGTTTCAGCTGAACAAATCCAGTATAGAGCCTCATCAATTAATTGCGTTTCTGTTGCTACACGTTTTGGAGCTTCATTTGGGATTTTCCAATTGGTATTATTATCAAAACTGGTTCTTTTGCTTAAATCCAGCCAAGCCTGCAAGGCAGCTGGTTTTTTATCTGAGTTTATAACTAACCCCGGAGAAATGTCATTTGGTTTAATATCAGTTTGAAATATTTCTTCTCGAATCCTTAGCCAAAAACTTACTCGGTCTTTTTGATTAACGGCCCCACTTTTCACTTCTAACACTTTATGCTTTTCATCATCAATGACAAGAATATCCCAATCTGTTGTTCCTGTATCTGGCGTTTGAGCTTCAACGCCGAATTTCTTTTCCTTATGGACCTTACCAGAAATTTCGTCCTTTTTCCGACTGGCTATATCCAAGAAAATTTGCTCTAGTAAATACAAATCTTGAAACCGAAAGCCATATCTTGATGTTTGCCCTGACATAATACACCCCTAACTTCTTGTTGGCTTGATCCGTCGAATCGTAGTAATAATCCAATCTTTTTAATTCAAATCCTGGTATGCTATCTATTCCTGACCTTGTGAAAAAAAGTATCCTTAAAAGATCTATTTGGCCTATTGGTTGACAGAACCTTTTCCCTTCTAAAACAGTCTTTATAATGAGTGGAGAGATTATTCAATTTCTACGCCATCATATGCATCACCTAGTGATATATGATCATCCCTTAACCAATACCAATGTTTACCCTTATTCTCAAGCAGTCGCTGTATTAAATCTGTAAATGAATTTGCTATCACCTGTGTTTCACCAACTATTCCATGTCGATCAAAAAAGCTGTCATAGCATTTTCCTTTTCGTTCTTCGTTTAAGTCAATTGTTAGGTATTCTCCTTTTCCATCCGTGCAAACAATATACCACTCGGATGAAATGTCTTCTTCACAGAGTTCCCCAACAATAATGGGATTAGCCAATTCAAACTCAGCTGGTCGTACTATGTATATTGGATAATCCGCATTTTCATATAAAACTGCTCCACCACACTGTTCATAAAATTCACCTATATCTTTTGGTAGTTGATGCTTCTCGTCTATTACTGGGAGACCATCTGCTTCAAACAGCCGGCAGTCTGGTGTGGAAGCAATCTTCTTGATTAACATATCAATGCTCAAGTCTGCACCTACTTTCTAAAGTTGTATTGATTAAATGCGTTATAATATTGCTGTCTCGCTTCTTTAGGAACATTTGCAGCATCAAACATCTTCTCAGTAAGCTCTTGTATTTCCCTAGGTGATACTTCTTTCCAATTTACTTTACCGCCAACTTTTTTCCCTGTTTTTTTGTACAGCCATTCTCTATAAACTTTCTTGGTAGCATTGTGTTGCTCCTTAGTTAAAGCTACTGTTGGCGTATTACTACCTCTGCTCACATAATTCGGAACATTATGTTTAGCCCATACATCCATTACACCATGGTGATTCTCTAAAGGACTGTTACTTGGTCTATAATCAACGACATCAAAAGGTTTAACTTCTTTATCTGATCCTTTAGCAAAAATCATTAGTTGATTTTTTAAGTTTTCTCCATCCACTACATTGTATGGCACGCCCCCTGCCATAGCAAAGTCGTACTTAGGATTATAAGGCAGCAAATCTGGAATCTTGACGTCTTTTATTTTCTTCCCTGCCTGACTTGCTTTGTTTATGACCTTCCCCGTTGCATCTGCTTTGTTAATGGCTCCTGCACCTTTTGTACCAACAACAGCTACAGCCACTGAACCAATAGCATAGGTAACCCATCTTGATCTAGAATAGGCATCTCCATTCACCATATCCTTTTGATATGACTCTTCTATGGCTACTGAAATGGCATCATATGTTTTCACTGGATGAATAACTGCATTGCCCAGCGCTAAGAGTGTTTCTCCTGGATCGGTGATGAAGTCCCATATGCCGGTTACAGTGTCTTTTCCTACATCATATAAGCCTACTCCTACACCTTTTACGATATCCCAAGTGATTTCTCCTGCTCCTTCTAGTTGCTTCGCTTGTTCAATTTGCATTGCAAGCTGTACTTGAGCTGGCTCCAGATTCTCGTACCCTACTTTCTTAGCAATCTCTAAATATTCATCAGGGTCAGAGACACCGTCATTAAGTTTTTTCTTTAATTCCTTGATTTCACGTTCCTTTGCTTCTTCTTTCTTCACGCTTAAGTAAGCTTCAGAATGCTTCTCTATGTCGCCTTTTTTCTTATGTATGTCACTTTCTCTATACGCTTTGGCGTTATAGTGAATCGGAGTGGCGTTCTTCCCTTTGCCTGTTGATTCCTGCAGCTTTTTAAAATCTTGCTGGATGAACTGTTCGTTAGGCTCTGTTTCAGCGTATTCTGTTTTTAAATCCTCATCAAGCTTGTTTAGCTTATCGATTGTTTTTTCACGTTTGTCATCTGCAGAAGAAAGTTTGTCTTTGAAGTCTTCTGTTGAGAATATTTCAAGGGGAAGAATATCATTGATGTCGTTTAATATGTCTTTCATTGCTTTTTTCTGTTTAGACATAATGGATTTTGATTTTGTATAGGCGTTAGCCAACTCGTGTTCTAAAAAGGATTCTTCTATGTAAGCATCAGACATCTTAGCATCTTCAAGTTTTGCAGACATGCTGCTTAAGAAAGCAATCTTCATGTCAATTAAATCAATCCATTGATCGGTAACACCGACATGACCATGATAAAATGCTTTAATGTTGTCAGCACCCTTGCCTGAAAATTCACTGTCATCTAGGTTAGCTACGTTTTGAAAAGCTTTTCTTAGCTTCACCATTTGCGACCTTAGTTCCTTAAACTCTTTGGTTCTTTTATCGGCCTCAAAGAGTAATGAATCAGCCTCAAATACCTTCATATCATTCTCCTTCCTAGACTACTCTATGTAAATTTTACCACAGTAATCTATTTGAATAACAGAAAAAGACAGCCCAAATGACTGTCTTATACATCACACACTATCTTGTTCTATAATAATTTTCTGCGGTATAGTAGCGCCAATCCCAAAAAGGTTCTCCATTGGCCAATATATACCGGTCTAAAAATATTTCAAAGTTTACATTTAATGGATTATATTCTAAACCACTTTCAAATATATAGAGATAGTTGGGATCACCTTGGTTCACTTTATCTTTATCAATCATTAAATGGCATTCTTCCAATAAGTAGCCAATTGGAATACCATTGATATCTTCAAACAAATCCTCATATTTTAACTCCTCTTCAATCACTTCAAGGCTAAATAGCTGAAGTCCTCCACCTATATTCTCCCCATCAGAAAGAATCTCAAAAATTTTCGCGCCGTTATGCAGTGTCATGAACTTCTGATAATCTTCTGGAAGGGTAATCTGATGTTTAGCTTCAAGGCTTTGAATGTCATTCAGGGTTGCTTTGTCCTGTGAAAATGTAACAAGGAACTCCATGATATCCCCTTCAGAACAAAACAATTGAATGGCTCCTTTTTCATCCAAAAGACTTTTCAAGCCATTTACCGTCTTATGAACAAAGTTAGTCACATACATCACCCCTTTATTTCCTTTTAACAATAACCTTTCAAATTCCAAAAGATGTGAACAGATCGTGATAGGTGCTCTTTTCAGCGAATATAATGCAATAAATTCTAAAAAGAGGTGCCTCCAAAAATTGAATTCTCTAATGAATGATGACATGGTAAAGATCATTAGAAATGGCCTTAGCGCATCCCAGCATCCAAAGCATATTCTTGTTGTAGGAGCTGGATTGTCCGGGCTTGTATCAGCATCATTGCTGAAAAATGCCGGTCACAAAGTAACGATTCTCGAAGCGAGCGGCAGAGCGGGCGGCCGTGTCTGCACTTTGAGAGCTCCCTTTAGTGATGATTTGTATTTTAACGCTGGCCCGATGCGCATACCGAATAACCATTCGTTAACCTTAGAATATATAAAAAAATTCAAATTGCCAACAAATGTATTTCTCAACAGAACCCCGATGGACATCATTTATGCAAATGGAATCAAAACACGTCTCCAAGTTTTTGAACGAGCTCCTGGAATATTGAGATACCCAGTTGCACCAAATGAACAAGGGAAAACATCTGAAGAGCTGATGCTTTCTTTACTGCAGCCTATTCTAAATTTTATCAATCAAAATCCAGCGAGAAATTGGCGGATTGTCGAAGAACAATACAAAAATCATTCGTTAAGCTCTTTTTTAAACACGTATTTTTCATATGGCGCGATCGATATGATTGGTGTACTTTTGGATATGGAAGCGTATATGGGGATGTCCCTTGTTGAAGTATTGCGGGAATCTATCTTTTTTTCATCGCCCGCTCACTTCTATGAGATAACTGGCGGCATGGATCTGCTGCCTCACGCGTTTCTTCCTCAATTAAAAACAAACATTCTATACCATCAAAAAATGATGAAAATTTCTCAGGGGGAAAATCGTGTTACGATCCATTGTCAGCATCAACAAACGGCAGAATTCACATCATTCACAGCTGATCTCGCTATTGTAACCATTCCTTTTTCAACATTGCGATTTGTAAAAGTCGAACCATACCATTCATTCTCGTACTATAAACGAAGGGCAATCCGTGAGCTAAACTATATCAGTGCAACAAAAATCGGCATAGAGTTTAAAAGCCGATTTTGGGAAAAAGCCGGGCAGCGCGGCGGCAAATCTATTACTGATCTACCGATTCGTTTTTCGTATTATCCAAGCAGAAATATTGGAGCAAATGGACATGCCGTCATTCTGGCAAGTTATACTTGGGCTGATGAGGCACTGATATGGGACAGTCTTTCAGAAGGAGAGCGAATCCAGTATACTTTACTGAATTTATCTGAAATCTATGGTGATATTGTGTGGTCTGAATTTGTGTCTGGCACTTCTTTTAGCTGGAGCCAGTACCCGTATTCTGCGGGAGGTTTTACAGCTTTCGAACCAGGACAAGAATTAGAGCTGTATCCCTATATTCCTGTCCCTGAGGGCAGAGTTCATTTCGCCGGAGAACACGCCTCACTCACTCATGCGTGGATGCAAGGCGCGATTGAATCTGGAATACGTGTTGCTTATGAGGTCAATCGCTTACCTTAGATCATGCTCACATCTTGTTAAAACTGGTTGATATAAAAAGAAGTGAAGAATTTATACTCCTTTGTTTAAAAGATTAATTCAAATATGGGATGTCTCAACATTCGGTTCTTTATTATTTTTATACACGTTTTGAATGCGGACCTCCCTTTTCTTCCATAATCATTAATAAATACCCAACCATAGAAAACGTTTTAATTAACCATCGGGGGAACTTTCTTTCACTGTATAACGATTCTTAATGTTGCTTTTTATCCTTTACTTGTCCTCTCTTTTTTTCATTGACTTACATTTCTTGAAAACCAGAATAATCCTAAAGGAATTTTGTAACAAATACAGAATTGGAAAGATAAGCGCCAAAAGAAATACTAACTCCTTATCTCAAAGACAAAACAGCGCTTATATTAAAAGAAAGAGGTGTCTTTAGAATGGTTCATTTTAAAAACTGCCCTGATCCTTCTCTAAACGCCAATTCTCAGTCTCACCCCGAATTTTCATCCGAATTAGAACATATTAAGACAAGAATGCAAAACTTTATTAAGCACTCGGTTACAGACCAAAATATCGAAGTTACTGACGCAAGGGTGACGGCCGAAGGAGAGGTCACCTCTCTTTTAAAAGAACGTCTCGACAAGGAATACTATAGGCTTTTATCTAAAATCACCCGGGAAGTAAATGTGGCTGACTTCGGCGCTGTTCCAGATGGAAGAGACAATACTGAAGCTTTTCGAAAAGCAATCGGGAATGGCCGAGTCAAAGTACATGTTCCAGCGGGAGAATACCTCGTTCAAGGGATTAAACTTCCATCTTGGACAACAATTGTTGGACAAGGTAAAGGAATCACAGTGATTAAATTGCATGAAGACACTCCAGCGCATGAATGGGTGATTACAAATGATGATTATCAAAATGGAAATCGCAATATTTTTGTCCAAGGAATGTCATTAGACTGGAATCCAAGTAGACAATGCGGTGTGAGGAATCCAGGGGGACAGTTCTCCAGTTGTTTAACTTTTGCTAAGGTTGAATATGGGTGGATCAAAGATGTGGAAGCGATTAACGCAGGTCTTCATGGTATTGATATTACATCGCCAACGTATGACCATTTACCTGATACCGATTGGACAAAAGACGGATCAAGATATATTTGGATCGATAACTGTGTGACATATGGTTCAGGAGACGACGGCATTACCACCCATTATAGCGAATACATCTTTATTTCAAACTGCCACTCAGGAAATCCGCGGGGAACAGAATTTGCTGAAGGTGTTTCAAACTCCAACGGAATAGAAATTGACGACGGCTCTAGGCATGTGTGGCTTTTGAATAACTTTACAAGCGGCAACATCCGCGGAGTTGAAGTAAAAGCCCATGAACTGTGGCCGGCCTCTCAAAACGTCCATATCATAGGCCATATTTCTTATCGCGATGTTCGTGCATTTGATCTTCGTCATATTGGTCACCATCAAATTACAGATCCTGAAAGCACAACAGCATACGATGTCACACTCATTGATTGTTCAGCAGTTGAACCAGTTTTCAACTCGCTTTACGATGCTGTGACCCCAAGAGCGCTGGTTATTTCGGCATATAAAAACGTTAATGTAAGCGGATTCACAGCGATTGGTGATCCAGACTATGATTATAAAGAAAACCCTGTCGTAGCCTTGCAATATCGCAGCCAAAATATAACCATTAATGGTATTAAAATTCGCGGGTTTAAAAAAGCCGGTGTTGATATTAATTTATCAGGCGGATCAAATAAAACTGATTATATAAAAATTTCAAATTTTGATATTTATAAATCTGCTCCAAAAGGAATTTCAATCGGTGGAGGCCTCTACAATGTCAATATTCTAAATGGAACGATGATTACTGACAATGGGACAGTTGGAATTCAGTCCCCCAATAATCAGGCCACAATTCTCGGTGTACAATCAGAAGGTTATAGTGTGGCAGCCTCAATCAAAGGTCAAACATACCAACAAGTTCCAATCAATTTGAAAGGAGGCATACAGCTTGCAACGACCTCTGGCTTTGCTGTTAACCAAACAAGCGCAGTTATAGCAGGTACCGGCGACATTACGGCCCGTGGAGAAAGAAATGCGGTCATTAGCTCTTCTGGAGGCTCCAGTACTGAAGGCTCTCGCGCATTAATCGCTTCTTCAAATAACGCACATATTAGAGGAAACCATGCGTCAAGAACAATACTGTCTTCTGAAAATATTATACTTGAGGAACCATACACCGTGGCAGGAGGTCACCAATCAATAAAGTGGCTTCTTGACTCTGTTCGGGGAAACGGGACGTTTGCCGGTGCAATCAGTTCTTCTTTAGGTGGATATGTAGAGTATTTTGAGAGTACAACTGGACAGTTAATCCATACTGGTACAATCGTGACTTTAAGAGGTGAAAAAATTGTGCCCGCGAATGTTGGAGATTATATGCTTGGCGTTATTTCAGAAACTTCAGCTTTCATTTCAGGAGCCTCCAGTTTCGTCTGGCAGGGGCGTTATTTGACAAATGAGTTCGGCGGATTTATTTATGAAACGGTGACTGATGAGGAAAGCGGTGAACTCATACGTGTTCCCAAACAAAATCCAGACTACGATACAGCGCTGGAGGCAAATTATCATTCACGGGCAGCAAGAGACGAATGGCACGTAGTAGGGTTGGTAGGCCAACATTATGTTCGTATTGACGAAACTGTCAATCAAGGAGATTATCTTACGGCACATAATGGAATAGGAACAAAAGCCGCTGAAGGAAGCTGGAAAGTAATGAAAATAACCTCTGCTTACACATCAGAAAAAGGGTATGGTATCGCTCTAACCTTCATCAAATAGTGGATACGCCGACCAGTTCAATATATGTTTATCCAAATAATTAAATCTCTTTTCTAGGTTCGTTATTCCTTGTATGTTATTATCAATTTTCAATATATACCAAAATACCCTTAATATACTATCGTAATTAACTTATATTATAATCAAAACAATTTTGACAGCTGTTCCTTCTCGTTATTCATGAAAGTTGCTATTGAAATGAGTAAATGGATATCATATTAGACTTCTATAGCAAATACACCATATATATCCTTTAAGTATTTACAAATTGAAAATGTTTCATGAGGCTTATTAAAAGTATTGTTCTTTTATCATCTGTAAGTCGATACAAACTGCATTAAGATCACACCTAAATCTCACTGAGTTTTTTCTTACAAATAAAATGAAAACTCTTTCCATTATAAATTCATTTCACCGTTACTAAAAGTAATCCTTGCATTCCTTCGCCCTCCATGCTATATTCATATAGCGATGAGCTGAATTGTGTAAGCCGATGTACATGCCTTACGGCACACACGAATGTGGCGTGTGGTGCATCGCCTCAATACGCAAAGACGTTTGCCTTAGGCAAACGTCTTTTTTTGCGTTATCCGATTTTTGTGCCGTTTGGGACAGGCTGATCCGGCTGCAAAAGGACGACGTCGCCCTGGCCGGGTATGCCGCCGAGGACCAAGACTTCCGATTTAAATCCGGCGATCCGGCGGGGCGGAAAGTTCACGACTGCTATGACTTGCTTGTTGATGAGATCTTCTGGCTTGTAACGCTTCGTGATTTGTGCGCTCGATTGTTTTATGCCGATTTCAGTCCCAAAATCTATCACAAGCTTGATTGCCGGTACTCTTGCTTCAGGAAATTCTTCCGCTTTTACAATTGTTCCCGTTCTGATATCCAATTTCTCAAAGTCTTCAATGACTGCCATATCAATAACTCCTTTTTCTCCTATTGTAAAGGAGATATTCAAGATTTGTTTAACCAAATAGCCATTATTTTTTATCTGAATATAAGGTGTTTCGATACAGGCGGGGCGGCATTCCTGTGCTTTTCGTGAACCATCTTGTAAAAGAAGAAAGGTTTTGAAAGCCCAGCGCCTCGCTCACGACGGTAAGGGTTTCATTTCTCTCCATCAGCATTCGTTTTGCTTCCTCAAGGCGAAGGTCGGCAATATAGTTCTGCGGGGACTTCCCTGTCTGTTTTTTGAACCAGCTTGAATAGTAAGCTGGGTGATAATGCTCGATTTCTGCCAGCTTCTTAATCGTCAGCCGCTCAAATAAATGGCTGTGAATGTATGCAATTGAGGCATAGCTATGGGATTGAAGCTTTTCTTTTATGTATTGTACTAGCATATGAAGCGAGTTGGCTGTTCCGGCCTTTGCTTCCTCTGTCAGCAAGTACCTGATTGAAGACCAGAAAGGATCGAGGGCAGCTTCAATTCCCGATCCTGCACGATACTCATCAATTTTCATTGCATGAAGCGGAACATCCAGTACAAGACATTCATTTCTTCCGATAGAACGGAAACGATGCTCACACTGCGGAGGAATATATAAAAAATGATCTGGCTTTAATTTCACCTGGCGCTCTTCAGTCTCAAGATCAATACTCCCTTCAAGCGGAAAAAGAAATTGGCTGTATGCGTGCTTATGTGAATGATAAAGGCGTGTGTACGTCCGTTTTTCGCAAATCATCTCTTGAAGCGAGTCCATCAGCAAACCCCTTCCTTTGGTCATCTTTTAATCCGGTAATGGTGTTCCGATATAGGCGAAAATCCGATTTTTTTATATAAAGAAACTGCCGCCAGATTTTCTTTCATCACTTGTAAAAACATGCGTTCCGCTCCGTTGTTTTTTGCCCATTCAGTCAACACCCTGATCACTTGGGTTCCTGCCCCTTTTCCTCTGTGCTCCTCAGCTACAACGATATTACTAAGTCCGCCATAACCATCAATGACAGAAACCGTGCCAAGCGCTGTCAGGCTTTCTTTGTCATACATCTTGAAAAAAGTTTTACACGGCGGCATGCGTTCGAATATGTGTTTGTAACCTTTGTGACGCTCGGGTGAAAACCCTTCTAATTGAATAAATTCATCTATCCAAACAGATGATGGCTCTTGTTCCCACTTGTATGTAAATCGGCTGTTGTCATTTGTTCGGCTCATAATTGACCGGCACAACGCTGTCATCTGGAAGCACTCGTCTACCTTTTCATAACGGCTGTCTGCCAATGCGTCATCAAGCCCTTTCGGTGATGCGTTGCTAATATGAAAACAAACAGGTAAGCCTAAACTTTGATAAAAAAGTTCGGCCTCTAGCTGAAAATCCCCTTCAGGCATATCCGCAGAAGTCCATACGCTATTTGCCCTTTTGGTTACGCCAAAATTCGCTCTGAGAAGCCATTTCCCTATGCTTTTTTGAAAATAAGCCGGCCATGAAGCTGCCGCTAACCGTTCAATCTTGTGAATGTCATCCATTGCATAATGCCTCTCCCCTATGTATACTCCCTTGATATTATACAATATTCAGAAATATAAGACATCCATTTGTTTGTTTACATAATATTTTTATTGTTTATTAATAATCCTGACAAAAATGTCCTAATTGAAAATGACAGGCTTTCTAAAATGTCCTCCTCACGTTCAAATGCTTCTTTTGCGATTAAAGCAGTAAAGCCATGCAGCAGGCTTCTGAGCCCCCTTGTCGCATGAATGGCAGTCTTTTCACTTGCATAGCCGTTTTCAATGAGCAGCTTCGTCACAAGACAGACAATTTGGTCAGAGACGATTTCCGTCCGTTTGTCCTGAACCTTAAGCAGAGCCGCTTCATAATATCCGGGATTTTCAATTGCAAAATCAACATATGCATGAGCTAAAGAAAGCATAGCGGAATCTCCCTTTCGTTCGGTTACGGAGTCCGCCATTTGATCAAAAAGCTTTGTCAGTCCTCTGACAGCAAGTTCTGCTCTGATCGCTTGCAGCCCGTTGATATGGTTATACAATGACGGGGGGCGAACATTCATTTTTTTAGAAAGTGCGGCAAGTGAGACACCATTTACCCCTTCCTGATCGGCAATCTCTGCTGCAGCGTCTACAATCATTTTTTGGGTCAAACCTATTCTCGGTGACATGCTCATCATCCTTTCTTTGCTTTTTGGATCGCCTGTCTCATCCGCTCTGAAGGTGATCGCAGGAATTTTCCATGTCCGACAGCGAGACAGGAAGGCGCCTTATCGGCGAGCAATTGTGCGCTTTTGATGGCCTCCTCCTTATTCCATGTGGCGAAAGCGGGAAAAGGAAACGTCCATTTTATCTGACCTGATACAGCGATTCCTCCGCGCAACTGAAACGCATCTCCTGCTATTAAAGTGCCGTTTCTTGTATCAAGAAATGACATGCTGCCCGGTGTATGGCCCGGTGTTGGAATGGCAAGCAGAGAACCAATTGTTTCACCGCCCGTCAGCAGTTGGTGAGGCTTTGTTTGTATGTGTTTCGGAATACCTCCTTTTATAGGCGTCTGCGGCTCATCTTGCCGCAAGGATGTGTCACCTTGGAGCAAGAATGAATCCCGTTCCGAGATCATGACCTTTGCATGCGGAAATGTTTGTGCCAATGTATCCAGTGATCCGACATGGTCCCCATGTGCATGAGTCAGTAAAATATGCTGAAGCGGTTTTCCAAGCTGATTCACAGCTTGAATAATCCCTTTATAGCTGCCTGGCAGTGCGGCATCAATAAGGGTGACTTCGTTTTCTTCCTCTACTAAATAGCAATTAACCGGAAACAATGCTGGAAAAAAAGTCAGCTGCCAAACCGTTTGGTACTGAGTCATTCTCATCTTTTTATTCCTCCTAACAAAAACTAATGGTGTTAGTTTTATTATTAACTAACACCATTAGTTTTTCAAGAGTTTATTATTTTTTTATCGCTACATAAATGTTAACTTGTGCTCGCTGTGGCACTGCGGCATTTTGATCATACATCTCAAAGTCACCTGTAAACGTGCGCAGATGCCGCTTATCCCAAGTCCAAATTTCCTTCCACGTTTCAAGCACAATCTCTTCAATAGGACCGATTCTGGAAGTGAAAACGGCGTAAGCGGAAGCCGGCAAATCAATATTTTCATATGGTCCCGGAAGAATGTCGTCGTATTCCTGAAACGTTCCGACTGAAAACGTATAAAACCCATTCGTCTCTTGTTCATAATTCGAATATAAGGCAATAATGCTCTTGTCTTTTTCAGCCTGTGATAAAAGAGCGCTCATATCCTGCTTCCAGAATTGATCCCACAGTGCCGGAATCCTCCTTTCTTCCGTCATTTCCAGTGCGTTGCTTGTCCGTTGTGACAGTCCGGCAAATCGTTTCAGGTCTAAGTGTGTTATATGTGAAAAGCCCATACGATCTCCTCCTTTTTTTAAGATTATAGACAAAGAAACCTGACAGCAGTGTGTCAGGTTTCATATATTTTTTGCATGTGATGAATGGTTTCTTTTACTTTATCCCTTATATGAAGAGGCTGCAGAACCTCAATATCCTTTCCGAACTGGAGCAAAAAACCGATCAGCCATTGATCTTCTGGAAGTGAAATCACCGCCTGGCAGATTTCATCTTCCTCACAACAGTGAAGGACATCATATCCGAACCATTCACCTATACGCTGACGTGCTGACGGCTGAACAAGAATAACCAATTCAGTTAAACGGTCCTTTTGGTACCAACTCTTATCCCATGGCAAAGTGTCCAGCTGAATGTCTTTTCTGATAAATGTCTGATGTAAGATGGCCAGATCTTTCATCCGGTTCAGTTTAAAAAAGCGAAAATCATTTCTTACCAGGCAGTAGGCATATAAATACCAGTGCCCCGCCTTGCAAACCAATGTATAAGGTTCAGTTTCCCGAAGTAGTGTTTCCCCGCTTGCGCTTGTATATGTAAAAGATATCGTTGACAATCGATCGATGGCAGCGCTGATTTTCTCGCGCAGCGTCTTTTGATCCTCAGTATGGCCCCAAGCCGTCATGTCAATAAACCATTTTTCTGTTTGGTGCTTAAATGCTTGAGCAGATTGCTCAGGTATAAGGTGTTTGATTTTTTGATAGGCTGTGCTGTGAGAAACGGGTTCATACATAGATGAAACGCTCTGCAAAGCGGAAGCAATTGCAAACAATTCCTCCTCCTTCAGCCACTCTCTTTCAAGCCGATACGTTTCCATGATGCCAATTCCGCCCCCGGAACCCTGTGAGGTCACAATCGGAATACCAGCCCTATTGATCGTCTCAATATCACGGTAAATTGTTCTGACAGATACTTCAAACAGCTCAGCAAGCTCTGCAGCCTGCACTTGTTTTTTGCTGATCAATAACACAACCATCGCTAACAAACGTTCCAGTTTCATTCTGCGCACCTTTTCTTCTTGTATTTTCCAACAAAACAATCATAACATTTTGATAAAGCTTGGGCATATCTATTATGCGGCGGAATACACCTCGCATATGCTATGAAAACAGGGGTTTCCCCTTCTTTTTTGTGTTCAGTATTTATTTCAGCTACTATTTCTGACCGGATAAGCATACACTTCTCAACGGAGGGGATTTCACATCATGCATCTTACACTGCAGAGCGTTTATCCTGCCATGATCATCATCTTTTTTCTGTATAAAAAAATTAAAAGGTCCATCGGATACCAGCCGCTGAAGCCCCGCTGGCTGTTCACCCGTATCATTCTTTTCTCGCTGTTTGCTTTTGGCCTTTCAATCTTCAGCGCCATTCACCCTTTTTTATATGGATATCTCATTTTGGGCATTCTTGGCGGATGGCTCCTTGTCTTTTTCGCTAAGAAAAACATCTCCTTTGAAAAACGCAGAGGAAAGATCTATTTTCGGACTCATATTTGGGTAGAGGTGATTCTCTTAACTTTATTTCTATCAAGATTTCTGTATCGAGTGACGGAGCTTTATCTTACCTCACCTGATCTAAACAGCCTTGGATCATACAGTCAGTCAATCGGAACGGACCCTCTGACAATTGGCGTCTGTTTTCTGATAGCCGTTTATTATATCGGTTTTTCTTCTTTTGTCATCAAGCTCAGCAGAAACGAACTCGAACAGCACGGACACAATAAAGAAAAAGACATCCTTGCCCGCTAACAGCGTGTTAAGCAAGGATGTCTTTTTCAATCATGCTGCGTATGATGGATCATTTGCTGAAGAACATCTAAAACATGTTCATCCTCCGGAGAGTAATAAATCGATGTTCCTTCTCTGCGCGATTTGACAAGCCGAAGATTTTTCAAAAATCTAAGCTGGTGGGACACGGTGGATTGCAGTAAATTCAGCTTTTCTGCAATTCCGTTTACAGCATGCTCACCCTGGGACAATAAATGTAGAATCCTGATTCGGGTTGGATCAGAAAGCGCTTTGAATGTTTGCGCGACAAGAAACAGCGTCTCCTCGTCCAGATCAGCAGCCGATTGTTCCGTTTCTCTAAATTCAGTCATATGGTATCACCTTTCTTTATTCATAGTTTTATCTTATAACAAATGCGCTTGAGTGCAAACCAGCCTGCTTGTATTCCATTTCAATCTCATAGTTTAAATTTATGTTTCAAATCAGGTTTTTACTTGGTCTGATATACCGTCTTATGTCATAATAAAAAAGGTCAAACTGCTCCAAACATTGAGGGTGAAACACAGTGAAGAAAAAGAGAAAAGGCTGTTTCGCTGCTGCGGGTTTTATGATGATTTTTGTCTTTGTCATCGCCTCTTTTTTATTGGTCCTGCTTTTTTTCAACCGGGATTTAATCAAAAAACTTCCGATCGATACGAAAACGATTGTTTTGGAACGTTTAACCGATTACAAACCTTTGGTGGAAGAAGAGCTTGAAAGCCAAGGACTCTCTAATTATACATCACTCATATTAGGCATGATGTATCAGGAGTCAAAAGGAAAAGGCAATGATCCCATGCAGTCCTCTGAATCTCTGGGGTTAAAACGCAATGAGATAACAGACCCTCAACTCAGTGTTAAACAAGGCATCAAGCAATTTACCCTCATGTACAAGACCGGTAAGGAAAAAGGCGTGGATTTGGATACCATTATTCAAAGCTACAACATGGGGGCAGGTTACATTGATTTTGTAGCTGAACATGGAGGAACGCATACTGAGGAATTGGCAAAACAATACTCCGAGCAGCAAGTCAAAAAAAATCCTGATCTGTATACTTGCGGGGGAAATGCGAAAAATTTCCGCTATCCGTATTGCTACGGTGATTATACGTATGCAGAAAAAGTAAAAGAAAAAACAAAAACTGTTGAAGAATCTTTGCAGGTTGCAACACTTGAAACCATGGAATCCAAGGCTCATGAATAAGAGTCTATCAATTTACTGACAAAAGCCCAAAAATGAATTTGGGCTTTTGCCATGTTTACACGTAAAAAAAGCCATACTGAGTATGGCTTTTAATAATACGGTGAAATCATCAAATATACAATAACGCCTGTAAGGCTTACATACAGCCATAGAGGCATTGTCCATCTCGCAATTTTTTTATGGCGCTCCACCTGCATGCTGAAGCCTCTGATCAGCGTAAACAGCGCAAGCGGCACAATAATTGCAGAAAGGCAGATATGTGTAATTAAAATAAAGAAATAAATCGGGCGCATAATACCTTCTCCGCCATAGAGCGTGTTTTCCGCAATCGAGTGGTACGTCACATAGCAAATCAAAAATAGTAATGTTGTTGTGAACGCAGCCAAAATAAAGCGTTTGTGAGCTTTGATATTTTTCTGTTTAATCATAATCAGCGCGGCCAATAAGAAGATAAACGTAAAGCTATTGAATATCGCATTCAGCATTGGCAAAATGTGAATATTCGCATGGCTGAACTGATCTAATTTAGGCATAAAAAACAGCACTGCGATTAAACCGTTAATCAGAACTGTCAGCGTAAGGACAATCCCCGTGTAATTTTTCGGTTTATTTTCTGTTTGGTTCATTTGGTGACCTCTCCTAATTTGTACTGGCTATCCAAATCGTATGCAAATTCAAAGAAGATGTCAACGGTTTCGATTGCTTCGTCAGAAATTAGACACACTTCAAAGGCCGGAGGCTATTAGCCCCGGCCTGTTAGGTTTACGCCTCTTTTATCAAATGTTCAATGACCTTATGTTCATTTTCATTCAGCAGGTTCTTTTGAATTTTCGAATGAATGGGTTTATTCATATGCTGATCCAAGATATCGGCCGTTTCTTTATCCCCGGCAATAACCATTCGTTCCCATCTTTTCGCGGCAGCTTTTTGATCAAGGCTGGCAGCCAGCCGCTTATACAGTCTCGATTGGTTCTCTGTTACATGTTCCCTCATCCGGTTCTCTTCAAATGGTGGCGCTTTGTCTACAGCGGAATGGCTATTCTTCCAAGACTCATTGATCATATCATACTCATAACGCTCCACCGCCTCAATTTTTCCTAAAACGGTTTCAATAATTTTCACTTCATGCTGCTGAGTTAAAATAAACGCCGTACTTGGGTATGCCTGGCGCAAACCCTTCAGCTGATCCAGGACAGCTGTT
This sequence comes from Bacillus sp. SIMBA_008, assembly GCF_046535495.1. Classification (NCBI taxonomy): domain Bacteria; kingdom Bacillati; phylum Bacillota; class Bacilli; order Caryophanales; family Bacillaceae; genus Bacillus; species Bacillus sp. SIMBA_008. Next base: position 1,008,573 of record NZ_JAWRWL010000001.1, on the reverse strand, counting down.
TCTTCCCAGTAAAATCTTGTATCTACAGGGACTTGAAGCTTAATAGGCTCCCATATGCCGCTGTCGGAAACAAAAAACACGAGACTGCGGGGCATGTCTTTTCCCATTGCATTCAAGTATTGATTCATTTTAGCCCTGATTCCATCCAGACACTTTTCCTCCTCTGGATCACTAGCTGCCAAATACTCTTTTAATCGGCTGAATCCTGACTTTAGGGCAATCTTCCATTCTCCCCCCTGCTGCTCTGGATCTCTCATGTCTGTATTGAGATACAGAGAGAGAATTTTATCCGGCGGTTCCAATTGGACATACTGTAATTTGTTAATCAATGAATCAATCGCCATTCCGATTCCTCCTTTTTCACAGGTTAGTTTTCTTTTTCCTCTCTTAAAAACGATCAAACCTGACTTTCCGCTAATTTCTAGTAATAATGGAATTGTTGTTTACAATACGCCTCTCTTCTAATACAATTGGTAACTGTGTTTCTAAGCTGATTTTTGAAAGGAGTTTGATCTTGTTTACTATTAAAGAAAAAAATCGTCAAGAGCTTGAAGAAGAATTAAATGATTTAGAATTTCAAATTTATCGCATGCAGGAGAATATGAAGGATTTATCTAAAGATGCCAAAGTGCTTGGTATTGATCAATCGAAACATGATGAGTGGATGATTGTTTCCTCGATTGATGATGGCCAAACATGCAAAATTATGCTAACTGATTGTAAAACGGCTTACCGAGGAAAAGGCTGTTTTTCACTTGTAGCGTCTTACAAGGACGATGCCATTCATATAGGCGATATAAAAGGCCCTCCGAATCACGGGTTTGGTTCCATTTGCATGAAATATTTAAAAGATATAGCAAGAGACCACAATATACCGAAAGTCACAGGAGACATCGCCAAACGGGATTGGAATCATGTAGACCGGCTGATTCACTTTTATGAAAAACATCAATTCAAAGTATGTATCGATCATGATACCCAATCCGGCAGCATTAAGTGGGTTGATTTGTAGAAAAGTCTGGAAGAAAGAGCCAAGATATGCTGTAATGGTAAAAAACCATTGATGGAGGGTTCTATGTACGCCTCAAAACTGAAAAAGGGAGACGAAATCCGGATCGTGTCTCCCGCGACCAGCATGTCTATATTATCAAATGAAGCAAAAATCCGAGCAAAAACGGCGTTAGAACGCTTAGGTTATCGGGTAACCATCGCTGAACACGCAAATGAATGTAATGAATTTGATTCATCCTCTATCGAGTCAAGAGTCCATGATCTGCACGCTGCCTTTTTTGATCCAGGCGTCAAAGCGATTTTAACGACACTCGGAGGGTTTAATTCAAATCAGCTGCTGCGTTATCTTGATTACGAGAAAATCAAACGGCATCCAAAAATTCTGTGCGGCTATTCCGATATAACCGCTCTTTGCAACGCAATTTATCGAAAAACGGGTCTTGTTACGTATTCAGGCCCCCACTTCTCAACATTTGCAATGAAAAAAGGGCTTGATTATACACAAGAGTATTTTCTTTCTTGCTGCGCTTCGGACGACCCGTTTGAAATTCTTCCTTCAAGTGAGTGGAGCGATGACCGCTGGTTTTTGGATCAAGAAAACAGGCGTTTTTATCCTAATAACGGCCCTGTTGTAATCTAAGAAGGTTATGCGGAAGGCACTTTAATTGGCGGAAACTTATGCACGCTTAATTTGCTGCAGGGAACGGAGTATTTTCCCGAAACAGAACATACTATTTTATTGATTGAAGATGATTATATGTCAGACATCCATATGTTTGACCGCGATCTGCAATCACTCATCCACCTCCCCGCTTTTTCACATGTAAAGGCGATTTTGATCGGCAGATTTCAGAAAGCATCAAACGTATCAATGGATCTTGTAAAAGCCATGATCGAAACAAAAAAAGAATTATCCGGCATCCCGATCATCGCAAATATAAATGCCGGACATACCTCGCCAATTGCCACGTTCCCTATAGGAGGAACATGCAGGATTGAAGCTATTTCGGGTACATCACGAATATGGATTGATAAACATTAATCAGCTTGTAAATTTTTTTACAAGCTTTTTTAGCGCAATCGGTTATGCATGCCGCACGAGACATGACAAATGTCATATAGGAGGCATGATGTGTGCTACTACAAAAGACTTCTCTCATTAGCGTATACTGAACCGAGACACACAATGAGAGGATACTTACTATGACTGAACAAACCATTGCACATAAACAAAAACAGCTGACAAAGCAAGTCGCTGCATTTGCTCAGCCTGAAACAAAAAACAGCCTGATTCAGCTTTTAAACACGTTTATCCCATTCTTCGGCCTATGGTTTCTTGCTTATCTCAGCCTCGATGTCTCCTATCTTCTTACGTTAGCATTAACGGTGATTGCCGCAGGTTTTCTGACAAGAATTTTTATCATCTTCCATGACTGCTGCCATCAATCTTTTTTCAAACAAAAACGCTATAACCACATTCTCGGTTTTCTGACAGGTGTCCTGACTTTATTCCCGTATCTTCAATGGCAGCACAGCCATTCGATTCATCATGCAACTAGCAGCAATCTGGATAAACGCGGAACAGGAGACATCTGGATGTTAACAGTAAACGAATATAAAGCTGCATCCAGACGAACAAAGCTTGCATACAGACTTTATAGAAACCCGTTTATCATGTTTATTCTCGGACCGATTTATGTTTTTCTGATCACGAACCGTTTTAACAAAAAAGGAGCAAGACGAAAAGAACGTGTAAACACATACCTTACGAATCTGGCAATTGTCGCGTTGGCTGCCGCTTGCTGTCTGATCTTTGGCTGGCAATCGTTTTTACTGGTGCAAGGCCCGATATTTCTGATTTCAGGTTCAATCGGTGTTTGGCTGTTTTATGTGCAGCATACCTTTGAAGATTCTTATTTTGAAGCGGATGAAAACTGGAGCTACGTTCAGGCTGCTGTTGAAGGCAGCTCATTTTATAAACTCCCGAAACTGCTTCAATGGCTAACAGGCAATATTGGTTACCACCACGTTCATCATTTGAGTCCAAAGGTGCCTAACTATAAGCTTGAAGTTGCTCATGAACATCACGAACCATTAAAAAACGTACCGACAATCACCTTAAAAACAAGCCTGCAATCACTTGCGTTCCGTCTATGGGATGAAGATAACAAACAGTTTGTGTCATTTCGGGCTATAAATCATATAGCTGTAAGCCTTCCGCCTGATTCACCAGAAAAACAGAAGCTGCGGAAGAATGCCTGATGATAAAGGAGGTCTTCTAATATACTAGAAGGCTTCCTTTTTATTGTTGGAGGGTGCATTCTGGCTTTCACAATGATAAAGTTACAAGTAAGATGAAAAGCTGAAAATGAGGTAAGATCATGATTAAAAAGCATTTAACATTTCAAAAACTAAACGGGATTACGCCCTATATATGGACGATATTTTTCATCCTCCCCTTCTACTTTATATGGAAATCATCATCTACATTTGTTATTATTGTCGGCATCATTTTGACGCTTTTATTTTTTTCGGTATATCGATTTGCTTTTGTCTCAAAAGGCTGGACCATTTATTTGTGGGGATTTTTATTAATTGGCATTTCAACCGCTTCCATTACCCTGTTCAGTTATATTTATTTTGCTTTTTTTATCGCGTATTTTATTGGAAACATTAAGGAACGCGTCCCTTTTCATATTTTATATTATGTCCATTTAATAAGCGCAGCCGTCGCAGCCAATTTCAGTCTCGTATTAAAGAAGGAATTCTTTCTGACACAAATTCCTTTTGTCGTCATTACCCTCATCAGCGCAATTTTATTGCCCTTTAGTATAAGAAGCCGCAAGGAGCGCGAACGGCTTGAAGAAAAGCTCGAGGATGCAAATGAACGGATTGCAGAACTGGTAAAATTAGAAGAACGTCAGCGAATTGCCCGCGATCTCCATGATACGCTTGGGCAAAAGCTTTCTCTTATTGGTTTAAAAAGCGACTTAGCAAGAAAATTGATATACAAAGATCCCGAACAAGCAGCTCGTGAACTGAAAAGTGTTCAGCAAACAGCGCGAACTTCTTTAAATGAAGTAAGAAAAATCGTTTCCTCTATGAAGGGCATCCGGCTCAAGGATGAATTGATCAACATCAAACAAATTCTCGAAGCAGCTGACATTATGTTTATCTATGAAGAAGAGAAATGGCCCGAAAATATCTCATTGCTGAATGAAAACATTTTGAGCATGTGCTTAAAGGAAGCTGTCACAAATGTCGTCAAACACAGCCAGGCTAAAACTTGCCGAGTTGACATTCAGCAGCTCTGGAAGGAAGTTGTGATAACAGTGTCTGACGATGGAACATTCAAAGGAGAAGAAAATTCCTTTTCAAAAGGACATGGCTTACTCGGGATGAGAGAACGGCTTGAGTTTGCAAACGGAAGCCTTCACATCGATACCGAAAACGGAACCAAGCTTACCATGGCAATTCCTAATAATTCAAAATAAACATAAAGGATGGCTTATATGATTAGTATATTTATTGCAGAAGATCAGCAAATGCTGCTGGGCGCTTTAGGATCACTTCTAAACCTCGAAGACGATATGGAAGTCGTAGGCAAAGGTACAACCGGCCAAGATGCTGTTGATTTTGTCAAAAAACGCCAGCCTGATGTATGTATTATGGACATTGAAATGCCCGGAAAAACAGGGCTTGAAGCTGCTGAGGAGCTAAAAGATACAGGCTGCAAAATTATCATCTTAACCACCTTCGCCAGACCCGGTTACTTTCAGAGAGCTATTAAAGCTGGCGTTAAAGGCTATTTGTTAAAAGACAGTCCGAGTGAAGAGCTGGCCAACGCCATCCGTAGCGTCATGAACGGAAAACGCATCTATGCACCTGAGCTGATGGAGGACTTATACAGCGAAGCTAACCCTCTTACAGATAGAGAAAAAGAAGTGCTCGAACTTGTGGCTGACGGTAAAAACACAAAAGAAATCGCTCAGGAACTCAGCATCAAAAGCGGGACGGTGCGGAATTATATCTCAATGATTCTAGAAAAGCTTGAAGTGAAAAATCGAATTGAAGCCATTACCCGGTCAAAAGAAAAAGGCTGGTTTAAATAAAAAAGGATCTTGGCATCTGCCAGGATCCTTTTTGTTAACCTGAAATTCCCGTTTGAGAACCTCGCCGCAACCAGAATTAAATTGATCCATATCCTCGCTCCTACGCCCGCTGAACGATTGCTTGGTTAACAGCCCAATAAAAGACTGGATTGAATGATATCCCTGTTAAAATGGTCGGCCATTGCACATCAGCAGAATTTCTGATATTGATTATATTGTATTTTCAGTATGACAAAGTTGTGCCACTTCTCTCCCGAAGCTGCCATGCCCAACTGCAAGAGCCTAATATCACAATAAAAAACCGTCTGAAATCAATCCGATTCCGTAAATGGCATTTGCTACATCCAACTGCTTATTATCTGCCAAAAAAGATACAACACCAGTCGTTTCGCTGATCAAAGATAGTAACAACCAGCTATAAATGTCATGATGCCGAATGTCTCTGTAATGTGGAATCAATCTTTTAACCCGAGAGCCCCTGAATCGCACATAAAGAAAAACGGGACCACTTTCTTTTATCAGCATATGATATAAACAGCTCTAAGCAGAACAAAAAAAGACACAAGCCAAAAGCTTATGTCTTTTATCACAATCTATATTATTAGTTTAAGACTTTAACACTTACAGTTTTGACGCCCCAATTAGAAGCATCACTTTTACTTGGTACAAATACGTCGATTTTATTTCCTTTAATAGCGCCGCCAGTGTCTGCTGCTGTTGCTTCCCCGTAGCCTTCAACATAGACTTTAGAACCTAGCGGAATTACATTAGGATCAACCGCAATAACTTTCGCGTTCGGGTTCTTATTTAAGTCAATGCCTGTAGCTGTAACGCCGGAAATGCCGCCGTCGTTAGCAGTGTAAGCAGTAGCAGTAACTGTTAGTTCTTTTGAAGCTTCTTGATTATTTGTATTTGATTGAACAGCCTTCTCCTCTGTGTTAACAGAAGTTTCTGCCTCAGCCTTTGTTTCTTGTTTAGGTTGCTGTTGTACAGCTTCTTGTTTAGGTTGCTCTTTTTGCACAGCCTCTTGTTTTGGCGCAGCTTGAGGTGCGTTTGTTTGCGCATTCTCAGTAGCTGTGTTTGCTGCTGTTGCCTGACCTTTTACTGAAAGAGTTGATCCAGCATAGATCATGTCAGAGCTTAAGTTATTCCAAACTTTCAGGTTGTTGACTGTCGTGCCGAATTTTTGAGCAATCTTAGAAAGCGTATCTCCCGCTTTAATTGTATATTGCCCAGTCGTGGTTGTTTCTTCTGAAGAAATGGTCAGTTTTTCTCCTGCAATGATTTTATCAGAAGTTAACTTGTTCCATTCTTTTAAGTCCTTTAGGTTCACTCCATTTTTCTGAGAGATTCCCCAGAGCGTATCACCCTTTTGCACCGTAATTTCTTTTGCAGAAGCGTGAGCTCCGAATGCAGTTGTTGAAAGTGCAGCAACTGCCACAAAGGACATAATCGTCTTCTTCATAAGTAAATCCTCCCTTGTTAGCTTTTTATTGGCGGCTAACAGGTGATATCGTAACACACGTAAATGTCAAATCAATAACAAAAAGATATGATTTAGATTACAGTTCCTTTACATGAAGGATTTCTCTCTGATGGAAAGACTTGCTGAACCCTTGATATAATAGGCTTCGCAGGTCTTTTTATTTTGAGGCGAAACAGAGAAAATAAAATGTGTTTTTTATAGAAAAAAAGATTGTTTTTCTGTTTTTTTAGTCTGTCATCCTTGCATAAGCTTGTATTTCTTGTAAAAAAAGCCGGCCGTATTTTGCTCTTTTTTGTTCTCCGACTCCTTTTATAGACAAAAGTTCATCATCATTTACGGGCTGTTTTCCTGACATTTCTTTTAACGTTTGGTCAGAGAAAACAACAAATGGCGGAACACCCTGCTCAGCCGCAATTTCTTTCCGAACCATGCGCAATCGTTCAAATAGCTCGTCATTTTCAGTAATCGCTGCCGCTTTTAACGCTTCTTTTCTCGCTACTGATAATTCTCCTTTCAGCACATTCCTTCCTTTACTGCTGACAAAAAGAGTCGGAAACGTTCCGTCTGACATCCTGATGAAGTCGTCAGAAATAAGAAATTCGATAAAATCACTGATTTCGCCAACGGATTGGTGTTTTAATATCCCGTATGTTGAAAGGTCGGAAAAGCCGTTTTCAAGAACTTTTTTATTTTTGGAGCCGGAAAGCACCTGTGCAACCATCGTCTTGCCAAACCGTTCTTTCATGCGAATGATACAAGATAAGACCATTTGCGCCTCCCGCGTCACGTCATGGGCCGCTCTTGTATCGGTACAGTTTCCGCACTGTCCGCACGCATCAGGCTCCTTTTCTCCGAAATACATAAGGATAAAACGCTGCAGACAATCTTCCGTATGACAGTAGTCGACCATTTGTCTCAGCTTTTTTAAATCCTGCTTTTGTTTCTCTTCATGTTCTGATTGCTCAATTAAGAAACGCTGCACCATAATATCCTGCGGTGAAAACAGGAGAACACATTCACTGGCAAGACCGTCCCGTCCAGCTCGTCCTGCCTCTTGATAATAGCTTTCCATATCTTTCGGGATTTGTGCATGCAGAACAAATCTGATATTTGATTTATCAATACCCATTCCAAAAGCAGAGGTTGCCACCATCACTTGAAGCTCATCATTAAGAAACCTTTCCTGCTGCTCTTTTCTCTCATCATCAGCCATACCTCCATGATACCGGCCTGCCCTGACCTGATTTCGTTTCAATCTCTCATATATCCGATCAGCTTCTTTTCTGGTCGCTGTATAGACAATTCCTGCTTCATGCCTGTTGTTTTGTACATATTCGTCTATAAACCGATCTTTATTTTCTCCTTTTACTACTTTAAAGGTTAAATTATCTCGGGAAAATCCGGTATATACCGTGTTTTCTTTTTGAATATGCAGCTGTTTGCAAATATCATCATGAACCTCGGGTGTGGCTGTTGCTGTTAACGCCATGATAACAGGCTTGTCGTGTAATTCACGGAACAAGATTTCAATATTCCTGTAGCTTGGCCTGAAATCATGACCCCATTGAGAAATACAGTGCGCCTCGTCTATTGCGACCAGAGGAACATCTATGCCCTGCAAAATCCGGATAAACTCTGTGGACGTTAGTCGCTCTGGTGTAATGTAAAAAAGCTTATAAGCCCCTTCTTTGAGTCCGTTCAGCCTCTCATATATTTCCTGATTGGATTGTGTGCTGTTAATGTAGGCGGCGTTAATCCCCGCTTCTTCTAACGCATCAACTTGATCCTTCATCAAGGAAATCAACGGTGAAATGACGATCGTCGTCCCTTCAAACATTAATGCCGGAATCTGATAGCAAATCGATTTGCCGCCTCCCGTCGGCATAATGCAGGCCGTATTTTGCCTCGCTTCCGTCACCAAGCGGATCGCTTCATCTTGGCCGCTCCGAAACTTCTCATAACCAAAATAATGAGCCAGAAGGGATTGGGCTCTATGTAACATAACGTGTAAACCTCGCTTTTCCTTGAATTTCTCCCATCATATCATAAAAAAGCGGCCTTCATTTCTTTCACATAAAAATGGAATATTCACTATACCAAACCTTTTTAGATAAAATAAAAAGCCATTTCCGAAAAGGAAATGGCTTTCGCTACGTCTTGCCGTATGCAAGTAAGAAAGTTTTAAACCACCACTCCTCAAAGTGGGTGTTTGCAGAAACGTTCCTGTCGTCCTCTGCAATGGAGGCATGACATTCCGGCTTCGATATAAAACTCCCTATTACAGCTTAAAGGTTAAAACTTAATTAACAATACGCACAAAGTAGCTTCTTTAATATAGTACACCATCAGGCGCTTTTAATCAAGAGGCCAAAACAATTGTTTAGAAAAACTTTTTCCAGTGAATAAAACTGCTTTTTCTCCAAAATACCTGACAATTCGACAAACAAAAAAATATATTACAATAAAAAAATAGCCTTTTTTGCTAAAAGCGAATGATTATTTTCTTCTATATTAATGTGTATATACAAAAAGACTCCTATTTGTAACGATAGGAGTCTTGGCTTTATTAGAATTTTGCAGCAAGATCTTTTGCTTCTTGTAAACCTTTTTCAACGATTTCTTGCGCTTGATCAGGTGCTGCGTTATGTCCTTCGATGACAACTGTGTGCAAGTCTTGAACACCCCAGAAACCAAGAACTGTTTTCATGAAGTTTAATGACATTTCAAGTGCAGCCATTGGTCCTTCTGAGTAGACACCGCCGCGAGCGTTAAGAAGCGCAACTTTTTTGCCGCCCATTAAACCGACTGGTCCTTCTTGTGTGTATTTGAATGTAACGCCTGCGCGAGACAGATAATCAACATAAGTATGAAGCACTGCTGGCACTGTGAAGTTCCAAAGCGGGAATGCGAAAACAACTTTGTCAGCTTTTACAAACTGGTTCAGATATTTGTCAGCAATTGCTGCTTGTTTTTTCTCATCTTCTGTCATTTCCATTCCTTGACCTGCTTTAAATGTTCCGTTAATCATATCTCTGCCAAGGTAAGGAAGGTTTTCCTTATGAAGATCTAATTCAACCACTTCATCATTAGGGTTGTTTTCTTTATAAGCAGCTAAGAAAGCTTCGTAAAGTTTAGTTGAAACGCCTTCTTCAGCTGTACGGTCGCTTGATTTTACAAATAAAACTGTAGACATTTGTATTCCTCCCGGTAAACTTTTTATATTTACTTACAAATAGTATGTTACTTTCTTTTTTACGCAAAGTCAATCACTTTATTTTGAATATGAGATTTTTTTTCAAAAAAAAGCAAGTACATCTAATATCGGTGTACTTGCTTGCCATTTTTACTTCGAATCTTGTTCACGATCCAAGATTTCATACGTCTGCGAGCTTTTTTGATCAATTGTTTCTTTGTTGGATAAGTCTTTTACCTGTTCATGAAACTCTCTTTCATAAGAAGGAGCATCTGTCTCCAGATCATCCTCCACATCAGCTTGGGCCTCAACTGTCATTCTTGCATAAGGAACAGCTTCAAGTCTTTCGTAAGGAATCTCTTGGCCGGTTTTTTCACACACGCCGTAAGTTCCGTCTTTCATCTTTTGTAATGCACGGTTGACCTCCTCTAACAGCTCCCGGTCAATCTCTTTCACTGTTTGGTCTGTCATCCGGTCTGTGACGAGCGTCCCGTGGTCTGCCATATGGTTGTCAACCCCGTTGGAAAGCTCCCCCACTTCTTCCGTCATTGATTCTGTTTCCTTTTTCTCGCCAGACAATTCTTTTTGCATATCGAGCAATTTATGATAGAGATGCTGTGTTTGTTCTTTTGTCAGTGCCATGTATATCCTCTCCTTTCTATCCTGTTTCCCGTTTTGCCTTCTGTCAAACATGGAAACATCGATGGAAAGATGAGCTACTGCCTTTTTGAACGGATCGTGACCGCTGGCGTCGATGGTGCTTCGGGTTTTCGTTGGCACTTTTTGTCCTTCTCTTCTGGCGGTATATAATAGGTTGCGCCTATATTTAATCTGCCGCTCAGTTCATCAATGGTCAGCTCGCCGAATTCAAGATGATAGTCAACCTTTTCGACATTCAGCGTTTCAATATGTATATAGGTTTCTTCAGACTCTTGTTTGCTGCTTTGTTTTTGTTTCTCAATCACTGAGAGTCTTTCTTCACATTCACGCAGTTTGTCAAGTTCTGGTTTCAAGCAATGCCTGATCAGCGACCGGAACATTTTTTTCATGACATCACGACCCTTTGCATACTCCTCTTTCGTCTACATATATAATGAGGTATATCCCATAGAAAGGAGAGGTTTTCATGCTTCCGACTAACATCAATATTTCTCATCTCAAGACTAACTCGATAGGCACCGGCTCATCCCTTACCTTTGGTTCTGCGGAGTTAAGGAACAGGTGCTCTGCTATCAAAAGAAATAACGGTTTTGGGGAACAAAATGCAGATGTTATTGTCATGGTCATTCCGATTGAATCAATTGATGACCGTGATGGGTCAGATGCACTCAGTATGAAAATCAATCATCAATAACAATGGTTTTCGCTTGACCTTCGTCTTTTTGAATAGTGATGTATAGGATTCCGTCTTTAAAAATGGCATTCATCTTTCCATGAAGATGATCGGAAAGCGGAATTTTCTTTTCAAAACTTCCGTATTTCCCTTCTTTTTGGCGAAAGTCCTGTTCATTAAAATAGGAAAAGCGCTGCCCCTTCACCACTAAATAATCTCCGTACGATAATATGTGAACGTCTTGTTTACGGTAGCCTGGAAGATAAATTAAAAACTGCACTTCCGCAACGGTATCTACAATATCCATGCTCGGAAATGAAGCATCTCCTTTCCCTCGCTGATCTTGCTGCGAAAACGGAAACGGAGATTGGCCATTTGTCATAAAAGGGGTTTTTTGGTCTTCATCAAATACCTGTTTCCAAAAGTCACCGCCGTACATCTGCTGTGCGAATTCCATCCACTGCTTCATCTTTTCGAAATCCATTTGAAGCCCCCTGTCTTAACATACTTTATAACCGCCAGCATACAACTATAGAAAGGAGGTTTGCCTGTGGTTCAACCAACTCCGTATATCAATATTAATATTTTCATGCTGAAAATTAATTCCTTTGAAAATGCTTCAGCTGTAAACGTAGGACAAAATTTATTGGCAGAATGGCAAAATTCAGATAAAAAAAATCAAGGCTACGGACAGAATTTTGGAGATGCGAGCGGATTTATGGGCACGAGAAGCCATGTGGATGACAGAGACCAAATTGATTCTCCGGCCTCTTTTGAAAGTGAAGCGGTTAACTCCTCAATCAAAAGGAAGTGATGAGATGTTCTTTTCACCCTCCGTCGTGAATGTCGGCGGATTTAAAATCAATACGATGGACCGTGGTTCCTCTTTAACACTCGGTCCGTATCAGCAGGTCGATTACTTTTTATCAGCTAAAATAAATCAAGGGTTTGGAGAAGAAAATGGCGACTTTACTCCTCTTGTCGTGCCGATTTCAAATGTATTAGATGCAGATCTTGTTGATTCGAACTCAGCGAAAAACAGTGTGGTGTAATAAGAACAGGGCGCACATGCCCTGTTCTTGTTTTTATATATAAAAAAAAGCCTAACCATTTTTTGAACGGCTGGCTCATCAAATGTTCAGCTGCACAAATGCTTTGTCAGCACCGCCTGAACCTCGCTTAAATCGGTGTCTTTCGCAAATTCTAATTCGAACGTTTTGCTTCTTGTCATCAATAAAAGCCCAGTGTCCGGATCAAACATTCCCGCTTCTTGGATGGCAAAGCTTTCAATTGTTTTATATGGAAGAAATACACGAACCTTCTTTTTAGAAAACATTTTATTGTCAAAGAAAATGATCCGCTTATTTGTAAAGCAAATTTGGTCCACTCGGAGCTTATAAATCGATTCTATTCTTTCCCCTTCAACGAGCAAAGCCTCAAGCTTCTTTGCGTCCGTTGATCTGCTAACAGAAAAAATACCCAATGAAGAACCCCTCTTTCTGCATTTATCTATTTGTTTTATCATTCACTACATAAAAATAAGTCCTTTATCCCTATATAAGAATACGACATAGAAGACATTTAAACCATTACGAACAGATTACATTTTTCAAATTTTTGATTTGTTTTTTGGCTTTTAAGCTGTTGTCATCAAGTAATACGCACATATAGAGAAAAAAGTTTCAATATTCAGCAATGTTTTTATAAAAAAGCGGTTTTTAATGATTTTTTTAATTTTGTTTTATATTTCCTGTTTTAACCACAAAAAAACCGCAGCTGAGCTGCGGTTTTGTGGATTGACCACTTTTAACAAAATATTCCTGATTATTCAAGGAAGCATTACATCTCTTCGAAGTATTCTTTATAATAGCCGCCGACTTTATTCGTATTGTCGACCACAAAGAGAAACTCCTCTGTTTCATTTTTTACTTCATATTCTTTTCCCGGCGTTAAAACGCGGTTTACGATATATTTTTTTGCGTTTGTCTGCACACACTTTACTTTTTTAATTGTTTCTTTTTCAAGCCAATTTTTATGAATCATGATGAAATCTCCTTTTCTTATCTATAAGCTTATTGTAGCTTTTTTCTTTTGTAAATTGCAATATCGGTTATTCATTGATTTTGCCTTGATTTCTATTATAGAATGTTTGTATACGCTTACGTTTGAAGCAACTATCACAGCTTATTTCTGCTATTCAATCCAGGAATCAATGTGCTATCACCAAGAATCTCAGAACAGACCATAAAAAATGACTGGAGGTTTGTTACGGATGAGTTCTTTAACGATGCAAGTGACGAAAAGGCTGGAGACATTTTTACAGGGAACAAAGAAGCTTTATATTGACGGAAAGTTTGTTCCGAGTGCCTCAGGGGCAACCTTTGACACTCCAAACCCGGCGACCGGCGAAACCTTGATGACGCTGTATGAAGCCCAGGCTGCGGATGTGGACAAAGCGGTTAAAGCTGCCCGGAAAGCCTTTGACCAAGGTGAATGGAGAACAATGTCTCCAGCTTCGAGAAGCAGACTGATGTATAAGCTGGCGGACTTAATGGAAGAGCATAAAACTGAGCTTGCTCAGCTTGAAACACTTGATAATGGGAAACCGATCAATGAAACGACTAATGGAGATATTCCGCTGGCTATTGAGCATATGCGCTATTACGCCGGCTGGTGTACAAAAATAACAGGACAGACGATTCCGGTTTCCGGCGCTTATTTTAATTATACGCGTCATGAGCCTGTCGGTGTCGTCGGCCAGATCATTCCATGGAATTTCCCGCTCCTGATGGCGATGTGGAAAATGGGCGCGGCACTTGCAACAGGCTGTACAATCGTCCTCAAACCGGCTGAACAAACACCGCTTTCAGCTCTTTATTTGGCAGAATTAATTGACCAAGCCGGTTTCCCTGCCGGTGTAATCAACATCATCCCGGGATTCGGTGAAGATGCGGGAGAAGCGCTGACGAACCACGAAGCGGTTGATAAAATTGCCTTTACCGGTTCCACTGAAATCGGAAAGAAAATCATGTCCACCGCAGCGAAAAGCATTAAGCGTGTTACATTGGAGCTGGGCGGAAAATCACCTAATATTCTTCTGCCGGATGCGAATTTGAAAAAAGCCATCCCGGGCGCTTTAAACGGTGTGATGTTTAACCAGGGCCAAGTCTGCTGTGCGGGCTCACGTGTCTTCATTCATAAAGACCAATATGATGAAGTTGTTGATGAAATGGCGTCCTATGCTGAGTCACTCCGCCAAGGAGCGGGACTTCATAAAGATACTCAAATCGGGCCTCTCGTAAGCAAGGAACAGCATGAGCGCGTTCTTTCCTATATTCAAAAAGGAAAAGATGAAGGAGCAAAAGCAGTGACCGGCGGAAGCTGTCCTTTTGAAGCAGGATATTTTGTCGCACCGACTGTGTTTGCGAATGTTGAAGACGAAATGACCATCGCAAAAGAAGAAATTTTCGGACCTGTGCTGACTGCAATTCCGTACGAAACTGTTGATGAAGTTATTGAACGGGCAAACCATTCAGAATATGGGCTTGCGGCCGGACTATGGACAGAGAACGTCAAGCAGGCTCACTATATCGCGGACCGACTTCAAGCCGGAACCGTTTGGGTGAACTGCTATAATGTGTTTGACGCGGCGTCTCCATTTGGCGGTTATAAACAGTCAGGACTCGGACGAGAAATGGGATCATATGCCTTGGATAATTACACAGAAGTCAAAAGTGTATGGATAAACCTTGAAGACTAACATGTATTTTTAAAAAACTGCTGCATGCCAGCAGTTTTTTTCTTTCTGTAATGGCAGTAAAAGACGCTGAATATATATGCTTCTGAAGGAGTTGAGCGTGATGGGCACACTTCAGGAGAAAGTGAGGCGTTTTCAAAAGAAAACCATTACCGAGTTAAGAGACAGGCAAAATGCTGATGGTTCATGGACATTTTGCTTTGAAGGACCAATCTTGACAAATTCCTTTTTTATTTTGCTCCTTACCTCACTAGATGAAGGCGAAAATGAAAAAGAACTGATATCATCCCTTGCAGCCGGCATTCATGCAAAACAGCAGCCAGACGGCACATTTATCAACTATCCCGATGAAACGCGCGGAAATCTAACGGCTACCGTCCAAGGATATGTCGGGATGCTGGCTTCAGGATGTTTTCACAGATCTGAGCCGCACATGAAGAAAGCTGAACAATTTATCATCTCACATGGCGGTTTGAGACATGTTCATTTTATGACAAAATGGATGCTTGCCGCGAACGGGCTTTATCCTTGGCCTGCTTTGTATTTACCATTATCACTCATGGCGCTCCCCCCAACATTGCCGATTCATTTCTATCAGTTCAGCTCATATGCCCGTATTCATTTTGCTCCTATGGCTGTAACACTCAATCAGCGATTTGTCCTTATTAACCGCAATATTTCATCTCTTCACCATCTCGATCCGCACATGACAAAAAATCCTTTCACTTGGCTTCGGTCTGATGCTTTCGAAGAAAGAGATCTCACGTCTATTTTGTCACATTGGAAACGCGTTTTTCATGCACCATTTGCTTTTCAGCAGCTGGGCCTACAGACAGCTAAAACGTATATGCTGGACCGGATTGAAAAAGACGGAACATTATACAGCTATGCGAGCGCAACCATATTTATGGTTTACAGCCTTCTGTCACTTGGTGTGTCACGCTATTCCCCTGTTATCAGGAGGGCGATTACCGGCATTAAATCACTGGTGACTAAATGCAACGGGATTCCTTATCTGGAAAACTCTACATCAACTGTTTGGGATACAGCTCTAATCAGCTATGCCCTTCAAAAAAATGGTGTGACCGAAACGGATGGCTCTGTTACAAAAGCAGCCGACTTTTTGCTAGAACGCCAGCATACCAAAATAGCAGATTGGTCTGTCAAAAATCCAAATTCAGTTCCTGGCGGCTGGGGGTTTTCAAACATTAATACAAATAACCCTGACTGTGACGACACTGCAGCCGTTTTAAAAGCGATTCCCCGCAATCATTCTCCTGCAGCATGGGAGCGAGGGGTATCTTGGCTTTTATCGATGCAAAACAATGACGGCGGATTTTCTGCTTTCGAAAAAAACGTGAACCACCCACTGATCCGCCTTCTGCCGCTTGAATCCGCAAAGGACGCTGCAGTTGACCCTTCAACCGCCGACCTCACCGGACGTGTACTGCACTTTTTAGGCGAGAAAGTTGGCTTCACAAAAAAATATCAACATATTCAACGCGCTGTGAACTGGCTTTTCGAACATCAGGAACAAAATGGGTCATGGTACGGCAGATGGGGTGTTTGCTACATTTACGGCACTTGGGCTGCTCTTACTGGTATGCATGCATGCGGGGTTGACCGAAAGCATCCCGGTATACAAAAGGCTCTGCGTTGGCTCAAATCCATACAAAATGATGACGGAAGCTGGGGAGAATCCTGCAAAAGCGCCGAAATCAAAACATATGTACCGCTTCATAGAGGAACCATTGTACAAACGGCCTGGGCTTTAGACGCTTTGCTCACATATGAAAATTCCGAACATCCGTCTGTTGTGAAAGGCATGCAATACCTTACCGACAGCAGTTCGCATAGCGCCGATAGCCTCGCGTATCCAGCAGGGATCGGATTGCCGAAGCAATTTTATATTCGCTATCACAGTTATCCATATGTATTCTCTTTGCTGGCTGTCGGGAAGTATTTAGATTCTATTGAAAAGGAGACAGCAAATGAAACGTGAATCTTATCAAGCGGAGATGTTCAATTGGTGTGAAGCCCTGAAAGATCAGATTCAAAAGCGAGGTCAGCTTGACCAGTTTGAAGATCAAATCGACAAGATGATTGAGGCTCTGGAAGATGACCAAACAACAGAAGAAGATTGGTATAAACAGGCCGCTGCCCTTTATCGGGATATTACAGAATCAGATGATACAAGTGAAAGACGCGCTTATGTCCCTATAGGGAAACACGTGCTGCCAAAGCTTCCTTACAAATACTCCGCCTTAGAACCTTATATATCACGCGATATTATGATCCTTCATCATACAAAACATCATCAAAGCTATGTCGATGGCCTGAACAAAGCAGAATCAGAGCTTAAAAAAGCGAGAGCGACAAAGAATTATGACTTAATCACTCATTGGGAAAGAGAGCTTGCGTTCCATGGAGCAGGCCATTATTTGCATAGTATTTTTTGGTTTTCTATGCATCCAAACGGAAAACGGCGTCCTACAGGGGCATTGTTCCAAATGATAGACCTTTCATTTGGAAGCTATTCCGCTTTTAAAGAACATTTTACCCAGGCCTCTAAAAAAGTGGAAGGCGTCGGCTGGGCCATTCTGGTCTGGGCACCTCGATCAGGACGGCTGGAGATTTTAACGGCAGAAAAACACCAGCTCTTTAGCCAATGGGATGTGATCCCCCTTTTACCGCTTGACGTATGGGAGCATGCCTACTATTTGCAATACAAAAATGACCGGGCCAGCTATGTCGATCACTGGTGGAATGTCGTGGATTGGCGCGAGGCTGAAAAACGTTTTGAGCAGGCAAAAGAAGTCGTTTGGAAGCTCTATTAAAAAAAGCCCCCTTTCCTCGGGGGCTTCGTGTGTTAAAAAATACCTATCACATGCAAAAACACGATGATGATGGCAACAGGAGATAAATATCGAATGAGCAGCAGCCAAACCGCAAACCACTTTCGTTTGAGATTGGAACCGCTTTTCAGCTCGTCAAACAAATCCTGTTTCGGTATTTTTAGCGGAACAAAAATCGAAATCAGTAACGCACCTAACGGCATTAAAATATTGCTCACAAGATAGTCAGCCGCATCAAAAATAGACAGATGAAATATAGTGACGTCACTTAAGACACCGTATGATAATGCAGACGGCACACCGACAATAAAAATAGCAATACCGCCTAACCAAGCGAATCGTTTTCTCTTATTGATATCGCCTTTCGACAGTACTGCGACCAAAATTTCCAGCATTGAAAAAGCAGATGTCAATGCAGCAAATAAAAATAGAAGTAAAAATGCTAATAAAAAGATAATTCCGAACGGCATTTGATTAAACACAGTCGGCAGAACGTTAAATAACAGAACCGGGCCTTGGTCTGGCTTGAGGCCGAATGAAAATACAGCTGGAAAAATCGCAATTCCGGCCATTACAGCAACAAGCATGTTCATAACAGTTACAGATACAGCGGACTGTACCAGATTTTCCTGTTTCTCTAAATAAGCGCTATACGTTACCATGACAGATACACCGACACTTAATAAGAAAAAGGATTGTCCCATTGCATATAAAATGGTATTGGCATCAATTGCAGTTAAATCAGGCATGAGGAAAAATTTGATTCCTTCCATCGCGCCATCAAGTGTAACCGAACGCACCATTAAAATGATGAATAATAGAAAAAGCGCCGGCATTAATACTTGGCTTGCTTTTTCAATTCCGCTGCTTACCCCTTTTGCAACAACTAAAATTGTTACCACCATAAAGAGCAGCTGGCCTCCTACAGCCAAATAAGGATTTGAAATGGTACTTGCAAATATCGTATCAAAACCAGATGTTTGCGATAAACCGCCAGTGAAGCCTTTTATAATATAAATTAAAATCCATCCGCCTACGACACTGTAGAAAGATAGAAGAATAAAGCACGTCACCATGCCTAAATAACCGATCCAATGCCACTTCGTTCCTGGAGCAAGTGTTTTATAGGACTGAACGGCATCTTTCTGTGTTCTTCTGCCTATGATGAATTCACCTAACAATAAAGGCAGTCCGATTAAAACCGTAAATAAAATAAAAATAAGTAAAAATGCGCCTCCTCCGCTGGTTCCGGCAACATATGGGAATTTCCATATCGCACCAAGCCCGATAGCTGATCCTGCCGCGGCTAAAATAAAGCCGAGCTTCGAAGACCATTGATTTGCTTCCTTCACCGTATCACTCCTATTTGATCTAACCATTATAAAGGTTCATTGTAAGAATATCTTCCTATATAGTCAAGAACATTTTAATTAGTTTACATCATATATCTATAGACATCTGCCAAAAACTAATATTGAATTATTCAGAAAATTATTTATAATAAGAGAATGTTATGAAATTTGTAAGAATTTCTGCTGAAGTTCTTGATAAGTGTGTTAGGAGTGTTTTTATGGACATCATTAGAAAAATAAGCCATTTTGCAGGACAAACCTTTGGCATATGGGTCATTGTTTTTGCAGTGCTGGGATTTTCTTTCCCATCTTTATTTACGTGGATCAGTTCTTATATTACGATTTTTCTCGGCATTATCATGTTTGGGATGGGCCTTACACTGCAAGCCGATGATTTCAAAGAGCTGGTCAGAAAGCCTTGGCAAGTTATTATTGGAGTAATAGCTCAGTATACGATCATGCCGCTCGTTGCTTTCGGCCTCGCATTTGGGCTTCATCTTCCAGCTGAAATCGCAGTTGGTGTTATTCTTGTCGGCTGCTGTCCCGGGGGAACTGCATCTAATGTTATGACATTCTTAGCAAAAGGAAATACTGCCCTTTCTGTTGCGGTTACGACAATTTCTACCTTATTGGCACCTGTTGTAACACCGTTGTTGATTATGCTGTTTGCCAAAGAATGGCTTCCTGTCTCGCCGGGGTCTTTGTTTATCTCAATCTTACAGGCGGTTTTATTTCCGATCATTGCAGGTCTGATTGTCAAAATGTTTTTCAGAAAACAAGTGGCAAAAGCCGTACATGCCCTTCCGCTTGTTTCTGTCATTGGCATCGTTGCGATTGTCTCAGCTGTCGTCAGCGGCAATCGGGAAAATCTGCTTCAATCGGGGTTGCTCATTTTTTCAGTTGTTATCCTGCATAACGGTATCGGTTATTTACTGGGGTTTCTTTGTGCAAAGCTTTTAAAAATGGATTACCCGTCTCAAAAAGCGATTGCAATCGAAGTCGGCATGCAAAACTCCGGGCTTGGGGCTGCACTTGCCACGGCTCATTTCTCACCGCTATCTGCCGTACCAAGCGCAATATTCAGTGTGTGGCATAACCTTTCAGGTTCTATGCTTGCAACATATTGGTCAAAAAAAGTGAAAAAGAAGCAAGCTGGATCCAAAAGCAGCAATCTATCACTTTAAATATGCATCAAAAAGGGTACATCACTTTATCGTGATGTACCCTTTTTTATTATCCTTCTAATAAAAGCTGTTCAGGATCTTCCAGTAAATTTTTGATTGTCACGAGGAAACCAACCGCTTCTTTACCGTCTACAATTCGGTGATCATAAGATAAAGCGATATACATCATCGGACGGTTTTCGAAACGCTCTTCATCAATGGCTACAGGGCGCAGCTGAATCTTATGCATGCCCAGTATACCGACTTGCGGGCTGTTTAAAATTGGAGTTGACATCAATGAACCGAAAGTCCCTCCGTTTGTAATCGTGAAGGAGCCTCCCTGAAGCTCGCTAAGGGTTAATTTATTGTTTCTTGCTTTTTTCGCAAGCTCGCCGATCTCTTTTTCGATTCCTGCAAATGTCAGGCGATCCGCATCCCGTACAACCGGAACGACAAGACCTTCATCAGCAGCAACAGCGATTCCGATATCGTAGAATTTTTTAACGATCAACTCATCGCCTTGAATTTCTGCATTCAACAGCGGATATTTTTTCAATGCAGCCACGACCGCTTTCGTGAAGAAAGACATAAAGCCGAGCTTCACTTCATTTTGCTCAAAAAATTGATCTTTGCGGCGTTTTCTGAGATTCATGACAGCCGTCATGTCCACTTCATTAAATGTAGTCAGCATCGCTGATGTTTGCTGTACCTCTACAAGGCGTTTTGCAATCGTTTGTCTGCGGCGTGACATTTTTTGCACTTCAACAGGTTTGTCAAAGCTTTGCTGTGCTTTTTGAGCCTGAGGCTGCTGCTTTTGCTGAGGAGCCGGTTTTGATGCCGGTTTTTCGTACGCTTCGACATCCTGCTTGCGCACTCTTCCAAGCGGATCTCCAGTTGGAACTTGAGACAGGTCAATTCCTTTTTCTCTCGCAAGCTTACGGGCCGACGGAGAAGCGATCGTTCTTGATTTTGCTTCAGATTGTGCTTCCTCGCTCACCTCTTGTGCAGCTGGTTCAGCCTGTTTCTCTTCTTTTACGCTTTCCTTGCTTTCTGTTTTCTCTGTAGGAGCAGGGGCAGAACTTTCACCCGCGCCTTCTGAAATCGTACCGATAATTTCTCCGACCTGGACGGTATCACCCGAATCTTTCAATACCTCTTGAAGTACACCCGATTCTTCTGCTGTCAATTCAACATTCACTTTATCCGTTTCTAGTTCAAGCAGATATTCACCCTGTTCTACATAGTCACCAGGCTGCTTTAACCATTGGGCTATTGTTCCTTCTGAGATTGATTCTGCTAATTCAGGTACCTTAATTTCCGCCATTTTTTCATTTCCCCCTTAGTTTTTGCGAGTCAAGCTATCAGATACAATACGTTCCTGTTCTTTTTTATGAACTGTCGGATCTCCCTCTGCAGGGCTGGATCGTCTTCTTCGTCCAATATATTGAACGCTTACTCCCTCTGGTGCAATCTCTGTCAAATACGGGCTGATATAACCCCAAGCCCCCATGTTCTGCGGCTCTTCCTGCACCCAAACGATTTCTTTCAGGTTCGGAAGTTTTGCAAATAATTCTTTGACTCCTTTTGCCGGGAATGGATACAGCTGTTCGATTCTCGCAATGTGAAGCCACTCTTTACCGTCTTCTAACTTATTAAAATGATCGCTAATGTCTATAGACACTTTACCGCTGGATAATACAAGTCTGGTTACTTTTTCATAGTCATGAGAAAGTCCCGACTGTTCATAAACAGGCTGGAAGCGGCTTTCGCTGAGCTCCTGCACTTCCGACACCGTATTTGGGTTGCGAAGAAGGCTCTTCGGCGTCATAATGACGAGCGGTCTGATTTCTTCACGAAGCAGCATTTTAGCCTGTCTTCTTAAAATATGGAAATACTGTGCCGCGCTTGTCAGGTTGGCAACCGTCCAGTTGTTTTCCGCTGCAAGCTGCAGGAATCGCTCAATTCTTCCGCTTGAGTGCTCAGGCCCCTGTCCCTCGTAACCGTGCGGGAGCAGCATGACTAATCCGGATTTTTGGCCCCATTTCGCGCGTCCGGCAGAAATAAATTGGTCAAAATACACTTGAGCAGCGTTGGCAAAATCTCCGTACTGTGCTTCCCACAAAACAAGCGTTTCCGGTGAATGCACGTTATAGCCGTATTCAAAACCGAGAACCGATCCTTCAGACAGCGGGCTGTTATGAACAGCAAATGATGTGCTGCAGTCAGATAAGTGATGAAGCGGCACAAATTCTTTGCCCGTCTCACTGTCATGAAGCACAAGGTTTCTTTGGGCGAACGTTCCGCGCTCGGAATCCTGTCCTGTTAAACGAATCGGTGTTCCGTCTTTCAAAATTGAAGCAAACGCGAGTGATTCTGCCAAAGACCATTCCACTTTTCTGTCATCATCGAACGCCTTGGCGCGTCTTTCTAAAATGCGCTTTAGCTTGCCGAAAACATTAAATGACTCCGGCCAGTTGATCAATTCGCCATTCAGCTTGCGGAGCACATCAAAATCAATCGAAGTGTCCACATCTGGGAAACCGTTTGATACAGGCTCTGGAAGTTCAATTTCACAAGCAGTGTGTTCCTTTTTAGACGGAACTTTCTGATATGCATCCTCAATGCGCTTCGTTACCGATTTTTCGATGTTTTGAACGACTTCCTCGGTAACCACGCCTTCTTTTACCAGCTTTTCAGCGAAAATTTGTTTGACGGTCGGATGCTTTCTGACAGCATCATACAGCATTGGCTGAGTGGTTGACGGTTCATCCATTTCGTTGTGTCCATAGCGTCTGTACCCGATCAAATCAATCAGAAAATCCTTGTTGAATGTTTTTCGGTATTCGACCGCAAACTTAACAGCTGAAAGACAAGCTTCAGGATCGTCCGCATTCACGTGAACAATCGGAATTTCATAACCCTTGGCCAGGTCGCTGGCATATTTTGTCGATCTGGATTCAGCGCTTTCTGTTGTGAATCCGATCATGTTATTGGCGATAATATGAATCGCACCGCCTACTTGATACCCTTTTAAAGAGCTTAAATTCAATGTTTCAGCTACAATTCCTTCCCCAGGGAATGCAGCGTCTCCATGGATTAAAATGGCCAGCGATTTTGTTTCATCTTGTACCGGGTATCCGCTTTGTGTTCGCGTTTCCTGTGCCGCTCTTGTGCTGCCTTCAACAATCGGATTGATAAATTCCAAGTGGCTCGGGTTGTTCGCTAACGTAATGCGCGCTGATTTTGTTTCAGCGTCTTGAAGCTCCCGATTCGCCCCCAAATGGTATTTGACATCCCCCGTCCATCCGTAGCTGATTCCAATGGATCCCTCAGACGGTACAAGATCTTTGTTCGGCGCATGCTGGAATTCAGAGAAGATGATTTCATACGGTTTGCCGAGCACATGTGCCAAGACATTCAGGCGTCCCCTGTGCGCCATCCCGATGTTGACACTTGTCGTGCCTGATTTGACAGATTGTGCAATAATGTCATCAAGCACTGGAACAAGAGCGTCCAGACCCTCAATGGAAAAGCGCTTCTGCCCGACGAATGTGCGGTGCAAAAACTGCTCAAAGCCCTCTACTTCTGTCAATCTTTCCAGCACAGCTGACAGCTTTTCAGCTGAGTTCTTCTGGAACAGCTCGCCAGATTCAATCTTTCTTGTCAGCCACTCGCGCTCTTTGAAGTCATGCACATGGTCAAATTCAAAAGAGATGGTTCTTTTATACGTATTTCGTAAATACTGAATGGCTTCTAAACCGTTCGAAATGTTTTTAGGAGCGTCTTTGCAGATGACAGACGCAGGTATTGCTTTTATTTCCTCTTCTGTTAGCCCGTAATCGGATAATGGAAAAAGTTCGCTCTTTTTCTCATCCTTTCTGAGCGGATTGACGGAAGCGTTCAAATGGCCATAGGTTCGGATATCTTCTGCAAGTCTGACTGCGGATGCGATCTTTTGAATCAGATCGGCTGTAACACGTCCCTTTTCTTTTGTTCCCGAGGCCTCTTTTATATCGCTTGGCGGAGCACCGAGCTCGTCGAACATTTCCTTCAAATCCGGGTCAATGCTGTTCGGATCCTGGGTATACTGATCGTAAAGCTCCAGCGCATAGCCGAGGTTCGGACCGTAAAAATCTTCCCAATTCATTCGTTGTTTCATACTATTTTGAAACATTTGAATATTACCCCCAACTTAAATAATCAAGTGATTGATTCACTATCTTGAAATAACTTTCGAACGCTGTGTCCAAAATTATGTAATAAAAACGCTTCCAACGATATTTTACCACTGTTTGCAATTTGATTCTACCTTGATTGTTCACAAAATAGTAAAAAACCTTTATAAAAAACAAAAAATTTAATCATTCGAAAAAACAAACGCCAAAAAGCATAGGATTAAGGGCTATCCTATGCTTTTATGAAGCAGTTTTTTCAGCAGCGGATACAAAACATCCGGTAGCTGATCAACATCCGGGACAAATATACTGAATTTTCCGTACATATCCTGGATCGTCTTCATTTGCGATTCTTCTATTTCTGAGTTGGAGAGAAAAACATTTATCACTTCTATTCCTCTTTTTCGGGCTTCGATAACCGCCTCACTTGTATCAACGATCCCATTTTGTTCGTAGCCAAATGCGGCCGGCTCTCCATCTGAGAAAACAATTAAGAACTTTTGCGCCTCGCTGCGATGCAGCATTTTTTTCGTCATCTGCCTAATTGCGTACCCGTCACGGTTATCTTCTTCTGGCTCAAGCTGCATAATGGCCGGTCCAGAATCTTGTCTTAATGATGATTGGAAGGGAATAACCGTATTGAAATAGTTTGGCTGGCTTTTTTCGGTTGCATCATTTGTGTCCTCCCAAAAACCGACAATCTGATGCGGAACCGCTACCGATTTCAACGCTTCGTGAAACAGCACGATTCCTCGTTTTGTTTCGTCCATTTTGTCGAACATGCTGGCGGAACAATCGACCAGCAATGTAAAAACTGCGTCGATTTCTGAAGATGGTTCTTGCTTTTTGTAGAACAGGCGCGGATTTCGCTCAGTGAAGTAACGAAGAAGCTTATTGTTCAGTCTCCCGGCATGAAGGTCTGTTCTCGGCAATGTTTTTTTATGCTCCAGCGTTTTTTGAATCATTTGTTTCAAACGCTTTTGATACGATTCAATCGTTTTTGCCTGCTGTTTATAAGAAAGCTCTTCTTCACTGGTTGCCGGCTGCGGTTCTTTATAAATTGGAAATGCATATTTATTTTCTTTGCCGTCAGCCATACCCGCTCCGTTCGGCTGGTCTTTTTGGGACTCCAGCGCTTCCAGCTTGGAATAGTCTTTCCGTTTCGTTTGTCTGGCTGATCCTTGAACAGAGCCAAGGGCCTGATCTCCATCGTCGCCTTCCCTTGAAGCATCTTTTCCTGAATCTGATTTTGCGCCGTGTTCAATATCAAATTGAAGGAAGCTTTTAGACGGTGCTTCTGTTTCCCGGTGCCATGTCGGCATTTCTTCTTCATGGATATCCTCATCACCGTCTGATTGTTTTGGAAGCGTGATGTCATCACTCAGCTTCGGCGCTTTTTTCTCTTCTTCAAATAACGGCTGTTCTGCAGCTTTTGCGTAATCAAGCTCAGGCAAAAAGAAGTAGGTGTTCAACATGTCTTTATCGAGTACCTCTTCAAGTCCGTCCATGAGGTCCTCAACAATTTTCAGAACCTGCCGTGTCGAATCTGCTTCATACACACGCAAGAGCTGCTGCTCAATAAACGGGCGCATCAGATCGATATCTTCACGCATGGATGGAAGGGTCTCGAGCGGCGATTCCGCTGTGAGCTTGAAATAGATCGCGCAAAAGAGCGCATCGGTAAAAATGCTTCGTTCCAAATTTAAGGTCAGCTGGGTTGAGAAATGTTTTCTGTACATGTCTTTTCGCTTCGCAAATACATGTTTCGTACCCGGACGCTCACGTTTGATGCATTCTTCGATCCTAATGTCTTCAAGCAGCATAAAGAGCTGCTTGGCAAAACTTTTAAAGGTGAGATGACGATGGGTATCATTCAAAAAGTTCGCAAACTCATGCAGCGAGCTATATCTTGTTCCGACTGAACGCAGGTAGACGTCGCTTTTCAGACCCGCTTCCATGTCCTCAGCTGCCCTGTCTTTCCAAAAATGGCTCATATAGATTTTCTTTTCAAATGGATTGTAATAGGACTGAACGCCATACTCCACTTCTACCGCTTCACTCTTGGTGAGTGTTTTAGCCAAATCAGTCAGCATCATAAATAAAAATGAATCAATCGTGCTGTCGTTAAATTTGATAAATTTCATCGCAGCCCCCTCATTCAAACAGAGTTTCTGCAATATTTCGGACGGCCGCTTTTTCCCGATCATCATCAAGCTTTTCTACAATTCCCCGCTCAATGGCACGACGCGGCGGAATATAAGCAGCTAAATCACATGTATCGATTAAAGCTCTGATGGACGCCGCTTCTTCAGACACCTGTCCGTTATTGGCCTGAACGATCAAGTCAGAGGAAAGCGTGATAAATCTGTCAATCAATTTCTCGTCTTTCAGGGCTGACTGAGACATGAGCACTTGTTTCAGCAGCTCGCCTTTAATATAAGGCACATCAATGATGACAAAACGGTTTTTCAACGCTTCATTCAGAGGAACAGTTCCGACATAACCTTCATTGATGGCTGCAATGACTCCGAAACCGCTTTTAGCCCGTATGACCTCGCCTGTAAACGGATTTGTCATCATTTTTCTGTAATCTAATACACCGTTTAAAATAGGCAGTGTTTCTGGCTTCGCCATATTGATTTCATCTATATAAAGAAAATGGCCTTCCTTCATTGCCTTTGTAACAGGTCCTGAAACAAACTCGATTGTCGCCTGCCCAGATTGATTTTCAATCGTTTTATAACCGACCAATGCCTCAGCGTCCAAGTCGACTGAACAGTTGACGCTGTGCATCGGTTTATGAAAATAGCTGGACAATGTTTCTGCCAACTTTGTTTTTCCTGAACCTGTAGGCCCTTTCAGCAGGACATTTTTCCCCATGGCTAATGCAATAATGGCGTCAAATAAAATGGCTTCATCCTCCGCCTCATAGCCTGATGTTCCTATAAGCGATTGAAACTCTGGGGAAATAGGCTGCTCTTTATATGATAAAAGCTTTTGTTGTATATCTTCCGGCAATGTTAAGTGCTGTAGTTGAGTTGTCATAGACAGATTCCCTTTCCTATTCATATTCCATTAACGAGTATACTAAAAAAGCCCCTGTATGCTCAATACAAAAGGGCTTGGATGATATTACTGCTTCTCGTTATTTCCCAAAAGGGCTCCGCAGACAATACGCGCACCGGAATTGCCGCTTGGGTTTGTCAGATAATCGTCCGCTTGTTCATGAATAATAAATGCACTTCCGTCCTCGTCGAGAATATTTAGTTTACTTCCTTTTTTCAGTGAAGTGTCAGGCGCATTCATTATGACATCTACCTTTCCATCAGCACCGACTTCAAGGTTCGGCAGATCTCCGGCATGATGCCCCATCGGATTGTTGAAGCCGTGTTCTTTGTTCAGTGGATTAAAGGGACCGCCCGCTGATTCAAAATCCGGCCTGACACAAGAACCTTTCTCATAAATATGAAAACCGAGAGAAGCACCTGGACGCAGGCTGTTTGCGGAAATATGAATATCGAGGCCTTCATCATCTGATTCTTTGATCTCTATAAAACCGACTGCTTTCCCTTCACGATTGACCAGCTGGACATGATGACCAAACGCTGACGTTTCAACCACTTTTTTTTCCGGCACCCGGTTAGGAGGGTCTGGAGGTTTTTTTTGTCCGCATCCGGCAACTCCCAGTGCCGTCAGCATCATCAACAGCAAGAGACGGTGCATACTGTCTCCCCCTTGTTTTTTCTAACAGTGTGGTCAATCATTGTCTGGTATAAACAAAAAAGCCTATAAAAGGCTTTTTGTCATACTCATTTTTAAAAATAACTTCTTGCGCCCAAGTACCGCTGTTTCCAATACGAATTGCTGAGATTGGAAATGTCGACGCCCGATGAGCTTGCATGAATAAAATCACCGCCGCCTAGATAAATCCCCATATGAGACGGGCCGGATTTATATGTGGTAAAGAAGACAAAGTCTCCTACTGACGGCTGGCTGACTTTCTGCATGACATTCCAATATCCTGCCGTACTCAATCTTGATATAGATGATACATTATTAATGAGGTAATAAATGAAGCCGCTGCAATCAAAACCGGCAGGCGTGTTTCCGCCCCATCGGTAAGGCACTCCGACATATTTTTTCGCTTCCGTGATCATTCTGTCAATCTTCGAGCCTATTTGAATGTTTGACCCTGAGTTATCTTTTGGCTTTGTTGGCTTTGTCGGATTTGAAGGATTAGATTTTGATGCTCCAGAAATAGTCAGAACCTGCCCGATTTGCAGCACATCCGATGATAAATTGTTTTTATCACGGATGCTTTGGACAGTGACTCCGAGCCGATTTGCAATTTTCCACAGCGAATCGCCTGCTTTTACCTTGTACGTCGTTGTTTTTGAGGGATTGGACTTTGACGGCTTTTTGGAACCGCTGTTTCCGTTCTTAGGCGAACTGCTTCCTTTTATTTTGAGCACCTGTTTAGGATAAAGTGTATCTGATGTTAAGCCATTTAAAGTTTTTAATTCGGCTACAGTCATATTTAAGCTGTTTGCGATTTTCCACAGTGAGTCACCAAGCTTGACCGTATATGTACTTTTTGAAGAACCTGAAGAATTGGAACCACTGTTTTTCTTTGATCCATTTGATCCGCTTGAACTGCTTGTCCCTTTGATCTTAAGCTTTTGCCCCGGACGAATCAGGTCACTGCTCAGGCTGTTTAAGCTTTTAAGCTCAGAAACACTCATTTTATGATTTTTAGCAATCATCCATAGGGAATCACCATATGCAACTGTGTATGTTGACGTTTTGCTTGAATTAGATGGGGATGTCGTGCTTTTTTTGCTGCTTTCAGGAACCTTAAGACTTTGTCCGACATAAAGCACCGTTGATTTCAATTTGTTTTCGGATTTCAGAGCTGATATTGTCGTATCATACTGGCGGGAAAGTTTCCAAAGAGAGTCACCGCTTTTTACTTTTATCGTTTTTGCTTCCGCGGGTGCTGCGGCCATCGACGACCCAACAACTGCAGAAACAGCCAAGCCGGCTACAATCTTCTTTTTCATTCATTCAACCTCCTAAACTGTTTTTTTGTAAAAACAGCTAGTATTTTGTTTCCAAAAATGGCACACAACTGTTTTATCGTCAATTTTTCAGCAAGTTAAACCCTTTTCAAACATTTGGCGCAGCATTTTCAGCATCGTTCGACCTTTAAACCTTCAAATAAACATCTAACATTTTACATAAGCACGATATGTTTTTCGAAAGTCTAAGGAACTATTTAAGTGAGGGTAAAAATGATGGTTCTCTATCGATGAACGAAGCAGTTTCTCCTCCTTTCTTGTCTATTTTTCTAATCAATTCTCTATCGGCGTGTCAAATCCCTTCCTCTGCATTCTTATGAAATGGCAAAAAGCCTGTTCTTTCGATAAGAACAGGCTTTTACACTATGCATTTGCTGATTGAGTTTTTTGTTTTACAGCTTCAAGAATGCTGTCGGCTGCTTTTTTAGAGCCGCCTGCCGCTTTCAGTGATTGTCCAATTTCTTTTGCCTTTTCAGCATACGAACGATTATTCATTACTTCTTGTATCGTCTCTTTCAGTAGGCTTTCAGACAATTCTTCCTTTTTAATTACTTTTCCTGCGCCGACTTTTTCTACCTGATCTGCGACAACAAATTGGTCGCCTCCCATCGGAATGACAACGAGCGGGGTTTCAAAATACAAACCTTCACTTGTGCTGTTCATTCCGCCGTGGGTCACAAATAAGCTGGCTCTTTTCAAGATCTCAAGCTGAGGGACATACGGGCGTACAATGAAATTCTCCGGAATGTCGTTTAACTCACTTGTTTTAATATGCTTGCCGATGGAAAGCACAACTTTACCGTCAAAGTCCTTACACACTTCAAGGCATTGATTAAAAAACTGCTTTTGATTATTAAAAATGGTTCCCATTGAAATAAACAGCACGTTTTCATTGTCAATCTGATCAAATGGGAAATCATTGTTTCCGGCTCTTTCTGTAATGGAAGGACCGACAAATACATATCGCTCGCCAAATTGCTCAGCCAGTGGCTGAAATCCCCTTGATGTAAAGACGATTGTCAAGTCACCATCAGCTAAAAAAACATCAAATGGCTTCTTGATCTCTGCTTGAAAATCAGCATTTAACGTTTCTGCAAGCTGCTGGTATGATTCATAATGAGGCGAATCTTCAAGTGATCCTTTCATGTACGCTCCCATCATTTCCTTCGCAAATTCCTCATTCATCGCAAAGGTTGTACACAATGAAAATCTTGGCAGCTTCAGCATGTTGGCAATGACTTTACCCGCGAGAAGATGGTGATCATATATGACATAATCATACGATTCATGTTTGACTTCCTCATAAATATGAGTCGCGATATCCTTACAGGCTTTCAAAAAAGCGCAGAGCATTTCTGTGAAATCTCTTTCTTCATCGCCGGTTGCGTTTTTCCCGAAGTAATCTCCTCTGAAATCATGATACTCACGAAACTCTATATCAAGAGCTGTGATTTTTTCTTTATATTCCTTCACTGCGTAGTACGTAATGTTTTCTCCCCGGGATTTCAGCTCCTTCATCACACCGATAGAGGGATTAATATGCCCTTCACCGGGGAAACCGATCATTAATACATTAGCCATGCGGCAGCACCCTTCCTTTGAGAATTTATGTAATATTTTATACGGTACTATAAATGCATAAACAGGTAAAGTATTTCACTTAATTAATATTCATCATATATAACTTTTCTACCAGTTTATATTCCCTGTCTTCAAGACAAAAAGCATTCAGCTTGAAGCGAATGCTTTAATAAAGATGCGAATTCAGTCATTTTGTCTCATGATAGGATTCTTAATCAGGCCCTTTTTATTATTTTTACGTTCTTGGTGAAATTAACGGATATAATACACCGTCTTTGGCAAACGACATCTTCCCTGTTTCCTCTGAAACCACGAGCACCAGTGCATCCGTATAGCCCGACATACCGAGAGCCGCCCGGTGCCGGGTTCCCAAATGGATATCCACTTCCTTCGTCGTCAGCGGGAGCACATTGGCTGCTGACACGAGTTTGTTTTCCCTCACTAACAAAGCGCCGTCATGAAGAGGGTTTCCGGGGAAAAAGATGCTTTCAATTAATGAAGAGCTGATCTCGGCGTGTAGGGAGGTGCCTTTTTGAATAAAATGTTCAACCGGGTCTGCTCTTTCAATCACAATTAAAGCTCCATGCTTATGTTCCGATAAGGCTTTAATCGCCTTGGCCAGCTCAATAAATGCCGGCGTAAATTCCTCAATGTATGATTGCAAATAAAAGGAGGATGCAATCCCCTGCATGTCCTGAAATATGTGCCCCAAATCATCTAATTCACAAAGAAGACACTGGTCTTTTTCGTGAAGCGTTTTCAAGATTAGAGATGCATCACCTAATATTTGCTCTAGGTACACCTGTATTTTCCCCTTGAACGTATTTTCTGATATCTGCTCATAGCGCATAGCCTTCATCTCCTGTTCAAATTTCCAACTTTTCACGAATGCTTATCTTATTGATGCACATTCTATTGGTAAAGGAGGGATGTAAAGAATGGAAATCGAAAGAATCATTCAGTATATTTGCACCTTTTTAGGCGTGATTTCGCTTTCTTTTATTTATGCCCAAATGTTTAGAAAAACGAAACCGACAAAAAAAGAATAGGCCCGGCGTTCATTGCTTTTTATACATAAAATGTTATAATTTCTCTCGTTATGAAAAAGAAACGGAGATCAATGTATGAAAGAAACTCAAAACGCCCGGGAAAAAATCAAACAGCTCTTGCACATTTTAATACCGATATTCATTACCCAGGCGGGGCTTTCTCTTATGACTTTTCTAGATACGGTGATGTCAGGGAAAGTCAGCCCCGCTGATTTAGCTGGTGTCGCCATTGGCTCAAGCCTTTGGACCCCTGTTTACACAGGACTTGCAGGTATATTAATGG
Source organism: Bacillus sp. SIMBA_008 (assembly GCF_046535495.1). Lineage (NCBI taxonomy): Bacteria > Bacillati > Bacillota > Bacilli > Caryophanales > Bacillaceae > Bacillus > Bacillus sp. SIMBA_008. The sequence continues at coordinate 976,145 of NZ_JAWRWL010000001.1, read as the reverse complement.
CGGTCACCCCGATTGTCGCTCAGTTATTAGGCGCAGAGAAAAAACAGAAGATTCCCTTTACTGTTTTACAAGCTGTATACGTGGCCGCGCTTCTTAGCATCGCCGTTTTAGTGATTGGATATGCTGCAGTTGACCTTATTCTTGGCCGATTGAATCTTGATATTCACGTGCATCAGATTGCTAAACACTTTTTAGGCTTTTTATCACTGGGAATTTTCCCTTTATTTGTTTACACCGTGTTGAGATCATTCATCGACTCATTAGGAAAAACGAGAGTCACCATGATGATTACACTCAGTTCTCTTCCAATCAATTTTGTATTGAATTATGTATTTATCTTCGGGAAGTTCGGAATGCCGGCACTTGGGGGTGTAGGCGCGGGGCTGGCATCCGCGTTAACTTACTGGTGTATCTGCATCATCAGTTTTTTCATTATTCATAAAAACGCACCGTTTTCTGAATACGGGATTTTTCTTACCATGTATAAGTTCTCTTGGAAAGCATGCAAAAATTTGCTCAAAATCGGGCTGCCTATTGGGTTCGCCGTGTTTTTTGAAACGAGCATTTTCGCAGCTGTCACGCTTCTAATGAGCCATTTTCATACAGTGACCATCGCGTCCCACCAGGCAGCCATGAATTTTGCGTCTCTTTTATATATGCTGCCGCTTAGCGTGTCCATGGCTCTAACAATTGTTGTCGGATTTGAAGCGGGTGCAGCCCGTTTTAAGGATGCACGCTCATATAGCTTAATCGGCATCATGATGGCGATCGGCTTTTCTTTGTTCACTGCCGCCTGTATCCTTTTATTCAGAGAGCAAATTGCGGGCATGTACACTTCTGACCCCAATGTGCTCCGGCTGACACAGCACTTTTTAATTTATGCGCTATTTTTTCAGCTTTCCGATGCTGTTGCCGCACCGATCCAGGGAGCACTCAGAGGGTACAAAGATGTGAACTATACACTTGCGGCCGCTTTTGTCTCTTACTGGGTCATTGGCCTTCCGGTCGGTTTTATGGTCGGTACGTTTACAAGCCTCGGTGCATTCGGCTATTGGATTGGATTAATAGCGGGACTCGCCGCCGGAGCAGTTGGGCTGTTTTTCAGGCTGGCAAAACTGCAAAAACGTTATTCGCAAAAACAACACATTTAAAAGAGGTGATCAATCATGGCAAAAAACAAAAAATTATTCGAGTATCTTTCCCAGCATGCGGAAACCATCAGTTCAACATGGTATGAAACAATCGAGGAGACTGATCCCAATTCCATTTATGCCTCAACAGACCCTGTTGTCATTCACAATTTAAAGAGCCAGAATCTTGCCTTTAACTATAAAATAAACCGTATTTTTATAGATGATGAGGACGTATACTTGCCTATACTGAAAGAATGGGCCTTTGAAGTCACACAGGATCAAGAGCATTTAAAAACTCCTATCCACTATATTATTCGGGAGTTTGTCAGAGTGAGAGATTTATATGTTTCCTATGTGAAAGAATTTGTCCATCTCAATCAGGATACTGTGAAAAGCGAAGAAGCCGAAGACCTGTATCACGCCCTTATAAAAGCGTTTGATCTTGTGATTCATATTTTTATAGAAGAAATGTACAAAAACACAAGCCTTCAGCTTCAGGCCCAAAAAGATATGATTACTGAATTGAGCGCTCCGGTCATCGTGCTGTTTCACAGCGTCGGACTGCTGCCTTTAATCGGAGATATTGATACAGTCCGCGCCAAGCTGATTATGGAAAACACACTGCATCAATGTGCGAAAAAAAAGGTGACACAACTGTATATTGATTTGTCAGGAGTAGCTGTGATTGATACGATGGTTGCCCATCAGCTGTTCAGTCTGATTGAGGCGCTTCGTTTAATCGGTGTTTCTTCAACTTTGTCTGGAATCCGTCCGGAAATCGCGCAAACAGCGGTTCAGCTAGGTTTGTCTTTCGAAGGTATTTCCTTGAGATCCACTCTCGCTTCAGCAATTGCATCGGACTTAAAATTAAAAAAGGTATAAGGCTTAAGGCCTTATACCTTTTTGATTAATCATTCCATTGATACGTCCAATAAATTTCTTCTTCAAACCATGTTGCCATAACAGGTTCATTATTTTTCAATTTCTCTTCAAGCTCTCTGAGCATGCCTTCTGTTTGTGTGCGGTGAGCTCTTAACGCATTCATTTTAATATCAGCTACTTCTTTGATATCAAGCACGACATCAGCTTCGCCGAGAACCTCTTCTCTGTTGCGGGTAATGGCCATGCAGATTGTACGCGGACGGTCTTCTTTCTTTTTGCGGTACAATGCACGGATAACCGCTTCCCCGCATGCATCATGGTCAGGGTGCACACCGTGTCCGGGATAAAATGTGACAATTAAACTTGGTTTTACATCATCTATGATCTCTTCCATGATATCAGCTAAATACTCATCATCTTCAAATTCGAGCGTTTTGTCACGGAGTCCAAGCATACGAAGGTCATTGATATCCATTTCTTTGCAGGCATTGATGAGCTCTTGTTTTCTTAATAGCGGCAACGTTTCCCGATTCGCGAAAAATGGATCGCCCATATTTCTGCCCATTTCACCTAAAGTGGCGCAGGCATACGTAACGGGAATGTCTTTTTTTCTGTTTAAGGCAATGAGGCCTGCCACTCCATATGATTCATCATCAGGGTGAGGCAGGATTACTAGTACATGTTCTTTCATTATTATTCACCCTTTTCTTTAAACTGTGAACGGTTTTTCGCTGATTTGCAGAGAAATAGCCAGTTTACCGCCCGGCAGGTGTCCCGCCATTAATAAACGGTTTTCTTCATCTACCGTGTATTCAGTCAAGCCTTCAGCATAAATCCAGCCTTCTTCTGTTTTCAAGCCAACGCGGTAAGGCCCGTTGCCTTTGATTTTTGCCTGATGATAAGTGACTTTTGCATTGCGGATATACGCAACAACCGTCATGTTCTTTTCATTTAAGTGCGCTGAATAAGAACCTGTGGTGGTTTCTAAATGGATATATACAGGGCGGTCCGCATATCGTTCTAAAGATGCTTGCACATCTTCTTTTATGATCGCTTTCATGATTGCTCCCCTCTTTCTTCTTTTAAATACTCTGCACGTTCTGTATGTAATTTGACCAGCTGATATTTCACAGCCGGTTCGAGCTGTGAATTCACAATGCGCTGAATCGCGGCAAAATATTTTTCCAGCATCGGTTTTCGGAGTCTTGGATGTGTTCGTTTATCCAAGAGCTCAAGATCAATCGCCTCTGCTACCGCTTCTGCGTCATCATGTGCGAGAGATCGGTTATTCCAAAGTGAAGCATAGGCTTTCACTATCTCTTTATCATTGTCCATCGTCTTGCTCCTTTATGTCTTACATACATGAAATGATTATACATAATATATGCATCAGCTGAAAAGCCAAAGGCCTCAATGGCTTTTTGACGCCCGTTTCCACTTCACTTGTGAAAACGTAAACAAGAGCAGCGCAGCCCATATACAGCTGAATGTAAAAGCCTTCGAGCTTGAAAATGGCTCATGGTAAACAAACAGCCCGATCAGCAGGGTAATGGTCGGCGCAATATATTGTAAGATACCGACTTGATACAGCGGCAGCCGTTTCGCTCCTTCCGCAAACAATAAGAGCGGCAAAGCCGTAAACACACCGGCCAAAAAGAGAAGCAGCCACGTCCCTCCGCTTTCTGCACCCGCTGGCTGAACATGTCCGCTGAACAGCAAATACCCTAATGCAATCGGCATAATCATGAATGTTTCCAGCGTTAAACCGATGGCGCTCGGCAGGCTTGTTCTTTTTTTGCTTAACCCGTACAGCCCAAAGCTGAATGCGAGCAGAAGCGCAACATAAGGAATGGAGCCGTATTGGAACGCTGAGATGATGACACCGGCTGCCGCAATCGAAACGGCCACTAATTGCAGGCGATTCAGTTTTTCCTTTAAAAATAAAATCCCAAGGAGCACTGATACAAGCGGATTAATGTAATAGCCAAGACTAGCCTCAAGCAAAAAGCCATGGTTGACAGCCCATATGTATACAAACCAGTTGATCGAAATCAGGATAGAAGCAAGAAATAAAGAGAGGATCCCTCCGTTCTTTTTCAAAGAGCACAGTTCCTGCCATCCTAATTTCCATTGCCGCAAGAAAAAAAGTACGATACACATAAAAACAAAAGACCATATAATACGATGAGCCAAAATATCAAGAGCCGGCAGCTGTTCGAGAAGCTTCCAATAGAGCGGAAACAGGCCCCACATGATAAAGGAAACGGCTGTGTAAATAACGCCTTTTTTTGTTTCTGAATATTGCATTTATATCCCTGCCTTTCTTTAGAGCATCTTATATTATATCACGTGAAAGATCTGGCGGGCATATACTATTTTGTCCGTGAAGAAAGGATGTGAAGACAATGTTTGAGTGGAACAAGTACTTTCCTTTCCACAATCAATTTTCTAAAGAAGCATTAAAAAAAGCTGATCCGAAAGAAGTTGAAACGTATGTCAATCGTGTGATGGAAAGTGTGTTCGGCAGTGATTATGCGGCTCAATTTCCTTTCCGCGATCCTCTCCCCCAAAAAGAACAGCCCGCAAAACCTGATGCAAAACCTGATGTCAAACCTGATATTGATATATTCGAAACAGCAGACCATGTGTTTGTAAAGGTGCCAATCAGCGAAGAATGGCTGGAACAAGTGAGAATCAAACACACATCTCACGAATTATGGTTGGAAAACCTCCCAAGAGCAGATCATCCGAAAAAAGTAAACCTTCCTTGTTTAGTCAAACGCAAAGGAACAAAAGCCGTCTATAAGGATGGCCTTCTGGAAGTCATGTTTCAAAAGCAGCAAGACTACAATATGTCCGAGGTAGAAATCATCCGATAAAAAACGGCCTGCAATCGATGCAGGCCGTTTTTTATTAATAGAAGCCGGGATATCCCCCGTATGGCACGCCGGCACCAAAACCGTACGGTCCGCCTCCATATCCATAAGGGCCAGGAGGATAGGCATAGGGACGAGAATAGTTAAACAGCGCACTCCCGAGAAAACCGCCTAATAAACCGCCGACTAGAGGAGCGCCAAACAAAAAAGGACTACGCGCCGGATATCCGGCTGGACCTGGGATTCCGCGTAAATACGAATGATGAGGGTACATGATTTTTTCCTCCTTTATGTCTGCCTATACGTAAAGTATTCAGCAAGGAAGAAAAACGATTGGGCTACGGACTGTCTATGATTGTTACATCACAAGCCCTGCCAATAACACACAGCCGAGCCCTGTAACCGAAAGAATTGTTGTAAGCAGCGTCCAGGTTTGAAATGTTTCTTTCATGCTCAAGCCGAAAAATTCCTTTACCATCCAAAATCCTGCATCATTTACATGACACGCAATGACACTGCCGGCTCCTGTTGCAAGCACCATTAACGCGGGGTTTACACTGCCAGCCTCCATAAGCGGAGCTGCCATTCCCGCTGTGGTAAGCGCAGCCACGGTAGCAGAGCCTAGACACAGACGCAGAACCGCGGCGATGGTCCATGCAACGAATAGCGGCGACATGTTTGTTTGACGGAAAAAATCAGCGACATAATCGCCGACCCCGCCGTCAATCAGCACCTGTTTAAACGCTCCTCCCCCTCCTATGATGAGCAGCATCATCGCAATTTGCGAAATTGATTCTGAAATAGATCTGCTGATTTCCTGCATAGATATTTTACGGGCATATCCCATCGTATAGAGTGCAAGCAACAGCGAAATGAGCATTGCCGTTCCCGGAGTGCCGATAAATTCTATAATGTCTTTTCCTTTTGAATGTTCACTCAATAATAAAGAAAAAACTGTTGCCATTGCCATAAAGATAACCGGGAATAAAGACGTGACAGCACTGATCGCAAAGCCCGGTGTTTCATTCAGCTGAAATTCTTTCCTTGGTCCTAACCCCGATAGGTTTCCATGCTTTTGATACGCACCAGGAAACCGTTTCATCGCAAATTTATTAAATAAAGGCCCGGCAATCACAGTTGTCGGAACAGCGATGATGATTCCAAAAAGCAGCACCTGGCCAATATGGGCACCATATGCAACTGAGATAGCAGTTGGAGCAGGATGCGGGGGCAAAAATCCGTGAGTAACATTTAAGGCGGCGGCCATCGGGATTCCCAGATACAGAAAAGACATTTTTAATTCTTTAGCAATCGCGTAAACAATCGGTATCAACAGAACAAGACCCACTTCAAAAAACAGCGCAATACCGATGATAAAAGAGGCAACCACAACCGCCGCCTGTATTCGTTTCCTCCCGAATTTGCCAATCAGCGTAATGGCAATCCGATAGCCGCCCCCAGCATCTGAGACAAGCCTCCCAAGCATCGCGCCAAGTCCAAACACTAAAGCTAAATGCCCCAGCTGCCCGCCAATTCCAGCCTCAATTGAAAGAACAATTTTATTGATATCCATTCCAAGTCCGATGGCTACTAAAAATGAAACGACAATCAGTGAGACAAAGGTATTTAATTTTACTTTAATAATGAGAAATAACAGAATCAGCACTCCGACAGCTACAATTAAAATCGGCATGGAACCCCCTCCAAAAGTGTTTTATATGATTCTCGCGACATTGTTTCGGCGCTTTTCATGCCTAAATTAATAGAAAACGCTTTTATTTTAAATAACAACGTCTTGGTTATATGATTGTTATCTTTTGATCAACTAATATGTTCATACTAATCTCCTAATCAATGACTGTCAATCGTTTTTATGAGCTTTTCTCGATTATCTACCGCCTAACCTAATGATTCATTAGTTATATGTTGATTAACTTTTGGTTATATGTTATGTTTTTTAAAATTGACAGCCAATCATTATATCTCTCCATTGTCTGAAAGCAAACGAGACAATATGAGAACAGACGGATAACAACTTCACAAGAGGAGGAGTACACATGCCATTATTGCGTTTTGATGTAATTGAAGGCCGTGACGAAAAATCGCTGCAATTGTTATTAGATACTGCTCACCAAGCGATGGTTGAAGCGTTTGGTGTTCCGGAAAGAGACCGTTATCAAATTGTCCATCAGCATCCCGCAAACGAGCTTATAATCCAAGATACGGGATTAGGGTTTCAGAGAACCAAGGATATGGTCATCATTAGCATGACAAGCAAAGCAAGAACCGAAAGCCAAAAGGAAAAATTGTATGCTCTGCTTGCTGAAAGGCTAGAAGAAAAATGCGGAATTTCCCCTGAAGACCTCATGGTATCTATTACTGAGAATGGTGACGCAGACTGGAGTTTTGGTCTCGGTGAGGCGCAATTTTTGAATGGAAAACTATAAGATTTCGTCTCCCCACAAAAAAAAGAAGAGAGAGCTCCAAAGAAGCTCTCTCTTTTTTCATAAATGCGGAAGTCATCAGTATAGAAGCATCCAGCAATACGAAAAACCTGGATTTCCTTTTATATCCGGTTTAAATGCCAATTGGAAGCTGACTGGGTTTTGGCCGAAAATATAAAATTTTGCTGATTTGCATAATAAGATACATCATAATCCCCATTTACAATAGGTTGGATGTTATAGCTTATTGATCATTTCCTATTTTATATATCCCCTTCATATGCACATGACACTTTTGCCAATCCGGAAATGTCAGTCTGACAAATATAAAAAGTCATGTAAACGGGTGTGAACCGTACTTACATGACTCACCATGGAAACAAGAGCGCTTTTTCAGACGCCGCTTTCCTTATTTCTCTTCTTCACACACTGTGTCACCAGGCTCGCAAAATTGATCGGCCCATGCCTGCATCTCTTGAAATACAGCTTGAAGCGCTGTTCCTTTTTCAGTCAGCGTGTAGATGACTTTGACCGGCGTTTCAGGGAGAACCTGCCGTTCGACAATCTCGTTTTGTTCAAGCTCCTTCAAGCGCTCTGCCAACATTTTTTGGCTGATCATCGGTATTGTTTCCGTTATCTCTTTAAACCGTTTCGGCCCATCCATTAGCACATGGATGATCAGACCGTTCCATCGTTTTCCCAGCAATGAGAATGCGGATTCCATTTTAGGGCACATCGTATTTCCCATAAGTCTTCATCCCTTCATCTATTGATTGACATGTATTCAATGATCCATTACAATAATCTTTCAAGTTACATTTAGTAAGCTTCTAACTTTTCTATTATCATACCACGTTTATCCGAAGGAGGAAACACTATGACGAATACTCTGGATGTTTTAAAAGCACGTGCATCTGTAAAGGAATATGATACAAATGCCCCGATCTCTAAGGAGGAGCTGACTGAGCTATTAGACCTTGCCGCTAAAGCGCCTTCCGCTTGGAACCTTCAGCATTGGCATTTTACAGTATTCCACAGCGATGAATCAAAAGCGGAGCTTCTTCCTGTAGCGTATAATCAAAAACAAATCGTTGAGTCTTCTGCTGTTGTTGCCATTTTAGGCGATTTAAAGGCAAATGAAAACGGTGAAGAAGTTTATGCTGAATTAGCAAGCCAAGGCTATATTACGGATGAAATCAAACAAACATTGCTCGGCCAAATCAACGGTGCTTACCAAAGCGAGCAATTCGCACGTGATTCCGCTTTCTTAAATGCTTCTTTAGCTGCTATGCAGCTTATGATTGCCGCAAAAGCAAAAGGTTATGACACTTGCGCAATTGGCGGATTTAACAAAGAGCAGTTCCAAAAGCAATTTGATATCAGTGAGCGCTATGTTCCGGTTATGCTTATTTCAATCGGCAAAGCAGTGAAGCCTGCCCATCAAAGCAACCGCCTGCCACTTTCAAAAGTATCAACTTGGCTGTAAGGATATGAAAAACCTTAGTCCGAAATCCGGACTAAGGTTTTTTTATACAATCGCCTCTTTGTACCATTCACGAGCCTGTTCAGCTTCATGCTGAGTCAGCTGATGGCCCCCGTCCTGCCAGAAAACGGAGGCTGATGCCCCGCTGTCACGTAAATAGCGGTAAAGCTCTTCTGATTCTTCCTTCGTGCAAAGAGGATCGTATTTCCCGGCACCGATAAAAACAGGGAGCCCCGCCATATCAGGCAGCTCGATACCCCGAATCGGAACCATTGGATGATGCAGAATAGCCCCTTTTAACACATCTTTATAATGAAAAAGCAGGCTTGCCGCAATGTTTGCGCCATTTGAATATCCGACTGCAATCACTTTGCCGCGATCAAACTGATGCGTTTCTGCAGCCTCGTCGATAAAATCTTTCAATTCTCTTGTCCGCACCACAAGATCTTTTTCATCAAAAACTCCTTCACTCAGACGTTTGAAAAATCGCGGCATTCCATTTTCAAGCACCGATCCTCTGACACCAAGCAAATGAGCATTAGGGTCTATAAACCGCCCCAATGAAAGCAGATCGTGTTCATTACCGCCCGTGCCATGCAACAGCAAAAGTACGTTGTCAGATGTTCCTTTTTCATAAATATGCTTCATTATAAATTCCCCCTTTTAAAGTTCAGATAAAATGTCTGTAATTTGGTGTCTATGTTTCTCCAGCCATTCAGGCAGTTTTAAGGAAGTCCCTAGCTCAGAAAACGTTTCATCTGTCATAAAGCCCGGTTCATCTGTGGCAATTTCAAATAAGATACCGCCTTTCTCCCTGAAATAAACTGATGTAAAGTATTCCCTGTCGAGAATTTCTGACGAAGGCAGATGGTTTTCAGCAATAATCGGCAGCCATTTCGCCTGTTCGTTTTTCTTTGTCCGAAACGCTATATGGTGTACCGTACCATATCCTCCGACTCCTCTTTTTTCAGGGTGTAAATGGACATCAATGACACCGCCGACGGCCGCTGAGGTTGCCAGTCTGACAATCTGGTCTTCTTCGGCCACTTTGGTGTATCCAAAGCTTTCCGTTAACAATTGTATGGTCGCCTGCGGGTCGTAGGAATATAGCAGCACACCTTTCATTCCCGTAATTGCTTCATTTGTTGTGATCCCGTCAGGCGTCCACTCGCTTTTGCCGCTTTTCGCATCCTCCATGATCGCCAGCGGAAGGTCTTCTGTATCATCAAAAATAAGACCTTTTTCACCAAACAACGTTTTTTCCTTTAGGCTCAGCCCGCTTTTCTCAAGACGCTCCTTCCAAAAAGACAGGGAGCCTGAGGGAACTGAAAAGTACACCCGGCCCGCTTGGCCTTTTCCTACCGTTCCCTGTCCGCTTCCTTGGAACGGAAAAAAGGTCATTATTGTACCGGGATCTCCGTTTTGATTCCCAAAGTAAAAATGATACGTTCCGGGATCATCAAAGTTTACTGTTTTTTTAACAAGCCTGAGCCCAAGCACTTCTGTATAAAATCGCAAGTTTTCTTGCGGATCTCTGGCGAATGCTGTGACATGGTGCAATCCTTCTGTTTTCATTTTCTCACTCCTATTTATCTCGATTTCAAGATATTTATTATTTTAAACCTTTATTGAAAAGGATGCAAACCATGTGTTTTGATTAAATAATTGAAAAAATCATTTTTTTCTAATAATTATCTTGTGATCTTTTCTTACAACTGCTATTATAGTGAGCATTATCATGTTTCAGGAGGAAAGTAAATGGTTAAAAAAGCACTTATTGTTATTCTCATTCTTTTGCCATTCGTTCAGCTCGCGCTTTTGCCGCTTGTGAATCGAATAGAACCGATTATGTTCGGCCTGCCGTTTTTCCACTTTTGGCTGCTGCTGTGGATTATTGTTACGCCGTTATGCTCGTTTGGCATTTATCAGATGCAAAAAAAAGATGGAGGACTTGAATAATGCAAGGGAATCTGACTGCACTTCTCATTACTGCTATTATTGTTTTAACCGTTGTCTGTATCGGCTTTCTCGCCGGAAGAGACAAATCCTCACGCACTTCTGTGGAAGAATGGTCTGTCGGCGGCAGACGCTTCGGCGGTCTTCTCGTCTGGTTTTTAGTAGGCGCTGACCTTTATACGGCCTATACTTTCTTAGGGTTGACCAGTACTGCTTTTACAGGCGGAAGTGTTGCATTTTTCGCCATTCCTTATTCTGTGTTGGCCTACTTTATCGCCTACTTCTTCTTGCCGAAACTTTGGAAAGTTGCGAAAATTCATAAATTAACAACACTCGCGGATTATGCCCGGGAACGTTTTAACAGTAAGCTTTTGGCAAGCCTCGTTGCCATCGTCGGGGTACTCATGCTTATTCCGTACATATGCCTTCAGCTGAGCGGCATTCAAGACACGCTTCAGGTTGCCGGCACTGGATATATTAACGTAAAATTCGTTGTGATCATTTCATTTATTCTTGTTGCTCTTTACACATTCTTCAGCGGGATTAAAGGGCCTACATATACAGCCATCATTAAGGACATTTTAGTATGGGTCATTATGCTGTTTATGGTGGTGTCCCTCCCTCTCATTCATTTTAACGGCTGGACACCGATGATTGACACGTTAGTGAAGGAAGCGCCGCAAATGCTGACGATACCTGCAGAAGGGCCAAAAGGCATCCCTTGGTTTATCACAGCATCTATTGTTTCCGCTCTGGCACTTTTTATGTGGGCACATGCCGCTACAGGTGTTTTCACGGCGAAAAGCGCTGATGCAGTAAGAAAAAACAGCATGTTTTTGCCGCTTTATAATATCGTGTTAATATTGGTTATTTTTCTTGGCTTTATCGCCTTTCTTGTCCTGCCGGAAGATACAAATCCAAGGCTGGCGCTGCTGCATTTGATTCAAACATCTTACGGCGGCGTGGCACAAGGCTTTGCATATGCCACTATCGCTCTTGCTTCATTAATACCTTGTTCCATTATGGCAATCGGCGCATCGAATTTATTCGCCAACAACCTATACCGGGATTTGATTCATCCGAATGTGTCGCAAAGCAAGCTGACCCTCGTCACACGTTCAATGGTCTTTGTTGTCATCGGTCTTGCGCTGCTGTTTGGAATGCTGTTCCCGACTGCCTTAGTGACACTTCAGCTATTAGGTGTATCCGGTATGGTGCAAATCTTCCCTGCGATTGCTGTCAGCCTGTTCTGGAAAAACCAAACGAAAGAAGCAACGGTTATCGGATTATTAGCCGGCCTAGCGGTAACGTTTATTGTGTATATCACTCAATCCGCACATGGCATTTATGAAGGATTCTGGGGATTGGCCGCCAACATGATCGCTGTGGTTATCCTGAATCCGCTGTTCGTTAAAAACGCGGGATCCAATCCTGTCATTGAAGGTTTATTTGGCAAAAAACAAGACGCTAATCCAAATCAAAAGGGCGCATAAAAAAACCATACGCGGCAGCCGCGTATGGTTTTTTTTACATTTCTTTTTTCAGTGTTTCAATTGCCTTTTCCATTTGCGTATCATTATCAGACAGCTTCTTTTGAAGTTCTATCATTAATTTCGTTGTTGTATCGCCAGTCAGTATGCCTGTTTCATTCAGCTTCTCTTTTTTCTGGAACTGTTTGACGACAGATACAAAATCCTGGTCATACGTACTGTTAACCTTTACCTTGTAACCAAGTGCTTTGAGCATTTTCTGAGCCACTTTGACGTTTGTGCCTGTATCACCTGATTTGTACGTTTTATCTGCGTCCAAATACGGCAGCTTCGCGTAATCAGGCAGCTCTGCTTTCACTTGAGGCTTGATGCCTTTTTTGTGAATCCATTCGCCGTCAGCAGTCAGCCATTTGGCAACTGTCAGTTTGACGGTAGAGCCATCATCATATTCTTTTGCCGTTTGTACTGTACCTTTGCCGAATGTCGTCTCGCCGATTAACGGTACGTTTGACGATTCATGAAGGGCAGCGGCCATAATTTCGGCTGCGCTTGCTGTACCGTCATTTACTAAAACGACGGTCGGCTTGGTCACTTTCCGTTCTTTTTCGGCCTTCATGACTTCTTTTGAACCGTTTTTGTATTCAACCTGCATGATGTTTTTCCCTTTATCAATGAACAGGTTGCTCATCGTAATCGCCTGTTCCATTAAGCCGCCCGGGTTGCCTCTCAAGTCTAAAATATAGCCTTTGGCGCCTTTTTTCTCTAAACTGTCAATCGCATCTGTCAGTTCTTTAGCTGTTGTTTCAGAGAAAGAAGTGATTTGAATTTCTCCAATGTTGTTGTCTTTCATCTCTGAATAGACAGTCTCTACAGGAATGGTATCGCGCTTAATGGAAAGATCGATATTCCCCACTCCCGCTCTGTTCAGTTCAAGCTTTACCTTTGTGCCCTTTTTGCCCCGGATTAAAGCGACGGCTTCATTTACATTCATGCCTTTTACGCTTTTTCCATTCACCTTAATGATTTGGTCTCTCGGTTTGATACCGGCTTTTTCAGCAGGTGAACCTTTAATTGGGGATACAATAAGGATTTCTCCATCTTTCTCCTCTACTTGGGCTCCGATTCCTTCAAAAGATGCTGAAATCGTCTCGTCGAATGATTTCGCTTGCTCTTGATCCATATATGTAGAGTACGGATCATCCAGTGATTGAATCATTCCTTTAATTGCTCCGTCTACTAATTTGTCATCATCTGTTTTTTGGTAATAATCACTTTTGATTTGCTCATACGCTTTATTTAATTTGTCGAACTTACTGTCTCCTGTGCTTGCTGATTTTTGGCCCAGGATACTGGAATTGCCCGTAATAAATAAAGTAAGCGCCGAAGCGACAACTGCAGTGATCAGCACAATAAAAAACAGTTTTAATTGCCGTTTCAATTAAACACCACCTTTTTCTTCTTACATTATTATCATGGACGAATTCTTATTCGTCAACTCGGAGCAGAAATGAAAGAGAAACGCCCTTCTTTTGCTTTTCATAAACCTATGTCTTTATACGACATATGATAAGGAAAAAGGAGGATTCGATATTGAGCCGATATTTAGAAATGCTGTCCTTATTCGGTGTCGCAGGGGCGCACCCAGGCGGGCTGGCTTTTTCAAAAGCGGTCTTGCAAAAGGCTGCGCCCTCCCCGGATCAGCCGATTCTTGATGCCGGATGCGGAACAGGGCAAACGGCGGCTTATTTAGGACATTTGCTGTATCCTGTAACAGTCGTTGATAAAGATCCTATTATGCTTGAGAAAGCGAAAAAAAGATTTGCGAATGAAGGGCTTGCCATCCCTGCATATCAGGCGGAGCTGGAACATCTCCCGTTTTCTTCTGAGTCCTTTTCCTGCGTCCTGTCAGAATCGGTCCTCAGTTTTTCACGCCTGACATCCTCTCTTCAAGAAATTTCAAGAGTTTTAAAACCCGGCGGGATGCTGATTGGTATCGAAGCTGCTTTAAAAAAACCGATGCCCCCTGCAGAAAAGAAGCAAATGATGGATTTTTACGGATTTACTTGCTTACATGAAGAAAGCGAATGGCATAAACTCCTAAGATCCTATGGATTTCAAAAAACAGAAGCGATGACACTTCTTCCGGAAGACATGGAATTTGAACCAACCACAGAAATGGATTTATCGCAAACGATTGATCCCATCTATTACGATACGCTTCAAACACATTATCAGCTCATGCAGTTATATAGTGAGTACATGGGTCATTGTATTTTTATCGCGTACAAGTAAAACGGCGTATCGCCCCCTGTTTTCGTCCAACCTTTTTTCCCTATCTATCATATGCTGATAGAAAGTCAGGATAGGAGGGGAACAATATTGGAGAGATATTATCATCTTTGCAAAAACCATCAAGGTAAAGTCGTCAGAATTACAGAGAGAGGCGGGAGAGTTCACGTCGGCAGAATTACCCGTGTAACAAGAGACAGAGTTTTTATAGCTCCGACCGGCGGAGGGCCAAGAGGTTTCGGTTACGGATATTGGGGCGGTTATTGGGGATACGGAGCAGCTTACGGTATTTCCCTCGGTTTAATTACAGGGGTCGCTCTTGCTGGTTTATTCTTCTGGTAAGCATAGAACAAATGCTAGATTCACCAGACACAATGAAGCCCGCTTATCTAGTGTAAGCGGGCTTTTCATTTTAAATTTTCTTCACTTTTTCAAAGTACTCTTCAAGCGTTAAATCATTATCTTGGATGACCTTTGCGGCTTTTTTGCCTACATAGCGCAGATGCCATGGCTCATATTCATATTTCGTGATATCTTCTTTATTTTTCGGATAGCGAATGATAAAGCCATATTTATAAGCATTGTCCTGCACCCATTTCCCGTCTGCCGTGCTTCCGAACGCTTCATTTAGCTCAAAGCCATTGCTCCGGCTCGAAATGTCCATCGCGAGGCCTGTTTGGTGCTCGCTTTCACCCGGGTAAGCAACCGCTTCCTTTGCCTTCTTTTCCCCTTTTAGGCTTACTTCATTGTCAAAAATAACTTTCTGTCTGTCATACGAACGGTACCCTGAGACAGCTGCCAGTTCATAGCCTTCCTTTTTGGCAGCATCGAACATTGTTTTTAATGCGTCGGCCGCTTCTTTTCTGATGTAACGTTTTTGAATCTTTTCTTCAAAAGAAAACTCTACATCTGGTATGACAAGATCGCTAGGTTCATAGTTTCCGGGCAGTGCATATTGTTTATTGACAAGCGCGAGTATATTTTCTGGATTTTGAATGGTTTCCAGACCATCGACTTTTTTAATATCATTGAAATACTGGCTTTCCAATGAAAACTCACTGTTTTGAGTGTTTGATTTTTTGCTGTCAGCTGTTTTTTGTTCTGTTTGCTTTGTTTCTGCTGTGGTTTTCGTATCCTTTTGAGCATCTCCGTTCGACATGCTGCAGCCGGCTCCGACTATTGCCGTTACACTCAGAGCGGCAGCCAGTGAGAACCATTTACCAGACTTTTTCATATTACATTACCTTCCTTTTATCAATCGTTTCCGCATTCATAAAGAAGAGGCTGCCGGCACCCAGCACGCCTCTTGATATATTTTATTGTGATACGGAATGTAAAGCCACTTCTATCATATCATGAAATGTCGTTTGACGCTCTTCCGCTGTCGTTTCTTCTCCTGTTAATACGTGATCACTCACGGTGAGAATTGACAGGGCTTTTCTTCCGTGCTTCGCTGCTAATGTATACAATGCAGTTGTTTCCATTTCAACGCCAAGCACACCGTATTTTGCAAGTTTTTCAATTTGTGAATCGTCGTTGTAGAACTGGTCAGCAGTAAATACGCTTCCTACAGTCACCGGCACACCTTTATCCTTTGCGGCATCATAGGCATTTTTTAAAAGCTCGAAATCTGCGCAAGGCGCAAAATCAATGCTTCCAAAAGCGACTCTGTTCATTTGTGAATCAGTTGAGGAGGTCATCGCCAAAATGACGTCTCGCACTTTGACATCTTTACGAATAGCGCCGCAAGAACCGACTCTTATTAGATTTTGCACATCGTAGCTTTGAATTAATTCATTCACATAAATTGAAATAGACGGAACACCCATTCCCGTGCCTTGTACTGAGATTTTTTTACCTTTATATGTACCCGTAAATCCATACATGCCTCTGACTTCATTGTAGCATTCTACATTTTCAAGATACGTTTCTGCAATAAATTTTGCTCTGAGAGGATCTCCCGGCAAAAGCACTGTATCCGCAATTTGTCCTTTTTCAGCACCTATATGTACACTCATCTCATATCCTCCTGTAAATCAAAATTATCATCCAGCCCGTCCATTTTACAACGAATGTCATGATGAAACAAACTTCAGCATTGATTATAAAGGAATATGTCGAAAAAAGAAATGTTCGAGGATCTGTTAGGCACTTCCTCAGAAAAACGGATAATCGGGGTGTTAATTTGAAAACCTAACCGCAGGAAGGAGGGGTGGGACATGGGTAAAAAACATCGTAACCGGATCACCGGCCAAAAAAAGAACAATCATATACCTGAAAAAGATATCATTGCAGCTGAAGAAGCACACGGGAAAGAATATTCTGCTGCCAAACGCAAGCCTTAAAACTGCAGAAAACTGCGGGTTTCCGCAGTTTTCTTTTCATTATGTCGTTTGTACAATCAGACGATTGATTTTCCTCCAGCCGGCGGGAAGCAGTTGATAATATGTTTTCCCTTTTCTGCCTTCATCAATCAGGATCACGTCCCCTGTGGCCATAAATCTTGCATCATAATCACTCGGAACAGTGTCGAATACATTAAACAAAGAGAATGCTCTTTTCAGCACGTCTTGATGATCGCTCCCGTTCAGTTCAGTTCGATAGACGGCTCTGTAGCCCTTTTTTTCGCCAAACCGGGGTGTCTGAAATATTGTCACGTCATAGGAACAAGACTTCTTTTTAAACACGGATAACATCATCAAGATCCCCTCCCTTTTATTTCTTTAACATATTGGCGTTTTTGCTGTGTTTTCCTCTCTCTATTTTTGTCGAAACCGCTTAATCTTTTCGTCAAAACCTTTTACTAGGAAAAACAGAAGCAAGCCGAGGCTAAAGCCTCCTAACACATCTGTCACAAAATGAACCCCCAGATACACTCTGCTTATGCCGACTAAAACAGCAATTACACCGGCTATGATATATACCATTTTTTTATGCTTGGACAAAAACGGGAGGTGTTTCACTAAAAAGTAAGCAATAACAGGATAGACACAAGCAGCATTCATGGAATGGCCGCTCGGAAAACTGAAGGATGATTCATGAACCAGCGGTGCAAAATCAGGCCTCACTCTTTCGATCCATTCTTTTAAGACTTTGTTTAACAGCCGATCTGTGCCGAATATCAAGAGCATCAACAGACCGTCCCATGTTTTTCTGTAGAAAAACAGGCCTGCTCCAATGATGACAATTAGAGGGAGCAGAAAAGAAGAAGCACCAAGATGCGTGATCCCCGTCATGACTTCATTAAGCCATGGCTGACGGATCAAAACAGCTGCCTTGCTTATTGCTTCATCTGCAGATTGAACAGCATTTGTATGAATGGCCGCAGCTAGAATTAAAAAGAAAAGAAACAAACTAACGGGCTTGTACAATTTTAACCACCTCAATTTTCACAGAAGTCATAGAACATGAATAATAAAACCGGAGCTGACCGCTCCGGTTTTAAGCCTCACTCATCTTCATCCAGCTCTTCATCTATCATACATTTTTCTATCAAATAATCAAAGGTAATATCAGCGATTTCAAACAGCTCATCCTCACTCGGTATGTAGCCCCGTCTTGCAAGCTCTCTGTAAAAAAATTCAGCGATTTCTTCCGTATCAATCACAAGATCTATTTCTTTCATCTCCGTACCGCCTCCTTTTTTATGTTTTATGAAAAAACAGGCTGAATTATACCCGGTGTTCTAAACAATTCTTTCAGTCATATATTGAATAAAAAACGAGCCATGGGAGGCTGACGCTATGATTGCTAAAATGATGGAAGCACTGGACGGAGAAAGATTTGATATCATAATGGAAAAAACGCTCAAAGGAATGACGCGTGTGATGATTTGGGGCTGTCTGCCATATTTTTTATATGTCTTGATCCGTATGTTCACAAACTAACTGAAATGCTCTTTTAAACTTTCCAAAACAAACATCATCATGTCTTTATATTCTTCATCATGAAACATTTCGTACAGAATTTTGTAGTCATTATAAATATCCAGAAGCTCATCAACAATTGACACAGCAAGGATGTGAAGGGTATCTTGATCTTCATCATCGCCTTCAAACTGAAGAAGAGCAGACGATGCGATATCTTCGCCGATCTCATGGCCAGTTTCTCCGACATAATGGACAAACAACAGCTGATGCACAAACTGGTCCATTTCATATTTTCTAAGCACCAGCGTGAGATCCTCTTCCTCCGTTTCAAGCCACTCTCCATCCTTTAAACGGGTCAGCTCATAAATGATATCTTCCCAGCCATCTTCTAAATATCTCCAAATTTCTGTTCTATGGCCGATAATGCGAAAGAGTTCTTTTCCATAATCTTTTACATAAACAACGTCCCCAATAAGGAATTCATACTCAATATCAAGCTTCTCCATGTCGACAATGACACCCTCATAATCTTTATAAAGCTGAATAGATGATTCAAAGTATAAAACTTCGTTATGATTGACTTCATAAAGATAGTGTTTATCAATTTGGTGTACTTTTGTGATGGTGCCGACTGTTCCATACATAATGACGACTACGATATCCCCTACTTGGAATTTCGGTTTATTTTGCTTCATGGTGTCTCCCCCTCGCCGCAACATTTCTCATACGCTATCGTATGCCGGGTGAAGCCAATTCGCATGGGCATGAAAACCAAAGGAAATATCCAATTATGGTATGGGGGACATAAAAAAATCCGCAGTGATCTGCGGATGAAACAGCTATTATCTGCCGTGCACTTCAGACTCGTATTGATCCCAAGCTTCATCAAACGTCGCCATCGTGTGAAGGTAATCAGCATTCAGCTCCAAATATGAACTGATTTCATGATAATCGGTTGATGTTTTTGGAAAGCTGTGATCCTCATACGCCTGATTGGCAAATTCACTGATGCTGTCCTTCGGCTTAGGGTGTCTGTATTTCAATAAATAGTGATAAAAGGATTTCATGGGTTTCCCCTCCTGGTGTCTGTCTTTTGTTGTTCTATTATACAGTTCAAGTGTAAAATTACAACAAAAGAATACTGAAACATGACTCAGGAGAAGTCAAAATAGTTGCGTTTCAAAATTCTTTCTGTCTCCATGAGCTGCTGATATGTCAGGCTTTCAGGCAGTTTTTTTGTTTGAATTAAAAGCAGCTGATCCTCAATCTCCTTAACCGTGTTTTCCTCTTGATAGGTCATACCGCAGGAAGAACATACCATGGCAGGAGTGTCTGTCAGTTCTATAGCCCTCGTTCCATCAGGAAGCTCCCAGTACACCGTGTTCCTGCCGGGCACCGCTTCAAGCTCGCCGCACCATTCGCATGTTTTCATGAAGAATCCCCTCCGCATTCAGTCTCTTTCTGTTTTTTCTGCTGCGCCAAAAATTTCTTTTCTTTGAGCTGATCTCTTTTCTCACGCCGATCTTTTAATGTTTCATGCTCCGGATTTGCGATGTATGCCTCTCTCCTTTTGATTCTGTCTACATTTTCAGGTGTAAACGAAACTTCTTTGTCAGCAAAAATGGCACTCAGCCCGATCGGCTCCTTTTTGTCAGCGGTTTCAGGGAAAACGGACTCAAAATAGGCGTCTGCCTGATTGGGGATATAATTCTCTGGTTCCGGATATGACGTAATCACACCTTCAAAATTTCTTAAGATCACTTTGTCAGGACTTTGTGACAGGACATAGTTTGGCTGCAGGGCGATTTTACCTCCTCCGCCTGGTGCGTCAACGACAAAGGTAGGAACCGCATAGCCTGAGGTATGACCTCTCAGCCCTTCAATGATCTCCAAACCTTTGGAAACAGGAGCTCTGAAATGCCCGATTCCTTCTGACAGATCACATTGGTAAATATAATAAGGACGGACTCTGATTTTTACCAAGTCATGCATGAGCTTTTTCATAATTGGAACCGAATCATTAATACCTGCTAATACGACAGCCTGATTTCCGACCGGCACTCCCGCGTTCACCAGCTTTTCACATGCCTTAACGGATTCTTCTGTCATTTCGATGCTTGTGTTAAAATGGGTGTTCAGCCAGACCGGATGATATTTTTTCAATATCTCGCACAGATGATCGGTAATGCGCTGCGGAAAGACGACGGGCGCTCTTGTTCCGATTCTGATGACTTCCAGATGCGGAATGCTGCGCAGCTCTTTTAAAATATATTCTAAAATTTGGTCGTTGATGAGCAGCCCATCACCGCCTGAAATTAAACAATCACGGATTTCAGGTGTTTCCCGGATATAAGCAATTGCAGCATCAAGCTGTTTTTTAGGGACGCCCATTCCGATTTGTCCGGAAAAGCGCCTTCTTGTGCAGTAGCGGCAGTACATAGAACATTGATTCGTGACAAGAAACAGCACACGGTCGGGATAGCGGTGTGTCAGACCGGGTACCGGTGAATCTTCATCCTCATGAAGCGGGTCTTCCAGATCGTATTTTGTTTTGTGCATTTCTTCAGAAAGCGGCACAGACTGCATGCGTACCGGGCATCTCGGATTGTCGGGGTCCATTAAAGAAGCATAGTAAGGTGTAATATTTAAGGGGATCGTTTTGGTAGAAATTCTGACGCCTTCCTCTTCATCCTCAGTCAGATTGATGACTTTCTTTAAATCATCTAACGTTCTTACAGTATGTGTCAGCTGCCAAAGCCAATCGTTCCATTTCTCTTCCGGAACGTCCTTCCATAACTCGATCTCCTTCCAATGCCGTTTCGGTTTATACCATTTGTTTTTCAAACGAATTCCTCCTCGCGCATATTTTGACTTACAGTTGCTTGCACCAAATATTCATGTTTTCAAGGCCTTCGGCTATAAAGCAATTATTGATCAGCCTTCCGCCATACTGATAACCTGAATGGTACAACACAGCATT
Source organism: Bacillus sp. SIMBA_008 (assembly GCF_046535495.1). Classification (NCBI taxonomy): domain Bacteria; kingdom Bacillati; phylum Bacillota; class Bacilli; order Caryophanales; family Bacillaceae; genus Bacillus; species Bacillus sp. SIMBA_008. The sequence continues at coordinate 954,743 of NZ_JAWRWL010000001.1, read as the reverse complement.
CATCCCAAAAGACGAAGCACGGGCGAGAGAAAATACATGAAAGATATCCTTTCCAGCCATTTCTTTTTCTAACGCCTCGATTAAAAAGCTTGTTAACGAATGGCCGCGATATTCCGGCAGCACAGCGCAATCGGTTATTTCTGCATGCCCAAGCTCTGGATTGATTTCTGCGCTTGCTGCGCTGATCAGGCGGTCATGATCAAGCATGATATAATACACCGTATTTGCATTCATCGTCTTTTCAATATAAGCGGGGTCAAATACCGGTGTTGGGTACGTGCGGAATACTTTTTTATACAGCATCGATAGCTGGTACATGTCGTTTGTTTCTGCTTTTCTCATCGTAAAAACGGGTGTACTGTCGTTGCGAAGACGGGGCGCTGTGCGATATATGGCTTCGATGATTTCCTGTTCCTCTGTATAAGAATCTGTTTGTCTCCGGCTTTCTGAAAGGTAACGTACCATGACACAAGCCGAATAGCCGAGATAATAGCCCTTTAGATAACCCTCCGGCGCAAATAATTGTTTGGCAAGGATTGGCTCATCATGCTGCTTCGCATAGACGATGATTTTTTCTGCATTCTCTTCTTTTGCCGCTGCCACGATATCCGGCAGGGCCTTCTCAATAGCTCCGTCATAACGGACCACTCTGATTCGTTTATTAAAGCCGTCATGGTCCAAAACTGCTGTGACACCGCTACTCTTTATTGACTTGAGCATCCGCATCCTCCCCATCTGTATGAAGCCCGCACCAATCCATGACAAAAAGTGCAATAATTTTAGCAGATTCTATCATGGCTTCAACCTCAATGTATTCATTGGCCTGATGAGCCGTTTTTGTTTCCCCCGGCCCGAAAACGATCACTGGTGTATCTCCTGCATGGTACAAAAGCCCTCCATCCGTTCCCCACGGGGAAGCCTCAATAATCGGCTCTGTCTGTTTCATTTTTTGATAGGCTGATTGCAGCACAGAAATTAAAGGGTGATCATCAGGTAAATCATTCGGCAGCCATTGAGCGCCAAACCATTCGACTTGTACGGGATGGCGTTTAAACCATTCGTCATGGTATTCTAAATCCTTCAGCCAGTTTTCCAATTCAAGTTTTACAGCTTCTGGTTTCTCATGGGGAGCAATTCCGCATCTCCCTTCTATAACGACACGGTCTGCAACTGAAGATGGCCAGGCACCGCCCGAGATCGTGCCGATATTCACCGGTACCGGTATTGGGATATTGTCATACAGCGGATCTGAAATTCTCGCATTGCGGACTTTCTCCAGCTCTTGTATCGCTGTGATAACGTGCATGCTTTTTTCAATCGCGCTTACCCCTTCATAGCGTGTGCCCCCATGTGCGGCTAATCCCTTCACAGTGATCCGAAACCACATTGAACCCTGCTGCTTAATAAATAGTTTCATATTCGTCGGTTCAGGAATCAGCGCCCCGTCAGCACGATAGCCTCTCATGATGGCGGACAGTGTACCGGCGCCGCCGCACTCTTCATCTACAACACTCTGAAACAATACATCTCCCTTCAGTTTGACATCGCAGGCGTGCAGGGCTTCTAAAGCAAAAAGAAGGGCTGTATTGCCTCCCTTCATATCCGTTGAGCCGCGGCCGTATATTTTACCGTTTTCTTCGACAGCTTGATACGGTTCATACTTCCAATCCTTTACGCTTCCTTCAGGCACAACATCGATATGGCCGTTCAAAATCAGGGACCTGCCTCCGCCGGCTCCCGTTTTTTTAGCCACGATATTCGGGCTCTCATGAAAATCGGATCGGTTAGATTTAAAGTAGGGATGCTGTTTTAATTGCTTTATGCTTGGCTCCCATACATCAATGTCCATATGAAATTGCCGCAGCTTTTCAAGCACAACAGCTTGGGCGTTAAACTCTGACCCCAATGTGCTTTTTTCCCCAATCAGCCTTTTGAGAAGACGAATGGCTTTGGCCGAATGCTGATCAAGCCACTCGATTACTTTTCTTTCAATGTCTTGCATCCTCATTCCCCCTCTTAAGAAAAAGGCATATCTATTTTGATTTCAGCTTCTGTCAGCCTCGTCACCTCATCTATTGTCGAGCCATTCATCAGCTCTTTTAAAATGAAGTGATGGCTATCGACCTCAAGAACCGCTTTTTCGGTAATAATCAAATCTACACAGCCTGCAGCAGTTAATGGCAGCGTACATCTTTCTGTTAATTTAGGCCTTCCCTTTTGATCTGTATGACTCATGACGACAACCACTTTTTTCGCTTTTTGGGCAAGCTCCATCGCCCCGCCCATACCAGGCACCTTTTTTCCCGGAACAAGCCAATTTGCCAAATCTCCTGATTGGCTCACCTGCAGGGCGCCTAAAATCGTAATGTCAATTTTGCCTTTTCTGATCATCGCAAAAGACATGGTTGTATCAAAATAAGACGCCCCTTTTACAGCGCGGACAGGATATCCCGCGGCGTTGCATAAATGCGCATCCTCTTCTCCCTTTTCGGGACTTTCTCCAATGCCAAGGACACCGTTTTCCGCTTGAAACATGACCTGCATGTCAGGCTTCAAAAAGTTCGGTACCAAGGATGGGATACCGATACCGAGATTCACAATCATGCCCTGCTTAATTTCAGTAGCAGCGCGTTTTGCAATCTGTTCTCTTTCTGCTACTCCCAAGCCCATTTCCACTTCACTCCCTCGCTTCGTACAACCCCCTCAACAAAAACCCCCGGTGTGACAATCATTTCTTCAGAAATCTCACCTTTCGGAACGATACGCTCAGCTTCGGCAAAGGTTCTCCTGGCGGCCATTGCCATAAGCGGGTTCATATTGCGCGCGGTTTTGTCATACGTTAGATTGCCGAATTCATCTGCAATGTAAGCATTGATGAAAGCAAAATCAGCCGTCAGCGCCTCTTCAATCAAGTATCGTTTTCCCGCCACTGTTACGATGTTCTTTTTTTCGCAAACCATTTGATTATCAATGCCCACGTCGGTTAAAATACCGCCAAGCCCCGCTCCGCCGGCGCGAATCCGTTCCGCAAGCGTTCCCTGAGGTGAAAATTGAACCTCTAACGTCCCCTCTGTCATCTGTTTTCCGGCTACAGGATTGGAACCGATATGCGAGGCGATCAGGGTTTTGACCCGTTGATTAACAATAAGCGGGCCGATCCCGATATCCGGGAAACCGGCGTCATTGCAAATCACAGTTAAATCCGTTACACCGCTGTCCAATATCGCTTCAATCAATGAAGGAGGCGACCCGACTCCCCCAAAACCGCCAAACATCAGAACCGATCCATCCCGAACATCTGCAATTGCTGTGTCAATGCTGATTGCTTTTTGAAATGGCGCCATTTAATGTCAATCCTTTTTTAAGTTTTTTTCGACCGCTGCAACTGTTTCTGAAAAAATAGAGATAAGCTCTTCCATTTCACCGTCTGAAATGTTAAAAGGAGGAGCAATAATGACAGCATCTCCTTCTCCACTGTCTATTCCAGCTTTGGAAGGATAAACAATCAGCCCGCGTTTTTTCGCCTCGCTGACAATAAGCTGGGTTACCGCCTGCTCTGGCGGAAACACTTTCTTCGTTTTTTGGTCTGCCACAAATTCAATGCCTAATAGCAGTCCTTTTCCGCGCACATCACCTATAATGCCGCTTTGAGATGCCGCCTCATCAAGCTTCTTCTTCAGCACAGCGCCCTTTTTTTCTGATTGTTTGATCAAGCCGTGCTTTAACACATATCGCAAAACTTCAAGAGCAGCTTTGGCTGAATAGGGATGTGCACTATATGTGTGACCGCTCATAATCACACCTGACCCTTGTTTTATCGTTTCAATAATAGAATCAGATACGACGGCAGCAGCAATAGGCGCATACCCCGCACCGAGTCCCTTCCCCAGTACAGCAATATCAGGTACGGTATCCCAATGCTCTGTCGCGAGCATCCTTCCTGTTCTCCCAAGCCCCGTCATCACTTCATCTGCAATAAAAAGCACATCGTGTGTGCGGCATACCTCACTTAATCTCTCATAATATCCCGGAGGCGGAGTAATCGCTGCACCTGCAGCACCAATAATAGGCTCAGCCACAAAGCCGGCGATGAATTGGCTTCCGATTCTTTTGATCATGGTGTCCAGTTCATCAGCTGCAGTCTGAACAAAGTCTTCTTCCGTCTCGTGATTCAGCCGATAAATATGTGGAGCTGAGATAGCTGGATACCGCTCAATGAGATGGGTGAACCGGTATCTCCTTTCATAAAAACCAGACAATGAAAGCGCTCCCAAAGTTATTCCGTGGTAACTGCTCCATCGAGACAAAAAGATGGATTTTTGTGTTTGCTTTTTTTCCTGCCAATACTGAATGGTGATTTTCATAGCTGTTTCTATTGCTTCTGAGCCGCTGTTGACAAAAAAAGACCAATTCACATCTCCGGGCAGCTCCTGTGCCAAGAGAGCGGCTAATTGCTCGGCGGGCTCACTCGTAAACTGTGAGCGGTAAGCAAAAGACACCTGATCAAGCTGTTCTTTCAGCTTCTCAGTCACATCACGAACTCCGTGGCCGATATTACATGTCACCGCACCTGACGAGCCGTCGAGATATTTTTTTCCGGTCTGATCATAAACATATGAACCCTTCGCATAACTGACAACCGGATAGGCCGAGCTAAGCTCTGGCTTAATCAAATAACTGCTCATGCTCCCACCTCAAAACCCCTTTTACCATATTGTATGAGTGTCCAAATGGCGGCATGACGTTCCCCGCAAAAACTTTTTCACATAAAAAGAGCCTTCCTAATAGGGAAGGCTCTTTTGGAATTTCAGCATCTAGCAAATAAAAGCGGCTCCAACAATAATTAATAAAATGAACAAGACAACAATTAACACAAATGTATTTGTCCCGCAGCCAAATCCGTAACCGTACCCAGAGTATCCATACATGCTGTTTTCATCCTTTCTTATCACGATATACGGCATTTTATGCGGGCCAAGTCCCAAATGGTTTGTGCAAACGCCTATTTCATGTAAGGAAATAATGAAATACAGTATGCACCCGCTCATATTTTTTAAACGTCAGCTTTTCGTAAAACTGAGTTGCACCGTCAGTGCTTGCAGCCACTAAGTAGGCTGCTTCCATTCCTAGTGATTTGGCGATGGACAGCATTTCTTTCACTAAGATACTGCCGTAGCCCTTCCTTTGAAACTGATCTAAAATTGCCACTTCTTCGATTTTAGCCGTTTTCTCTTGATGATCGATAAACAGCTCGCCGCACCCAATGGGAACTTTCTGTGCCTGGTCGCTGTAACAAACAACAAGAATGATTATACCTGCTTCATAGAAAGGATATTTTCTTTTTAATTTTTGTTCAGCGATTGCTTCTCCAATATAAATGGAATCGTAAATTTTCATAATAGAAGATCCGTCGCTAAGACTTTTCGCCGTCCCCCATGCGGTTAAAGGATGTCCCATCTGCCCCTTCCAGTCACTAAGCTTCATGTCATATAGTAGCTCATCCTCGACGACAAAACCGCTTTTTACAAGCGACTGCTTCAAACCGAGCGGAAAAACATGCTGCGGCGACGCTTTTAAATGGAGATAATTCGCATCAAGCAGCTTTGGTACGGAGGGTAAAAAGTTAAGTAACCGCTCCAATGGAAACGTATCATGGAGCTGAACAAAGTTATGAGAAAAAATTTGCGGAAGCTGCGGATCTCTGTATACGCTGTAATGATCAAACGATGCCGATTCAGACGTTAACAATATATATTGATGTTCCGTTTTTGAATAATGTCCTGTCATGAACGTCTCCTTTTTATGACCTATACCTTTACTCTGTTGCAATATTCAATTTCTTTATAATCTCATCGTACACCGGATAAAACGGCTTTCCAATTGGAAATTGCTGAATATTTCGGAAAGAAGCGGAGATTGGCTTCTGATGTAAAAAAAATTTCCTTGTTACTTGTTCACTAATCGGGTGAAAGACGCCGTTTAGAAACAAAAACGGCTCGCGTTCGATGAAAAACACCCGTCGGCCAGGCGGATTTTTGATCAATTCAGATCGTTTCCACGTAATCGGCGGTCCTTCCGGAAGCATCTCCATCTCTTCTTTTCCAATTGTCACTATGTCTTTTCTTTGAAATTGATAAAATTGAAACGCATACTGGTCCACAATTCGCCTTTTTTTTCCGGCTTCGATATAAAATATTGCAGGATGGTCAGCTTCCTTTACTAAAATATAATTCGGAATGTTTAAAATTTTGCCAATCCTATATTGGAATAAATATGGGTCTGGAACAGCGACAGTCCGATTTAGATACAAAAAACCCCACTTTTCTCCAACAGGATGCCTTACACCCTGATCAAAAAAATACACATTTTGATCTGAACCTTTTACAAAAGAGCCGTCAATCAAATCGGCGGGCAGAAACCGATATGCATTTTGAAATGAATCTGGGGTTTTATAGGTTGTGTCTAATACTTCATTTATCGGCAGAAATGGGGTAAAGTTGTTGAGTCTCGCCCAAAAAATTGCGTCTCCATGATTCCAATGCTTCATATCATCATCCCAGTAGCCTCCAAATTTATGGTGGATGAGATTAAGTAACGAACGGCGATGCATAACGGAGCAATGATCAACTTGAAAAGCGGCCTGATCAAGCACTGCATTGGCATTTCTGTAGAAATGTGAGATTTCCTCTCCCCTTTCGTTTACATGTACAACTTTTTGTTTTGAATAGACCGCCTGCGCTTCAGGTTTATGTGAAAACTCTTGCACCATACGGCTCAGCCGCTCAGGATGATAAACAGTGTCGTCAGTAAGATAGGAAATGTAATCGCCGTCTGCAAATGGGAGCGCACTGTTAATTAATGTGGCATAACGGGCTGTTTTTAATCGATCTGCAGGATGCACGAAACTGTTATGATATTGAATGCGCCGGTCATGGAGATACTTGTGAATCACCGCAGTTGTTTCTGCATTCGAATGATCATCCATGATAAAAAGCTCCCAAAGATCATGCGTTTGCTGTATCACGCTTTCGATCGCTTTTTGCAAATAATCGGGTTTGTTGTAACTTGTTAAAATAATAGACACTTTCTCTCCCATCTATACCGCCTCCCGCCGTCAAACATAAAAACGGCTCCGCAGCAAGCAGAGCCTCTGTCATCATTTAAAAAGCACCCCAGCTTACAACACTTGAGAGTGAAACATGAGATCTCGTGTTATGTAACGGGTTTTGGAAAATAACCAAATCAGTCAGAACTTCTTTTACGATGACATTTTGAAGTGTATCTCCGTTGATCAAATTGACTTTTGAAACCGGTACGCCCAGCTCTTTTGCAAAAACAAGCTGGCGTCTGAGGTCAGATGGATTTCCTTCAGAAGACGATTGACGTATAAGCAGAATCAGCAAAAGCAAAATAAAATGCAGATCATCTTGGTTTTCTTCTCGATCCACTTGTTTCTCTAAATCCAAATCATCCCTCTCCCTTATCCTTATCTCTGTTTCACAATATGTGCGACTTCGATTTATGGTATAGGCTATGTCCACTCCATTAAAAAATCAGCATTTTCCTTAAATAGATGAAAAATAGATCAGGTACGGCGTTCGACTCATACCAAATAACAGCCGGAAGAATATGAATAACGTGAGTTCACTATCGAATAGGAGGTGTGTGTAATGAGCTCTGAAAATGCACAGTTAAAAAAGGATTTAATTAAAGCCGTTTTAAGCCCTTTATTTCCAACTGCAACAGAAGGAGGAGAAAATATGGATAGTAATCTTAAAGCCTTGCTTGATGCTGCCATCGATCAAAAAGTAGATGAAAGTGAAACGGTTACGGCAGAATCTATTTTAGACCCTTCTCTTCCGGCAAGATGGATTTTTGCCAGAATTACGCCAGGCACGACAATCAGCATTGTGACTGATTCAGGTGACATGATCGGACCGGTTGTTTTCGTTGCTTTCGATCAAGTTCACGGTATCGTCTTTGTAACACAGGAAAGCTCCGTCACTCCGGCAGGCCAAGCTACAACATTAATTGATGTAGACAAAGTAGAAAGCGTTACGTTCTTTTCATAACATCCGATGAAAGTCTTGTATATCCAGTCGGGATACGGAGGAATATACAGTTATTTTGATCGCTGGGCTGAAGAATGTTTTCAGAACACTCATACAGAGTATATGATTGCAGATAAACCTGAAGCAGAATCTTTGATGAAGATCGAAGCGTTTCAGCCGGACTTCACACTTATGATGGTTGGAGACCGCGTTCCTCACGACTGGCTGACCTGGTTAAAGGGTAAGGATATCCCCGTGTATGTTTGGCTGACCGAAGACCCATTTTATATGGATATCAGCCTTCAGGTAATTAAGCTTGCTGACGCCATATTAACGATAGAACAAAATGCAGCTCTCTACTATCAAGAGCTCGGCTACCAGAACGTCTATTATGTTCCGATACCAGTCAACCATCGGCTGTTTAAAAAAATGGGCACCGAACATTCCTATCATTCAAATCTGTTAATCATCGGCTATCCTTACCCTAATCGGGTTCAGCTTATGAAAGAAGCGGTCCATCTGCCATTGACGGTTCGGGTAATCGGCAAGGAATGGGGAAAATATCTGCCTAAAAAAGTGCTCAAACAGCCGCATATTGATGTCGTCAGCACATGGGTTCCACCCGAACAGGCCGTTCATTATTATAATGGGGCAGACATCGTAATTAATGCGCATCGTCCCTATCATTTTGCTTTCAACCAAAATACTATGCGCATCAAAAATGCCAGTTTTAATAACCGAACGTTTGATATCGCTGCATGCGAAGCATTTCAATTAACAGATTTACCCGCGGCGCATCCTTTTTCATCCTTTATTTCTTATCACGGCATGAACGACTTTAAGGAAAAAGCCGCTTTCTATATCAACCACCCTGAAGAACGGCAAAAAGCTGCAGCAGCCAATTATAAAGAGATCGTACCCGCATTTACGTTTGATGAGTTTCCTGCAAAACTAAAAGCGATTCATCTGGCGCTCTCATGAAAAATCGTTCATTGCTATGAACGATTTTTTTATTCATAGAAAAAAGCAGCCGCACAAGCTGCTTTCTTTTCTAGCCGTCAGAACGGTCTTTCAGCTTCCTCGGGTTCACCTGTTTATGAAGATCAGGCATTTCGCCGAGATGCTGTGCAATTTGTTCCCACGATACAATTTTGAAATTTTGATTGACGGCTTGTCCGTTATCGATATTTTCGCCGTCCTGCACCACAAAAATCCCGTACGGATATTTTGGGCCAAGTCCGAAACCGAGAACATCAATACCATCCGTGTCACTAGTACCGTCTATCTTCTCGCCATCTGTAATCTCAAAGTTGGCTACATAGCGATTTTTCCCCTGCCGTTCATACATTGCATAGCTGTTATTTCCTTGACTTGAAGCCATGAGATATCCTTTGCCATTTGGTGCATAATAGATTGTCAGTCCTTCAATATCAGCTGTCAAATGATCTCCTGTCGCACGGTCAACAACCTGCCCCTTTGATCCTCCGCCGGGCTCAGCTTTAAATTTCCAGATGGCCTCATCTTCCTCTGCTATGTATAGGTTTCCGTACTCATCATCCGCAACAAGGCCTTCGGTCTGAGAATTCAACTTAAATTCACGCACTTTTTTTCCTGTTACATAACCCTTTCCACCATCAACAATTTCATACTGCTCAAATTCCCCTTGTTTGCCTGTCACTAATGCGTAAAATGCTCCTGTTTTCTGGCTGTGATACAGGCCGAATCCATAAACCTCAGAAATATTGGTGGAAATAGGATGTTTCGGATCTGTAATGCTTTTCAATTTTCCTTTATCCCCGTCTATTGCATATACTTCAATTGTATTTTTTCCTTCGGACCGGTTGGATGCGGCAGCAATATCAATTTTTTCGCCGTTCAATGGAAAATCATAGCGCAGATCGACATTATTGAGCTTGCCAAACTCATAAGAATGAAGCTGTTTTCCGTCTAAATCATACACGACGAGCCCTGACTTCTTATTTGTCGTAATCAACTTGCTTTTTTCCGGGTGTTTTTCATGAACCCAAATGGCCGGGTCATCTGCTGCGTCATCGCCAGATGCGACCGGATCTGTCTCCGTGTGTGCAGTCACTTTGAAATGATGTTCCTCATTCACATAATGAGCCGACACCGAGGTTGCTGTCAGGCTAAGCAATAAACCCGCGGCAGTGCTTAGCAGCATTGTTTTTGAAACCTTCATTTGGTACCCTCCTCTTTTATCACTATCACTACTATTGTAAAATATATACAGGTGATTACCGTGAGGAAAATGAACCTTTTTTTATAGGGTTTCTGACTCATAAACAACTTTTCCCCAAAGAGGCACGTGAGATGGACTTTGCCAGGTTTGCTTTTGCGGAGCGAAATAAAAATATGTTGAATATTTAGTACATTGTTTATTTAGTTTTGTTGTTCCCTAGTTACGTCCGTTTTTCCATTTTCTATTAAAAAAGAACACTTTGTGACATGATCATTCCCCTAAATTTTGTTTTATTGGTTGCTTTCATTAATTCGATTACAAAGTTGAACATATGATGCATGGTAGAGAAACGAGAGTTGGAGGATAAGCCATGCCTAAACAGCAAACAGCAGAACTAAAACCATTTTTCCATAACAAAACAGTTTTAGTCACTGGCGGAACGGGTTCAATCGGGAGTCAAATTGTCAAACGCCTTTTGATGCTTACACCTAAACAGGTGATTGTATTCAGCAAAGACGACAGTAAACAGTATGTCATGAGCCAAAAGTATGCGGAGGATAAGCGGCTATTATTTGTACTTGGAGATGTACGCGATCACAGAAGGGTGAATCAGGTGATGAAAGGCGTCGATATCGTCTTTCACGCGGCTGCGCTGAAACAGGTTCCGACATGTGAGGACCATCCATTTGAAGCGATCCAGACCAATCTCATCGGCGGACAAAATGTGGTGGAAGCTGCCCTTTCACACCGAGTGCAGCATGTCATTAATATCAGTACAGATAAAGCTGTATCTCCTGTGAACACAATGGGTGCCACCAAGCTGTTATCTGAAAAGCTGTTTCATCAAGCAAACCGCCACGTCCAAAACAAAGGAACCTTGTTTTGTTCGGTCCGCTTTGGAAATGTTCTCGGTTCCAGAGGTTCGGTCATCCCCATATTATTTGAACAGATGATGGAGGGTGAACCTCTGACCATCACAGACAAAAACATGACCAGATTTTTCATGTCAATAGACGATGCAGCTACATTGACATTACAATCGGCTGCTATTACAAAAGGCGGAGAAACCTTTATTTTCAAAATGGAATCACTGAAACTTGAAGAACTGATTCATGGGTTTGAAGAATATGCATCGCAGCACGGGCTCCCGCGGCCGGCTGCAGTAGAAGTGGGCAAGCGTCCAGGTGAAAAGCTTCACGAAGAATTAACATCTCCACATGAAATTGAATCACTGTATGAATGGGGCAACCTTTATGCAATCCTTCCAGAGCCGGAAAAACATCCTGACTTTCGCAAAGTCAATCTGCCTGGGTATCAATCAGATCAAGCCCCGCTCATTACGAAAGAAAGAATTGCTCAGATTATTGAAGAATTGCATCAAGAGAAAAAGGCATAAAAACAAGCCTGTCTATCCATTAGGCAGGCCTGTTTTTAACATTTTATTTATTAAAGAGATGCAGATAGCTTTCGTATCCTTCTTCTTTCAGCTTATGTTTCGGAACAAACCGCAACGCTGCTGAATTTATGCAGTAACGAAGTCCGTTTGGCCCTGGTCCGTCATTAAATACGTGGCCAAGATGAGAATCAGCAGTTCGGCTTCTTACTTCTGTGCGAATCATGCCGTGGCTCGTGTCCAGTTTTTCTTCCACTTCTTCTTCTTCAATCGGCTTTGTAAAGCTTGGCCAGCCGCAGTGGGAATCAAATTTATCCTTGGATGTAAACAATGGCTTGCCTGACACAATGTCTACATACAACCCTTCTTCCTTATGATCCCAATATTCATTTTGAAATGGCGGCTCCGTGCCGTTATTTTGCGTTACTTCATATTGCATGCGATTTAATGACTTTATTTTTTCTTCTTTATTGTACGCCATTTATTTAGCCCCCCAATGCTCACTGATAAACCCCGCACGTCCGGAACCTGTCCGGTAGCGCTGATAATGTGCTGGATTCTTTTTATAAAAATGCTGATGGTAGCCTTCCGCTTCATAGAAAGGTTCAGCTTTTAAAATGTCCGTTACAATCGGATCTTTAAAGATGCCGCTTTCAGCCAGACGTTGCTTGGAAGCTTCCGCAAGCTCCTTTTGTTTATCATTATGATAAAAAATGGCTGCGCGATAGGAACTGCCGCGATCAGCAAACTGCCCCCCGGCATCTGTCGGATCGATTTGCTGCCAAAATAATTCAAGCAGTTTTTCATAAGGGAATACATCAGGATTAAACGTGATTTGAACGGCTTCACGATGTCCCGTCGTTTCACTGCACACCTCTTCATACGTAGGGTTTTCAGTATGGCCGCCTGTATACCCGGACACCACTTTTTCAATTCCCGGCTGTTCGTCAAAAGGTTTAACCATACACCAAAAACAGCCTCCTGCAAATGTGGCGATTTCTTTTTTTTCAGACATACTGGTGCCTCCTTTGTTAATACGTGGTATTATTATATTATAGCATGTAAAAATAGAATGAAAATGATTCTGCTTTTCAATAAAATCTATAGGTTTTAAGCAATATGCTTATGTAATGGAGGTTCACAAATTTGAAAGTAAGAACACAGATGATGTACGATATGGAAACTTTACTCCGTAAAGTCTTTAAACAAATACGCAATGAAATCAATGAAATTTTAGATAAAGAGCTGTCGCGGAATGAATTCACCATTCTTCGGATCCTCAGTGAACAAGGGCCTAAAAAAGTCACTGAATTTGCGCCTATTTTAGAGGTATCGGCAAGCCACATTACGGCTGTGACCGATGCGCTGGTAGAAAAGGAATGGATTACGAGAATCAGATCGAAGGAAGACAGACGCATCATCCGCATTCATATCACTGAAGCGGGCGAAAAAGTCCTTCAGCACTTTAACGAGAAAAAAACGGAATATTTCTTTAAACGCTTTGACTGCTACACTGATGCTGAACTTGCCACGTTAATCGAGCTCTTCAGCAAACTTGATAAAAAACGGTGAAAAAAAGCACATACCGATATATAGGTATGTGCTTTTCGCAGTGCTTCACTTATTTTTCAGTAAACAGCTTCATTGCTTTCCAGCGGCCATATCTATAATACAAAAATGCCGCGCAGCTGCTAAATAAAAAACTCATTCCGATTCCAAGCCCGATTCCTTTTTGTCCAAGCCAAGCTGAAAATAGAGCTGTGAAAGGATATCTCAACACCCAAAACGAGATCAAATTCAATACCAGAACCTGCAGCATCGCTCCCGCGGCCCTGACGATTCCGTTCAGCACAAAATTAATCCCAATAAAAGGGTAGAAAAACGCGATCCACTTCAAATATTGTTCACCAAATGCGACCGCATCGGGCTCACTGATAAATAACCTTATGAGATATTTACCAAATACCCAAATCATACCCGCAATCACCAGCATGCAGGAAATAACAGCTATCACACCTAGCCTTGCAATTGTTCCCACTCTTTTTTCGTTTCCGATTCCAATATTTTGCCCTGCCATACTATTGACGGCCGTACCGGCAGCCATTGCTGGAAGCGTGATGATACTATCAAGCCGCTGCACCGCGCCAAAGCCTGATACCACGTGATCCCCGTATGAGTTAACAACACTCATAATCGCCATCATACCGCCTGTAATCACCATCATCTGCAGACCTGCCGGAATCCCGAGTTTCAAAATCAGCGCGGACTCTTCCCACTTGGGCATTCTCGGAATTGAGAATGGCACAAGCTTGTGTTTGACCACATAAAACAACCCATACAAAAACGCAATGCCCTGTGACAAAATCGTTGAATAAGCCGCTCCCGCTATTCCCATGCGGAACACAGAAATAAAGAGCGGCGCAAGCACTGTATTCAGTACAACAGCAAACGCAATAAACCGGAGAGGTGTCTTGCTGTCGCCCAGCGCACGAAGCACAGTACTGATAAAGTTATAACCAAACAAAAATAAAATGCCGATAAATTGAATCTGTAAATACGTCTCAGCAAGCGGTATCATTGACTCCGGCGTTTTTAGAAGACGCAGCAAAAGCTCTGAGAGAAAAAAACCGGCCGCGCCGAATCCGATGCTTAGGCCTGTTAATAAAACAACAAAAGCGTTAATATACGACGCCATTCCTTTTACATCATCTTTTCCTTTTTGCTGAGATAAAATGGTTAACGTCGCATTGTTAAGGCCCAAAATAAAAGACAGCACGGTCAAAACAATCGTGCTTGATACCGCGGCTGCCCCAAGGGCCTTTGCCCCCAGTAAATTGCCGATCCACAAGCTGTCTATAAATTGAAAGGAAACCTGCAATGCGTTTCCGAGCATAATAGGCATTGAAAACAGTACAAGCTGTTTCAGCACGTTCCCCTGTGTAAAATCGTATGCTTTCATCTTTTCTCCTTGTGTTCTCAAATTTTCTTCGGACCGCACGAAAAAAGAGACGTTGTTTCATGTCTCTTTTTTCATGACTTATCGGTTTTTTTTCGGTCTCGCATACCGAATGTAAACACCATCACACTTAGGAACAAGGCACAATAGGAAACATTCAAATACATTTGATCCATGTCTTCAGCAGCCAGATGATGATAAGCAAGCCAGCCGAAGTACAGGGAAAATGTAAAGGATAATAAACTGAAATACTGGTAAATCCGTTTCATTTTCAGTCACCTCTATTGCTTAGGATGGTAATAGGAAAACTCAATTTCATCTTTTTCTAAATTTATCTTATCCGCTTTGACATACATTCCATTCGTTAAAGGCATTTCTGACAAACGCACTTCAATGCTTTTATCTCCGGGGTGAACATGGACAAATGACGGCAATTCATAAAAGCTGTCCATATAATTTAACACAAAGCTAATTGGTATACTCAATTTCCCTAACGAAAATTTCGTGACATTCAGCTCTACATCACCGTTTTTTTTCACAGTCGGCTCAAAAGCGATAAACGCATCAATAGACGTGGAAAATGCCTTGATTTTCCCTGCGACATGAACATCATCATCAATCTCTACTTTATAATCAAGCTTGTTTGATGCTTTGTCGTTTAAATATGAGTTAACAAACGCAGCTAATGATTCTTTTGTGCTTGTCACTTGAAATCCATACTCGCTCTCAGATGAATCCTTCACCTGAGCCTGTTCCCCCGGGAGCAAAACAAGTGCCACAAACCCGGCGGCGAGGATAAAATTGATTGCAAGCAATATAAAAAACAGTCGCTTCCACTTATTCATGCTGTCACCCTACTCTTTCGGTAATCCTTCTTTTTTAATGGCTTGATAGACGCGCTTTGCGATAAGAGAATAACCCGTACCATTAGGATGAAAATCATCTTCCTCAGAAATTCGGCTGCTGTCACTTTTTTGATTGAACAAATCTTCGATATGAACGACTTTTGCATGTTTATCTTTTTTCAGCTCTTTTTCAGCAATATGGTTCCAATCCGTGACGACACCATTTATTTCATTTAGTTCTGATAATGTAAACGTAAACGGATTGTACATGCTGACATAAATCAGCTCAGCGTGATCATTCAGCTCGCGAATTTCAGAAATGATTTTTTCAAAGCGCTTTTCGTACGGTTTTTCCGCTTCCTGAAACGGTTCAACGGTTAATTGCAGAAAGTTTTGGCGAAGGATTTTCATCAAATCATTACCGCCAATTGTAAAAAAGACATAATCTGCGTCCTTTATGCCTTTTTGAACCTTTTTATCTTTTAGTTTTTCTAATAAATCATCCGAACGGTTCCCTTTTACGGCATAATTTTTCACGTCGACCGTTTTGACTTGTTTATCTGACCGGATAGAATCCGCCACCTTGCCGACATATCCCTTTCCGTCGGGATCTCCGACTCCTTCTGTCAGCGAATCTCCGACAGCCGCTATGACAATGTGTTCTTTTGTTTTCGTTTCATGGGCTTTTTGTTTTCCCTCAGATGATGTACGTATGCTCGTACACGCAGTAAGAAGCAAAATCAAACTGGCCATGATTGAAAAAATGCGCAGCTTCAATCTTGTTGCTCCTTCCCATTCTACTAGTGGAAAGTGTATCATGTTTTAGAAGATTTGCAAATGCCTAGTCTCTTAGCTTACTTGAGTGTACTGGCTGACTTCACATCGGAAATGATATCATCGTACGGTGTATTCTCCACTCCATTGTAATCTTTCAGCACCTTACCGTCCGGACCTACCAAATAAAAAGAAGATTGATGAATCACTTGGTCCTCTCCCTCCGGCTTCTTTACGATCGCTTTAAAGCTCTTAAGTGCGAACTCCTCAATCTCACTCTGGCTGTATCCCGTGAGAAAATCCCAGTTATCAAAAGATAATGGATAATTTGCGGCAAATTTCTTCAGCTGTTTCGGCTTATCGTTTTCTGGATCAACACTAAATGATATGATGCGGACATCTATATTTTCGGCTTTCAATTTTTTTTGCAGATCGGTCATATGAGCGGTCATTGGCGGACATATAGTTTCACAATTGGTAAAAATAAAATCCGCCAGCCATACTTCTCCTTTTAAACTCTCTAAAGAAACGTTCTTGCCGTCTTGGTTTTGAAATGTAAAAGGCTCCACCTCGTAATTGAGCGGATCTTTAATCTGCTGTCCTCCGCATGCACACAAAAACAGAAAAATCAGCCCAGCCGTTAACCCCTTGATAACCTTCATGACATCCACCCTTTCCAGCCAGCATAAAAACGCTTTCTAAAACCGTCCTTACTGTCCCATGTTTGTATTCGATACTGAGCAAAAAAAATCCTGCATGCCTCCCATTAACGATTACAAAGGAGGGCATGCAGGTAAAAAACAGCATGTTACGCGTTGTGCTTTAACACCTCTTGATGAAAAACAGCCTGATAATCTGCCCACTTCATCCGGCGCTTCATATAATGTCGGAAAGAATACACTTTTGCCCTGCTGTTTGATGAAAACACTTCTTTTAAGTAGAATTGCAAATGGTGATGTAACATAAAGAAATAGTGCTCATCTTCCTTTAATACAGGTATTTCTGTCACTTTCACCTGAATCCCGTCATCGCGTTTGAACTCTAGGCTTTTGAGTAACAAGCTATCAATCCTCTTTTTTGTTTTTCTTCTATTATATATGATGCCAGCCGGGCTGTCTGTCATTTTGCGCGGTTGTGTAAAAAAATTAGATTAGCAAATGGAACAAGTCCTCATCCTTGTTCACCTCTACATAATGAAACGGTTTTTTGTTCATCCGTTCAATCAGCGGCCCATAATCGGCTTTGTTCTGCAGCTCGATGCCGACAAGAGCAGGTCCGTTGCTTTTATTATTTTTCTTCGTATATTCAAATCTTGTAATGTCATCATTCGGTCCGAGGACTTCGTCAAGAAATTCGCGGAGCGCCCCCGCTCTTTGCGGAAAGTTGACGATAAAATAATGCTGAAGACCTTCAAAAATTAAGGAACGCTCCTTCATTTCCTGCATTCTTCCGATATCGTTATTGCCCCCGCTTACCACACACACCACGTTTTTCCCTTTAATTTCATCCTTGTACAAATCAAGCGCTGCGACAGAAAGAGCTCCAGCCGGTTCAGCAACAACCGCACATTCGTTATATAATTCAAGAATGGATGTACATACTTTTCCTTCAGGCACAAGGAGAATGTCATCAACGACAGTTTCCAGCGTCCGGAAGGTTTCCTCGCCAATTTTTTTAACAGCCGCACCATCTACAAACTTATCAATTTTATCAAGTGTGACGACATGCCCAGCTTTGTTTGATTCAAAGTAGGCTGCCGCTCCCGCCGGCTCAACAGCAATTACCTTTGTATCAGGAGACACGTTTTTCAAATATGTACCTACCCCAGAGAGAAGGCCGCCGCCTCCGACACTTGCAAAAAGAAAATGCGGTTCTGTATCAATGTCGTTTAAAATCTCGACTGCGAGCGTTCCCTGTCCGGCCATCACATCCGGATCATCGAACGGATGGATAAACGTCCGAGATTCCGCCTCACAGCATTCAGCAGCGCTTTTATACGCGTCGTCAAACGTATCGCCTGTCAAAATAATATCGATAAATCCTTTTCCGAATAGTTCAACTTGAGATACTTTTTGTCTCGGTGTAGTAGACGGCATAAAAATTTTCCCGTGAATGCCAAGATGTTTACACGAAAATGCCACACCTTGAGCGTGGTTTCCGGCACTTGCACACACAACTCCGTTCTCTGTCTGCTCGCTGGAAAGCTGTTTCATTTTATGATAAGCCCCTCTGAGCTTAAAAGATCTGACAACTTGCAAGTCTTCGCGTTTTAAATAGATATTGCATTCATATCTCTCAGAAAGTCTGTCATTCCTCTGCAAAGGTGTGTGAATGACAACGTCCTTTACGTTTTGGTGAGCCTTCAAAATGTCTTTCACTTGGATGAGAGAGTTTTCTTTAAGCAACGGTTTCATGTACAGATTCCTTTCTTGTTTTAAATCCCTATTTAATATGCCATTATAACATGAATATTCAAAAAATAAGACAATTATTTTTATTTAATTATTAAAAAAATACAGGCTATGTCCACCACATCTTGTGGTAACTTCTGTTCAACCATTATCCTGCAGAGTCAAGAAAAAAGATGATCGTAAAATAAAGGGTGTTTTCAACCAAAAGGCATGATATAATGAAACCAATTAGAACCAAAAGGAGCCAATTGATGAATAGTGCACCAAAACTCAATACATTTCAACATCTAATCGGAGAACATCAAACTTTCCTGGAAGCGAAGCGAATCGCCAAGCAGTTCTCGTTATCGGAGCTTCCTGTCTTAATAACAGGAAAAATCGGAACAGGCAAAAATCACTTCGCACATGCCATACACTTGGAATCTTCGAGAAGCAATGAACCGTTTATAAGCGTCAATTGCAGCACCCATTCGGAAGAAACCCTTATTCATGAGCTTTTTGGCCCTAACGGAAACACAGGTGTTTTTCAAAAAGCGGTACGAGGAACCCTTTTTCTTGATGATGTATGGCGCATGCCTGCTTCTGTACAAGCTCAGCTGTTAAAAGCGCTTGATTCAGACACGGAGAAACCGCGAATGATCTGTGCTTCTGCAGACCGATCCGTGGAACATACATTCAGGCAAGACTTATTCTACAGACTGAACATTTTAACGCTCACACTGCCCGAATTATCGGAACGAAAAAGCGATATTCCGCTTTTGACACAGCATTTTCTCTCAAATTCCGGTCAGCAATTGTTAATCGATCCCTCCGTTTTTCCCGTGCTTGAGAAGCATGCATTTGAAGGCAATGTCAGGGAATTAAAAAACGCTGCAGATTATATGGCGGCAGTATCAAGCGGGGGAACGATTCAGCCATATGACCTGCCGCCGTATATTAGAGGCACGATAGACGGAAAAACGTCGAAGAAAAAAGCGAAGCTGCTGACTTTAATGGAAAAAGCTGAGTTTTTGTTTATTTTGGAAACAATAAAAGTATTGAACGAAAAAGGAGAACCTGCCAGCAGACGGATCATTTCTGAACACAGCAAAAATACCCAAACCTCGTTAACTCCTCAGCAGGTCAGGAGCCGTCTCGACTATTTGGAGAAAAAAGATTATGTCACCAAAAGCCGCGGACGCGCAGGCACAAAAATTACCTTTGAGGGCTTGAGCTTTATAGAGACGTTAAAAAATCAAATGATCTAGCGATCGAAAGGAGAATGCACTTGTTTACAATCAAAGAAGAGATCGCCAATGCGATTACACACGGCATCGGTGTCCTCTTATCCATCCCAGCATTAGTGTTTCTAATCATATTTGCGGCTAATTACGGGTCTGCATGGGACATTGTCAGCTTTACAATATTCGGTGTCTCTATGCTGCTGTTATATTTGAGCTCCACCCTGCTTCACAGCATTACACATAAAAAAACGAAGGACATTTTGGAGATTATTGATCATAGCGCAATTTACGTACTCATCGCCGGAACCTACACGCCTTTTTTGCTTGGGCCGCTGAAAGGCACACTCGGCTTTACCCTGTTGGTTATCGTATGGTCACTTGCCCTAGGCGGAATCGTTTTTAAAATTTTCTTTGTGAAACGGTTTATCCTATTGTCAACCTTCGTGTATTTAGTCATGGGGTGGCTGATGATTATTGCAGTTAAACCTTTATATGCTTCACTGAGCGGAGCGGGATTCAGCCTCCTTTTTCTCGGCGGCATTTTATACTCTGTCGGAACCATCTTTTACATTTGGAAAAAGATCCCCTTCCATCACGCCATTTGGCACAGCTTTGTATTGGGCGGGAGCGCTGCCATGTTTTTCTGCGTGCTCTTCTATTGTGTAAAGGTGCCGTTCCTTTCGTAACAGTAACAGAAAAGCGCAGACTTCACGACTGCGCTTTTTTTATGCACGTAATTGTTTTTCATTGGCAGGTATATAAGCTTTTGAAAAGGACAATTCAATGTCTGCCGGTTTTAAGCGTTTAAAAAACGAGCCCGTTTGCATGTTATCTGTTCCTTTCGTTTCCACCATCACCAACGGAAGATGATAGCGGGCCGCAAGTTCTTCAGGATCAATAGAACCATCTAGTGAAAGAATCAGGCTTTGTCCCTTTTCCAGCTGTTTTGTCACATCTTCATATACCTTTTCTGAATCACCGTCTGAAATCACATCCATCCGATCCAGCCATTGCCCGATAAAAGGCAAGCGGAACACTTTTGGGTTGGCGATAAAGCCGGCCGGTTCCTCAATATATCCAGCAATTAGGGCCAGTTCAGCCAAACGCAAACGGGGATGCACATACAAAACAGGACCGTGTGGTATTGGCTCTGGCTGATGGATCGTCACAACTGAACCGGAGATGCCGATACAGCCTTCCAAAAACGCCTTTGGCTGTTCGTACACAAGAGTCATCTGTTTTTTGTATGACAGACGGGGATCGAGCATTGTTTGATTAAATAATTGTTTCATATTTTTTAACAGCATGTACACAATATAAACCACTAGAAAGCTGTAGCGAACCAATTAAAATCCTCCCGCTTTAGAAGAATTCTTTTTTTCATACATTAGAAATTCGTAATCATACGGGTTTTTTTCGTCTTTGATCCCCTGCTCAGAAGAAACCAGTTTCCAATTGGATTCATCAAATTCAGGGAAGTGACGGTCACCCTCAAACTCGTGATGAATTTTCGTCATATACAGTCTGTCCGCATAAGGGAAAAGGTCCGTATAGAGCTGAGCCCCTCCGATCACAAAGCATTCTTCAGGGCCTGAACAAATGTCCAGTACATCCTTTAATGAACCGACAACCGTGCATCCCGGAAATTCTGAAGCCGGCGCTGAGGTAACGACAATATTTTTCCGATTTGGAAGCGGACGTCCGATCGATTCAAATGTTTTTCGGCCCATAATGATTGAATGGCCCGATGTTACTTTCTTAAAGTATGCAAGATCATTGGGCAAATGCCACGGCAAATCATTGTCTTTGCCGATAAGCCTGTTGGCATCCATCGCAAAAATGAATGAAATCATACGCTGACCGCCCCTTTTTGCTCTAAAACATGTCTGCATAAATCCTTATACTGTTTCATTTTTTTCATCCTTTAAAAGTAGTCTTCTAGTAGTGTAACACAATAAAAAATCATTTCTGAACCCAGAAATGATTTTTTTATAGTCAGCTGAC
The DNA here is from genome assembly GCF_046535495.1 of Bacillus sp. SIMBA_008. NCBI lineage: Bacteria > Bacillati > Bacillota > Bacilli > Caryophanales > Bacillaceae > Bacillus > Bacillus sp. SIMBA_008. The sequence continues at coordinate 932,886 of NZ_JAWRWL010000001.1, read as the reverse complement.
GACAGGCTTTTCATCCTGTTCTTTTTCTTCATCTTGCAGATCCTGATGCGTATGGGCAATTCTGCTCGCCGCTGCTGCAGCAAGAGCTGCCACAATATCATCCAAAAAGGTGTGAATACCGTCTGGACTTTCATCAAGTTCCTTAATAATTCCAATCTTCTCTTTATCCAAATAACCGAAATTGGTCAAACCGATCGACCCGTACACATTAACGATTGAAAGCGGGATAATTTCATCTATGCCGTAAAGCGGTTCATCCGTTTCAACAAGGTGCTGCAGCGGTTCGGGGAGAAGCTTCTGTTCTGCAAGCTGATCGAGTGCAAGGCCTGTCAAAACAGCATGAATAATTTCACGTTTGTTCAGGACTCTTTCTACATTCTCCATGCAAACACTGAGCGGCAGATTTGGATTGTATTTTTCCTGAAGTTTTTGAACAATCCGTGCAATATCTTCTATCATAACGCCCCGTTTGTTCAGCATATCCTTTGTTATATCGACCATTTCATTCATTGTGTACTTTTTCATGTCTAATGGCATCTCCTTTAGGCACTCATCCAGTTGGGAGGCGTGTTGCGGTCCCAGTAAATGCTCCCAAGCTCATGATGTGATTGAAATCCATCTTCTGCTGTATGATAATGAAAATTAAACCAGTAGCCGTCATGAGGCGGGTGGTCTCTTCGCACATGGAATCTGAGAAGATCTTCTCCAGTTGTCCGATTATAAACGTTGAAAATTTTTTCCGTTTTGCCCGCTGAAGGCATGCTTGAGATCACAACATCTTGGTACGCCTCATCATCTTGCAATGTCGCTAAATAATCACTAATCACATTTTCGATTTTTGGCAGGATCTCTTTCCGATAGTCATCCTCAATGACAGGAGCGATTCTGCTGCCGAATTTTAAAAAGGACTGATCCTCAGCGCTGTCAAGGAGCTGTTCCTTGTACGATTGAAAAAGCAGTTCAGGATCTCGCCTGTCATCCGACTCATCATCGTACAGGTCATGCTCATCATAAAAAGCGGTGTAATCATTCTGCTCAAGACTGCTCGGCTGTCCGGAAGGCTTGTCCGCCATAAGGGCAGCCGGAGGAGATACGAGCCCGAACGTTACAATGGTAAATAAAACCACAAGGGTCTTTCTCATCCACAATTTCATGACTGCTTATTCCTCTCTATTTTATTGTCATGTTTCTCTTATTTTAGCACATCCAAAACATGCAAGTCATGTACTATATGAAACTGATATGCAAATTAGGAGATTCGTTGCTATGCACTTTGTGTAAAAACGCTTACAATATTCCATGAAAGGAGGCTTTCCGCATGATTGACGCTCTGTTTGCCACAGTTTCACTCTTAACATTATTATACTTTGTCGTCATGGAGGTCACCGATTAACAGAAAGCCCGTGATATGAATCACGGGCTTGTTTGAATGACGCCATAATGGAACAGTGCTGTTTTTCTTTTCATGACGTTAAAACCAAACTGTTCAAACCGCGGACTTTTCCAGTGGTCTTTTAGCATAACGCTTTTTCTGGCGACTCGTACCGCTTCATTGATACATCCTTCGTGTAAAACTGAATCCTCTGCCAAATCACGTAAAGGCGCGATGCCGTCAGAGGTCTCTACAGGTTCATGAAACATTGGATCGAAATAAACCACATCAACAGAGTTGTCAGGAAGCTGTTTGATGTATTCTAAGCAATCACCATTCTTCACCTGGATTCTTCTCATCGCAGCTTGAAGCTCTTCTATACCCGTTTCCCATGAATGCAGCCCCGTCCTCACTAAAACAGACACAAGATGGTTTTTTTCAATCCCAACAACAGAACCCGTTTCGCCTACTGCCATACTTGCGATAATGGCATCTGACCCCAACCCGAGTGTGCAATCTAAAAACGTATCCCCTTCAGATAAGCCGGCAGCCCGAAGCATAGGTTCTTTCTCCCCCTGTAAGAAGCGTTTGGCTCTGAACATCGCTGTATTCGGATGAAAAAAGAATTTGGCACCTTGTTTCGTATACAGCTCAAACCGCTCTTTGCCGACCACAAGCAAATCACGTTCAGCTGATTTCAGCAGGTGCTCAACCGTTTGTTTATTCCGGCCGCAGTATGGCATATTTAGCTCTTTAGAAAGCTGCTTTGCAGTTTTTATGGTGTGTTCAGACGGTCTATAGCTTGTTGTTATCATCTTCTGTACTCCCAAAAAGAAAATGCCCGGAGAACGGGCATTTAGCAGTGCGCATCGAAGGCAGCAGTCAGATTTTTCATGATTTCTTCCATATCGTGTCCTTCAATTTCATGACGCGGAATAAAATGTACGACTTCTTTGCCTTTCAAAAGAGCCATTGATGGTGAAGAAGGCTCCTGGCCAGTAAAATACTCACGCATTTTCGCAGTAGCTTCTTTATCTTGGCCCGCAAATACAGTCACCGTATTGTCAGGTGTTTTGTCATTCTGGAGGACTGCCTGTGTAGCCGCAGGACGCGCAAGGCCTGCCGCGCAGCCGCATACAGAGTTAACGACTACAAGAGTTGTGCCCTCTGCCTTTTCCATAAAGTTTTCTACTTCTTCCACTGTTGTTAACTCTTCAAAACCTGCTCCAGTCAGCTCGCGGCGCATCGGTACGACAAGCTGGCGCATGTATTCTTCATAAGCCATTGACATAAAAAAAGCCCCCTCTAGTATCCTTCATCTGAAGTAAAGGATACTATAGAGAGGGCCGGATTTCAAATGTTCACGCCTTAAAATAAAAGAAAGTGTCCCCAGCTATCTAGATTTTCATAATACCGCCGGTGTTGGCACTTGTCACAAGTTTAGAATAACGTGCCAGGTAGCCGGTTTTCACTTTCGGTTCAAAACCTTTCCAGTTCGCTTTTCGTTTTTCCCACTCTTCTTCTGGCACTTGTACATCCAAGATGCGTTTTTCAATATCAACGATAATATGGTCTCCGTTTTCAACAAAGGCAAGCGGCCCGCCCTCAGCGGCCTCAGGTGATACGTGGCCGATTGAGAGGCCACGGGAGGCTCCGGAAAAACGTCCGTCCGTAATCAATGCCACTTTTGGCCCGAGTCCCATTCCAACGATTTGGGATGTTGGCGCCAGCATTTCCGGCATGCCAGGTCCGCCTTTTGGCCCTTCGTATCTGATGATGACAACGTCGCCTTCTTTTACTTTTCGGTTGATAATGCCGTCAAGCGCCTCGTCCTGAGAATCGAATACGACAGCCGGCCCTTCGTGTCTTGTAATCCCATTCTGTACGCCGCCTGTTTTAATGATAGCGCCGTCCGGAGCTAGATTACCGAATAAAACAGCAAGGCCTCCCTTTTCAGTGAATGGTTGATCCAGCGGGTGAATGACGTCATAATCCTTTACTTCATGTCCGGCAATGGTTTCTCCAAGAGTTTTTCCTGTAACAGTCAGCGCATCTAAATGAAGCGCTCCTTCTTTCTTCGAAAGCTCATTCAGAGCCGCTGAAACGCCGCCCGCTTCGTGAAGATCTTCAATAAACACATCCGATGCAGGCGCCAGCTTAGCCAAGTGCGGCACGCGCTCAGCGACTTCGTTAATGCGTTCTAAAGAGTATTCAACGCCGGCTTCGTTTGCAAGGGCAAGGGTATGAAGAACGGTATTTGTAGAACCTCCGAGCGCCATATCGAGTGCAAACGCGTTATCAATCGCTTTTACTGTAACAATATCACGCGGTTTGATATCTTTGCGAATCGTTTCCATTAATTGCGCAGCCGATTTTCTCACAAACTCTTTGCGTTCCGGAGATGTTGCCAGAATGGTTCCATTACCCGGCAAAGCAAGACCAAGTGCTTCTGACAGACAGTTCATTGAGTTCGCCGTAAACATGCCTGAGCAAGACCCGCACGTTGGGCATCCGAACTGCTCTAGTTCTTGAAGCTCGTTTTCGTTGATTTTCCCTGCTTGGTAGGCGCCTACCCCTTCGAATACTGAGGAAAGGGAGATTTTTCGCCCGTCACTTGTTCTTCCTGCCGCCATCGGTCCGCCGCTGACAAAAATCGTCGGAATGTTGATGCGCATTGCCGCCATAAGCATTCCCGGTGTGATTTTGTCGCAGTTCGGAATACAGACCATTCCGTCAAACCAGTGTGCGGATACAACCGTTTCCACAGAGTCTGCGATAATTTCACGGCTTGGCAGCGAATATCTCATACCGATATGCCCCATTGCGATGCCATCATCTACCCCAATGGTATTAAATTCAAACGGAACGCCCCCTGCTTCTCTGATTGCTTCTTTTACGATTTTCCCAAACTCCTGCAAGTGAACATGACCGGGAACGATATCAATGTATGAATTACACACCGCAATAAACGGCTTGCCGAAATCCTCTTCTTTTACCCCTGCTGCACGAAGCAAACTGCGGTGCGGAGCTCTATCGATTCCTTGTGTGATCATATTACTGCGTAATTCTGCCATGGTGATCCTCCTAAATTCTTTCAATTGTTTGATTGGATTTTATTTTGACAATTTTCAGTTTATTTATGGGCTGTTTTTGCAAATAAGATAAATACAGGCCGCCCTCACCTTGTTTTGTTCTTTCGTGTTTTTATATTTATATAGCTTTCTTTCGATTTGAACCCTCCAACTATTAATATTGTTACTTACTATAAATAGTTTTCGGATATTTTTCAACAATATTCGAAATAATTTTTATAAAAAGTGAATTCACATAAAAAAGGTGCATGATCTGCACCTTTTTTATCTTTATTCGCCTTTTTTTCTGCTTTCCGTCATTTGTTTCCAAACAGAACCTTTTGCTTCTTCTCCATGCTCAATACGTTCAAGCGCCATTTTGACTTGAAGGCTGACCTCAAATTCGGGGTCATCTTCGGCAGCGCGCAAAGCTTCAATTGCACTTTCATCGCCGACTTCGTACAGGAACATGGCGGCACGCCAGCGAACAAGCTTGCTGGAGTCGCTTAATGACTTGATCATAGCAGGAATGGCTTGAGGATCGCCGATATCAGACAGGCAGTCTCCGGCCGTTCTTCTGACTGATACAGCTTTGTCCTCAAGTGCTTTATACAATAGAGGAAGAACATCAGGTGTTTCAATCATTCCTAAGTACACAACAGCCTGTCTTCTGATGGACACCTTTGGATCATCCAATGCCTTCTGTAAAACCGGGATATCCTCTTCTTTCGGATCCATCTGTTCCAAGTGTGCATAACGCTTTTTCCAGTCCTCATCATCCAGCATATCAAGCGTTACTTTATACGCTTTGCGCTGTACAGCTTGTTTTGCTTCGCCCTTTCCTTGAGCGGCTGCTTCAGTCAGTCGTTTCAGCCGTTCATCACTGTATGCCGCTTGAAGCTCTTCTGTCACATCATGGCCGATTTCATCAAAGTCACCGAATCTGACACCTTGTTCTTTCCAAGCCCGCTCAAACACAACATTGGAAGCTTCAGATCTAAGTTTTAAGATCGCCTGCTGAAAGCGTTCAGGTAAGCCGAAGCGTTCTTCCCGCTCTCCATCGGTTAATTTAACTTGCATAGGAATGCCGCTGAACATCTGCACAAAAACTTTTACCTCTCCAAAAGATTCTTGATCAGAACGATTTTCTTCTGCGCTTTCAGCACTTTCCATCCCAAATGCAGTGCGGACTTGCGGTAAAATGTCTTTCCAGTCGTATCTTGCATTCCGTTCAACAGCAAGAAAATCTGCGACGTGATATACCCCTTTAACTCCATCTATTTTAAGGATTTCCGCTATAACAAGCGGTGCACCTTCTGCTTGCTCAGGTTTATAGTTATTGCTTTTGCCCGCCGGAAGCTCTTCCGTTAAGATGACTTTCATTGTATTCGGGCTTGGTGTAGGTTCAATTGATTTTATCTTCATGATCGTCCTCCTATAGCATATCTGTGACTTATTCTATCATAGTCGCTCCAAGCCTTCTATTACGACGTTTCGGCATCAATCCCGGGTATGTCTTTTTCTAATTGGCGGACAAATTGAAGCATAAAATTGTGTCTTTCTTCTGCCAGTTCCCGTGCAGTGTCTGTATTCATCATATCTTTCAGCCGCAGCAGCTTATGAAAAAAATGAGCGTAGGCGCTTTGATCATCTCCATAAAGGCTATGCCCGTTTGCGCCCGCAAACATGAAAGCTCTCGCAATGCCGACAGCACCAATCGCATCAAGTCTGTCAGCATCCTGTACGGCTTTTCCCTCAATTGAGAGCGGCTCCTTCGCCAGCTTTTCCCTGTCTCGAAAGGACATCCTTGTTATAATATGAATCACCCTGTCAGCATTCTCTTTTCCTACTCCGAAAAAAACGAGCTGATCATATACTTCGCTCACAGAAAGCCTGACCGTGTCAGGCAGCTTCACATCAATTAAATCATGAACCAAAGCCGCCGTTTCAACAATGAACAAATCCGCTTTTTCCTTTTCTCCAATATACGCTGCAAGATCTGCTACTCTTGATACATGATGCCAGTCATGTCCAGAGCTTTCGTCAGTCAGGATAGATTGAACCCATGCCCTGATTTGCTCTGCCTGCTTCAATTCCTTCACAAAAACACCCTCTTTTTATTGCTCTAATAGCTTCACGATATCGTTTTCCAGCTCTTTCGGATTTGTATTTGGTGAATAACGGCCAACGATTTCTCCATTTCTATCCACTATAAATTTCGTGAAATTCCACTTGATCGCCTTAGTTCCCAGCATCCCTTTCGCATGTTCTGTCAAATACACAAACAGCGGGTGGGCGTTTTTCCCGTTTACATCCACTTTTGAAAACATAGGAAATGTAACACCGTAATTTGTTTCACAAAATTCCTGTATGTCAGCCTCTTCGCCAGGCTCTTGGTTCATGAATTGATTGCAGGGGAACCCTAAGATCTCCAGCCCCTCCTGCTGATATGTATCATATAATTCCTGCAGCTGCTTTAATTGGGGAGTAAAACCGCACTTACTTGCTGTATTCACGATCATCAATACCTTTCCCGCGAAAGGCTGAAGTGTCATGTCTTTCCCTGTGATTGTACGTACCTTCATATGATAAATAGACATGTAAGTCCCTCCTATGTCCTTGGTGCTGATTATTTTACCTTTTTTAAATCGCAATTCAAAATGTAAACATCAATTAAGAACTCATAAGAAACCTAACGATATGAGCGTCAGTTCATTATCAATTCATATGGCTCGTTTTTTATCTTATCATTCTATAAAACATTACAATTCCCTCTGACATCTTTGAAAATCATTTTACTGTGAAACCAAAAGGCGTGTCAGTGCGTTTTATTTAAAGAGTTTTCTGTTGTTTCCCCCTCAACACGTATAGATAGATTGAAAATTGGCGTGAAAATTCCTATAATGAAGAAAATTAAACGGGGAAATAATGGAGGTGGCACGTTGCCTATTAATATACCAACACACCTGCCGGCAAAACAGGTGCTTGAAAGTGAACATATATTTGTAATGGATGAAAGCAGAGCATTTCATCAGGATATCCGGCCGCAAAAAATTATTATATTAAATTTGATGCCGAAAAAAATCCAAACAGAGACTCAGCTTCTCAGATTGCTTGGAAATTCGCCTTTACAGGTTCATTTCACATTTTTAATCCCAAGCACACACACGCCGAAAAATACTGCGAGAGAACACCTTGACGAATTTTACACGACTTTTTCCAATATCCGTCACAAGAGGTTTGACGGCATGATTATCACCGGTGCGCCGATCGAGCATTTGGCGTTTGAAGAGGTTTCATATTGGGAAGAGCTCAAGGAAATCATGGAGTGGAGCAAAACAAATGTCACTTCAACCTTGCATATTTGCTGGGGTGCTCAAGCAGGTTTGTACTACCATTACGGTGTGGAAAAAATTCAAATGCCGAAAAAAATCTTCGGTGTGTTCGAACATACCGTTCTTTCAAAACACGAAAGATTGGTAAGAGGTTTTGACGAGCTATACTACGTGCCGCATTCCCGGCATACAGATATAAATATGGAACAGCTTCAAGCAGTGCCCGAGTTAAACATTCTTACCGCATCAAAGGAAGCCGGGGTGTGCTTAATTGTGTCCAAAGACGAAAAACAAGTCTTTTTGACAGGGCACCCTGAATATGATACAAATACGCTTCTGCAAGAGTATGAAAGAGATTTGGAACGAAACCTTTCTACTGTCGAGGAGCCTAAACATTATTTTGCAAAAGGCAGCAACGAGCCAGTGAATCGCTGGAAAGCGCATGCCACATTATTGTTTATGAATTGGCTGAATTATTACGTTTACCAAGAAACTCCTTATGAATGGGACTAATTTTTCTTTTTTTAGTGATACGCTGAGCAAAAAATATGATAAAATACATCTGATTCAGTCTGCGTATAACAAAAATTTAAAATACTGGAATCCAAATCATTTAAAATTAGCTTAACTTTTTCACTGCATTAATAATTCGATTATGTATTTGTGTTATGTTTATGTATAGACAATAACTCCTTACGATGCATGAAGCTTGCTTGTTGTTGATTACATTGAGGTGAATTTACTTGAATACCAATAAAAGAGTATTAATTTTGACTGCAAATTACGGAAATGGACATGTGCAGGTAGCCAAAACACTTTATGAACAATGTGTACGGCTCGGCTTTCAGCATGTAACAGTTTCTAATTTGTACCAAGAGTCAAATCCGATTGTTTCAGAGGTAACTCAATACCTTTATTTAAAAAGCTTCTCAATCGGGAAACAGTTTTATCGTTTGTTTTATTACGGAGTTGACAAAATCTATAATAAACGTAAATTCAATATTTACTTTAAAATGGGTAATAAAAGATTGGGCGAACTTGTCGATGAACATCAGCCCGATATTATTATTAATACATTTCCGATGATCGTCGTGCCGGAATACAGACGCCGAACTGGAAGAGTCATTCCTACCTTCAACGTTATGACTGATTTTTGTCTTCATAAAATTTGGGTTCACGAAAACGTGGATAAATATTATGTGGCGACAGATTACGTGAAGGAAAAACTGCTGGAGATCGGCACTCATCCAAGCAACGTAAAAATCACAGGAATTCCAATCAGGCCGCAATTTGAAGAATCCATGCCGGTTGGCCCGATATATAAAAAGTACAATCTTTCACCAAACAAAAAAGTGCTTCTGATCATGGCAGGTGCTCACGGTGTATTAAAGAACGTAAAAGAGCTGTGCGAAAACCTTGTCAAGGATGACCAAGTGCAAGTGGTTGTCGTGTGCGGGAAAAATACGGCTTTAAAAGAATCTTTGAGTGCGCTTGAGGCGGAAAATGGTGACAAATTAAAAGTTCTGGGCTATGTGGAGCGCATTGATGAGCTATTTCGGATCACAGATTGCATGATTACCAAGCCCGGCGGCATTACTTTGACAGAAGCCACAGCCATTGGAGTGCCTGTCATTCTGTACAAACCCGTGCCTGGCCAGGAAAAAGAAAATGCAAACTTCTTTGAAGACCGCGGAGCTGCCATCGTTGTGAACCGTCATGAAGAGATTCTCGAGTCAGTCACTTCCCTTCTTGCAGATGAAGATACCTTGCATCGCATGAAGAAAAACATTAAGGACCTTCATTTAGCAAACTCCTCTGAAGTGATTTTAGAGGATATCCTGAAGGAATCAGAAATGATGACTGCCAAACAAAAAGCCAAAGCACTATCTTAATGGCGTACTTGAGAGCATACGAAAATCGTGTGCTCTTTTTATTTATATTCAGCCATTAATAAAAGCGGTTACATTTTTTTATGAAACTTGCCCTTCTTTTGAAAAATAAGCCGTTTCGAAACTTGACGGGTGCTCCCAGATGGTGTATAGTTGAACCATCATTTAACAATGAATCAAAGTTAGATGATGACAAAATTTTTTTTAGCACATGGGTGCTACAGTACTAGGAGGAATTAAGCAATATGCAAAACGGTAAAGTAAAATGGTTCAACAACGAAAAAGGATTCGGCTTCATTGAAGTTGAAGGCGGAGACGATGTATTTGTTCACTTCACAGCTATCGAAGGAGATGGATACAAATCATTAGAAGAAGGACAAGAAGTTTCTTTTGAAATTGTCGAAGGTAATCGTGGACCTCAAGCTTCTAATGTTGTAAAACTCTAAACTCAATACATGATGATGAGATGACAAATAGAGGAGAGGCATTCGCCTCTCCTATTTGATTTTCATCTGGATTTCAATCGCCAAAATGTTTTGTTTACACCTCTGTTCAATCTCTTCAACATACTTTTCCATTGATGGTTTTCCTTTTTTCGCGATATCCGCCAGTTCTTCTAAATCACTGTATATTTCTATAAATGTTTTGTGAAGGATCAACTTCAAGTCTTTATCATCCATAGCTGCGTTCCCCTTCTCTATCAAGATACCTCAAATAGTAAAACAGTCCTATTTATTCTGGTTCAATAGTTATATCGGCTTATTTTTATTTTCTTTTCTATTTTGGTACATAAATTTCAAAAAAACTCTGCAAAATAATGGCGGAGGTGTTTTTTGTGACTTCAGAATTTCATAATGAGGATCAGACTGGCTTTACGGATAAGCGGCGGCTGGAACTAGCGGTGGAAACAGCGCAGAAAACAACAGGAGCCGCGACGAGAGGCCAAAGCAAAACATTAGTCGACTCTGCATACCAAGCCATTGAGGATGCTAGAGAACTGTCACAATCTGAAGAGCTGGCAGCTCTCGATGATCCTGAATTTGTAAAGCAGCAACAGCAGCTGCTAGATGACAGCGAGCATCAGCTGGATGAATTCAAAGAATAAAAACCGCAGCTTCTGCGGTTTTTATTTTTAGTGATTGGTTAAGACATCTCCGTATTGTTTCAACTTTTCACCAACCGTACATTTATTGATACAAAATGAATGCGCATAAGTTTTGCCAAATTCTTTGCGAAACTGCTTCTTAATAAAACAGTCCTTGCAATATTCATCGTGCAGTTCTGTCAGTTCTTTAAAGATCATTTTCTTATCCAATATCGTCATCTCCGTTACGGTCTAATTTCGTGTGGCTTTCTACGAATTGATGGGATAGAATTTTTTTAGCGAGGCCGTCAGCTTCCTGATTGTCTTTTCGTTGTATTGTTTCGTAGGTTGGAGTAAGCTTCAGCGATTCAAGGAGTGCTTCTATTTTGTCAAGCCATTCATTATGAGATGGATCATAACAAGGCCAGCTGCCGTCAAGCTGATTCAGCACAACAAGCGAGTCCCCTTTGATTGTAATTGAATTTCTGCTTGCCCCCAGCTCTCTTACTTCTCTTATTGCTTCATAAAGCGCTGCGTATTCAGCTTCATTATTGGTTTTCAGCCGGAAGCTTTTATTTTTTCTCAAGCGATGACGGATTCCTCCAAATGAATAATAGATGACGATCCCGAGACCGGCCAGTTCGCTCTCCTTATCGAAACTGCCGTCAAAATAAACAGTAATGTCATCAGGCTCTTGAGCAAGCTCCTCTGTCAGCTTTTCCAATTCCTTCAGCGTCCAGCTGCCGCCTTTCTCGTCTTCGAACTCTAGCTCTTTCATGTATGGAAAACGTCCAAGTTCTCTGGCGAGCATACGTGCCTGCTGTGCTGTCAGCCAGTCTTCGCTAAAAAATGAGACGGATCCTGTTCCTTTTGCTTCTATTTTCAAATGCGGTCTGAGCTTCATTACAATCACCTTACCATTCATTAGTTGTCGGGCTTATGCTATAATCAAACCAATCTTACCCCGGAAAGGAAGCTTTTTCATCTTGTTTAATAATTCGTTTTGGATCTTTTTTGCGATCATTCATTTTATCATTGTTCTTTTATTTTATAAAGGATTTGGCAAAATGGGACTGTTTGTTTGGATCGGTTTTGCGACAGTCTGCGCCAACCTCCAAGTCGTCAAAACAGTCGAACTGTTTGGCTTAACAGCGACACTCGGGAATGTGATGTATGGCACAATCTTTTTTGCGACAGATGTGCTGAATGAAAAATACGGACCAGCTGAAGCCAGAAAAGCGGTATGGCTCGGATTCTCAACGCTCCTGACGCTGACATTTGTCATGCAGGGCGTGCTGCTTTTCGAACCGGCTTCCAGCGACATATCACAAACAGCGCTGGAAACGATCTTCGGATTCCTTCCGCGAGTTGCGTTAGGAAGTCTGCTTGCCTTTATCTTCAGCCAAACGCTGGATGTTTATGTATATTCGGCAATTAGAAGGATATTTCCTTCTGATCGGCTTTTATGGCTCAGAAACGGCGGCAGTACAGCAGTCAGCCAGCTGTTTGATACATTCATATTCACTGCAGTCGCCTTTCTCGGCATTTATCCGGCAGGCGTGTGGCTTCATATTTTTATTTCTACATATTTGATTAAGTTTGCGGTATCTTTGATTTCATTGCCTTATGCTTATGCAGCCAAAAAAATGATACCTAAAGATGAAAGGAGTTCATAATGCCTACAGAAATATACGTAGACGGCGCAAGCGCCGGTAATCCCGGACCTTCCGGTATCGGCATTTTTATCAAACATGAGGGAATAGCAGAATCCTTCTCTATTCCAATCGGAGTGCATACAAATCAAGAAGCGGAATTTCTTGCATTAATTGAAGGGATGAAGCTATGTGCAACGCGCGGGTATCAATCGGTTTCCTTTCGAACCGATTCAGATATTGTGGAACGCGCAACTGAGCTTGAAATGGTTAAAAATAAAACGTTTCAACCGTTCGTAGAAGAAATCATCCGATTAAAAGCGGCATTCCCTCTTTTTTTCATCAAATGGATACCGGGCAAGCAAAACCAAAAAGCCGATCTTCTGGCAAAAGAAGCGATTCGGCTGAATGAAAAGAATTAAATCTTGATCATTGGTTCATCCTAATGGCGAGGTGAACTAACATGAAAAAGAAAGATAAAGGCCGGCTGACCGGCGGTGTTACTCCGCAAGGCGACCTGGAAGGCAATACACATAATGACCCTAAAACAGAGCTTGAGGAGAGAGCAAAAAAAAGCAATACAAAACGCTAGAGAAGATCTAAACGATCTCTCTAGCGTTCAGCTTTTCAAGCATACGCTCAATTCCTTTGATTTGGTGGCGGCGAAGCATGTCAGCCGCCTGCTTCATTTGCAAAGTAAATAAAGCGTCTTTCAGTGTGCAGGCCAGCGGCACTGAGCAATGAATTTCCGCCAGCTTCCTCGACATCTCCAAATCGCTTAAACCTTGCTGAATTTTTCCCTGCTGTCCTTTTGGAAGAAGAGAAAGATTTTCCAATAAACGGTCAATCGTTTCATATTCACGAATCAGTTTGTAGGCTGTTTTTTCTCCAATGCCTTTGACTCCGGGATAGTTATCACTGGAATCACCCATAAGCGCTTTAATATCAATCAAAGCCTTCGGCATTACGCCTGTTTCTTCATAAAAAGTCTCTTTTGTATAGACTTTATAATTTCCGATTCCTTTTTGAAGCAAAGCAACGCTTACTTTATCCGTTAACAGCTGAAGTAAATCTCTGTCCCCTGTTACGACCGTAATGTCCGCTTCATTCGCAAATAAATCGGCAAGAGTACCGATACAGTCATCCGCTTCATAGCCGGCAAAGCCAATATTCATGATTCCAAGCTCTGCGGCTGCTTCCTTTGCCAAATCAAACTGCGGAATCAGCTCCACAGGCGGCGCGCTGCGGTTGGCCTTATAATCTTGGAACAAGTCATTTCGGTACGTTTTGCTCCCCATGTCCCAGCAGCAGACGACGTGTGTCGGCTGGAATGTTTCCACAGCTGTAATCAAATGCTTTAAAAAGCCGTTGACGCCGTTCGTCGGCACCCCGCTGTCATTTATCATAAAGTTGCGATGTACGGCCGTGGCAAAAAAGGCCCGGAATAAAAGAGCCATGCCGTCAACCAGCAATAGTTTATTATTATTCATCAAATAACTCCCTTTTCTTTCATTCCTTCTATTTTATCATAAAGCAGCCCAAAAATAAAAAACAGTATCTCTTTAATTAGAGATACTGTTTGGATATTTATCAATCGTTGTGTCTTTTGTTGCTGGCGATCAGCTTTTCAGCTTCGCGTCCTGCGTAAGAGTCAAAATGGGTTTGAAATCCGTTTTTCTTTTTGGCATTGTTATTCGCCTGTGCATTTCTGTTTCCGAGCTTTGTTCTGCCCAACATGAATCCCCCCCTTACGTCGGATGCATATAGTATATGCTTCCGGCAGGAGGTTCACTCGCGACAGGATCATCCAGCTTACATGCGGCTTACGTATTCTCTGACCATTTCTTTTGATACAAGCCGTCTTGTCGGGACGATGCCTTTTTTAGCGAGCTGATTCATTTGCTCGGTAATTTCATTAATTGCATCTGTAGTATAAGGCTCATCGTTTCTGCATTTAGCAACAGCTTCTTCAATCGCCAATTCACGCATATTTTCAAGACGCATAAATGCTTTGATATGCTCGTGCTGTTTTGATGAATGTGCTGAAATTGCTTTATGTACCTCTGACATTAATCGTTCATCTCGCTTTTTTCTATTTAGTCTATCATGACTTGAAATACAAGCCAACTGAATTTTACATTTTTATTGTATTGTCTGAATTTTTCCAGGAGATGCAAGCCTGATACGCCATTTCAATCTCTTTCGCATGTTCCCCTTCCGCATATCCTCTTAAATATGTCTCTTTTTGATCCGTTATTTGCGCGATTGCTTTTTCGCCCATATCTTCCTGTAAGCGTCTGAGGTGAGCTGTGTAATGAGAGATCAGGCTTTCTTCTTCATTTTTTATCCATGCCTCTGTGATTTTCGTAAGTTTCATCCGCACAGCTTCGATAAAGGCCGCTTTTCCTTTCTGCTCAAAAAACTGCTTCGGTGATTTGATCTCTTTTAGTTCCTGCTCAAAAGCACGTTCTTCTATTTCCGGTTCAACTTCCTTCAACTGTATGCCGTTCGAATGCTGATCACCCGCATAAACGGAAAAATAACCGTCCTCGTTTAATGTTTTTTGAAAATGATCCAGCCATTCTTCATTGATATGCCGTTCGATGAAACCGCTCATGCGAACATCAAGCGTTTTGATTTCCTGAATATATTCAAATTGATATTCATGTAAGGCTGTTGTCATCGCCTTACTGACGTTCTTTTTCCAATCCCCGTTTTGCAGCCCGGGATGAAATGCGGATTTTAATAAATCATTTGCAAAATATGATAATCGCTGTGTAATGTGATATAGCTGCTCTCTTGTATCTTTTTTTACTTTTTCAATGATGGTTTTTGAGTTCCGCCGTTTCTCGATATCGGCGGCTGTCCGCTCAAATGACAGCATAAGGCGCTGTTTCTGCGCTTCCTTCTCTTCTCGGGACTGATGCTGGGATTGGTGAAGCTGAAAAACGGTTTCGCATAGTTTGTCTGCCTCCGAACTGAGCTGCGCTGCTGACGCTTTTTTTACATCCACTTCGATAAAACGGTCTAAGTGTTTTCTTACTTTCGAGAACTGATTATAAAATGACTCCGGTTTTCCCACCAGTTCCTCCTTACTTGATACGGTAAAGAGCTGCGGCTCATAAACCCCTTCTTTTACAAGCTCTGTGCTGACATAATCGGTCACTGTTTCGAGTTCTGTTTTATCTTTTGCAAGGTCTGCAGCATTAATAATAAAAAACATTTTATCCATGCTGAGCGATTCTTTCACAAGTCCAAGCTTTCGCAAAAATGAACGGTCTCCTTTTGAAAAAGAGTGCTGATAATAAGTCATATAAAAAAATGCATCAGCATCTTTGATATATTGGAATGCCAGTTCTGTATGCCGTTTATTCATGCTGCTCGCGCCGGGTGTATCAACAATCGTAATCCCTTTTTCAGTGAGCGGGCATGTATAGTAGACCGTTACCTCTTTCACAGCACAGGCCGTTGTTTCCTCTGCTACATACGGCTTTAATTCAGATAGCGGAATCGTTAATTTCTTCTGTTCCTGTATATACTGCTGATACTTCTCATATGCAAGCAGGAAATTGCTGATCAATTTCACGTGTTCTTCCTGCAGCCTGTTTTTTTTGACTGCCTTTTCCCACTTCTCTGTGAAAGAACGGCCTGCCGGTTCCTTTGGTATTCCGGTGAGCTGCAAAATTTCAGCCGTTATGTCATCCTCTGTCTTAAACACTACATCCGCTGTTTTGTTTAAGTTGCCATTGATTGGCTTTGTGATCTTGTTAATTGTCGCTGTGGTTGGCGTTGGTGAAGATGGCAGCACTCTTTCGCCGACAAGCGCATTGGCAAATGATGATTTCCCCGAGCTGAAGCCTCCAAAAAGAGCGAGTGTAAATTTCCGTTCCTCAAGCCTTTTCACCCTTTCACGAAACGCTGAAGTTTGCTTTAACAACATGCTGCATTCGCTTAAAAGGTCAGACAAAGTGTAAAAGCGTTTGATTTGGTCTTGAAGCGGCATTTCTTGTTCCATTTTGATTTCTGATTTCGGCATCGGCTGCGCCGTCAGCTGGCTTCGGCCTTGTTTCTGCTCTGGAGCCGCCACTCTTGTTTTCTTCGATTTAAACCATTCTGTGTCTATATGCATTGGGCATGCGGACTCTTCTTCCCAAATGGCCCACAGGCGATCGGTTTTCTCTCGGGCATTATTCTCTAAACGTGCCTGTTCTTGAAGAAAGACAAGTTTTTCTGATTCTTGGACGAGCCGGTCGTTAATTGTTTGCACATCTTTGGAAACACGCTCTTTCACCATAGCGGAGAGCACCTTTATGATGTCTGCGGCTTCTCTTTTCGCCTCTTTCCGGATGAGCTCTGCCAAGTCTTTTGTATATTGCAATACATATTCAGAGGAAAAGGCTGCACCATGCTTGACCGCGCGTTCAATGATGCTTATATCAAGCGGTGTGCGATAGGCCTGAATCAGCTTTTCACTTTCAGCAGTATAAACATCAAATGCCTTGGCGAGTTTATGAAGCGTGTCTATCATATGCCAATCCGCTTCGGCCTCTGTTCGTTTTGCCACATCAGAGAAAAAAGCATTCCGCCTTTTCTCTCTTTCCTGTGCAGTTTTCGCTTTAGAAAAGAAAAAGCCGGTTTTAAAGGAAGGCTCTTGCGATTCTAAAAATGCAGCCGCCAATTCACGCATTTCAAAAGGCGTCAGGTTGGCGTTTTTTAAAATAAGATTGATTTCTTCCTGCATCCTCGTCTCTGCCTCAGTCGTTTGTTTTTCGGCCTCATTCAATTGATCACGCAGCGATTGGACCAGTCCAATTTGGATATTAAGCTGTTCAGCGAAACTCGGAGCGTCTGTTTCGTCTTTCTTCAGCATTTCCGTATGTTCCTTTAGCAGATTACGGACTTTTTGTTCCGTTAAAGCCTGCATATTGCTTTTTGATTGCTGTTCTATTCTTCTTAACTCTTCTCTCAGGGCCCCCATCTGATTGAACGGGTGATCCGGTTCTGTTACTGATGTAAAATAGAGCGCTTCCCTTGAAATCCCTTCATTGCAAAGCATCTCCTCTACCTGCGCTTGATAGTCTCCAAATTTTGTCTCCGTCTCATCATGGCGGTCAATTTGATTGACGATAAAATACACATTCGGAATGCTTTCTTTTATTGATCTGAGAAACTTTACATTTTCCTCAGCGTGCACGTGATTATAGTGAACGACGTAAAACAGCGCATCCGCCTGGTGAAGAATAGAAGCAGCCGATAAAAAATGAGCATCATCTGTTGAATCTATCCCTGGAGTATCAATATACGCAACCCCGGAATCGATCTCAGTATACCTGTCAAAAATTTCGACGCTTTCAATCTGTTCCCCGTCTTTACAATATTGCTGCACCTTGTCTTTCTGGTAAGCCCCTTCCAGCTCAGCACACGCTCCGTCTGTTGTATGAAGCCGAACTCGCTTTTCCCCGTTTCTGATCACAACAAGGTTAGCGCTTGTCGGAATCGGGCTTGTCGGCAAAATATTCTCCATTAACAGGCAGTTCAGCAGTGACGATTTTCCCGCTGAATAATGCCCGGTAAACGCGATATAAACCTCTTCATCAGCCGCTTTTTTCATGACCGCAGCCAGTTTAGCAGCCCTTTGTTCATCTTGATTCTCAATAAATTGCTTATAAAGTTCCCCAGTTTTATGCAAAAGCTTTTTTCTGTTTTGATCTGTCATAAGTCTGAACCCCTTTGTGCCGTTTCAATTGTGAACCTTTTTCGAAAGATCTGAATTCATTCCCTTTTCATTTTACACAAGAATAAACCAAATTTCTTTAGGAGAATAGAAAAAAGCCGCCATTACGGCAGCTTCTATAAAAGAAAATCTGCAACTTTTACAAGTTCCAGATTCATCAAACAGATTTATTAGAGATTCCTTTTAATACAAAACCAATTAATACACTATATGTACAAACCGCTCCAAGCAAAAACAGCATTGTCATTTGCTTCACCATCCTGATTGAGAATCTTTTTCAAATTCATTTTAACATGGTTGAGAATGATTTTCAATCGCTATTTTACGCTGTATTCCTGTAATGCTTTGTCTTCTGCGCGAATTCTGACGCTTAACAACACGGCATTGAAAATGGAAAACAGACACATGGTGACGTATGCTTGATAAAGCAGCGGAATCAGCAAGATTTCGAGTATAACAACGGCATAGTTTGGATGTTTCATCCATTTATATGGACCTTTTTTTACAAGCTCTACACCTGGAACAACAAGGATTTTCGTATTCCAATATGCCCCTAAGGAACAAAGCGCCCAATACCGTACGATCTGTACGCTTAAAATCACTGCAGCGATACCGAGCCACCAGCTGGACGGCTGTTTATTCATCAGCAGCACCTCGGCAATTAAGGACAGGAAAAAAAGGATATGCATCGTAATGATATACGGATAGTGGCTCTCGCCAAATTCAATTGCTCCTTGCTTCTTTACCTTTTGTTCGTTTTGCCTGGCCACTGCCATTTCTGCTGCTCTTTGAACAATGAGAATGGCGATCAACAACCAAAACATGAGTCAGGCCCCCTTTTCCCAGCTGAATAACAGCAACTCTGATGAGAAACCCGGCCCTAATGCGCCAATCAGTCCGCGTTCAGCTTCCTTTTTATGTCCGTTCTGCAGATGGTCTTTGATCACATACAAGATTGTGGCTGAAGACATATTTCCGTGCTTTTGCAAAATGCTTTGCGCAGATGAAAGCTTTTCTGACGACAGCCCGAGACTTTTGATGTATGCATCGATCACTTTTTTTCCGCCAGGATGCGCCAAAAAAACACTGATATCATGGAATGACAGCTTATGTTTGTCCAAAAAAATCTGTACATTTGTTTTGAGCCATTTTTCCACCAAGGTCGGAATGTCTCGTGAGAAAATGACTTTGAATCCTTGATCGGTAAAGTCCCAGCCCATGACATCTTCTGATTGTTTCATCAAAACAGATTGGGCGTCCATTATCTTCGGCGCAAGCTTCAGCTTTGACATCCTGCGGTCCGCCTTCTCTCCGCATAATAAAGCTGCGGCAATGCCGTCACCAAAAAGCGAGGTGCCGATCAGATTGCTTTTTGTTTTATCTTCCGGCTGGAATGTCAGGCTGCACAGCTCGGCAGCAATGACAAGCACAAAAGCCTCAGGATACGCTTTGCAGTATTCGGCTGCACGCGCAAGTCCGCTGGCTCCTCCTGCACAGCCAAGCCCCCAAATCGGAATCCGCTTCGTATATGGAGAAAACGGAAGTTCATTCATAAGCCGCGCCTCGATACTCGGTGTGGAAAGACCTGTACTGGAGACGAAAAAAACAGCTTCCACTTTCTCATAAGGAATGGCTTCTTGAAAAAATTCCGGATGAGAGAGGCACTCACGAACAGCCGCTCTGCTGTGTTTAAGTGTTTCTTCTATGTATATTTGATTTTTTTCTTCAAAGCTGTGCCCCTCTTTATACCATTCAATCGGCTTAACAAACTGTCTCGAATGGATTTGCCCGTTTTTAAAGGAGGATAACAGCCGGTCAATATCCTTAAAAGAATGCTGAAACATATAGCGGGCGAACTCGGCCGCTTTCTCTTGGTTTACATTATACGCAGGAAGACTTGTTCCAATGGATAAAATAAACGCCATGCGATCACCTCTTTGCATACATTGTGCCGCAACAATCTTTTTTATATGCAAAAAAACTCCGCCGCGGCGGAGTTAGACTGCTGTTTTTTGTTCAGCGAGGTCAGCTTCTTGTTCTATTTTTTTAGCTTTAGAAAAAACGTTATATACAATATTTAAGACGACTGCAGTAAAGCTGCCCGCCACAATGCCATTCGTTGTAAGCAGCGTTAAGGCACTCGGAAGCTGTTTGAAAATATCCGGCACAACGGTCACACCGAGCCCCAATCCCACTGAGCAGGCAACAATCAGCAGATTTTCCTGTTTCGCAAAATCAATGCGGCTGAGCATTTTAATCCCGTAAGCGATCACCATTCCAAACATCGCCACCATTGCACCGCCCAAAACAGCGGATGGAATAATGGTCGTAAAAGCAGCGATCTTTGGAAACAGCCCAAATGCCATTAGGATCACACCTGTGACCACAATGACGGCATTTTTTTTGATCCCTGTGAGCTGAACAAGCCCGACATTTTGAGAGAATGCCGTGTAAGGAAAAGCGTTAAAAATACCGCCCAGAAGCACAGCCAGTCCTTCAGCTCGATAGCCTTTAGACAGATCTTTCTCTGTCAAACGGCGGTTTGTCAGGTCACCTAAAGCAAAGTAAACACCAGTTGACTCCACAAGGCTGACAATTGCAACGATGGACATCGTAATGATAGGCGCTGCGTAAAAAGACGGCGCTCCGAAGTAAAATGGCTGAATCATTTGAACAACTGCCGCGTCCGAAACATTATCAAATTGAACTTTCCCCATCAAATAAGCGATGAAGGTGCCAATCAAAATACCGATCAAAATCGAGACAGACTTGATAAAGCCTTTTGTAAAACGGTATAGAAGCACAATGATACTCAACACGGTAAAAGCAAGAGCAAGATTGGAGAGATCTCCGAAATCTGCACTTCCTTCTCCGCCGGCCATGTTATTCATGGCAACCGGCATCAGTGTAATACCGATAATCGTAACAAGCGACCTTAATTGGGTACTACCTAATATCTAGTTGAAATTCACCCTTAAATCAACGTCAAACTCCCCATATTCATTCTTTACCATCGTATATGAGACATGGCTAATAATCAATTTGAGAATTAAATTGATCTCTGACGGAGTAAAGCCTTGATCTGATTCGATAAACTCTTGCACCTTTTCATGGTTCCACTTTATTTTACGCTGCTCATGCTCTATTTCATCATGATAATCAGCGCTTTCTTTAAGTTTCCTGATCTCATTTTCAGCTTCTTGTATGGATTTCTTTTCTTTTTCAATTCTTGACTTAAATTCATCCTTATCAATAATCTCATCCATATACATTTCTTTAATCTTCTCAATACGTTTATTTGACTTAGATATAGCCTTTTCATGCAAGGACAATATTTGATTCATATACGTTCTTGCTTCTTCATCTTTCTTTTCGGATGATTCTTTTGAGAATAATATCTCATTGTACTCTCTAATTTTCATTACGATTGCTTTGTACAGCGCTTCTTCTGGTATACCAGTTGTATTGTTACACTTAGTAGTCCTTGTCTTTGATTTTTTCAAACATTTTCTAACATGTGGGTTTCTATTTTTAGGCGTATGCACAACTTGCACCTTCCCACAATGAGGGCATCTTACTAGACCGGATAACTTAAATGTATTTTTGTTCAACTTTCTCCCTGGTTTAAATGTGCGCAGCTTAGAAATTCTTCTAATAATAGCTCCATGTTCTTCATCTGATTTCATTGATTCATGGTTTCCCTTATGCATAATAATACTTGAATTATCTGGATTTTTTTCTATTCCAATCCCATTCTTTTTGGCACGATATTTTCCATACCATACTAAACCTCGATGAAAATCATTAGTTAATATGTCAGCGACTACTTCTGAATACCATGTAGAACCTCCAGATGGTGAAGGAATCCCAAGCTCATTTAATTTATCAGCAATCTCAGTTGCAGAATACTCTTCATCAAGAAACCATTTAACCATTAATCTATAAATTTCATGTTTTTCTTTATCAATTTTTGCAGTTTTATCGTTTTTATCCCATTTATATCCGTATGGTACGTTCCCTGAGTGTAATCTGCCATTTCTTACTGCATTTATTTTACCCTGCTTGAGTCTTTTCTTAATAACCCTATATTCACTTCTTGCAATCATAGACTCAAACTCAGATAACATTTCATCTCCTTCAATTGACCAATCATAAGTCCTTGTTGGTGTAATTAAAAGAGTTTCAGTGTCTTTAAATGCTTTTGAAATGATTCCTGATTCAATTTGATTACCTCTTGAAAGACGATCATAAGCCACAACACATACAGCATCATATTCATCGTTCTCTATTTTCTTCAGTAAATCAGAGAACACTGGTCTATTTTTTATTGAGTCAGCTGAACCTATTTCTTCGTACCAGTCCACATTTTCAAAACCACGTTGTTTAACTAAATCAATAAGTTGTTTACGGTGCCTGGCAAGTGTGTCTTCTTGATCAGCATCTTCCCTGCTCTTTCTTAAATAAGCTGCAACTGAAACTGTTTTAGTAAGTTCTTTAGCCAATAAATCACCTCATATCTATATCGCAAAATGTATCTCTTGCTGTTGGAATCATTATAACATGATTGATATTTTGCGCCATCCTATCTGACTGGGCAAAACACCCACTCAGCTTCTGACGTCGTGAAATGCGACTGCAGCCAGCTATTTCATATGTTAGAGAAACAGGTAGGTCTTCTATTAATTCTTGATTGTGACAATTTGTCACAATCAATTCATATCGTTGTATTAACCGAAGCGTTTCTCCCAAAATGGGAGGATCAATATATAGTTGTGACAATTTGTCACCCCACATGATAAAGGTCAATTTGTCCGTTTGCTCTAAGGGTATATACACTATATACACCCCCTGCACCAAGGGTAGGAATAGTATTCACACCCTTTTAGGCACTATATACAATATATAGAGTGGACAGCAACACATTAGGTTCGGAAGAATGTTCCGATCCTTTAACGCCCCCAAATTTGGGGGTTGATATCCTGAGAGCGCAAAGTTATGCTTTCTAAAATATGTTGAGTTTCTTTTTCCCCATTGACCCGACACGTACAATATACGTTTTAGCTTTAACCTGCACTAACTATTAGTTCGTTTAGGTGATCGGAACATTATTCCTGTCAGGCCCGGTAAACAGTTAACACACATAAAAAAGACCCCCATCTACAGGGAGTCTAAATCTTAATAAATCTCATCTAATAGTTTTTCACTTAAATCCTTAAATTTCCCTTCATCTTTCAGAGCATTAAGGAGCGCAATCACTTTCTTTTCTTTAATTCCAAGAACTTTAGACAAGATATCACGCACTTCTGCAAAATCAGGAACTTTCTCATTATGTAACTCCTGACTTGAAATGCCTTCAATCTCTTTTCGATATTGTTCTGGTGGCTGAGGACTATTTAGAATACGATCATTTAAGACTGATAAAACATATTCCAATTCTCTTCTTTTCTCACTATAAATATTATGTTGAATTAACCAATTGGAATAAGGGTATCTTGGATCATCCAGTTTTGCATTACTGAGCTTTAAGATTTGCCATTTAAGATCTTCAATTTCTCGTTCAAGTAGTTCAACTTTTTCTTCTAATGGATTAGTCATTTATAGCCCTCCTGTGAATTATAGAAGTATCCAAAGTACCCCTTCAACAGCTTCAGCTATCACTAATGCATCTCCTGAATCTAATTCTAAATCATTTACTAGATAGTTATAGAGTTTCTTTCTTACAGTATCAACAGCTAAATCAGGTATTTTTGCAATGTAATCAAGCTCGTCCGCAATATCATCGGCATGCTTTCTAAATGCTTTTGCAGCACCTTCATCTAACCAACCAATAATCTTTGAGACCACCCATGAGCCACTACGAATTCCTTGAGCTAAGGCTCTTACTGCCGCAGAAACAATTTTACCTTTAATACCTTGAGTAGTGAATTCTCCACTAACCTCTTGATTTTTCACCTTAACACTTTCTTGTAGTGGAGTTGTGTAAGCGTATGTATTAGCAATAGTTACATTTTGCTTCACTGACTCTTCTTTTTTAATTTCTTTTGCGCTCGCAAATGGTGCAAAAAGTGAAACTGAAAGGGCTACTGAGGATAAAGCCAATATACTTTTTTTGAACATACTTCACAATCCTTCTTTCTCTTTATTTTTTTGAAACTATTATCAATATTATCAAAAATTTGTAAAATTAAGGATAGTGTTTTTCTCACCTTTTTGTTCCCCTCATTTATGCCCATGTTCTTTGTGAGGTCGTTGTTATTTCACCAACGAGCATCCGAGGTCGTGGTTGTTTTGTCTACGACCTTATTGTGGTCGTGGATTGAGTCGTTGCTAATTTGTCAACGAGTGATACAAGGTCGTATACGTATTGGGTACGACCTCACAAATTTCTCTGTTATTTGTCTTGACTTTTCTTTTGATTTTTTGCTTGATTGGTTGAGACTGTGGACAACGGCTGGGCAAGTTGTCTGCCTGAATTTGCTTGTAAAAAAATAAACAAATTCAGGCAGGCGACTGAAACTTGATTGTATATCCACTTGTGGTATCCGTGTGTATCACCCTATTTGCCGTTGGTTATTCCCCAAACAAGCCTACTGTGTCAAGTGTCCCTAACAGGTTCAGAAAGCGCAAAGTTGCGCTCTCTTACTTGTGGCTTGTCCTGCATCGTCAGAAACGATACACCCTTCCTTCGTCAGCACTTAATGGCAGCTTTCGCCTTTCAGATGCATGTGTAAATAGGGAAACACAGAAGGCATCCTATCCTCATTTATTGCGTCGGCTGAGTCACTACCCTGTCAAGTTTTACGTGTGTTAGCGCATTCCACGGCAGCCTGATCCTTTAAAAAAGGCATCACTAAAGACAACACCTTAATTCAGGAGTATAGACTGACTTTATTTAATTGTAAGGAGACCTGCAAAGTGCAGATCCCTTCTATTAAACTGCTAACACTTCATCATCTGCTTTCCATAAGATGAAAATGTCTACATACTCTCTTCTAAATGAATCTTCATCATTCTTGATTACAGTGCATTCAACTACATCAACATCTGGATATTTCTCTTTAACATGCGCAACAAAGTAAGGTAAAGTTTTTTTATAGTCACAAGATAAACCAGAAATTAAACACTTGTTCTTCCTGTCATAAGACTTCAATAAGTAAGAATAATAAAATGATTCCATTCAATTCATCCCCTTGATTAAATTGTTGAGTTTAAATACAATGGGAAGGTATCAACCCTTTTACGATTAGGAGAGTGTGCCCGCACTCCCTAATCACCCAAACCAAGCTACAAACTGGATACATATAGCCGGTACAGCTACAAGTAATACTCCAAAAGCAACCTTACAGAACCACTCGTTATGTACCTCAGTTTTATTCATCAGCGTCAGCTTCCTCTACGTCATACTCACCAATCCTACACAAATTATCGCTAACTCTAGGGATAACCGTTTGTCCTCCGCCCATTTCAAACATCACATGTATATGATTAATTGCCATTTGCAACATTGATTCTAAATTGTCTCTTGCGTCCTCTATATTTTCACCATCTATATTGAAGGAAACAGGAATAGTGATTTCAGTATGTATGTTGAAGCGCTTTGTAGGCGCTCCATTATTACTTGTTTCAATGAAATTAACTTCTTCTGATTTGTTATTCAGGATGAAATGGTGAAAGTGATTAGCTATATCCTCAAAGCGTTCCTCGTTAGTGATTGTCCCTAAGCTCGCTACGTTAGTTCCTACAGTGTGTCGGTTAATTTGCATTGTCAGTATCCCCTTTAGTATGTTTTGTTTTTGTCTAAAATTTGAAACTTGTCATACGTGATAAACAAACGACGATCATCAATAAGAACGTTCCATAAGGTTGTGTGAAGTAACTTAGCAACCACTGCATCAGTCAGACTAACGAGACTTTTGTATTGGATATCTTCACCTAAGAAATCAGAATGAAGGCTATCGTATGTCCCATCTCCTCTTTTTAAGACGTGATACAGATGAACTTGACCCTCTTCAGCACCAATTGCGAACTGCTTATAAAAAAGTATTGCAGGTAAATCTCCTAAGTCACTTCTGCGAATGATTATGTGTTTCAAATAAACGCCCCCTATAATGTTCTTAAGGTCATTTTTTTGAACCTTATGCACATTTCACTGTGCCTCATGTCTTTATAATAAACAGTGCACTGTGCAATGTCAACAATTAAATTGCATTTTATTTTATTTGCTGTATACTTTTATTAAACAAAACCATTGAAATAAAAGGAGTCGGAGTAATTGATTAAGGTTCATTTATCAAGAGTAATGGGTGAACGGAAAGTAAATATAGCAGAGGTTTCACGATTAACTGGTCTCCATAGAAATGGAATATCCAGGCTTTATTACGAAGAAACTGATGGTATTAAATTTGATACTCTTGAAAAGCTATGCAAAGCCCTTGATTGTGAAATAACTGATCTATTAGAGATAATAGAGGTCGAAGACACAGACTCTTAAACAAAAGTATTGCAATAGCTGTTATACTGTACGGAGAGGTGAACGGGATGGAGAACAATATGCTTCAAGCAATATTGGATGAGATAAAGAAAATTGATAACAAAATTGATGGTGTGTCATCTGAATTAAAGTCATTTAAAAAAGAGATGCACGAATTTAAAGAAGAGATGAATGAATTCAGAGAAGAAACAAAAAAGGAATTCAATCAGATTAATGTTAAATTAGACAGACTTGAAGAAAACCAACCTCAAGATATTACAGCTCATCTTAAACATATACAAAATGTAGACAACAAAACTGAGCTATTGAATAAAAGATTGTTTGATGTTGAAAGTCGATTGAAGAACTGAGTATTTTCACCGACGTCGGCGAATTTGAGAAACGGACGACGTAGTCCTATTTGCGACAACATAAGGGGATGGAATAAGTGAGAATCAGTAAGATTAGAAGCTTTCTGTATAAGTCCTCACGTATCTTAGGAGACGTTCAAGCAGCTAAGAATGGTACGTTAGGTAAACGTGTGGCAAGACGTGCTGCAGGTAAAGCAACGGGTAAATTATTTAGAAGTATATTCAAATAAAAACACCCCCTCACAATTTGTGAAGGGGTTATTTTAACTATTTAGTCTTAATACTTCTCAGAAAAGCACTTCTGTTCTCAGTGGCATTTGTAAGCATTGTTGCATTTTCATTTAGCCTTTGTACTAATGCTTCTTTAGCTTTCCCTTCAAATGAAGAGAGTAAAGCAACATACACTTCAGCTATAACCTGTTGTGCTGAAGAAAAGTCTGATGCGTTTTTTGTGTCTTCTTTTAGGCTCTGACAATGAGTTTTTAAACTTGAACCCACAATTTTTTTTAATTCCTCATTCTGTTGTAACCGTCTGTAAAACTCATCTGCATCCATATTAACTCCATATGGCAATTTAAATCCCCCTTATAACCGTAACCAGCTTGCTAATTCATTATCCTTATCTTTTAAATCCTCAGCCATTTTAACAATGAACTCACTAATATCCTCTAAATCTCTAATCAAATAATGAAGAGAAGCCTCAGTTTGATACTGTTCTTCTGAGTCATAAAATGCTGCCCCATCTTTCACATAAGGTGCGTGAAACAATACAGCTTTATCAACATCGCTTGGATCTAGATCCTTGAATTCTCCTAATCTCTTCCCGCAAATAGATTTTACGTCATAAACCATTTTGCTGTGATCAAGAGGGAATCGTTCAATTGCTTGTTTCTTTGTTTTTAAGTCTTCGATAGCTGCCTGTAATCGTTTAGCCAATTCTTTTGCATACTTAGCATCCACTTTAATGGTTTGCCCATTCATACCTGAATAAGATGAGAACGCTTCGATATTCTGGTTATAAACACCGTTGCTGCCATCAACACTCTTGATGTTACCATTCTTATCAAATGTAAAGTTGGAATCATTTAAACTATGAGTATCAGGATTTTTTGCAAATGCTTGGCCATAGAAGGAAGTAATAAGACTCCCTAGAACACCTGGAATACCTAAAGATGTATTAAGCCGGTTAGCTCGATCTTGACGTGCGATGCTTGGGTCTTTCGTGTATATAGTTGTTCCGTTGTGTCGGTCGTATTCTAAAAACCAACCTGAACCCACCATATCATCAGGATTAATGATTGCTTTGTGATACAGATCAAATTCGCCATTTCTGATTTTCTTCTGTGTTTCTTTATCATGCAGCTTAACAATGGAAGGGTTGTTAAAAGCCACACTGTAAACGCTATTGTTTACACCAGCGTATTCCGCATCTGCCCCTCCAAGTGAGTGGCCTGTTGTCGAAATCACTGTGTTAGTGCCAGCATATTTTTTCACTTCATTGGCAACGAGCTTATCACCTTGATCAAATTGAGATGTCTTAGTGACAATTTTGTATTCTCCGCTCTTTATCATCATTGCTTGTTCCATACTGCCGTTATACTTGGCAATAGCTTTAGAGTTTTCAGATGCATCTTTTTTCATTATGTATTGGACTTTCTTTTTCGGGTCTTTACCCATTACTACGTTGCCGCCATCTGCACTTATAACATCAGCTTTAATTTGTTCCTGGTTTGTTCCTTGAAAACCTACAACCACATTTTCTGGTTCTTTTGGTTTTACCCATTTACCTTCTTTTTTCTTGGCTTGGACAAATACGTAAACATCTAGGCCTGTATCTGGATCTTTTTTTATCTTGTCCACGTAAAAAGCCTTGTTTGATCCATTTTCGATTGGAGTCTTATTTTCATAGGCTTTTTTCATTTTCTTTTCACTGTATGTATTTTGACTGAGAAAATAATAGTCTTTATCTGTTAAATTAGGTATGTCAGTCTTTGTATTCATGTACAATACCCCTTCCCTCATGTAAAATGTAAGACAGAAAGGATGGTTTTATGAAAAAATACATAATTATCCTTATAGCTCTGGTTATTATAACACTTGGAGGGATATTTATGAAGGAACAACACGACAAAAAGATGGAAGCCCAAGAAACTCAGCAAAAGGAAGAGTTGTACTCTTTGGCTAAAAAAAGAATGACTGACTTTATTAAAACAAACTATAAAGATATTGAACGAATCAATTACACTGACGATTATGAAATTAATCCAATGGGCGGCATTGAAATCAATGGTTACCTCAATGGAAATAAGAAAAAAGAAATCTGGGGAATCTATGATAAAGGAAATGATGAAGTAGGTTCATTTACTGTCGATGCCACACGGAAACCTGAGTGTGAAGATAAAATATGTAAGTATTAAACAATCATCCCCTTACAATAAGTAGGGGGATGATTTTGTTATTGGATCAGAGTATTTCCTTCAAAACAACATATTAAATTGCCGAAATGTGGTAAAATAAAATCAACAAAACCTATTTTTTAACTAAGGAAGAGAAAAAATGACTGAATTGTATGATTTTAAGACACTTGCAATGGAGTACCCCTCTATATTAGACAACGTACTTATAGGCAATGGATTTTCAATTGAATTTTTTGATAACTTTAAGTATGGTGGACTATATGATTATCTAGTAAAAAATCAATTATTAGCCGGACAAGAACTAGACTTATTCCAAGCGTTTGATACGACTAATTTTGAGTTAGTTTTAAACTCACTTCTCACCGCACAAAAAGTTAATCAAACATTGATAAAAGTCACCGACTATTTAGATGAAAGATATAACACAATTAAAGATCTACTCATTAAAGCAGTTACAGATATACATCCTTTATACAAGCAATTACACAATAATAAGTTAGCTTGGAGCCTCAATGTATTCAAGAAGAATATTTTCACCACTAACTATGACTTATTATCATATTGGGCTTTATTAAGATTAAAACGTAAGCCCTTTGAAAGGAATATACAAGACGGCTTTTCCTACAGAAATTCAAGCGATGAGACATTGAGTTTTCAACCTACTACCTTTAAAAATAATCATATAAAACTACTTCATCTGCATGGCGCACTTCATTTTTATGAAGACCAAGGAGAAATCATAAAGATTAACTCTAAAAGTGAAGATTTATTAACAGAGATAAAACAAATGTATGAAGAGAAATTCTTTCCTATTTATGTCTCAGAAGGCGCTTCAGAAAAAAAGCATTCTCAAATCAAAAATAATTATTATCTAAGGTATTGTTTTAACAGTCTTTTCAAAGCTGACGGCGGCATAACAATTTTAGGACAAGGGTTAAATCCAATGTACGATAAGCACTTGATAGATACAATAAAACGTTCAAAAGTAAATTATATAGCTTTTGGAGTTTATTCTACTGAAACTGATTCTAGTCAATTTATTATAGAGAGTATTAAAAATCACTTCGGCAAGTTAGAAGGTAAAGAGCTCATTTTTTATGATTCAAGGACTTTTTATGAGTTTACAAGGAGAAAATCTTGGGAGCATTCCCCCTTCCAAGCACCAAATAACAATGAGTACTACCCAATATTTAATGAACAAGAGTAGCTCTATCCATTTAAGGATAGAGCTTTATTTAATCCTGTATTGTTGTTAGTTCCCCGTCATCGAAATATAAATATCTGTTGCCGCTATATATCCATTGTTCATTAGTTCCATAAGCTGTTGTTGTTTTGTTTACATCTAAAGGTTTTCCCCAGTCATCCAATAACAACACATCTGATTTTGACATTCCAATTTGAATTGTTTTTTCATTATGATCAGTCTCACCTTGGCTTAGTTTCACTTCTGTTGTATTAATAAGGGTTGAATCTTTATCATCATTTTGATACCTATAAACCTGTAATACATTATCTTCGGGTTTTGCAACTGGATCATATTTTATTGTATAACTGTGTGTCTTATCATTTTTATTTGGCAACACAAATACTTCATTTATTGAGCATGATTTATTCCTTCCACATTCAATAACATTTAACCTTGAATTCTCTTGGATTGTATCAGTGACATTCCCCAATAATTTTAACTTTTCCTCATCAGATAAGTCTTTGAAATTGGATTTTGCTGATAACGAGATATCATATACATGACCAGGTATTTTTTCCACTTCTCTCATCCATACATCATCAAAATATTCACTTACTTTTTTATTATCCTTAGTTTTTTGAGCAATTTCATCTAGCTTTGAAGTGTCTAATCTGTTTATGTACATAGGTATGGATACTGCTAACCCTAGTATAACTATAAGGAGAGACACAAGCCCAATAACCTTCTTTTTTTTCATGTAAACGCCCTCCTAAAAAGGACTCCTATTGGAATCCTTATAAATAAAAATCACTTTTTTGTATAATCAATCTTCTTTATATATCTAGTAAATACCCATCCCTGCTGACTTTCTCCCTCTTCATTCAGAAATAAAACTAAACTCCAATTGCGTTTTTTCTCTTTTACTGCCACAATTTCTGATTTATTTAATACATACAAAACATTTGAGTTGGTTTTTGGACTTGAACGCACAACTAAAGTTTCTTTTGTAACCATTCTATAATTCTTTTTAAGCTCTTTTTCCATAGGAATTTCTTTAAGTACTGCTTTGGCCTCTTTTGTTGTTTCAGGCTTTTTTTCTATAAATTCTTCAATAATAAATTTATTAGTCAGTGCCTCAGTGACTGGATTTAAAACATTGTTACACAAGAAAATACCAACTAAAATAATTGCAGGAGTTTTGGGTTTTTCAATTAATTGCTTTATATAAGAAAATAAATCATTTATAACAGCAAGAAACTCTTCTCTAGATAGCGCATTTGGGTTTGAAATTGCACCTAAAGAATAGTTTACTTCCTCCATTACTTCTTCAGTGAGATTTTCTAACTCTGTATCATCCTCATTAATTTCTTCCGCAAAAGTTTGGGTGAAGTTTGCTGCAAGTTCTTTTTGTATTGCATATGATTTATTTATAAGTGCTTTAATTTCATTTATTTTTAATTGAGTTGATCCCATGTTTATTGTTTTAAGTGCATGGAAAACGTTATGTGCTCTAAAATAAGAAGATGGATTTTGTAATGGCAAACTAGCAGCCAAAGATATAGATGGATATGATTTTGCCAAATTAGAAAATACTTCACGGCTTGGCATAATGACATAATTGGCCTTAAAATTTGTTGGAACTATTTGAGCCAATGCAGACATGACATGAAAAGGATTAGATTTAAACCTCAAATTTATATCTCTTAAAGTACTATTTAGATATTGTTGAGCTGTTATCAAATCTGATGGTTTGTCCATTGAATTTACCCCTTTATTACTTTAAAATAGTCATTTTTTTCTTGACCTCCTATAATTATACACTATCCCCCTTCAAAAGTATTTAAACAAAAAAAAGGCGTACTTCCCACTCAATAAATGAATGAGAAATACGCCTATGTTATACCATGTTAAAATTAAGTCCTTTTCCTCTCAGACCATTTGTGATCTGTTTATAAACTAAGTTCGCTGTCTCTTTTGCATTGTTGGCTTCAGTGATTGTAAATTGGAGTTTTACATCATTATTAACCGTTGAGTTTTCAGTATTATTGTTCACTATGGAATTTGGTACATTTGTTTTTACATTTGCATTTAGGTTTGGCAATCCATATTTCCCAGCTGCAAACGATACAGAATTGAGAATATCTTTGTACTTGCTTAGGTCGGGTTTAACTTGTTTCTCAGCTTCTAAATCACTATTAGATAGCTTACGCACTTCTTTTACAGCTTGAAGCATGTTCTCTGTATCTGTCTTATTTAAAATAAGTTCTTTGTCATGCAGGAATGCAAGCTTACCAGCACCTAAGCCTGTTCCAGTGTATCCTCCTGTATCAAATGACGATACTTTTTTACCGGTTGTGTTCCCCTTAACTACTGTGGAGAGGGCATTTGAAGCCTCTTTTAGCTTATCAATAAGGTTGTTTGAAATACTCTTACCGATAGACTCCATATTGCTGTTAATAAACTTTGAAAACTCGTTCAATTGCTTGGTGATATCAGTTATCTTTCCATTCATGAGTTTGTCTTCAATCTTCTTAAATGCTCTTTCGTCATTCGTTAAATTGTCGTACTTATCATTTATGGCGTCCTGATCTTTTTCAAGCTGATCCTGTAGGGCTTCTTTTCGTTTTGTGTTGCTACGATCTTTAATGAATTCATCTAATGCTTCCTGTTGTTCTTGAAGCTGTTTCTCCAGGTCTTTGACTTGCGATTTAGCCTCAGAGGAGTCGTCCATGGAAAGTTTATTGATCTTATCTTTTGTTTCCTGTATTGCTTGGTTTTTCTCCTTCAATTCCTTTTGATACTTAGCTTCGTCATCAGTCTTGTCTATCTCATCAATCTTATCTTGAGTTGCTTTCTGATGCGCCTCTAGCTCAATGTCACGCATTTTTTCGTACATCTCTTTGTAGATGGATACAACTTCATCAGCTAATGATTTATAGATGTCCTTGATCGACTTCTTGGTGTTATAAAGCTCAAGGTTAAAATCTTTCTGTTTATCTTTCCAGTTTTCGATCTCATCTGTAATTTGCTTCTGAATTTCAGGGAAACCTTTCGCAGCTTTCTTTTGTGCTTCCAGTTGCTTAATATACTTTTTAGCTTCGGTTTGTTGCTGCTGGATTAGTTTAACCTGTTGACTGTAATACTTAACTTTATCCTCGTCTTCCACAGTCATCTGAATCTTATTATCAACATCTTTTAACTTTGACTCAGTTTTCTTTGAAGACTTTTCAATTTTGTTAAACGTTTCATCAACTTTAGATTGAATTAACTGCCCTTGAAGCTCTCTTACTTCTTCTTGGAAATTGATTAGATCAATCTTTGCTTGCTTTAACTCTTCTTTAAGTTGAGCTTTCTGTGCAGAATTAAGACTCTTATTGGTGCTGATTTCTTTTTGAATCCAGGCAACCTTTTGACTTTGTATCTTTTGCTGCTCAGTTAAAGCCTTTTTCTGTTCAGTTGTATACTTTCTAAATTCTTTACTGTCTGACAAGTAATGACTGGCTAAAGCTTGATTCTTAGTGATCTTTAAATCATAATCACCAATACGCTTATCAAACTCATCAAGTTTAGATTGGACAATTTCATATCGGAGCTCTTGAATTTGGTCATCAACCGAATCAATATCTCCCTGTAATGAAACAAGATCAGACTTAGCTTGAGCTATAGCTTGTTGTCTTTCTGCCTCTGCTGAGGAAGCATCAGATATGGACGTTCCGACGCCCTCCATATACTTCTGAGGATCAATTGGAGTACCATTTTGTTCAATCTGAAGGTGTAAATGTGCTCCTGTTGAGTGCCCTGTGCTACCTACTTTACCAATTGTCTGTCCTGATTTAACTGTATCCCCTGCACTTACTTTTAATCCTTTTTGCATGTGCATGTACTTCGCAACAGTACCGTCATCTTGTTGAATAACTACCCAGTTTCCAGCTGTCTTACTATAGCCAGCAATTTGAACCTTACCGCCAAGCAATGCTTTTACAGGATCGCCTTGTTTTCCGTTTGCGAAGTCTACCCCTTTATGCGGAGTCGAGCGAAGTCCCTTCTCTTGTTGACCAAACTTAGAAGTTACTTTGAAATTTTTCTTATAATAATCAGCTACAGACGAAGTTGCTGATACTACACTTTTATTGTAGTTGGCCATGATTTTCTTAACGTAATTCTGTGTTTCTTTAAAAGGAGGGATTCCTCCATATTTAACTACGTTACCAGGCCCAGCATTATATGCAGCTAAAGCTTTTTGAACATTACCGCCAAACTTTTCAAGCTGTTGAGCGAGATACTTTGTTCCGCCCATAATATTCTGATATGGGTCATATGCATTGTTAACACCTAAGCTTTTGGCTGTTGAAGGCATCAATTGCATCAAGCCCATCGCACCCACACCAGACCTAGCTTTACTATTGAAACCAGACTCTTGCTTGATTACTGCAGCTATTAGAGCTGGATCAACGTTATACTTGCTTGCTGCAGAGTTGATATAGCTTGCGTATTTACCTGAGTAGGAACCAGTTGAGGAATACGAAGAACCTGAAGAGGAAGAACCAGTTGAAGAGGTAACAATTCCGTATTGAGTAATGTTGCCAGATTTAATTTGATCTTTAAGAAGCTTTGCCTGTTCCTGCATAAGCTTTTTCTTTTGTTGTAGAGCTTTGATTTCTTTTCTTAATGAGTCTCTATACTTTGCAGACCATTTAGCATAATCATTCAGTTTCTTGTTCTGCTCATCAATCTCGGCATTAACTTTTTCTAATGCTTCCTTGTATTTATCAACAACATACATGGAAGTTTTTACTTCTTCAGAAGCTTTTTCCGCAGATGAAGACATATCTTCCATTGATGTACCAGTCTCTGATAGGGAAGAAGAGGCTAAATTAGCTAATTTATCAAGTTCATTAAGTTGATCAGTAATGTCAGTAACTTGATTTAAATCTTCTTGAGTTTTAGGAAGGTATTGAATTGCTCCGCCATTACCTTTTTTCATTTCCTCAAGAATTTTCTGCTTTTGTTTTTCAA
Source organism: Bacillus sp. SIMBA_008 (assembly GCF_046535495.1). Taxonomy (NCBI): domain Bacteria; kingdom Bacillati; phylum Bacillota; class Bacilli; order Caryophanales; family Bacillaceae; genus Bacillus; species Bacillus sp. SIMBA_008. The sequence continues at coordinate 897,289 of NZ_JAWRWL010000001.1, read as the reverse complement.
GATCTGATTTCAAATTATAAGCATCTTGAACAGTCTTGATCGCTTTAACTTCGGATTTATACATATTAATCTTCTTGTTTAAAGCATTAGCTTGATTTATTAGATCCTGCTTAACAGACTGTTGCATGTCATTGTATGCTTTTAGCTTGGTGTCACGCAGCTTAACAACTGCATCTCTGTTTATTTTCACAACGCCATTTTCAATTGAAATAGCGTCTGCAAGATCGTTTTCCTTCTGAATTAGCTTCATAGCTTCAGAAGCTGAAATACTCTTACCTTCTGCCATTTTCTCAAGCAATTCATTTAAAGGGGAGATGTTATCAGCCATTGTGTCGTATGCTTCATTTTGCATTACTGAAATTGCAGCATCGTTTTGTTTTGAATCAATTAGCTCATCAATGATCCCTTTTATTGCTTCAAAATCACCTTTGGCCTCATTGAGCTTATCAGATAGATCGCCTACTTGTTCACCTAAAGCATCTACACCTTCGCCGTTTTCGTCCCAGGTAACTTTTGCGCTCTTTGCAGAGCTGTTAGTTGAGTCAATAGCATCCTTTAAATCTCCATAAGAAAGCACAAGCCCATTATTTTTGTCTTTTCCGCTCAGAGCTTGATTTATAAGCTGTTCAAGCCCTTGTGAAGCTCTTGAGAAGTTATCTTTGTTTCCTGATTGTAGAGCCTTTTGTATCTCATCCATATATTTTGCTACATTAATGGAAAAAGACTCAAGTTCCGTAGGATTCATTTTACTGAAATCAATTTTATTAAATGCATCATTAATTTGTTTAGAGAGGTTTGGATTGATCTTTACTGAATTGAAAGCATCAACAGTTTGAAGCACTTGCTCTCTGATTTTAGCCTGATAGCTAGACAGTTCCTGTTCAGTACGAAGAGCATCTTGCTCAGCTTTAATTCCTTTATTTTTAATTGAACTGTCATCTGCAAAGGGATACTCGAAGAATGACCAAAAATCTTTACCTTTGGAGTAGGTATCAGTCATCTTTTTGTATTGATCAATTTCTCCCTGAAGACTCTTAATTTCTTTTAAACTATCTGAAAAAGTGTCTTTGGCACCTGTTTGTATATCTTTCTTTTTGAGATCTGCAAGTTCTTTAGTATACTGAATAGCGTCTTTTAGAGCGTCATTGTTTTTGATTATTGCCTGACCTTGTGAATCGTATCCTGCAACTAAATTTGGGAAAGTCTGAGCTAGTTGTTGTGTTACTTGAAGGTATTCTTGTTCTTTTTCAGAACTTAAAATACCTGATTCTTTTGCTTTTTGAAGCTCTTTATATTGAGCAATTAACTTATCAGTCGAATCTTTGTTTGTTGTTATAGCCTCAACGCTTGTATTCTGACTGGCTTCAAATTCTTCTCTAGCTTGTTTAGCTTTAGAATACATTGAAATGACTTTTTCCAAGGCAAATCCAATTGCTGCAAATGCTAATCCTACACCAGTGGAGGCAAGCATCCCTTTCCAAGCAACGGAAAAGGCTCTTGTGGCGATGGTAGCTCTAGACATACCAGCCTCTAACCCAATTGCAGCTCGTTGTGTCTCAGTTAGCGAGCCTGCTCCAAATACCATTGCAGTCTGAAGGAGTCTCATATTCTTATTAAAGGCAACTAATGCAAAGTTGGCTGTCATAAAAGCTGTTGGAAGGAACCCGATACCTTTGACCACAGAACTAATAGCTCCCAGAAGATCACCTAAAGCTGATGTAGTAGCGATAAGTCCATCCGAAATAAATGCATCACCTGCAGCAATAGCAAGCTCTGTGAACTTGTTTTGAAGTTTATTTAACCTTGCTTGGAGGCTGTCAGCATACTTTTCTTGCTCACTCCATGCACTGCCCGCAGAATTGGCAGCAGTTGTAGCTGCATTTTGAGCAATAGAGAAATTGTTCATCATTGCATTAAAACGAGATAACTGATAAATGCCCGCAACACCTATTGATGTATTCTGTTTCTGAGCATCACTTAACGTATCCCATTTGTTAGCAACCTCACCAATTAGTTCACTTGCAGACTTAGCTTCGCCCCCAGCTGTTTTAACTGAGATACCAATCTGTTCTAACGCTTTAATTGAACTTTGATTATTCCCAATCCGTGCGAAAATTGTCTTTAAAGAGTTTCCTACGATATTCCCTGATTCACGTGTTGTACTAGCAATTGCGGTTGTGTAACCGATTAAATCATTTAATTCCACACCAAAAGTTGATGCAGTTGAACCAGCTTTTCTAATACTATTAGCCAAATCCATTGTACTAACGGCATAGTTGTTATCAACTTCATTCAATTTATCAGCAATTGAGATTGAATCGCCGGCTGCAATATTAAAGTTGAGCATTGCAGCTGTGAGTGTATTTACTGTATCAGTAGGAGTTAGATCAGATACGTTTTGAAGAACTTGTGCTGTTTTAGTAAGAGTTGATAATTCACTCTCATCAAAGCCCATTCTCCCGAAGTCACCTGTCATTTGAAGGATATCTGAAATTTTATTTGAGAGGGTATCCCCTAAATCAATTGAAGTTTGAAGAAGATCATTGAATTTATAATCAGGTTCGTCCATAACACGGCGAATATTCGTCATTAGGGTGTCAATTTGAACAACCTGGTCAACCATTGATTTTAGCGCAGTTACTCCACCAAACCAGGCAGATCCAGCAAGCATATATGCAGGCATCCCAGTAAACGCTTGTTTGAACGTCTCACTAAAGCCTCTCACTTGTCCTGCAGCTGTTCTAGCGTTAGCTTGAATTTCTCTGAATTGCATACTAAGGTTCTGCATTTGCCTTGAGATATTAGGAGTACGAGCACTTAATTGATTTACTGAATTGATGTAATTTTGAAGAGCTCTAGAGCTTTCAGGACTGATTGAAGTCCCGTACCTGTCATTAAGTGACTTAACGTTTAATTGTGCCTGTCTTTGATAAAGACTAATCTGATGTTCAAGTTCCTTTGTTCTTGCCTTTAGAGCTGCTGAATCATCCAGGTGTTTCATTCTATTAGCGATCTGATCTATTTGTGAGGTTGTTCTTGCGGCATTAATGGAGCTGGAAAGTCTATTGAGGACTGCTGCGGAGAGTTGCCCTTTTTGTCTGAGCTGTTCAAGTTTCTGATTTAATTTTTCAATTGCCTTTTGCTGTTGATCATAGTTTTCAACTGTTTTGACTGAAATAGTTGATCCATGCCTGTCTGTACTATGAGTAACATCTTTAAATTCATCTTTATACTTTGTTACAGTTCCAGTCACACGGCCTGTAGCATCTTTTTTAGTTGTTTTCTTTTGCGCCTGACCTAAACGTTCTAATTGCCGTGTAAGTTGACTAGCCGCCTTTGATTCTCTCTCTAAGCTTTTAGTCGAGTTATCAATAATGGTTTTAGACTTCTCATGAATCTCACCGCTACGCTTATACTGCTGTGTGAGTCTTGTTATTGAGCCATCAGCATTTTTTGTTTCTGTAACGTTTTCTTTAATCGTCTGGTTTAAATGTTGTAATGCCGCTTCACTTTGTTTAAATGTAGCTGCTATTCCTTCTATAGTTTTTATTGCTTTAGTGTCGAAGTTTACTTTAACTTCTAAAGGTTTAACTTTATTTTGGAGTAAGGCTACATCTTTATTTAATTGTTGTACCGTCTTAGTTGAGGTATCAACAGTTGGGGTTAAAATGATTTTTAAATTCTGAGACACTTATTCTTTCACTTCCTTATAATTTTTCAACAAATAAAAAAAAGAAGTGCCTCAAAATTTAAAGCACTTCCTTCGTCTACTTAGTAGGCTGATATTTTCCTATGTATTTCACATACACTTCATAATGCCTCCCCCAGTCTCTAGGGGGATAAAGAACTTCATACTCTTTGTCTTTATGTACAATTTTCACTCCACTGTTAAGTTGCTCATTTGGAGGACAGAAAATCATATTGGTTACATCAGTGATTCTTCCGACAGCAGTTGGAGAACTAATGGATTCTACATAAGGCTGAAAAGAACACTTGTATGGAATCAAAGTTTCTCGATTTTCATATTTTGGCGTTCCTATTTCAGTAAATTCCCCTGTCTTAACCCTTTCAACTTTAACAAGATTATAAACATCACAGTATCTCATTGATCATCCTCCGGCTGTTACATGAGGGATTTTATATCTGTCCAATTCAAGCTTAATATCACTAGGAAGCGAATCATAATAATTTTCTGAAACCCCTCCTCTTGTTTCAGCTTTTGTAGCTTCCACACCTTTTAATCTATATTTAAAAACAGCTATATCTTCAATAACGCTCAATAGATTATCAGAAATCTCATTCTCTTCAATTTCACAATAATTAATCACAAATCGCCGAGCTCTTTTTAAATAGAGCTCTAAAAGAGCATCTTCAGTTGTATTATCAATTTCTAACAGTAATTTAATGTTTGATAATGAATCCACCTTATTCACCTGTTTTCTCAGTTTTCTTCTGCTTTCTTACTGTTTTCTTCTTCTCCTTGTAGCCCTGTTCTTTATAAATTAAATTAAATGCCTTGTCTGTCAGTTTTACTTCATTACCATTTGGATCAATGTAATCTTTCATGTTTCCGCACCTCATATTATTATTTTTCAGTTAAAAAAAGAGAGGGTTTCCCCTCTCTCAAAATTAACCTTGTGTAGTTGCTTTAGGTGTGATTGCTGCAAAAGCATCTTCTTTAATTGGCAAGAATCCAAGTCTCATAGTTGCTTTAATGGCAATCATATCGTTTTCTGCAAGTGAAAGAGGTTTTCCATCTGGCATTGTTTGGCTATGTAAAGTTGCTTCTTTCAAGATTTCATATTTAATTCCTTCACGAATACCAACTAAAGAATAGTCGAAGTTACCCATGATTAAGTCAGCCTTAGTTTTATCAAAGCCTCCTTTTGATGCGAACTCAACTGTGCTGCCATAAAGTTCATTTTGTGTAACTCCAGGGACATAAATCTGATTTCCATTTGTATCTCTAAGCGTTCTCAATGTATTCTTAATACCTCGATGTCCAACATATCCAGTCACATCATGTCCTGCCTCCTCAACTAAAGCCATTGCATTGGACACATCAATATCAAACGATTCACCAGTTCCGTTTACAACCAAGTTTTCAGAAGCTTCTGCTACACCGAAAAGACTTTTAGCGAAAGGAGAATTAATACCAAATAGTCCAGCTCCATCAATGGTAAGATAGAACGCTTTTGCAATTTCAGGAGTGATTTCTTTAAATACATCAATAACAGTGTCACTTAGTTTTTCTTTAGTCACTGGCATAATAACAGCGATTTTCTTCGCTACAAGCTCTGGATGAATCCATTGGGCATTAGAAGTTTGGATTCTCTCACCTTCTCCAACCCAGTAAGCCCCTGGCCCTTCTGTTAAAACAGGAATTGACTTTCTATCTGATTTCATAGGTTCAACTTTAGACAGTTTTAAAAGAGTAGATCCTTTTGTAACTTCTTTCAAAATCTCTTTTTGTTGTTCTTTTGGTACGAAACCTTCTAATTGATCTTTTAAATATGACATATTGTATTTCCACCTTTGTTTTTATTATTTTCTTGTTTGGTTTTCATAAATTGCTGACATAAAACTAGAGGAACTGCTAGATTGGTCATTGTTGTTAGAGGAAGGCGGTGTATAGCTGCTATTCTTCAATCGGTCTTCAACCTGTTCTTGAATATACGGCTTCATTGCCTCTTCAAATTTTGTCAAGTTCTCTAAAGTTGCTTCTTCTTTTTCTGAAACAAACAAATCAATTAAGTCAGTTGGGATCTTCTTCTCTGATGCTGTCTTTAATGCAATAGTTCTCATTTTTTCAATTTTGGCATTACGCTCAAATTCTTCATTTTTCAGTTCAAGTTCCCTAATTCTTTTTTGCTCAGGAGTTTCATCGGGATAGCGTTTCTTAATTTCTTCTTCAAGTTTTTGAGGAAAAGTGCTCTCCATCCATGTGTTTAAACTTGTGGAGAAAAATCTATCTTTTTCTGATTGCATCCATTTTTTAGCGTCTTCATCTGCTTCAACAAACTGTTTAACACCTTCAAGTGATACAGACTGTAGCCCTTGGAGATATTGTTTTACCTGTTCATTATCTTTTTGTTCTTCTAAAAACTTTTTAACATCTTCTAAATTCATATCAATTCACTCCATCTGCCCTTTCCAGTGTCAATGACCCTAAAAAGTGCATATTTTTGTATAAGAAAAGACCCTATATTATAAAGGATCTTGAATTTTGTTATTCTCTAGAGATTTAAGCTTCTTTTGATGTTCAATTTCTTGTTCTCTTGCATATTCTTGTTCTTGTCTCCTCTTCTGCATCTCTACCGCAGGATTTTCAACAAATGGTATTTGAGCTAAAATGGTTTCCCATGAACATACTTCAGACAATTTGCTTAATGAATCAGCTAAAGCAGTAATATCTGAAGGGATGTTCATTGTTAATTTTAGCTTGATCTTTCTATGATCGTACTCTTCGCCATCTTTGATTTTGATGAATTTAAAGAAGTTCTTTAATCGCTTCTTAATCGCTGTTTCCAACATAGCTTGCATCAGGGAACATTTATTTTCTAAGGAGATTAATCTTGATCTGAGGGCTGCAGAAGACAGATTAGATTGAAGTTTTTCATTTGTATCTACGTGGCTAGCCAGCTTGTACATTTTTTCTTCAAGTTCTTTAAGCAAATTCTGCACAAACTTATCATCAATCTTCTTGATAAGGTAATCAACTGTTGCTTGTGTAGGGACTTGGAGTATGCCAGTTTTCTTAAATTTCTGTGCTTCCTCTTCAGTAACTTTAGCACCGGTTATTTTCAAAAATGCCTGTCTAAAATCTGATACTTCATTTACCAGGTCAGATAGCGTGTTATTATAGGCATCATTTTCTGATTGGATATCATCTAACATGCTTTTTCGCTCATGATTTGCAGAGGTTACTTCAATTGGGGGTGTACCGAAGATATGGGTTCGCTGATCCACATAGGTTAAATTGTCGCTTCCGTCAACATCAAAATGCAAAATCGAGTTACTTATGTAAACGTCTACTTTTTCATTATCGGAAAACAAGTCGTTTTTATAGATGTGTAATGCTAAGATGACATCTTTTTCAACATCGCCTTCTTCGATTACAAAGCAATTCATTGGTGTTAACACTGCACACTTAAACTCATTATCTCTTGTAGTATATTGAATTTCATATGCCTCACCAAATTTAGTTGCTTCAAGCATTAGTTTTTGATCATGAACCTTTGACCAATGAGAAAAACTGTAATCAATAACTTCGATTAAATTATTGTTTCCATCTGAGCTTATGTATGTAACGGGATTTCCAAGTGCATATGCAATTTCGTCATGAATAAACTTCTTAAAGAAATTCACAACAACTTTCATATTACTTCTGCTATCATTCATAGCGTAATTCCTGATTATGTTATGATTCCCGTTATAGTAGTCTTCATATTTTTTATAAATCTCCTGATTTTCTCTAAGCTTTCTAAGGCATTTCCTTAGCAATTCCTCTAATTCAGGAGTTATTTGAATTTCTTGATTTCTTTTTCGCTTTAAAACTGAATCAACTATATTTCTCAATTACTCACCTCCTTAAAATAATGCCGACTTATCTAAAAAGCTAATGTATTGTACTTCCTGGATCTCATCAATTAACCTATCAAACTCAGCTGTAATATCAGGAGCATCATCAAAACGGGTAAACTTTTCACCTTCATAAGCCAGTATCTGATCAGTAAACTCTTTATCCTCTTGAGGAAAAACAATAAAACCACTGTCTATCTTTCCACCAATGGCTCTAATCTTAGCTTCTTTATTTTTCGTTTGATGTTCATTTATGATTTGAATATCTCTGGCTATAAGTGAAGGATCTTTATTAATTTCTCGTTGGATATCACGTACATCAGCACCGCTAAATACGTTCTTCTCAATCCATAAATGCGTGATATCTGGGTATTCTTTCAACAAGGAAATAACCTTTTTTATATAGTCATCATATTCAAGTCTCTCAATAGATGCTTTTCTAACCCATCTAAAGTTATTAGGGGTCTTAGAGCCAACAATAAAAGCAGAATAATCGTGACTATCCTGTACCTCAACGGCTGGATCACAACAAAGTATTGTTTTTATGAAATTGTCTTTTTCCTTCTCAATTTCTTTTCTAGGTAATGTCTTGATATCATGAAAAGCTTTCTGCCCCAGCTTAGACGCATCATTCATCATTTCTTGTTTGAATGCTGAAGGATTAGGATAATACTTTCCAACGGCAAGATCATAGCAATCATACTTGTCTTCCCAAAGAACTGGGAACTTCATTTCTTCTTCGTGCTCTAGGTAGAACTTTTTAGCATCCTCTTCTGCATTGGGATTAGTTGCGTCATATCGAATTTTCTTTAATTCAGCCCATTTGCCACTATTGAATAATTTATCAATATCGTCAACAAGAACTGCTTTCTTCACGATCCGTTTATACTGGCTATCCTTTAATATCCTTGAAATAAGACAGTCTCTATGTAGAATTGTACCGAGCATAATAAACTTTGTGGCCATCTTAACCTTCTTGCCATCCCTGTAAACAGGATCATCTCCAGCATATTCAGCATCTTGTGTCCATGTATTGTATTTCTTATCTCTTGCTTCCTGAGTTATTACATCAGCTGCTGATTGATAGTCATCACCAATAATACATGTAGGTCGTACTCCATTGTGCTTCAATCCACGAATACTTGTTCCAGAACTTATAGCTTGGATTTTGCAGCCGTTTGAGAAGTACATTTTCAACTTAATTGAACGTGTGAGCATATGTCCAAAGGTATTGATTATGTATGGGTTCTCAACAAATGCTTTTCGAGTATCATTGATAAATTCAACCGCATCATCCTCTTTCTTCCCAGCCACAAGCGTAAAGTAGGATATTTCGTATGCAGCTAAATATGTTGATAATGCAAAGTTAACAGTTGTTGTTTTAGAGCTCCCACGAGGCATACAAAGGGAAAGCTTATCAAATTCATCTTTAATGAACATATCATCAAGCGTATTCCATATTTCAAAATGGAAATCACCAAGTTTACGAGCTGTGTTTGTGGGTTTTGCTTGGAAAGTATCCTGGAGGTAATATAGACAAAAGAATTCAAAACTTCGAGCCCCAAGTGAATGAGCTACTCCATTTTTACCGAAGAGATTCTTCTCCTTCATCATTCTGTTTGTCCTCATTACTGCTTCTTCTGGAGTTGATCCATTTTTCAGGAAATCCTTATACAGATATTCTCTAAGCAAATTCCTGTTTTCTCTAGTGTTGATTAATTCGGATATATGAACCACCTCCGAGTTTTAAAATTATAATAAAAATTGTGTGGGTTGCTATCGGATGAGAGGGTGTTTAGTCATTTAGAATGCCCCCTATCATTGATGCCTAACATCCTTTCTAATACGTTTTAAACACATTTAGTCCTATAGGTATCAGGTTATACATCAATGCTTATACAGCCTGTAAATGCATTTGAAGAGCAGTCTATTCGTATAGTTTCATACTAATATAACGACTTACTTGTACCTTAACAATAGTTTATAAAGGCATACGTTTATAAACGCTGTCTATCTCAGCAACATAACGTTTAAAAAGGTTCGTTTTTATTTTTATAAACGTTTATAAAATATAATAGACCTTTACAAACAAACATGATATAATAAAGGTACAATAAATGAGAGGATGACAGGCAATGACTTCTAAAATATTTGGGTACATAAGAGTAAGTTCAAAGGATCAAAACGAAAACAGGCAGATCACCAATATGCTTAAAGAAGGAATTGCTGAACGTGATCTATTCATTGATAAACAAAGTGGTAAAGACTTCGAAAGACCTGCATATAAAACACTTAAGCAAGTTGTAAGAACAGGTGATACTATTGTGTTTGATTCGATCACTCGTATGGGTCGTAACATGAAAGAGACTCAAAAAGAATACGATTGGTTCATTGATAATGGCATAAAGCTTAAATTCATTAAAGAACCAATGATTAACTCAACTGAAGATCAAGACGATATTCTTAAAGAAGCTATACAGAAGATTGTATTGACTATCCTTACAGCCTTTGCTGAGAAGGAAAGAGAGGATATACGAGAGAGACAAGCAGAAGGAATCAAAGAGGCCAAAGAAAAAGGAAAGCACTTAGGCCGACCTAAAAAGGGATTTGACACACTAACAAAAGAGCAACGACTCACCCTTGAATCAGGTTACTCTAAATGGAAAAGCAAAGAGATTACAGGTGTTCAATTCGCTAAAGACTTGCAGCTTACTAAGAATACTTTCTATAAAGTGATAAAAGAATATGAAGCACAACTGACCCTAGCCAACTAATAAAAGCTAAGGGTCTTTTATTTATCCTCAGATAGCTTTGAAGCGCTCCATTCCTCTTCTTCTCTTTCCAATACATCCCCTGATACATTGTCATTACTTCGTTCATCTTTGATATTTAAAATGTTCTCAGGATTCCCCTCTGTATATGCAAGTAATAGCTGCGTAGCCTTCACCCTTGCATTATCATTTGTTGACGATTCACTAATCTTTTTTAAATTTTCAAAGAAGGCTTTTGTATCTCGACTTACTTCACGTCTAACTGAAAGTTTTTTGTAATGTAAAAGTCTGTCGTACTCCTGTGAGTATTCTTCTTCCTTTTCCCAGTTATACAGAGTTGGTCTTGTCACTCCTACTTCCTTAGCAATCTCAGTCCTATTCAACTTTCCTTCCACTAATAATTCAATCGCTTTTAACTTTCTTTCATCAAGCATAATAGATTTTACACCTACTTTATTTTTTACATTTCTCTTGTGATAATAGCTCTTTAAGATTGCATTTACATTTAGCGTATACAACCCCAGATTCAGTTTGGTGTAACCCTTCAGTTCCTCCACACTTTTCACAGCAATCCATTTCATTTTCTACAAAGTCATTCTTGTATTCGGCTAACCCTTTATCTCTAAAGTACCTTTCAAATGTGACTTTCTTAGACTCAGTATCCTTAAAACTAATCTTTTCTGAATCAACCAACTTATTTTGTTTAATGACTTTAATGGTTTCTGTAGATTTCGGATGAATTAAGTGAAGTGCAATCTTAACCCCATAAAGCACTCTTTCACCTTCATCTGAATTCCACAAATACTTATCGTAATCACAAACTTCAAGATACAAGTCCAAGTCTAAATTTGCATTAATTCGACCTATTTGTTTAGCTCCACCCATTTCATCAACATTAAAATAAAAGTTACTCATTACAATTCCTCCTTTGTATGTTGTTTTATGTCCTTACATAAGGTTAGTAACCTAGTCACATCTTCAGGCTTATGACCGTCCCATTTTGGCGCAGCTTCTAACTCCTTAACCTCAAATAAATCCCAGTGATCTTTGTGATAATGATAAGTGTAATGTCCTTTGACAGTCTCAATGCCAACAATAAAGTAATCATCATACATTGTCCCATCATCATGCTTCCAAGACTTCCATGCTGAATCCTTATGCGAATTACAAATAACAGCAAACAAGATCATTCGATGATAATACAACTCATCAAACGTATGATATCCATCACTTATCTGTCCTTTTTCTTCAACATTAAATTCAAACTTAGCCATTCAACTTATCCTCATTTTCATTTTCTAATTCAGCTACAGCATCAATAATCACTTGTTCGAATTCATCAGCTTTAGCATTTCCCAACTTATCAAATACCGATTGTAGTCTACCTGCTACAGTATTCACTTTTTCAAGTGACTCTTTCGGGAATTCATTGATGATTGGATAAAGGAAATCAATATTCATAAGCTCATAATAAAACTCAATCTGTTTCTTAATATCTTTGGGAATATCTAGATCACAAAATTCCTTCACAATATTAAAACTAAGCCAATCAACTGAACTGATCTTACTCATATCAATTCCTTTTTCTTGAGCTTCTAATGGTACTTTCAAGAAATTCTCAAACATCTTTTGCAACTTAATCAACCCAAAATGAGGATAGATATATACGTGGTATTCATCATTTAGCTGAACCTTTTGTTTTTTATCAATATTCCTTGAAAGTGTTTTAACTCCTGATACATTTAATTTTTTTGATGCCAATTTAATTCCTCCTTTTAATAAGAAAAGAAGACCTTAATTAAAAGGCCTCCCTCTGTATTCAGTATTAAGATACTCCACCTAGATCAGCTGTTTCTTGTGTAGTCCCAGATGGCTGTTCACCTTTACTTCCATCAGCTTTCCGTTTCACACGAACAAAACGTCCAAGTTTGTTATTTTCTGATAAAGCAGAGAATTTCATTTCTGGTGTAATAGCATTACCTGCTTCGAATCCTAACTCTGTTTCACCTGAAGGAGAAACTTTATCAAGTTGAATATAGAGATCACTATAAATCTTTTCTGTTACTGGATCATACTCAAGAGTGTGATATTCAAGTTCATAAGCTTCAGAGAACGTGTCGGCTTTAATTTCAACAATTTCCCCTTCAACCTCAACTTTATATCTTGCTGTGACCTCTGAGTCTGGTTCTGCAAATGTTGACGGGATTGTTGCCTCTGTGGATGTGCTGTCTTGAGTGAACACTTCCCCATCTTTGTTTTCAAATAGAACTGTATCAATTGGTGATTTGCTTAGAGTTACTGCTCCACCTGCACCAACTGTAAGAACTTCATCTTCCCAAACCTTTACAGTACCATTTTCCACACTAACACCTTGTTGTGCTGCAAGCCAATCTAAACTAAAGAAAGCATTTTTGACTGTACCTGTGATATTCTTATCTGATTTAATTACGTAGAGGTTACGGTTACCCCATCCACCCTTCAGAAAATCCTCCTGGATACTCTGAGAAATACTTGTAGTCTGCGCTTCGCCAGTCGCAATTACTTTCCCATCAGATTTTCTTTTCATAGTAACGTTACACACGTCATGAATTACTGTCTTTTTACTCATTAATCGTATTCCACCTTAAAATTTAATTTTAGTCAGAGAAAAGTTTCTCTAGTTTTCTTGCTTCATCGTCAGTTATGTAATGTTTCTCTTCTTCAAACAGATCAATATGTTGACTCCAAGACCCTATGTTCTTAGCCGCATCAGGACTAACCGTTGAAAATATCACAGCAGCATGATTGTTTAAAAATGCCGCACCTCTAAAGAAGTGAGAATGAAGTTGAGGAAGCGTCAAATCAAGCACATCTGCAGCTGAATATCCAGTAAACTGAACAACGCAGGTCACAAGATCAGAGAAATCGGTTTTGTTTTCACTCTTTAGTGCTCTACTTTTCTGATTGAACCGTTCAAGTTCGGGGTTCTTACTCACTTTTGCCTCACGGATGCAATGCATATCCAGAATTAACTTGCGAATCCGGTAGAAGTTATCTTCGTTAATTGAGGCAAAAATATCAGAGTTGTTGAACACCTTTGTGAAAACCCTTAGATAAGCATTTTTTAACTGCTCCATAACGTTCACTATGTCCAACAAACTTGAAGCTTTTAGATCATTAATCAAGTTATCCAATTGACCAAATTTATTCTGATTTTGGAAGTTATAAATTATTTCTTCTTTTGATTGAGCTATTTGTGAAAGATCATTTACATATTGAGGGTAATCTTTGAGTTTAATGAAGTGGCATTCTCCTATCTCTGTAGAAACAGGAGTGCCTAAAATAAAGAAGTCCCTTGAATACTCCATTATTGTGGAGCTCCAAAGGAGAAGATGAGTTTATAACCGATGTATCCATCAGGGGGATTTCCAATCAGCATTCTTTTGATATTAGCCACTTTACCCACGCCAGCAACATTTTTATTGAATACGATATCTGATAGCCGGTCAATAATTTTGAGACTTCTTGGATCATTCTCCTCAAATTCTTCAATGTGGGTATAGACATCAATCATTACATCTTGAGTGGAAACACGTAGGTTGTTTGTAGAATATCCGTTACCAAAGTACATACAGATACGGCATTGAGGGTTATCTTGTTTTAAATCATTGAATTTAGGAGCCCTAACAATAATCTCTTTGAGGATTTCATAATAATCTTCTCTTTGCTGTACATCAATATTCTTTGGATCATCTAGATCTTTATAATAGGCAAGCCTTAGCAACTCACTGTCTTTTGAAAAGATCTTGAATATGCCAATTAAATCATTTGTCAGTTTGCTCACGTTTTCACCTCCTTCCTAAAAAAATTCAATTAAAACCTATAAAGTGGCTGCTTTCGAGCCATCTCTACAATATGCTCGTTTGCTTTCCTTAACACTTCTGGATCAATACCTTTAAGCAACTCCTGAAAAGACTTATCAGGTTGGCCCCATTTAGGTTGCTTACTTTTTTCCTTTATCATTATTAAACACCTTCTCTAGCATCAATATTACTTTACTGGCTTCATACCACTCTTCACCATGGCAATAGCATTCCATATCCCATGTATCTTTAAAAAAATGATCGCACTTTTTGCAGTAGCATCCTGACTTAAGAATCTTCATATCTTGAGCTTTATTTTCAATCATTTTTGTTATCCTCCAAATATTATTGAATTTCTCATTAAAACACGATTACGGGGGCACTGTGGATGCCCCGCACATAGTCATGTTAAAAGGAGAAATTCCGAACCAGATAGCTCGGAACCACAATAAAAATAAAATTAAAGGAGTTTTTTAAATGAAATTCCGAAACCATTTATTTATTGTCGCTGGAGTCGGTCGGTACACCTCTTCAACACTGTTTCCGCAATGCTGTTCAGTGTAGTAACGACAAGGTATTTATTTAACCTTAATTACTCTACGTTTACCATTTTCATATTCAGGTTTAGAGTACACGTATTCTTTGATTCTCTGTAAAAGTTCCGGTGCCATGTCTGTATCATAATTCAGAAAAGAACTAATTTTAGACTGAGCACAACCACATTGTTTTGCGATCTCTGTCTGAGTTAGTCTTCTTTTACGCATATCCAACCATAGTTTATGTCTATCAGTTTCCACGTTTGATACTCCTTTCATAAAGGGATTTTATTTAAAAATAATTATCTAAATAGGGAGGACTGGCCAATACTGACCAGCTTTTTTTGATCAACTAGGAGGTATAATCAAAAACTAATGAAAATTGAACTTAATAAGGGAAAAATTGCTCTGTATTGATTTTTGTGATAAATTATAATTACGGGATCGTATTAATAATTATCAGTAAACCAATACTTCTTTTTTTCTTCCCTAGAAGAAGATTATAGATGGCACTATACAAATAGAAAAACCCTTGTATATCAAGGGTTCATCCATCTTTGTTTATTTTCTTATGAATTATGCGGGACATTTTTCTCTTTTACGCTGCCTTCTTTTTTTCAGCTTCTCTAACTCTCTTTCTCTCTTCTTTTCACAATCAGTGCATCTAGTTCCCTTTTCAATTTCCTGCCTACACTCTACACATTCAATAATCCCTTTGATGTTCTTTTTTAAGTTCCTGACAATATGATATCCGAAGCAATTGTATAGGGTATCCTTATGTTTAGAATCTTTAATGTTGAATAGATATTCAACCAATATATCTGTTATGTAACTGCTGTCTCTCTTAATACTTAGCAAGGTTTCTCTAATCTCTTTTGTGACATGCCATTCTGCATCTTGGCGGGAGACGTCTTGCTTTTTCTGCTGTTTAGCTTTCCAATGCTTACCCCTATCAAGCAGTGTGTAAGTTCGCACGATCATTGTATCTTCTACTTTTTTTCTGCTGAAGTCTTTGAGTAATTCATCTTTTATTTGCAAGAAAATTTCCTTTGTATCTAATTCCTCTTGCTGATCTGCATACAATTTATAAAGCGTATTGAATCGTGCAGACACTTCTTGATCAAGTCCAAGAGTAGCTTTTTTATTCTTCAGGTTCGTGTAATCAAATTCACCCGCCAGCTTCTTAAAGTTAATTCTGTTATTTGGAATTCTCTCACCTAACCGATTAACTACAGATTTATTTTTAGGTCTAACATTCTTTATTCTCTTATCTTTTGCATAAATAAAGAAATGAGGAACCATTTTATTTTGCTTCCCTATCAGATAGCTGTTAATGCGTTGATCAACATGGTCTGGCCGTGTTGGTTTGTATAAGGTTTTTGCATAATCAATCTCAAAGTTATTCTCCATCGTAAGCCATTTGATTACATCTAAGTCAACCTTGTCACTATTCCATACCTTGGTGATATTGTTACTGTACTCACCAATATTTACTCCAAAAGCTAATTCCAGGCTTTTATAGATGTTCTCCTTGTTGATTTCCTGCTTTTCAGCTGTCTTCATTTCATAATAAAGAGGAACAATATCATCATTTTTCATATTTCTTTCAGCTATATCAACAAAAGTTTCATCACTAACTAAAAGCGCTTTATCTCCATCCACATCAAACTGCAAAAGTCGGGATAAAGCGTCCTTACATGATGTGTATACTCCCTTTGTGATAAACCAGTCTTTTAAATCTTCATTTAACTTATTGGTTCTAATGCCATGCTCTCTGGACAAATGCGGCGATCTAAGCACATCTAATTTTTGATTATCCTCGAATAGCTTACAGCTGACTTCTCCATCATTTAATAACACTCTAGGCTCCGATTCTCCACAGAACCAAAAGCCACATGCTGCAAATAAATCAGGAATAATAAAAGTGTAATGAGATCCTTCTAATAGGATTTTCCCTGCTTTCGCTTCCTTTACAAGTCGTTTTTTGTTCTTCTTGATGATTTCCTTAGAGTGCTTATCATTAAGCAACTCAGGATAAAGCAAATGAGCGTTTTGAAAGCTATTTTTACGTGCGTTGCTTTCGACTGCTCCAATGACACTTAACATTGATTCTTTATCTTTGTATAGAGTTTGAATCCTGTTCACTGTCTTTTCCGTAAGCTTATCTAATTCCTCATCACTAATATCAGTTAGTGTCTGCAGCATCTGATAATTGAGCTCACTGTTTTTGAACTCATCCTCTTCTTCATTTAACTTTGCTGCTTCACATCCATATTTTTTAAATTTATAACGGTAGTCATCCCATGAATCATAATACTTCCAGAGTTTAAATTGACTCTTTGTCAGGATGATTTTAATTCCGTCTTTCACAATGTCCCATTCTTTACCGTAGATGTCTTTAATTCTGGATTGACCGTTATTCATGCAGAATTGATCAAATGGAAAAGGAACTAGCATTCCCTTCATAAAAGGCGCTCTAAACATAAACGCATTCACTGACAGCTCAGGAAGGATCATTCCGCAGCCATCTGTATGATTTATTGGAATTGATTTGTGTTCCCTTTTGATTTCGTATGTTTCATCATTTATGTAATCAACCTCAGTGGACACATTCGTTTCAAAATCATCCACAACTATACATTCATCAATGTTAAAACCTTCCCATGGTGTGCTGGCGCTATTTGATAAAGCAAGGTAAGCGATCCATTTGTTGATGCTCATCCCACCATTAGAATTGATTATCTCCTCATTAAGCCCACACATTAAAGTATTTTTCTTTGCCAGGTATGTTTTCTCTTTGATGAATACGCCTTTCTTTTGCCTAATTTGTCCGGCTGATGAAGCGTAATAAACGTATTTCTCATCATTAAAATAATAACCATTCTGAACTAAGCTTCTAAAAACGTTATGGTAAAATGATTCAACTATCATAATCTCTTCCGTAAGCTGATTGTATTCCAATCCAAGTGTTCTAATTAGGGTTGAATCAAATAATGAGATTACCTTTTGAGACTTAACTTCTCCATCTTTTGTTTTTAGTGAATCGCCTCTTAGCGTTCTAGTCCCTTTAAAACTTTGTTGCTCCTCAAGCAATTCTGATCTATTTTCATTAATCCAGCAGTTGGCAATTTTTTTAAGACGATTAATTTTTGCTTTGTTGTATTTGCAGGCCATAAGCTCATCAATATTGTTCGAAAGCTTAGGCTCGCTATCACCTTTCCCCTTGATATATGTAATTAATGATTGTTCCAACTCCTTAAAACCCTTCTCTTCTACAAGGAGTGTGCCAGTTAGCTCTAATTGATTATCAATGCCATTTGAATTATTTAGTTTGACTACCTTTTTAGCTAACTTTTGCAAGAACTTTTTATAAAGGCGAAGTTGAAGTAATTCCTGATTTAATTTTTCTTCTTTATCGTTATAAAATGCAGATGAATCCAAAGAGTAAACAAACACTGATTTAGTCAAATTTTCATTTTTCAATAAGTAATCCTCCAATTGATCAAAGTTTATAAATAATACGAAAAAGAGACAATTAAACTGGAAATTGCAAAACTTGTTTTTGCGATTTGCAGATACTGTATCTAAAATGTATCTTTTATCTTAAATACTCTTCTATATACACTCCTCACAGTGCAGCACACAGAGGAATTTAGCTCTGCATGTTTAGGGGTTACCTCTGCATATTCAGGAGTTAGGTGAAAAGCCTAATATAGCGGGCTTAAAATATGGTAATGATTGTTCCATTTATCAAAGATCAAAGCGTCATTTTCATCGTAACTTCCTCTATCTTCAAGCCGATGTTTTACAATCTTAAGAAGCTTAGCCTTTTTCAATGACTTGTTAGCCTCAATTATTGTTGTATTCCCCATCTTTAAACGGTTTTTCAACACTTCAAAACTTACATAACAATAATCGATTTTTCTCTTATCATTTAGGTTGATATGACTTTTATAGTAGAAAGCTAACCGAATTCCGTTTTCATCAATTTGATCATTTTTGAAATAGGTAAAGATAGACGGATTCATTTTGCAAAAGCTTCCATCACTTTTGGCTTTTGAATTTAAAAAAATAGACAGGTATCCTTTTGTCGGCAGTTTGTCTATTCTGTTGTCTATTAGTCCATGCTTATGTAATGTATTAAATCGCTTCTTTAATGTCCTCGTATCATTGATTTTCAACTCATTCATCAGTTTCTTATGGTCTAACACTATCTCGTCCTTGTTACCATTCCTGAAGTGTTTATAACAAAGATTTGCGTATAAGCTGAACTCTTGATTGGATATGTAAAACTTTTCGTTTCGGATAACACTGGATGGTACTTTAACAAATAACTTTTCCAATAACATTCTCCTTTTGTGCTTAATTTTCCGATGCTTAAATTGCCCTATGAGAGCTTTTAGCCATCACATTTCACTTAGTATTCTATGAACAGTTTCATCTCTCTCATAAAGCCAGAAACGCTTATTTCGAGTACTTAAAGCTTCACAAATAAATGACGCTCCCGCTTCTCTTAACTTGCGATGAAGATTAATGGAATAACAAAAGAAATACTTCGGTTGTTTCATTTAAAATCTCTCCTTTTAAAATAAGGACTCATCCAGATAAGGACGAGTCAGATATGTAGTCAAATTAAATTTAAGTATTCTGATGGCTTACTGATCTCTATTGCTGTTACTATTGGTGCTCTGTTCTCATTAACTTCAATCTTGCACCACAGTTGCTTGCCGATTTCCCCATTGATGCCAGTAAAGTTTGAAACATCCACATAGACTTCAGGACAATATGAGGAAGATAACTTGATTAAACCGGTATCAAATCGTTCTGTAACAGTCATTTGATGAAAACCGTTAGATGAGAATTTATCCAGGTTCTCAAGCATTATTCTTATGTCATTTTTTAAATTTTCCGTTGATTTTCTGTATGTAACTTTCTTGCAAACACCATCACGCAATATGTAAGGCAGCCCAATAACCACTGAATCATATGGTTGAGGACTAATAACCTCTGCTATGTGACCATTCGTGCTAAGAATCGCATTATGTTTTTGGTTATAATAAAGCGACTTATCTTCTCTGATCCGTTTAAATCCGTTGGCTGATGCTGCTAAGTCGATGCGTACACTTCTTCTAACAGTCATCTATTACTCTCCTTTTTGAATATTAGAGTAATCTCATTGCCAATTAGATTTTGAAATATACTAATGAATTTTCTTATCCCTTCACCCTCATATCCCTTTCTCACTGGAATATAAAATACATGCTCATCTATTGCTCCGCTCTCCAAGTATGGCGACTCTTCTAGGATATTGTTCCATAGCTCATTCTTAATAGCCTTAACTCTTTCCCAGTAGTCATTTGTAGTTGTTTCTTCTACATATTCCATGACTATACAGTCATCAATAATGTAATCCACAGTATAGCTAGAAACTTTTTTCATATGTTCGTAGTATTGTCCATCAAGCATTCCACTGATAACAATGTCTAATACAGTTCTGTTTTCACCTTTAATCAATTGTTTTAGGTCTTCAATTTCTCGTTTCAATACAACCTTTTTTCGTTCGAGTTCGAGTGCAATTCTTGGCTCTAATTCATATACCTCATCAATTTGTTTTTGCAAAACCTTGAGGGAACATTGTTTTTCTTCAAGATGTTTCTTATGCGAATTCATCAGAGCGCTCATTTCTCCCCCTTATTGTCAGGATGATTAGAGATCAACCGTTTTACTTCGGTGATTTGTTCCTTTAATTCCTCACGTCTCAGAACTAGAATGCCATGGTCTACTAGTTTTTCTTCAACAGCTTTTAAATTTATTTCAGCCTCTTTAAGCTCATCCTGTAGATCAAAAATATCTTCCGTCACATTAAACCTCCACTAATTTTATTTTTATCCTATTTAAATTTGTTAAGAACTTCAATAAAATCTTTTCTTCGCTCGCTTTTCATTTTTTCGAGTGTATCACTATCTTCAATAAACGCACCAGTATCCTCTAAAGCTAATTCCGCACTATGCCATTTTTCCAAAAGATCGTCAAACAGATTCGTTAATTTTTCTTTTTGCGAATTGGATACTGCTGTATCTATTAAAGAAGCAAACCTTTCGTTATGATATTCATCATCTTTATTCTCAAAAACCTCATTGTGCTCCCCAATAACATTGTTGTAAGCATCTTTATAAATTGATTCGAGTTTAACTTGAATATACTCTTCTTTATCCTCTTCCCAAAAAAATGCTCCTTCTTTGCAAATTAAGATTTGCCCGTCCGAACCGTAAGCATGTGCATTTACCTCAGGAACAGTTAGAAATTGAATTTTTTGATCTGTATAATGTTCTCTAATATCTTCAATTGAAACTAATTCGTTTTTCGATACGGGTTCAAACGAACCGTAGAAGCCAATCCCATCAGAATTCTTAACAAACCACTGGATATTTTTAAATGTCATTTTAAATCTCCTCTAATTTTATTTTTATTCTTAAAAGTGTAATATGAAGGGAAGCCAATTAAGGCTTCCCTATAAGATTATGTAAGATTACGCTCCATGACCAATACTAGCGACTTGAACGTCTCCAGACGCAGTGTTTACAGAATGTTGCCCACCCACAAAGCCGATAGCTAGAGCTGCTACAATAGCAAGTCCGATAATTACCTTTTTCATATAGTTTTCACCTCCTTTCAAGTAATATCGCGCGATTTAGATGGTTAATAACTCAAGTAACTGAGCATTCTCTCCATGTTTTTGTAGTTCAACTAAAGGGAGAGTCACACAAAACTTGTCTCCAGACAGTTTAAAATGCTTGGCAGATAAATAAAAATTGGCAATATTCCCATCAATCAAACCTTTAAAATAGTAATGATATCCTTTAAGGTTGTCATTTTGTTTTTGATCCTCAAGTTTTTGCAACATATCCAATGCAGCTTCCTTACGACCATTTTGAATATGATTATAGATAATACCCTGAATGTCTTCTGTCTCATTTGATTCATGATTTAGATACGTCTTCCCCTTGTTCCAATAGTTATCCAGGAAAACCATACTTCTTCTTAATTGTTTAAACCGCTCAGGGTGATTTTTCGCACATTCCATACCCAATAACAGCTTTTCTTTCGACTTCTCATAGCTTTCAAATAAATAAGAGTTTCCTAAGTGCAGATAACCAAAGGCTAAGAATCTAGGATTATCAGACTCTGAGATAGCTAATTCAGCGTGTTTCCGTGTATTAACCAAGTCACCTTGGGTCAATGACATATTTGCCAATAATGTTTGTATACGTGAAGAATACGATTTACTTATAAAACTATCCTTTTCAACTAATTCGCTATGTATGTCTTTGGCCATATCTGAGAGCGTATCGAATTGTCTTAACTCTAAATATTTGTAAAGTACCATAAGCCTAGAAAAAACAACTGTCTCCATCTGTTTTAAACCTAACTTTCCACTAGCAACGAGTGCTTCGTGAGCTGTTATCTCCCCTTTTGTTAATTGTCTGTGGAGGAAATAGACATTACCATATTCTTTGCATTTAAGGTTCCTACAATTTTTTAACTTATCGACGAGGAAATCAGTTAGCTCTGATCTTTGGCTTGCGTCTGCCCACTCCATTGCTTCCACAATAACCATCCTATTAGGCTCTCTATCTGCAATTGAGTATACAAAGTCCTCTAAGTAATCCTCATATGTATCAGGGAATGAACAACGGGCAATTCCTATGGTGTTCTCAAAGTCTTTAAGTACTTCTCGTTTACCATTAACAAAATCGTACAAACAATTAGCATTTTTATGATTAGTTGAGCGTAAAATATCGCTCATCTTTATTTTTTCATCCTCAAGTAAACACTTGACTTCTCTAGCTAACTTTGTATAATGCTCCATCATTTGCCCCCTTATTATTCTGTACATATTTTTTATTTTTGTCTGTGAATTAAATATACCTCACATTTCCATTTAGGTCAATGATTATTTTATTTTTATTCTAAATATTTTAATATTCCCAATCGTGCAGGCCAGCTTGCTGGACAAACCGTTCGTAAAGCGCCCTTCTTTACGGACGTATGTACTTAAAATGTTCTCCCTTTTTTAAAATTTATACCCTTTCCCTAAAGACTTAGGCTCTGAAACCCTTGATATGACTGACTTTTTTTCAAAGTTTAAGAGGTTTGTTCTATTAACTTAGTCGGGTTAGACATTTTCGCACTTTATCTTCAATAGATGCTGACAATTTCTTTATCTTTTAATAACACCTTCTCTTCTACAAGAGACTCGTGATAATCCCTTGGATATCAACGCTTCCAGAACCCTTTTATTGCTTTTGTTTTCACACCTCCTAAATATATTCATATTTTTTGCTTTTGTATTGTCGTTGATGGTGCTATAATCAAAACAAATATCAATAAAGGGGGAATTAGAGTAAAAATAAAATTAGTTTACAGGAATGATCTGTTGCTCACGGATAGAGTTGTAAGATTATAAAGAGTAAAATTAATATCAGGAAGGTGAATGAATGACAGAAGCATTTACACTGTACGCAGAGCAGCACATGCAGCAGAGCGTAGAAAGGCTACAGAGTTTTGTTCAGGATTTATTCGATACATATACAGTTAATTTAGAAGTACCCTCTATAGAACAACCCATAAAAGTAAAGCATGGAAAGTTCAACATAACCGTAAAAGCCAATAATGAGCCGTCTGAGCATGCAATAAAGAGAACTAATACCAAAGTGAATGAACTAATGAATGACGTGTACAGAAGAGATCAGAGCCTATTTTAAGGGCTCTTTTTTCTCGACAAATAATGTAGTACCCAAATAATGTTTCACACAACAGAGCCTGTCACGACCGGCGGAAAAAACGATACGAGCTTTCCAAAGAAAAATGAAATAAGAATGACAAGAATGCCTGAAGCGATAATGCTGCCGTAAACAGTTGAAACCCCATATTCAGATCCAATCGCTATCATCGGCGATACAGCTGTAAAGGTACAGCCAAGCACTACCGGAAGCCCGATCCCAAAAAATCGGTTGCTCCACACTTGCAGAAGTGTAGCCACACCGCACATAAAAATATCAATTGATACTAAATAAGTCAGCTGCTCGACGGTCAGTCCCATTGCTTTTCCGACAATCAGAGGAACAACAATGGCGCCGGCATACATGGCAAGAACATGCTGAATCCCTAAAGACAGCGTTTTGCCGAATCCATTTCTCATGAATGAACCTCCTGTACGAAGGACACTTTTCCTTCTTCTAAAGACTGAATTCTTGCCAAAGATTCCACTCGATAGCCCAGTTTTACAAGTTCATCTCTTCCCGGCTGAAATGACTTTTCAATAACAATGCCGATTCCCGCAATAGAAGCTCCCGCTTGCTTCACAATCGACACAAGCCCGTGCGCTGCCTGTCCATTTGCCAAAAAATCATCGATAATCAGCACATGATCCTGATCCGACAGGTGGGTCCCAGACACTGCGATTTGGCTTTCTGTTTGCTTCGTAAAGGAATAAACAGACGCTGTCAGCAAGTTGTCGGTGAGTGTTAACGATTTATGCTTTCTCGCGAAGACAACTGGCACACCCAGCTTCAAGCCCGTCATTACAGCGGGAGCGATACCTGATGATTCGATTGTCACAATTTTGGTAATACCGTCTTTTGCAAACCTGGACGCAAATTCATCACCAATTCTCTGCATAAGCAGCGGATCAATTTGGTGATTCAAAAAAGAATCCACTTTCAATACCTGATCAGATAATACGACGCCTTCTTCCTCTATTTTCCGTTTCAGTGCTTCCATCCTGTCTACCTCCGTTATGAGAATAAAAAAAGCATTGCCCGCTCAAATAAAGAGCAAGCAATGCTGATATCACAAAAAACCGTACACGTGCGGTTCCATTGCTCACCCATAGTCGGACATTTACGGTGCCCGGTAGAAACTTGCGTGCCATATCCACGCGATTATATGAGTGTTCCTATTATATTGTAATAAATTATATCAAGATTCTAATCTCTTGCATAGGCTGAAAATAAAAATTCCCGAACTTTAATTTTGTTTTTTTAGATATCATTCGTATTTCAAGGGGATTCGATATAAAAGAGCCTGACGACGCGCCGCCAGGCTTTTGATTATGACAGATAGAGATTTGAATATTTGTTTGATAAATAATCAATTAAATAGCGAACATTCAGCTCTTCTCCTGTTGCATCTTTAATAATGTCTAACGGCTTTTTCCGTTTTCCGTGAATGTGCACCTTTTCCGTCAGCCATTGCTTTATCGGATGGAACTCTCCTCTTTCCAAGAGAGCGTCAAATTCAGGGAGATCCTCAAGCATTTTTTGTTTCAGCTGAGCCGCATACATGTAGCCGAGCGCATAGGATGGGAAGTAGCCGAAATCTCCACCTGCCCAATGGACGTCCTGTAAAATCCCCTCTGCGTCGGTCTGCGGTGTAATCCCTAAATAATCCTGGTATTTTTGATTCCAAAGCGACGGCAGATCTTCCACAGACACTTCATTGCTAAAAATCGCTTTTTCAATTTCATAACGGATGATGATATGAAGAGGATACGTTAATTCATCCGCTTCGACCCTGATAAATGAAGGTTTTGATTCATTGATTGCCCGGACAAAATCATCCAGGGAGATGTCCTTGAACTGTTCAGGTGATGCTTCTTGAATCTTCTGATAGTACGGTGTCCAAAAATGCTTGTTGCGGCCGATAAAATTCTCGTAAAATAATGATTGCGATTCATGAATTCCCATTGATGCGCCGTCTGACAAATTCGTGCCACTGAGTGCTTCATCAATATTTTGCTCGTATATCGCGTGCCCGCACTCATGAATGGTGCCAAAGATCGCCGTCCGGAAATCTTTTTCATCATATCTCGTCGTGACCCGAACGTCTCCCCGATTCAGCGTAGTTGCAAACGGATGAACGGTTTCATCAAGTCTTCCGCCATCAAAATCGTAGCCAAGCTCCTGTAAAAAATACAGACTGAGCTCTTTTTGCTTTTCTTTCGGGAACGCTTTTGTAAGAAAGCTTGTATCTGGTTTATTTCCGGAAGCTGTCACCTGTTTAACAAGAGGGATAATCGCTTCCTTCAGCTCAGTAAACAGCTGATCAAGCACCTTTACCGTGACGCCGGGCTCAAACAAATCAAGCAATGCATCATAAGGATGCTCTTGATATCCCCAATACGTAATAAAACGTTTATTGAATTCAATCAGCTGTTCTAAATAAGGAGAAAACAAGCTGAAATCAGATTTTCCTTTCGCTTCCTCCCACGCTGTTTCTGCCTTTGAACACAGAATCACGTATTCTTTGTATTCAGCCTCAGGGATTTTCTTATTCTCTTCATACTCTTTTTTCGCCAGTTCCACTGCTTTTTTCGTATCTTCCGACAAGTCATCAAATCGTTCATACAGGACATCGATAAGCTCCTTCATTCGATCTGATGTTTGGATATTGAATATATCTGTTGAAAGCTGGCCGATGCTTTCGGCACGATCCTCTGAGCCGTTTTTCGGCGCTCCTGTTCTGGAGTCCCAGTGCATTAACGCAACTGCTTCGCTGTAATGTGAGATTCTTTTTAAAAGATCAAAAAATTCTTTTTCATATGTATGTATCTCCATATCCATTCCCTCCCTATTCTAGCCGTTCCATTACAGGCTAATGGAAGGGGGTATGAAAGTCAAATTGTTTGTATAAAAGGCTGCCGGTATGTTTTGCGGCAGCCTTTTTATTCAGTTGATCGTCATTTGATTTTTTGGCGGAGGTGTTCTCCGCTTTTTCTGCTTGATTTTTTTATCTACCCACACTGTTGCCAGCGGGGTTAAGAGCGAGGTGACAATAACGCTTGTCGCGATAATTGCAGTTGCCGACTCAGCAACTGGCGCAAATGAGGCATTCGCTTCCGCTAATGCGTATGGCACGGCTACAGCCGCCCCTGCCGTAGAAGAAGCGGCCACACCCGCGACACCGTCTCCCCGCGCGACAAAACGATCAAGTAAAAACAAGGAACTGCCCGATAAAATGACGACAGAAACTCCGATAAAAATGCCGAGCAGCCCTGATTGGATCAGCATTCCAAAATTCAAGGTATTGCCGAGCGAAAAGGCGAAAAATGGAATGATCGCCGGCACAACCTTGCTGAATAAGTCTCTGAGATCGTGATCCAGATTTCCAAGTATACATCCAAGTAAAAACGGGATGACTGTCGCTGCCAGCGTTTCCCATGGGAATGCGGCAAGTCCCGTCACACCAAACGTCACCATGGTCATAAAAGGACCAGATTCTGTACTGATAAAGGCGAAAGCGCCCGCATCCTCTTTTCTTCCCATATGGTTCATGAGCGCCAAATATAGTCCGCCGTTCGTTTCATTCATTACCGCGACAATTGCTAAAACAGAAAGGCCTGCAAAAAAGCCGGATTGTATGCCTTCGTCAGGTATAAATTGCGATGCAATCACGCCGAGCAGCGCCGCAAATCCGACCTTTCCCAATAATAACGTGATTCCTTTTCTTGCGATATAGCCTGAAGAACGAAAATCAATCGTTGCTCCTACGCAAAAGATAAAAACACCCAGTATCGGCAGCGTTCCGGTAATCAAAGCACCCGTAAACCCTCCAAAGAACTCCGCTGTTCCAGGCGCAAACGTGTTGAGCGCCGCTCCAAGAAATAGCGGAATAATCATCATTCCGCCAGGTACCCGTTCAATTGTCGCCTTGATTTTCATATTGTGGATTCTCCCATCCTCCGGTTATGAAAAAACAATTCCACTTACACTTGGAAAACAGCCTGCAAATCCTCTTTTGAACAGCTGCCCAGCTGGCTGCCGACTCCGACGGCGCCAGCTCCGGCTCTAAGCCAATCCGGCACTTCAGACGGATGTATCCCGCCTGTCGGAATAAAGGTCACCTGCGGGTAAGGACCCGCTAAATTTTTCATAAACGGGATGCCAAACACACCGCTTGGGAACAGCTTTAATGTCGTAAAACCGAATGTCAGCGCTTCCATAATTTCACTCGGAGTCAAGACGCCGGGGATATAATGTGTCTTTACAAAAGATAGATGTTCAGCAAGATCAGATGAAAACCCCGGACTGACAATAAACTGCGCGCCAGCCTCAGCAGCTTCCCCAGCTTGCTGCGCGGTGATGACCGTGCCCGCGCCAATTAAAATATCTTCCCTATTACGGAAGGATTCGATAATATCTGATGCCCCGGGGGTCGTATACGTCACTTCAACTGCACGAATCCCTTTATCTAATAAACTCTCAATCTGCTGACAGGCCTCCTGCTTATCCTTTGAACGAATGACTGCAATCAGCTTTGCTTCTTTCAGACGGTTTTCAACGACTTTGGACTCCATATTAATAATCCCCTTTCTTTTGGTGAACCGTTCTTTGAGCAGATAAAAAAGAAGCTAATTTCTCCCTGGTCGGCAAACCGTCCATATCTCCCGGTGCCTGCACTTGCAAAGCGCCAATCGCATTTCCCCTTTGCACCGCATCCTTGTACGACAAGCCGTCTAGGATACCGCTGATTACACCGACTGCAAATCCGTCTCCGGCGCCGACCGTATCAACCACCCGGTCGACCCGGCAGCCTTCTAGAAATCCTTCACTTGTCCCCGTTTTAAAGTAAGCGCCTTCTTTTCCGAGTTTAATAGCGACAAAGCTGGCACCTTTTTTCAAATAATAGTCGGCAATGCCTTCAGGTGTTTTTTCTCCGGTCAATAGCTCTCCCTCTGCGATACCCGGGAAAAACCAGTCTGCAAGCCCAGCCAGATCGTTGATTGTGTGTACCATTGTTGCTTGATCAGGCCAAAGCGAAGGTCTTACATTAGGGTCGAATGAAATGGTTTTCCCTGCGTTTCTCATGTCGTTCATGACATGGTACGTGAAGTCTTTCATCTCGGCTGATAAGGCAGGCGGAATACCTGTCACATGCAAATGGCCTGCGCATTGAAAATAATCTCTCGGATATTCAGCAGAAGTTAATGTGCTTGCAGCTGAGTTTTTCCTATAGTAGGTAACTTGCGGGTCGCCTTCTTTCACTTTTGACTTAAGCAGCAGCCCGGTGGGATTTTCGTCCTGCGAGCGGATCACGCGGGACACATCCACTCCCTCTTTTTTAAGCTCTTGTAAAATAAACGTTCCGAGCTGATCATTGCCGACCTTGCTCATCCATCCCATTCGGAATCCGAGTCTGGCAAGGCCGCAGGCGACATTGCTTTCTGCTCCGGCAAGCCCTTTAGAAAAAGTGGATACTTCATGAAGGCCTCCATACTCATTTGCGTAAAACATGGCCATTGATTCCCCGAATGTCACCGCATCAAGCTTCATCTCTTCCCAACCTCCTCTTAGTTGAGGGCACCTAGGATTAAAGTGACTTTCTCATGATGACTTTTGCCTCTAATTCAATGGTTTGAGGCGCTCCTTTGTCACCTTCAATCCTTTTTAATACACGTTCCATCGCCGTCCTGCCCATATCATGTGACGGCTGGGCGATCGTTGTAATGCCTGGACCGATCAGTTTGTACCACTCCGTATCATCGAATCCTGCAATCCCTATATCTTGAGGGATGCGCAGGCCAAGCTCTTCCATACAGCTGATGATTTTCAGCATAATCAAGCCATTCAAAGCCAGAATCGCTTTTTTTTGCTCCGGCATTTCCTTGTGAAAAGAACGAAGCGCCGCCTTAAGCTGCTCCTTGTCTTTTACGTCAATTTCATGCAATCTGACAAGCCCGTGCACATTTTGAACCGAAGCCATTTCCTGATACACAGCTGCTCTTTCTGCACGAGGGCTGATAGAGGAAATCGGTTCGGTAAACAGCGCGACATCAGTATACCCTATGCTGTACACCTTCTGAAGAATCTCTTTTGTGATCCATCTGTTGTCAGTCGTTACGGTATCCAGTTTCAGATCCGGCAGTTTCCGGTCAATTAAGATGGTTGGAATTTGCTGTTCAGCAAAAGCGCGCAGTACATCCTTGTTTTCCCCTGTTGCGTTTAAAATCAGGCCCTCAACCGAATGGGCTTCTAGCTTTAAGAGCATTTCCCGCTCTTTTTCAGGACTGTTATCTGTGTTGCACACCATAATGCTGTATCCATATTGATCACAAACCTCTTCGACTCCCCTGAAAGCAGCGACCGAAAAAGGATTTGTAATGTCAGCCACAACAAATCCGATTAACTTGCTTTTTTTTATTTTCAAACCTTGTGCCATTTTACTCGGCCGATAATTCAATTCTGCGATTGCCTTTTTAATGTTTTTCACTTTTTCAGGAGAAATCGCGTCAATTTTTCCGTTAATATAGCGGGAAACTGTCGATTTCGAAACTCCTGCACATTCAGCTACGTCTTTGATGGTTGTATGGCCTGTTGTTTTCTTTTTCATTCAAGTGCTCCTGTATCTCATATATTTGAAACCGATTTCAAAACCGTTACAACAAAAGAATACCATAATTTTAAAATTTGGGAAGAGTTTTTTTAATAATGTGCCAATTCATTATTTTTTCGTTGACTCTTTTCACTATTTATCCTAAAATTTTCTTTGAAACCGTTACCAAAATATTTTCATTCAAGTGATGCTGAAATCCTAACCAAGGGGGAAATATAATGGAAAATCGTTATTCTGTACATCCTGAACAAGTAAAACGCTTTACAACAGAGGAGCTTCGCAGTCATTTCTTAATGGATTCTTTATTTACAGAAAACAAACTTACGATGTATTACTCACATGAAGACCGGGTTGTCATCGGCGGAGCGGCTCCAGGGCAAAGTGAACTGAAGCTTGATGCAGGTGATTTTCTAAAAACAGACTTCTTTTTGGAACGGCGTGAAATCGGGATTATTAATGTCGGCCAGCCTGGCGCTGTCAGGGTTGGCGATGATGAATATGTGCTTCAAACAAAGGATTTTCTCTATATTGGAATGGGCAATCAGGATGTATCGTTTTCAAGCCTGAACGGGGAAAAAGCGAAGTTTTACTTCGTCTCCGCTTGCGCCCACAAAAGCTATCCGACACAAAAAGCCGCCCTACCTGAACTGACACCGGACCGCCTTGGTGATGATGCAGCGTCTAATGTCAGAAGTCTGTACAAAGTCATTCATCAGGATGGCATTAAAAGCTGTCAGCTGATGATGGGAATAACGATGTTAGATCAAAACAACAACTGGAATACCATGCCAGCACACGTTCATGACCGTCGGATGGAGGCTTATCTTTATCTGGATCTTGAAAAGGACTCAAAGGTATTTCATTTCATGGGCCAGCCGGATGAAACACGCCATCTTGTTGTTGGAAATGAGCAGGCTGTCCTTTCTCCCGCCTGGTCTATTCATTCTGGCGCAGGAACATCAAACTATAGCTTTGTGTGGGCGATGGCTGGAGAAAATTACACATTTACGGACATGGATCTCGTTCCGATGGATGGGCTGAAATAAGATGGGTTATCTACATGACGCCTTTTCATTAGAAGGAAAAACAGCGCTGGTGACAGGCCCGGGAACAGGGATCGGTCAAGGAATAGCCAAAGCCCTAGCCGGGGCTGGCGCTGATATTATCGGCACATCACATACAAGCAGTCTGTCTGAAACACAGCAGCTTGTGGAACAGGAAGACCGGATATTTACATCTTTTACATTGGACATGAGCAAGCCGGAAGCGATAAAGGATTCTGCAGCTGAGCTGTTTGAAAACAGGCAGATCGACATCCTTGTCAATAATGCCGGCATTATTCATCGGGAAAAAGCGGAAGATTTTCCAGAAGAGAACTGGCAGCACGTACTGAATGTCAATCTAAACAGCCTGTTTATTCTGACACAGCTTGCTGGCAGGCACATGCTGAAAAGAGGTCATGGAAAGATTATTAATATTGCCTCTCTCCTGTCTTTTCAAGGCGGCATCCTCGTTCCGGCTTACACCGCGAGCAAACACGCTGTTGCCGGTTTGACAAAATCATTTGCAAATGAGTGGGCAGCGTCAGGTATTCAGGTCAACGCAATCGCCCCAGGCTATATTTCTACTGCGAATACAAAGCCTATTCGGGATGACGAAAAGCGAAATGAGGACATTTTAAAGAGAATTCCTGCCGGCCGCTGGGGCCAAGCGGATGATATCGGGGGGACTGCAGTCTTTTTGGCATCACGTGCTTCAGATTATGTAAATGGACATATTTTAGCAGTTGATGGCGGCTGGCTATCCCGCTGACAAATAAAAAAAGCTGACGAACGATCGTCAGCTTTTTTCCATTACATCATGTGCGGTTCAACAGGCAAGACCTTTTTGACCTCATCAATGATGCGTTCATTTTCTCCGCCAGCGTAAATGTGAATCGAGCCGCTGTCTTGATTCGAGCGAATCAGGCGCCCGATGCCCTGCCGTACACGTAACAACATATATGGCAGATCAACTTCTTCGAACGGATCTTTTTTCGCTCCGTTGCGCTTCGCTGTAAATACAGGATCGTGTGGCGGGAACGGCAATGACCAAATGGTAACATTCTTCAATGCGTCACCGGGAATGTCGAGTCCTTCCCATAAGTGAACTGAACAAAGTACTGTTTCCTCTTCCTCTTGGAATTTCTCTACTAAGCTGCTGATTTCCTCATCACCTTCGAAGAAAATTGGATACGGCAGCTCCCATGCCGCCGACAGCTCTTTAAACTCGTTTAATTCTTCAAAAGAAGGGAAAAGCACCAGCGTTCTTCCTTTGTAACGTTTGATTGTTTCAATCGTTTCAGCCGTTTTTTGTTCAGCGGCCATATCTGTTTTTGCGTATAGATTAATACTCATTTGCTCGTCATAATCATAAGGGGAATCAACAGTTAATGACAAATAATCATGAATCCCAAGACTGTCGGCAATATAATCAAACGAACCGCCTTCTGACAGCGTAGCAGAAGAGAAGATATAAGGAATTTTCTTAGAAAACACTTTTTCGCCAAGTACTTCTGCTACCGTTCTCGGCATCACGACAAAGGTTGATTCTGCTTCCTTTTTCTCCAGCCAGCTGATCGCATCCTTTTGATATAGAGATAATGAATACGCCATTTGTTCAACATATTCTTCCACTACTGACAGTTCGTATTGATCAATCGTATACATTTCAGACTCAAATACAAGTGCCTCACCGATTTTATCAAGTAAACGGCAAAGCTCGTCCGCCGCCTTTTTGACACGCTGGTCATTTTTTATTTCTAAACGGTGTGAACCGGCTACTTCCTTTGATTCTTCAGAAAGAACATAGAAAAATTCGTCGTTTGCGAGAAGCGCATCTTCAATCAATTCTGCAAACTCTTCTCTGATGTCATTTTGCAGCAATCGTTCTAAAAACAATTCAAGAGTAGACTGCTTCACTCTATAGGTTAGCGCTTTTTGCGCAGCAAACTCTAACAAGTGCCCCTCATCAAATACAACTGCACTATGATCAGGCAAGAGCGGCAGCTGGCCCTCTCGTTTGCGTGATTCTTCCGTCCACACATGCTCCATATAAAAATCATGGGAACATATGATTAAGTCCGTTGCCTTGCGATAGTAATCTCTGGAAAGTGTCAGACCGCATCTGTGTCTCATATCACAAGTCAGACAGTCCTGAAACGAGTCGTAGCTTACGTCAGACCACTCTTCATTCGATAGATTTGCGTACTGCTTACGGTCGCCATACGGATAAAAGCGCTGCATCGCCTGTGACTCGTGGACAAATGACGGTAACGACTCATAAAGATCCAGCCATTTATCATCATCAGAACGCTGCATTGTTTTTTCAAGCTTCTTCAAGCATAAATATTGTTCATGTGATTTTGACAGTCTTGTATCAATTTTCAGATCAAGATGCTCAGCCAGCTTAGAAATATCGCCCTCTTTTTTCACCAGCTGTTCAATTAATGTTTCATCTGCACAAGCGATGATGGCGGGTTTGCCGACATACCTTGCATAGCTGATTGCAAAAAGAAGATAAACCAGCGTTTTCCCCGTTCCCACTCCAGCTTCGGCGAACATGACTTTTTTCTCTTTAAACGCCCGCTCCAGCTGAAAAGCCATAAATACTTGCTCGTCCCGAAGATCAAACCCTTTTTCGGGAAGGATATCGTAAAACACGTCACCAATCCAATTGTTCAATTCTTCATAAAAATTCTTTGTTTTCGTTAAAGAAAAAGGCAAACGTGATGTTGTCACCTAGTTCCAACCCCCAACTATTCGACATTCAGACCACCAATAATATCATTTTCCGCTGATGAATACAATAAAAAAACTTGGCAATGCCAAGTTTTTTGCAGTTTACTTACGATTGATCACATGCGACGATAAAAAAGGATGGTCTGTTGAATAAATATGTTCTACCGCTTTTTCTAAATCAGTTTGCGCATGCGAAATCACAGACGGAGACGAATCAGTTCCGAGCTCCTTCAGCTCGTTTGCTGTTGCGTCAAGCGCCCTTTGAATAAGATTAAAATGTTCGCTGTTCAGCATGAGATCACCTCTGATGGAAATAATCATCATTGTATGCAAACTTTTCATTTTATATACATGCTTTACCGCATGTTATCACCGAAACATGCACAAACTACACTTGATATTCCGTCTCCGGATTATCCGTCTTATCAACAATATTCTATCAGGGAGTGATGTTGACATGAGTTATAGAAACCGATTAGATCAGCATTCTGAACTGTTTCATCACAATTGGACGCGGCCTAAACGTTCTAAGTCTCAAGTAAACGGTCACACTGAAATGTCCCAAACCAACATTATATTGAGAAGCAACGCGAAAGCTCACCGTTGGTAACGATAGAATAGGGCTGAAAGATGAAAGAAGACGCATGCAGAGCGTCTTCTTTTTATGCGTTTTCTGTTTTCTTGCGCTGCGGTCTTACTTTTGACCAGTATTGATAATAATCCGTTTTAATAAACCCGTTAAAGAGTTTTCGTTTCTTCGTTGCTTTTCTGCCATATGCTTCCTCAAAGTTTTCATTTGATGTCAGCATATACACAGACCAAGTATCAAGCGGCTCGAACGCCTGCCCCATTTCTTTGTACATCTGCTCAACGGCTTTTTTCTCGCCGAGACGCTCTCCATATGGCGGGTTGCCGACAATTACGCCAAATTCCAGATTTGTGGTAAAGTCTTTGACCTGCATCTGTTTGAACTGGATTAGATCTCCCAATCCTGCTTCCTCTGCATTTTCTTTTGCGATTTGAACCATGCGGTGGTCTATGTCGCTAGCGAAAATTGTAAGCGGCTGATCATAATTTGCCTTTTCTTCGACTTCAAGCCGCGCTTTGTTCCACAGATCTTTACCGATCCATTCCCAATCCTCTGAAACAAAATCGCGATTGAATCCCGGGGCGATGTTTTGGCCAATTAGCGCCGCTTCTATCGCGATTGTTCCGGAGCCACAGAAAGGATCAACAAACGGGCGGTCCGGCGTCCAATTGGTTAATTGCACCAAAGCGGCAGCAAGTGTTTCTTTAATCGGCGCACCGCCCTGATCGACACGGTATCCTCGTTTGTGAAGGCCTGTCCCTGATGAGTCCAGTGTAATCAAAGCCTGATCTTTCAATAAAGAAATTTCGACTTTATACTCGGCACCTGTTTCTTCAATCCAATCATTGGCTTTGCCGGACTGCAGCTTGAGCTTTTCGACAATTGCTTTTTTGACGATCCGCTGACAGTCGGGAACGCTTGCAAGTGTTGATTTTACCGATTTTCCGATGACAGGGAATTTCCCGTTTTCAGGTATAAATGAGCGCCAGTTAATCGCTTTCGTTTTTTCAAACAGTTCATCAAATGTTTTCGCTTTAAAAGAAGCAACCTGAACCTTTATACGGTCGGCTGTTCTAAGCCAAAGGTTCGCACGGCAGATGGCAAGTGCATCACCTTCAAAAATAACTTTCCCGTTATCAACCTTGCATTCGTATCCTAAATCTCGTACTTCCTTTGCGACAACAGCTTCAATGCCCATCGGCGCCGTTGCAATTAGTGTATACTTCTTCATCGTATCACCCTGTCTTTTAAAACTTTTCTCTTTTCAAGATAAAAGCTCTCCTTATACGGGAGAGCTTGTTTTCATCATTTTAAATGTAAGTGGTCTAACGTTCTGTAAGCCATGTTTTGTTCCGTCGTACTGCAAACGGCTCATCACCTCGTACTCAGGCGGCAATCATCTATCTACAGAAAGCATTCTGTCCTTCTCTCCGTTGAATTCCGTTAAGAAGGTTCCCCTACCAAAATTTGGGTTTCTCGCTCGAGGGGTTTACCGCGTTCCACTCTCACCATTTCTAGTGAGACTTCGTCACTGTGGCACTTTCAAGGATACTCAGCCATATCCGAAGACGTAGGCTTTTTTCCTGCCGTCAGCCTCTAAAGACTGCCCTAGCTTATGACTTCGCTAGGCACGAACACTACGGGCATCTCAGCACCGTGCGAGCATGGACTTTCCTCTACAGATTCAAGATCTGCAGCGATTACCCGAACGTTAAGAACATGAATTATTATATAACAACTGATTACAATTTACAAGCGCCATTTTTTTCAAGCGTGATCAATCATAAAGCTTGCTGCCAAAAACGTGTTTTTCTAAGTTAGACAGCCGTTTTAAAATATCAAAGTTTGTTGTGTTAGATTGCACAGGCTGTTTTTTGCTGGCTTCTTCAAGCTGTTTTTTCAGCTGCAGATTTTCCTGCTGCAGTTCTTCAATTTCTTGATGGAAGGTTTCATAATCCTTAATAATCATATCTAAAAATTTGTCAACGTCTTCTTGCTTGTAGCCTCTAACGCCTGTTTTAAATTCTTTTTCCAAAATTTCTTTCGCAGAAAGCTTTACTTTATCAGCAAGCATCTTTTTCACCTCGTATCGTGAATCATCACATATATTTTTTCAGAAATCTGTACGGTTGTCAAATTTCTCTCTCTTTGTTAGTAGCTGTCTTCCTCCACTGTCACTCTCAAGTCATCCATTGTAATAAAGTAGATGGGATAGCTATCCTGTTCGCGCCTTTTTTCCGCTGTCCCAAGCATATACTTAGGGGAGCCTTCCTTTTCCGGGTCATATAAAAGCAGAAGCCCGTCGGACTTATCAATGAAGAACTGATTTTTTTGTTTGAATTGAAGCGGGCTTTCATAAGGACGGTGAGTCAGGCTTGCTTCATAGTCTGCCTGAGCCAGAACTGCTTCATACTGTTCCTTATTCGGTTCTTTCCAGTTCTTTTCCTGCTCGTAAAATGGTGTGATGACAGCTACCTTTAAGTCAGGGTATTCCTCCTGCAAATCATATGCAACTTCTGCCGCCCACAGCTCAACTCCAAGCTGGCCCGAAATTAAAATCCATTCTAATCCTTCATCCAAAAAAGCAATCAGCCGGTTCTTAATGGCTTTTTTTATGTAATACAGCGCCTTGTCATCCTGCTTAAATATCCCCAGTTCAAACGGTTTATAGCCCGTTATTGCCAATACTTTCATCATTTCACCTGCTTTAAAAAATGGGGCTCCCGTGGGCCCCATTTGTTGTGCTGCATTGTTTACACCATCAAGCTGCACGTTTTCCATACTAGTAGTCGCAGCAAGGTTTTCCTGCTTGAAAATGCTGATGCGTAGCCGGGTCAACATTTGAGAAAGTGTGTGGAAAGTAGTGAACGTGCTGAAAATGCTGGTGGTTTACGTTTGTTGTATGCTGTGGGTGAATGTGCGGCACGATAGTCTTCGAAAACGTATGGTGTTCACAGCAATGAGTAGGATGGACAATTGGCGCCATCATATGCGGTCTGCAGTGATGCATGATAAAATCCCCTTTCCATAAACTTTATTACAATACTAAGCTATGAAAAATAAGGGGTACATGTTCTGATGCAAAGACCTATTTTAAAAGTGTGCAATTAAGCTGTCTTTAAAGTTGGAAAACACAAAAGCAATCAAAAATACCACAACAAAGAACAAGTAAAAAACACCCTTATACATACCAACTCTCCCTTTAAAAATAACTAACGTCATTTTACAGGATTCGCCGCTATTCTACAACAAAATCAATGTGAATTCAGCAAAAAAAATTCATGGCGAAACAAGTCGTCTTTTGCGCTTTCCCGGGGAATATTTAAGAGGAATATTTCCTCTTCAGCCGGGCAATTCTCACATGCAGTTTTTCAGTTTCTTTCTCTGATAAGCATGCCGCATCGCTAAGCAATTGCTCTGCTATTTGCAATGCTTTTCCGAATTCTTTTATCTTATGCTCAAAATATTTCGCGAGCTCTATTACAGCAGCGTACCTGCACTTCTGGTTTTGCGAGCGGGACAGCTTTTCCCAAAGCGGCACTGCTTCTTCCAAGCGATTTTGTTTTTTGTACAGGAGCGATAAATCCAGCCGTGCACTGTCCTGGTCCTCAAACGATTTTTCTATAAGCCTTTCCAACTGCTTGATCGCTTGGTCCGTTTCTTTATGAGCCATAAACCATTTCGCCATAGCATAGGCTTCACTGTGTTCTTTTGGCGCATGTGATTCTGAAAGGATTTTTTTAGACATATGGATGTACAATGAAATGAGTGATAACACATCCATTTCATTATGATGCAGGACACCTTTTAAAAGATCCGGCTCTTGCGCCTTGATAAAATGAAAGTAAAGCATTGGCGCCAAGTAGCCCGGTGTGTCTTCTAGCCTGCGGATGCCGAGCTCCTCTTTTTCAACCGTGCCAAGAGATACACGGTCCATTTTGTGTTTCCACAGGCGTCTAGCTCCATGCAAAAGATCAAAGTGGCCAAACTCCGGAAGCTTCGGAAGTCTGTCACGGATCAAGGTGTGCCTTGTTTTCACCTGCGGCCAATCAAAGGCTTTGCCGTTGTAGGTCACAAGTGATGTAATGTCAACCTCGCTTAAAAAGCTTTGGTACAAGGCGACTTCGTTCCCCGGTTTGGGCAAAAGATGCTGTTTGACTGTCACTCGGTCTTCATATACTCTCGCATGCCCAAGCAAAAAAATGGTATTCCCAGCTCCACCCCCAAGACCGGTTGTTTCTGTATCAAAGAAAAAGAGGTTGTTTTTGTTATACCCTTTTGCTGACAATGTATGCGACAGGCCGCTTTGATTCCACAGTGTGATCACTTCCTCAAGCTCAGAAAAGCTGTATAACCCATGGCGGTGAGAAAGCGGATATTCTACTTCTCTGATGAGGCAATATTCATCTTCGAAGATGAAAGGCTTCATGCCAAAAGCCTCCCACTCTTCTAAAAACGGGATGTCATCAAAGTGGTTTTCTTGTTTGCCTGCTTCTATTTTTTGTTCTCCTTCGTCGAGCGCCATGTGCTTTTTCATCCGTTGGAGTTTCCCTTTTAATGACATATCCGGCCTCCCTCCTTACGACATTTGATCCAACAGCTGCAAAATTCTTTCCTTTGCTTTTATCCCTTCTATTTCCGTACCTATACAAGACGGACAGCCGTCATGACAAGGACAATGTGTAATCAGTTGTTTCGCCGCTTCATTAATGTCTGAAAAACGTTTAAAGACTTCCTCCGCCAAACCGATACCGCCCGGATAATGATCATATAAAAATATGGTTGGCAATCCGGTATGGGCTGCTTTAATTTGAGAAACAACATGAACATCATTTCGATCACACATGATATACACAGGGACAATATGCTGCAGCACATTCGAGATGCCAAGAAGCAGCTGTTCCAGTGTCTTTTCCCCGATGTCTTCATCCGCTGTTTTGATTTCGAGCCAAGCTGCACTTGTATGCAGTTCTTCTTCCGGCAAATGAATAGGTCCAGACCCAATATTTTCAAAAGTGGTCATTTTTATTTTTTTAAAAATGGTCGGCAGGGCATTGACAGTGACGTCTCCGTAGTGCAATGACGTACGGCTTTTTTCTTTCGTTTTATCGATTTCTAATACCTTCAGCTGAACTGCCAGGTTTGCATCCGTATAATATTCGACATCGACTTTTCTGACATACGCCTTTTTATGGTCCCAATCGAGCTTCTCAACTTGATACTGAACGCCTTCATGCAAATAAATCGCTTCATCATGCAAAAGCGTCATCGCACTAAAACGGTCCATTTCACCGATAATCCTTACATTTGCAATATCCGACTGATCAACTATAACGACATTTTCCTGGGAGGCGGAACGCAAACTGATGTTTGAAGCAGGGAATGACTCACTTGCCCAATGGTACCGTTCGCCGTTGCGGTGAAGAACAGCCTCTTCCTCAAGATACTCAAGAATATCACTGACTTCCATGGGTCCAAATTCTTCATCAGCTCTAAAAGGAAGCTCATAAGCCGCACACTTTAAGTGGTCTACTAAAATAATCAAATTCTCCGGATTGATTCTTGCAGATTCAGGCGAACGATTAAAGAAATATTCAGGATGCCGCACAATATATTGGTCAATCGGTGTTGAATTGGCTACCATGATAATCAAAGATTCACCGTGTCTTCTGCCTGCTCGTCCGGCCTGCTGCCAAGCACTTGCAACACTTCCGGGATACCCCGTCATTACACACACTTGCAGCTGTCCGATATCAACACCAAGCTCTAAGGCATTCGTACTGACCACTCCTAAAATGTCGCCTTCTCTCAGGCCTTTTTCGATTTCTCTTCGCTCTTTCGGCAGATAGCCTCCCCGATAGCCTCTGATTGATTTTGTTCCAATCTCTTTTTTCACAAGCTCCTGAATATGGCTTAAAATAATTTCCACCCGAACTCTGCTTCTGGCAAAAACAATGGTCTGCACTTTGTTTTTAAGGAACTCTTTCGCCAGTTCATTCACTTCTACGGTTGCGCTCCTTCTAATATTCAGCGGTTTGTTCACAATTGGCGGATTGTAAAACACAAAATGCTTGCGTCCGCTCGGTGCGCCGTTGTCATCGACCAGCCGCATCGGTTTGCCTGTCAGCTGCTCTCCCAATTCCTTTGGGTTGGCAATTGTTGCGGAAGTACAAATAAAAACCGGATCACTTCCATAAAACCGGCAGATCCGCTTTAGCCGCCGGATCACATTTGCCACATGGCTGCCGAACACACCTCGATACGTATGAAGCTCATCGATGACGATATACTTAAGGTTTTCAAACAAACTGACCCATTTCGTATGATGCGGTAGAATGGCAGAATGCAGCATATCGGGGTTTGTAATGACAATATGACCTGCTTTTCTCACCTTTTGTCTGATTGCCGGAGACGTATCCCCGTCATATGTAAAGCTTTTAATATCAATGCCCATTTCATCAATAATTTCATTTAGCTCGCTCTTTTGGTCTTGTGCCAGCGCTTTAGTCGGAAATAAATATAACGCCCGGTTTGTTTCATCTTGGGCGATGGACTGCAGGACTGGGAGGTTGTAGCATAACGTTTTTCCTGATGCTGTTGGCGTTACGGTAACGATGCTCTCTCCTTTTTGCACATATTGAAAAGCGGAATATTGGTGAGTATATAGTTCATCAATGCCCCTTTTCGAAAGGGCCGCTTTGATTCTCTCGTCTATACTTTCGGGCATAGGCCTTGTTTTTGCTTCCCGAGGCTCAATTTCATGCCAATTCACAACGTTTTCATTTCCTTTTAAATCAGAAATGAGTTCAGTCAGTGATTTCTTTTTCATTCTTTACACCTCTTTGTCAAGTACAGTTTACCGAATATTTGTTTGCATGGCTAGGTGCAAATTTTATACAGTTGAATAAAAAAAGCAAGGCATACGCCCTGCTTATTTCGCTTTGATTGTAAGGAGCTTTGATTCGCCTTTACGAGCAGCCTTTTCGCCTGCCGGTACCATTGATCCTACAGCCTCACCATTCATTATAACGATTGGGATGACTGTGCTGCTCGCTTTTTCTTTTATTAATTCCAAATCACATGTAATCAGCGGGTCACCGACCTTCACTTTATCCCCTTCTTTAATGTGGGCAGTAAATCCTTCTCCGTTCATATTGACTGTCTCCAGCCCGACATGAATTAACAGCTCAATTCCCGAGCGAGTCCGAATGCCAACGGCGTGTTTGGTGTGGAAAATCTGAATGACTTCACCTTCAGCGGGAGAAACGATTTCACCGCTAGAAGGTTCCACCGCTATTCCTTCTCCCATCATTTTCTGTGAAAAAACAGGGTCCGGCACATCTGACAGGTCCATTACTGTACCGTCTGCCGGAGAATAAATAACCTCTTCTGTCACCTTTTCCTGAGTTTTGCCCATTCCGAATAATTTTTTCAGCAATGTATTTTCTCCCTTCTCATTCACTTCAACCGTTATCCCTTCATTCACCACTATTTAACCACACTTTCAATTTTGCTTCAATTTATAACAACATCTGGCATAGACGCATAATCTGGTTAAAAAAGGCGGTGGCGATATTGGAATTCCATGATGACAAAAAGAACGAACTGCAAAAGAAAGAAGAAATCATAACGGAGGCAATCGACACTCTTTTCCAATCCTCAGCGTTCGGCAACCTTATAAACGGATTTCAGAACCTGATCAACTCGAGTTTAAAGGATGTGCAGACGACCATACATGTCAGAGAAAAAAATACTGGGCTGTATATCGATATTACCATTCCGGCGACGTTTCGAGATGGCGAGATCGTCGTTGATGTTAAATCGAGGTATCTCCATGTAACACTCCAAGAAAAACAGAAACACCAAAATGAGGCTACCTTTACAAGCATGACAAGAACGGTTCAGCTGCCTTATGAAGTTCGCCAAGAAGATATGGAAACGTCTTGGAACGAGCAGACAATGACACTTTTCTTTCCAAAAAATAAGCATGAATGAACGATTCATTCATGCTTCTATCATTTAAAAAAGCTGGTAAATCCCTTTATTAAAGATCCGACCTGATTCATTGCACTCATTACTTGACCTGTCGTATCCATCATTTTATTAAAATCAAATTGCCCATTGGCTTTTTTGAACTGCGACATAATGCTTTGAAATTGCGAAGGCTGCTGTTGATTAGGCCTTGGGATAGGATAAGGGTTAGAAAATACAGGCGGCTGCATAGGCATAGGCTGGATCGGAGCATAAGGCTGATAATAATCCTGCTGTCCATAATGCTGCTGAGGCAGTTGTTGCTCTAAATAACCGGGTGCAGCCTGCTGATAATATCCTTGCATTTGCTGAGGATAATAATAGCCCATTTGCCGAGGATAGCTTCGAGAGCTCCCGTTCATTGCGATTCCCCCCTAAACACAACATATTTCTCTTCTATATATGTATGAATGACTTCTATTGTTTGTGTCACAAGTGATGATTAGCATTTGTCAAATTGTGTCGAAAGTTTAAATTTTTTAAAAACAGAAAAAAGTCGAATCATTATGGTACCATATTTTCAATACAGATGAGAGGGGATGCACCATAATGAACGTATCATACTTAAGCAAACGTTTTGCAGAAATGAAGAAATATGAAACAGACTGTATGAATAAACTGATGGACTTTGCCAAGTTCCTCTATATTCAAGGACATCTCAGCATAACTGAGTTTCGTAACAGTATGAAGGTTCTCGAAGCAAATGGAGCAGAAAGCCCGGCATATGAGATGAATTAACGTCCGGCCCCCTATAAAAACAACGAAAAGAAGACAGCCTTTTACCGGCTGTCTTCTCTTGCAATTTCATCCTTTACTGCGTGCAATGTATAAAGGACTGACTCAGTGATGTCCTTGAATCGTTTTTTATGAATATGATGAACATAAGATTGAAGGACCAATTCCAGGAAATTATCCTTTACGGCCTCAATTTGCTCTTTATGCACATATTTTGGCCGGCGGGCTTTTATCAATTCAAGAGCACCCTCTGCCCAGCGTATCGCCAGTTCATCATTCTCTTCAACTGCAGGCTTTATCGTCTCAAAAAAATCATAAGAATGACTACTGTTTTTTCCTTCCTGATACCGATCAGCGCCTTTTTCAGCAACTTCAATCATTTGCTCGGTCATTTCCAGCAATGTTTGTGATAGCAATACCTTTCACCTCAATGCCTATCGTACCAAATTTCACTCACAAATTCAGCCGATGCGGTATACCTTCTCAAACGCATACCTGTGTTCAG
Organism: Bacillus sp. SIMBA_008; assembly: GCF_046535495.1. Lineage (NCBI taxonomy): Bacteria > Bacillati > Bacillota > Bacilli > Caryophanales > Bacillaceae > Bacillus > Bacillus sp. SIMBA_008. The sequence continues at coordinate 853,527 of NZ_JAWRWL010000001.1, read as the reverse complement.
GCGATTGATACAGCTCATTTATACAAATATGAAGATCTATGATTTCTTCTTCAAGCATACTTAGGCGATCGTTTTCCGTTTCCCGCATCTCAGCCTCTAATGCATTTACAGAATGATTCAGGCTTTGCTCAGCTCGCGTTAATTCATCTTCTATATCAGAAAGCATACGGAGAATATCTGTCTTGCATACATAACCGGACATTCGTGTACCTCCCTTTCCTTGTCTCTCCCGGTTAACATTCTTTGCTCTCAAGGCTCTTTCCTTCCTCATGACAAAACTAGAAGCAAATCGCCAAACAAACAGGTATTCCACGAAAAGCTGAAGTTTTCGACAAAAACACCCGCAAAAATTGTATGATCCTCCTCCTTAATGCAAACGATACTTGTGAGGAGGTGCCGTATGAAAACAAGACCGAAAAAAGCCGGCCAGCAAAAAAAGACTGAATCAAAGGCAATCGATTCTTTAGATAAAAAATTAGGCGGCCCGAACCGCCCTTCTACGTAAGAAGCAAGGAATTTCCTTGCTTCTTTATTTTTTGAGCCACTGCTCCACCGCAAAAAGCGCATGAAGCTGGCGCTTTTTATGTAAATACCAGTCTGTCAATTCAATCTGCTTCGGCAATTCCTCGCGCCTAAAGAACGTTTTCTTTATCTTTCCATGAAACCAATCTGTTTTCGTTCCGTCTAATGAGTGGATTAACTCAGGGTAGCATGTCCTTAGCATAGGAGATGTTCTTTTTGTAATCCCGATCATCTTTTCCATATCAAAACGGGAACCTGAGTGCGGCACTGTGTGCAAAAAGTGATAAAAAGAGGAGAACAATTCTGGCTTGAACAGCAATTGAGACAGCTGCTTTCCCAGCCTTATCCTTTCCTCCGCCTTTGAAAAGCGTTTCACTGAAATGCCGTAAAGAAACCCATTTGAGGAAGGAAAAATAACGGTGTTAAAATGAAACCAGTCACTTAAATAAAAAGGAATCGTGTCAAAAACATTCTTTTTAAACGAAGGATTTTGTATAATAGGTGTTTGGATAGTGTTTTGTTCATTTATAATGAGGGCATACATTAGCCGCTCCGTATTTCGCTCATGCCAAAAACGGGTCCATTCTTCCGACATAAATTGTGAGACGCCAAACACATGCAGAAGATGAAACAGCGGTTTCCCGACTCTTTTTGACCAGTGGTATAAAAGAAGCTGCGGATAGGCATCCGAAAAAATAAGCCAGTTCGCTCTTTCATAGGCTAAAAAGAACCATTTTTGCTGTCTCTCACGGAGTCCAAGCTGAAACAGACTGCCTTTTAAGTCAGTCATTGACCAGCCGGCATTACGAGAAACGAAAGAAGCCAAGAGTGACCATTTGATTTCCGGATGACGGTCGTAAAATGCTTTATAAGCATTTGTTCTTGAAATGTTATCCGCGTTTTTTATTTTTGTCTGCCGCTCAATCCGGCTCAGAAGCTTTCTAATGGTCTGTTGTTCTTGCACGTTCATTCACTTCCGTCATGATTAGTTTAATAAGGAGGATGAGAAAGTGATTCGGTATCCTAACGGAAAAACATTTCAGCCGAAACATTCGGTTTCATCCCAAAACAGTCAGAAAAGGGCCCCGTCTTACAGTAATCGCGGAATGACCCTCGAAGATGACTTAAACGAAACGAATAAGTATTATCTGACAAACCAAATTGCCGTTATACACAAAAAGCCGACACCTGTTCAAATTGTAAATGTCCATTATCCAAAAAGAAGTGCCGCAGTGATTAAAGAAGCTTACTTTAAACAATCATCGACAACAGACTACAATGGGATTTACAAAGGGCGGTATATTGATTTTGAGGCGAAAGAAACGAAAAACAAGACCTCTTTCCCCCTGCAGAATTTTCATGACCATCAAATCGAGCACATGAAGCAGGTAAAGGCTCAAGACGGTATTTGTTTTGTTATTATATCCGCTTTCGACCAGGTTTATTTTTTGGAAGCCGATAAGCTGTTTTATTTCTGGGACAGAAAAGAAAAAAACGGCAGAAAATCAATTCGAAAAGATGAGTTGGAAGAAACAGCTTATCCGATTTCTCTTGGATACGCACCCAGAATTGATTATATTAGTATTATTGAACAGCTTTATTTTTCGCCATCATCTGGTGCGAAAGGTTGATTAACGAAAGGTTGAGATGTTATGTCAGATCAATTTAACAGCCGTGAAGCTCGACGAAAAGCGAACAGCAAGTCGAGTCCTTCACCGAAAAAAGGCAAGAAACGAAAAAAGGGCGGATTGTTTAAAAAGACCCTTTTCACTTTACTCATTCTGTTTGTTTTAGGCGTAGTCGGCGGTGCTGTTACATTTGCCGTCATGGTTTCTGATGCGCCGTCACTTGATGAAAGCAAATTGAAGACGCCTTATTCATCAACGATTTATGATAAAAATGGAAAAGAGATCGCCGAAGTCGGCGCCGAAAAACGGACCTACGTCTCGATAGATGAAATTCCCGATGTTGTAAAAGAAGCCTTTATCGCGACAGAAGACGCTCGTTTTTATGAGCACCACGGGATTGACCCTGTCCGTATCGGCGGTGCTTTAGTTGCCAACTTTAAAGACGGCTTCGGGGCTGAAGGCGGAAGTACGATCACCCAGCAGGTCGTCAAAAACTCCCTTCTTTCACATCAGAAAACGTTGAAACGGAAGGTGCAGGAAGTATGGCTTTCGATTCAGCTGGAGCGCAATTACTCTAAAGATGAAATTTTAGAAATGTATTTAAACCGGATTTATTTTTCTCCTAGAGCATACGGAATCGGAAAAGCGGCGGAAGAATTTTTCGGCGTTACAGATTTAAGCAAATTGACTGTCGAACAGGCTGCGACGCTTGCAGGAATGCCGCAGAGCCCAACAGCGTACAACCCGGTCAAAAACCCGGATAAAGCGGAAAAACGACGGAACATCGTACTCAGTCTGATGAAAAAACAAGGATTTATTTCTGATTCTCAATATAACAAAGCGAAAAAAGTGGCAGTGAAAGACGAAGGCGTCGTGTCACAGAAGGAATATGAAAAAGCAAGTACAAACAAATACAGCGCATTTGTTGAAGAGGTTATGAAGGAAATTGATGAAAAATCTGATGTCGATCCATCTGCTGACGGATTAAAGATCTATACGACATTAGATACAAAAGCACAAGATAAACTAGATGAATTAATGGACGGAGACACCGTCGGATTTACTGAAGGCATGCAGGGCGGTGTGACGCTTCTCGATACCAAAAACGGAGAAGTCCGAGCGATTGGTGCGGGACGCAATCAGCCTGTCGGAGGCTTTAACTATGCTACTCAAACTAAGGCACAGCCTGGTTCGACCATAAAACCGATTTTGGACTACGGACCAGTTATTGAAAATAAGAAATGGTCCACATACGAACAAATTGATGACTCAGCTTATACGTATTCTAACGGAAAACCGATTCGTGATTGGGACCGCAAATATCTAGGGCCTATCTCAATGCGTTACGCTTTGGCCCAATCAAGAAATATACCTGCTTTAAAAGCATTCCAGGCAGTCGGTAAAGATACTGCTGTAGACTTTGCAAATGGACTCGGGCTTGGTTTAACAAAAGATAATGTAACAGAGGCCTATTCTATTGGCGGTTTCGGTGGGAACGATGGTGTTTCTCCTCTGACAATGGCAGGTGCATACAGCGCGTTTGGAAATAACGGAACGTATAATGAACCGCATTTTGTAAAATCTATCGAATTTAACGATGGCACGAAGCTTGACTTAACACCAAAATCAAAATCAGCCATGAGTGATTATACTGCGTTTATGATTACAGATATGCTGAAAACAGCTGTGAAGACAGGTACTGGACAGCTTGCACAAGTACCTGGTGTAGAAGTTGCAGGAAAAACAGGAACGACTAACTTTGATGATAATGAAGTCAAAAGGTACAATATCGCTAGCGGTGGCGCCCGAGATTCTTGGTTCGTTGGCTACACACCGCAATATACAGCTGCCGTCTGGACGGGAATGGGAGAAAACGAGGCTGGAAAGAAATCACTTTCAGCTGAAGAGCAAAAAGTTGCAAAGCGCATCTTCGCCCAGCTCATCGCCGATGTCGATGACGGAAGCGGATCATTTGAGAAGCCTGACAGCGTAGTGGAAGCCTCTGTAGAAAAAGGCTCAAACCCTGCAAAACTGGCAGGGCCAAATACGCCAAGCGATAAGAAGCTCACAGAGTACTTTGTTAAAGGCACAGCTCCTTCTACTGTTTCTAAAACATATGAGAAAGAAGAAAAAGAGGAAACAGCTAAACTGTCTGGTTTAAACGTGAAATACGATAAAGACAATCAATCTTTAACGTTAAGCTGGAATTATGACGGAGATGCGACCTTTGCTGTAAAGCAATCTGTTGACGGCGGCAGCTACTCGGAAATTCAAAACAGCTCTGCAAAAGAGGCAGTTATTTCGGGTGTGCAGCCAGGATCTGTATACAAATTCGAAGTAACAGCCGTCAGTGATGATGGCAAAAGTACAGCTTCCACATCCTATGAGGTGCCAAAAGCTGAAGACGATGAAGATAAAAAAGACCAGCAACAAACGGATGATGAAAAACAAGATGATGAGAAGACTCAGGATGATACACAAAATGATGATTCTCAAAAAGATGACGGTCAGACGGATCAAGATCAGACAGATGATTCAACAAACGATCAAGACAAAAAACAAGACAATACGAACACCAATCCGTCCGACAACAATAACCAAGACCAATCAAACGATAACGATAACGACAACAGTAACAACCAGGATACGTCGGATGGTGATTCGAACTCTGGTAAGAATGATTCAACAGGTTCTGACACGAATAAAAATAAAACAGACACATCTAATAAAACACAAACAAACTCATCATCCATTGAAAAAACAAATTAAACAAAAAAGCCGTCACCTTTGGGGTGATGGCTTTTTTGGTACACAATAAAAAACCTCCCGTTTTAACAGGAGGTTTTATCGATTCATCGCATGATATTTGTAAAAATGCTTTTTCATTTCGGTAAACAGCTCATCAAGCTGAATAAAGCAATGGTATTGGGTCGGCTTAAGAAGAATAAATTCCACTCGTTCAGCCCAATTAATCGGCTTTGCGGGATATGATTTCTCCCTCAGTTCTTGCCAATCGAGCGATTTCACCGGCTCACCTGCTGTCCAATGTAACGAAGCCAGCAAACACACAATGCCCTTTAACATTTCGTTTTGGTCACATCTCGATTTTCGTGTTTGAAAGACTGGGAGAAGTGATGCTTTGATGTCATCCCACACTTCAAATAAAAGCGGAACGTATTTCCCGCTGTCCTCCCATGGCAAATCGCCTTGTAATTCCGTGCAGAAATCAAAATACACGGGATTGGTCTGCAAGGTTTTCTTCATATCCGAGGAACTCTTCTGGCCAAGACTGCGCAAGTATTGCTCATAGGAAGCCAACACTTCTTTTGCTTGCGTCATCGTTTCACCAGTCCTTTTTTATCCCTCTTCTGCCCTTCTCTGCACAAAGAAAGCAGCGGACACTCCGCACAGCGCGGAGATTGGGCTTTACAGTGATATCTGCCGAAGAAAATAAGCCGGTGATGCGTAACGGACCAGTCTTCTTTGGGAACCTTGCGCATCAGCGTCTTTTCAACTTCCAGAACCGAGTCCTTCCACCGGCAAATGCCCAATCGTTTGCTGACTCTCTCCACATGGGTATCTACGGCAATGGCCGGCACGCCAAACGCAACGGATACCACTACGTTTGCAGTCTTTCTCCCGACCCCTGGCAGTTTGACAAGCTCATCGCGGTCTCTCGGCACTTCTCCGCCGTAATCTTCAATAATCATTTTACTCAGCTTTTGAATATTTTTCGCTTTATTACGATATAAACCGATTGATTTAATATCCTGCTGAAGCTCTTCCAGCGGAACAGCCAAATAGTCTTCCGGCCGTTTATATTTTTGGAATAATGTTTTGGTCACTCTGTTTACAAGTGCATCTGTACATTGCGCAGATAAAGCAACAGCCACCACTAATTCAAAAGGATTGGAATGAACCAGTTCACACTCCGCATGAGGAAACATGTCACCTATCTTGTCTAAACAGAATTCAATTTGTTTTAGATTTAACACGATTGTCACCTTTTCACTTTATTGTTCAAGCCAATTGTAAAAAGGAACCTGCCTTTTATACTCTTTTTGCGGTTCATTTTGCTTTGCTTGTACACGCCGGAATTTTTGGCTGTGTATTTTCGCCTGCTCCACAGTTTTAAGCCCGTTTTTCTTCCATTCAAACAAAATCCGGTCAATGTAGCGGAAACTGAGTTTTCCTGATAGTACAGCCTCTTTTAACGCGTGTTTGATCAGTTGTGCGTCATGCTGATCCTGGTCCTGCCAGATCGCCAGCGTTTCACACTCCAAAGGCGATAACGGCCTTGCGAACTCTTCCTCAAAAATGGTATAAAGGCTTTTTTGTTCCCCTTCTGCTTTTCTTTCCTTTGTTTGATTCTGTGCAAGCTGAATATACTCGTACAGTTTCCCCCATAAAGGCTGAAGAGAATATTTCTCAAATTTGATGCCGTTTTGATCCTCGCATTCTTCAATAAACAGAAAGCCTTTTTGAATAAACATCCGCAATCTGTTTGTGCATTCTTCAACAGAAATTGACATACCTTCCTGCAGCTGATTCGGTGTAGGAAAATATGATCCTTTTTCTAAATGCATTTTAATTTTTAACAGCAGAATAAGTTCAGTTTCATTAAGCCCAAGCTGTTTATAATGCGTGAGCAGAAGATTGGGGATGGTTGATGTTCCCTGCTCCTGCATATCAATAAATTGCTGTTTTTTCATCGTCACACCTCTTACTGTAAAGGATTGTGATTGCCCCTTTACTGTAAAAAGTCTCCCTTGCAGGAGACTCTTTTTTGTTTCATTTGAATGTATTACGGATACAGACGGTTTAACAGTCTTGGGAACGGGATCGTTTCACGAACGTGAGGCGCTCCGCTGATCCAAGCTACTGTCCGCTCTAATCCAAGGCCGAAGCCGGAATGAGGAACTGATCCATATTTTCTAAGTTCAGCATACCATTTATATGCGTCAGAATCCAGTCCATGTTCTTTTAGACGCGATTCCAAAAGTTCCATATCGTGAATCCGTTCAGACCCGCCGATGATTTCTCCATAGCCTTCCGGCGCAATCAAGTCAGCGCAAAGCACAACGTCCTCACGGTCAGAAGCCGGCTGCATATAGAACGGTTTTAAGGACGTCGGATAGCGAGTGATGAATACCGGTTTGTCATAATGTTCAGCAATCGCTGTTTCATGAGGCGCTCCGAAATCATCTCCCCACTCGATATCGTCAAAGCCTTTTTCTTTCAGAAATTCAATCGCTTCATCATACGTAATTCTTGGGAACGGAGCTTTGATTTGCTCAAGTTTTGACGTGTCTCTTCCCAATGTGTTTAGTTCAATTTTGCAATTTTTAAGAACTGATTGCACGATGAAAGAAACGTAATTTTCCTGTACTTGAAGGTTTTCTTCAAATTCTACAAACGCCATTTCCGGTTCGATCATCCAGAATTCGATTAAGTGACGCTTTGTTTTAGACTTTTCCGCTCTGAATGTCGGTCCGAAAGAGAATACTTTTCCTAAAGCCATTGCCGCAGCTTCCATGTAGAGCTGGCCGCTTTGAGACAGATATGCATCTTCATCAAAGTACTTTGTCGCAAAGAGTTCTGTTGTTCCTTCAGGTGCGCTTCCAGTCAAAATCGGCGGATCCACTTTTACGAAGCCTTCGTTATTAAAGAATTCGTAAGTCGCGCGAATGATTTCATTACGGATTTTCATGATCGCATGCTGGCGCTTTGAACGCAGCCATAAATGTCTGTGATCCATCAAAAATTCCGTTCCGTGTTCTTTTGGTGTAATTGGATAATCGGTCGCTTCGTGAATGACTTCAATATCTGTCACAGCAAGTTCATATCCAAGCGGAGAACGCTCGTCCTCTTTGACAATCCCTTTTATATAGAGCGACGTTTCCTGCGTCACTGATTTAGCTGTTTGGAAAATGCTTTCTTCCACTTCCGCTTTTACTACGACACCCTGAATAAAACCGGTACCGTCCCGAAGCTGTAAAAACGCAATTTTCCCGCTTGAACGCTTATTAGCGACCCAAGCTCCGATCGTTACTTCCTCACCTACGTGCTTGTACACTTGGTTGATTGTTGTTTTCAACATATTTCCCTCCAAAACAAGAAAGACATTCGGAAGCTCATTGCCCCGCGAACTCTTTTATCATCACTTTATTATACCCGCTCTTAACTAACCGGGTCAATGCAGATAAAAAGCGGCTTTTCTGTCAGCCGCTTTTTGATCTGTTAGCTATGTTTTTCTACAAAACGCTTGATTCTTTCAATGGCTTTTTCAAGAAGATCTAACGATGTTGCATAAGAAAGACGGACATTCTCAGGAGAGCCAAATCCGGATCCTGGAACAATCGCAACTTTTTCCTCCTCGAGAAGCGCTTTAACAAATTCATCTACATCTTTGAAACCGCAAGATTGAGCTGCCTCTTTTGCATTTGGGAACAAGTAAAAAGCACCTTCCGGCTTCACACAGCTGAACCCTGGGATTTCTATGAGCTTTGCATAGATCGTATTTAATCTATGTTCAAATGCTTCTCTCATTTCTTCCAATGGCTCAGAAGGCCCGTTATAAGCAGCAATCGCTCCGTATTGTGCGATTGATGTCGGGTTTGACGTGCTGTGGCTTGCAAGGTTCGTCATCGCTTTAATAATGTCTTCAGAGCCTGCCGCATAACCGATTCTCCAGCCTGTCATGCTGTGGGACTTCGATACGCCGTTTATAATGACCGTTTGCTCTTTCAGTCTGTCTGACAGCTGTGCAATGGAAACATGTTTCTTTCCGCCGTATGTAAGTTTTTCATAAATTTCATCTGACACAATCAAGATATCATGTTCAAGGCACACTTCACCGAGCGCAGATAGTTCTTCTTCCGTATACATGACACCAGTCGGGTTGCTTGGAGAGTTAATAACGATTGCTTTTGTTTTTTCCGTAATTGCATTTTTCAGCTGCTCAGGCGAAATTTTGAAGTGATTTTCCTCAAGCCCTTCTACATAAACAGGCTTTCCGCCAGCGAGTTTCACCTGCTCCGGGTAGCTTACCCAGTAAGGCGTTGGAATAATAACTTCATCTTCTTCATCCAAAATCACTTGGAAAAGGGTATACAGAGCATGTTTGGCACCAGTGCAGACAATAATTTGAGACGGTTTGTATTCAATATTCTGGTCGCGTTTAAATTTCTCTGCAATGCTGTTTTTCAGTTCAGCCAAACCACCGGAAGGCGTGTATTTCGTATGGCCCTCGTTCATCGAACGCACAGCGGCATCAATAATATGCTGCGGTGTATTGAAGTCAGGCTCGCCTGCTCCTAAGCCGATGACATCATGGCCTGCGGCTTTCAGTTCTTTCGCTTTCGCTGTGATTGCCAGTGTGGTTGATGGTGTTAATGCGGATACTCTTTTTGCCAGTTTCAACTTGAACTCCCCCTAATTCGTCTTAAGGCGTGATATTTTTGAGAATCTTTCCAGTTGTAAAGTCCACATAACTTAAACTGTATTGCCCTTCTTTGTCTAAGTACGTCACTTCCCAAAGCAGGACGTTTCCTTCTCTTGCCAGATGAACCTCTTTTTGCTTTGAAACCAGCCCTTCATCCTTTATGATTTTCGCCGCTTTGTCTTCAGAGATTCCCTCTTTCGCTTCTTTTGAGAGAATTTTTGCTTTTTTATCAGCAGGAACCCAGACATATAATGCAGTGCCTTTTTTATCCGTTCCCTTTACAACATAATATTTTTCTTTTCCGACAAATGTTTCGACTTGATCAACATGGGCGAGATCGGTTTCTTTTTTAGCTTCAGCAGCTGCTGCTTCGTGCCCCTCTTCCTTTTGTGCCATGGCTGATTTATAAATGCTTGCCGAGACAAGAAGTACTGCTAAAAAAATAATACCAAAAATGACGGTAAATATTAATGCTTTTTTTCTCATCTTCTCACCTACGTACGATAAATGGTAAAAACGGCTTGGTTTTTGTTTTCTTCATCCAGCGCAAGGCCGAACATCAGATTTTCTCTTTTCAGTGTACGATTCAATGTGTCCACAATTTTATACAGATCATCAGAATGCTCTACATTAATTGTTGAAAGAATTTCGATTTTACTTTCCATTTTTTCATCCTCCAGTTTGAACAAATATTGTTAGTCATACTCCATTTCAGGACACGCCATACTAGTATCACAGAGCGGGAAATCCGCTTTTAAATAAAACACCATCCTACTCCCACACCGCAAAAGCCGCTTTATGCGGCTTTTATTCTTTTTCCCCTGCAACATAAGCTTCAAGCTCGCTGTCAGTCATTTCGGATACTGAGGTTGTCGGCAAGGCATCAAGAAACAGCCGGCCGTAACCAGCGGTTTTAATCCGTCTGTCCAATATAATAATCGTTCCCTTGTCTCCCGCAGAACGCAGCAAGCGTCCAATTCCTTGCCTAAAGGTCAGCACAGCTTCCGGTAATGACACTGTTTGAAACGGATTCTTTCCTTTTTTGCGGGCAAGCTCACATTTTGCAGCATGAAGCGGGTGATCAGGGGACCGGAATGGGAGCCTCACGATCATTACTGTCGTCAGCTCATCACCAGGGAAATCAACGCCTTCCCAAAAATGATTTGTTCCGAGCAGGATCGCCTGATTGGATGTTTTAAAAGTCTTCATCAGCTTGCCGGGACTTCCGCCTGTAATCCCTTGTGCCAAGAGCTGAATGCCGGAAGCACTCATGTTATGCTTAAGCTCCTGGTGAACCTTTTTCAGCATATCATGGGATGTAAACAGCACAAGGATTTTAGGCTGTTTTTCCTTTGCCATCAGTTCGATATAACGGGCTGTATCCTGTATAAATTCAGGTTGCCCTGTATCCTGAATTGATTTCATTTCTTTTGGAATCATCACCTGCATACGCTCATCGTAAGAAAAGGGTGACTCAATTCTCATTGTCCGCGGGAAAAAGTCACTCAGTCCCAGTCGTTCAATCATAAATTGAAAAGAACCTTCGACTGTAAGGGTTGCAGATGTCAGCACCACACTATTTTTGCGCGCGAAAAACTGATCAGCCAGAAGTTCACCAGGTTCAAGAGGCTGTGCGTAAATGGCCACTGCATTTTTCGCACCCTTTGCATCTATTTCAATCCAAACCGCTTCATCGTCATCAGACCCAAAGAAGAGCTTCTGCAACGTCTGACAGTAATGCTGCAAGCCTTTCATGCTTCTTTGGTATTCATCGGCTAAAAAGACGGTTTTGCTCTTCATACCCTTCAAATGTTTTTCCATCAGGGATGACTGTGCCTCAAAAAGCTGCTGCAAATGTGTCAGCATGGAACAAAGCCTCTCCGCACCATCCGTTAAGATCGACCAGCTTTTATCCTGGCTTTCTTTGTTCACCTTAAACACTAGACGGTTTAAGTCTTCTTTAGGTTTTCTTCGTTTGACAAAAGAATGTACAGAGCTGAAGAAAGCATCACTTTCTGCTTGAACGTGCTGAAGCCACTCTTCCAATTCGAAAAATGAATCAACCGGCAGGCTGTTTCGCTGGAATAGCTGTCTCATCTTTTTAAGAAGTCCCTGCTCCTTCAGAGTGCCGATTCTGCTCAATTTCGTATGCAATTCTATGTACGTGGCTCTTTTCCCTAAATGTTCGCTTGCCGCACGTTCAAAATGGTGTGCTTCATCAATAATAAATGTGCCGCTTTCGGGAAGCCTTTTTTTCTGGCTGCCTTCATCGGTCAGCAAAAGGGAATGATTGGTGATCACCAAATCAGAGCGCATAGCAATCTGTTTGGCCCGCTCGTAAAAACCGATCACATGCTCACTGCGACTTCTTTTATAGGAGTCATCGTCATAAGCCAATCTGTCCCACAGCAATTTTCCGCCTGAAGGCAAATTCAGTTCCGCTACATCTCCTGTATTTGTCTCTGTCAGCCAAACAAGAAGCTGTGCCTTTGTCAGTACGGCATCATAATTATCATCTTCTTCATGAAGCACCTGCTCAAATTTATACAGGCATAAATAATGCGATTGCCCTTTTAAAATCGCCGCTGTTACCGGAAATGGAAACAGATCTTGGACAATCGGCAAATCCTTTGTGAGAATCTGCTGCTGTAAAAGCGTCGAATACGTGCTGATTATGACCGGCTTTTTTGATTTCTTGGCAAAAAGCGCAGCCGGAATCAGATAGCCAATCGTTTTTCCAATGCCTGGAGGAGCTTCAATCAGCGCATGCTCACGATTGGCAAACGCATCAGCCACCTCTCTCATCATCATCATTTGGCCGTCTCTTTTTTCATACCCAGGCATTAACTCTGACAGCGCTTTTTCATTTCCCGCTTCCCAGCTTTCGATCTCAAATGAGAAGTTCTCGTCCTCATTTATACGAACAGCGATAGCTTCAGGTTCTCTGACAGAAAACGAAGAAAGGCGCGTATAGCCCGGTATCTCGGTATGTCTGTTTTCATTAATGAACATATCCAACAAATGCGTCAGATCACTGATGAAATGCTGCGAAAGCCTTCTTAACTGCTTTAATGTCGGATAAGGAAGCTGCCGCAGCTTTTCAAGGATTTCCAAAAAAATAAGCCCTGTCACTTCAGCATCGCTGTCAGCCCGGTGCGGCTGATCATGCCGCAGCTGAAGCTCCTCGCTTAATTCCGTCAGCTTATACCCTTCAAATCCCGGAAAAACAATACGTGAGAGCTCGACAGTATCAAGCACTTCACAATCTGGGAGCTGAAAGCCCGCCTTATGTAGCTCATACTTGACAAATCCAAGGTCAAAATGGATATTGTGGGCGACAAAATAAGCGCCGTCAAGCAATTGGAATACTTCTTCAGCAACTGCTTCAAATGGCTGCTCATTCTCGACCATTTGATTAGAGATTCCAGTAAGCTGCTCAATAAAAGCAGGGATTGATTTATTTGGATTAATGTATTTTGAAAACCGCTCAGTAATTTGTCCATTTTCGATTACAACCGCTGCGATTTGTATGATTTTATCGCCTTTCTTCGGCGAATTCCCTGTTGTCTCTACATCTATAACAACGAACCGTTGCTTATTCATTAAAATGGACACCTCAATTCTTGCATACGACAAAAGTGTAACACGTTTTGTACGGAAATGGAGCGGCAAAACCGTTTTACTCTCAAAATCTTAAAAGAAAACCCCCGATAAAGGGGGCTTTTCTTCTACAAAATTGTACGGGCTGGTTCGTTCCCCAGCATTTGTTCAATTTTGTTTTGATCATTCAGAACAGCCACTTTCGGCTCATGGCTTGCCGCTTCTTGATCAGACATCATTTTGTAGGAAATAATAATGACCTTATCTCCTTCCTGCACAAGGCGTGCGGCTGCACCGTTTAAGCATATGACGCCGCTTCCCCGTTTACCAGGAATAATATACGTTTCAAGACGTGCTCCATTATTATTATTCACAATTTGTACTTTTTCATTAGGAAGCATTCCCACAGCATCAATGAGATCTTCATCAATTGTAATGCTTCCCACATAGTTCAGGTTTGCTTCCGTAACAGTTGCCCTGTGAAGTTTGCCGCTCATCATTGTTCGATACATATTATATTCTCTCCATTTCTCGAATATCAATAATGATATTATCTATTAAACGCGCTTTTGAAAAAGCAACTGCAACAGCGAGAATCATCTTTCCAGCAACTTCATTCACAGGCTCGAGTTCCGGATAGGAATAAAGCTCTACATAGTCTATGGTTCCGCTAGTCGTTTCAATGATTTCTTTTGCAGCTTTTATCACCGCTTCAGGATCTCTTTCACCGGCTTGGATCAGTTCCGCACTTGTTTGAAGGGCCCGATACAGCTTAGGCGCTTCTTTTCTTTCCTCAGCTGTTAAGTATACATTGCGAGAGCTTTTGGCTAAGCCGTCTTCCTCTCTGACCGTATCGACAGGAACCAATTCAATATCCATGAAGAAGTCACTGATTAACCCATCAACAACAGCTACCTGCTGCGCATCTTTTAAACCGAAATAGGCACGAGTCGGCTTGACTAGATTGAAAAGCTTCGTCAGTACGATCGCGACCCCGTCAAAATGTCCTTCTCTTGAGCGCCCGCATAACACGTCTGTGCGTCTTTCTACATGAATCGTGACATTCTTTTCACCGGGATACATATCCTTAGCAACTGGCGTAAAAAGAATATCAACTCCGGCGTTTTCTGCAAGAGCTGCATCCCGCTCAATATCGCGCGGATATGCTTCAAAATCTTCATTAGGGCCGAATTGTGCAGGATTCACAAAAATACTCATAATAACGGCGTCGTTTTCTTGTCTTGCTTTGTCTGCTAAGGTTAAATGCCCCTCATGCAGAAACCCCATCGTCGGAACAAATCCGATTGACTTGCCCTCTGAATGGTATTGTTTTATGGCTTCTTTCAGCTGTGTAATATCAGTAATCTGTCTCATCTTATTTTCCCCCGTACAAGCCGTCAAGAACTGTCTGGTTCATTTGAAAGGAATGCTTTTGTTCAGGGAAAGCACGATGTCTTACATCCTGAACATATCCGCTGATTGCTGTTTCGATGGTTTCATCAATGCGCGTATATTGCTTTACAAATTTAGGTGTTCTCTCAACACCGTGGCCAATAATATCATGATAAACGAGAACTTGTCCGTCCGCTTTCACACCAGCCCCGATTCCAATGACCGGTATGCTTAGCGTCTCGGCAATTTTGGCTGTGAGTTCTGCCGGCACACATTCCAGCACAAGCATCATAGCTCCTGCTTCTTCGCATTTTATACTGTCTTCTATTAATTTTTTGGCGCTTTGTTCGTCTTTGCCCTGTACTTTATAGCCGCCCAGTACGCCGACTGACTGCGGTGTCAAACCTAAGTGACTGACTACTGGAATGCCTCCAAGCGTCAATGCGCGAATGGATTCAAACACGCCTTCTCCGCCCTCAAGCTTCAGTGCGTCAGCTCCGCTTTCCTGAACGATAGCCGCTGCATTTTTCAGCGTATCTTCCTTGGACAGGTGATAAGACATAAACGGCATATCTGTCACAATAAAGGTATTCGGCGCACCCCTTTTAACGGCTTTTGTATGATGGATCATGTCCGCAACTGTCACACCGACAGTTGAATCAAGGCCGAGGACGACCATTCCAAGTGAATCACCGACTAAAATCATATCAACTCCCGCTTGTTCAGCAAGTTTAGCTACCGGATAATCATAAGCGGTCAGCATGACAATCGGTTCTTCAGACTCCTTCATTTTTAGAAAATCCAGTTTTGTTTTCATGTTTTCTCCTCCTCATGTTTAGAGGAGATGATCTGCCGTTTTCTTCTGCAAGCCAAAAAACCTTCCGTTACAACGAGAAGGATTCTTCACTTTCTAAAGTTCGGCGAGTTTCATCCCTCTGTCCCAGTCCTTTTTTGGATCAAGGCAGACTGCTGCAATGTCTATCTATTTTAATAATAGGTGCAGTTCGCAGGCGATACTGCCCAATGGAAGTATACCAAAATCAACGGGCTTGTACCAACACATTAGCCCAATTCGATATCGGCAGAATAGATTTTTTTAATGCCTTCGTTCGTTTCTAAAAGCAGAACGCCTTCATCATCTATACCTAACGCCTTACCGTAAAAGGTTCCGTTTAACGTTCTGGCTCTCATATTAGTGCCAATACCGAGCGCATAGCTTTCCCATAAAAGCTTAATCGGCGTAAATCCGTGCGTCATATAATCCCGGTACCGTTTCTCAAAGCATAGTAAAATATGCTGGATGACGCCGGCCCGATCAATTTTTTCCCCAGCAGCTTGGCTGAGGCTTGTCGCGATGTCCTTCAATTCATCTGGAAAATCATTAGGCTGCTGGTTAACGTTAATGCCGATCCCAATGATCACTGAACGTACGCGGTCTTCTTCAGCCTGCATTTCCGTTAGGATACCGACTGTTTTTTTTTCGTTAATCAAAATATCATTTGGCCATTTAATATCCGTTTGGATGCCTGCTGCCTCTTCTATTCCCTGCACAACAGCTACTGCAGCAAGCAGAGTCAGCTGCGGTGTTTTTTGGAGCGGAATGTCAGGCCGCAAAATCAGGCTCATCCAAACACCGTTCCCTTCTTGAGAATGCCATACCCTAGACATTCGGCCCCTTCCGGCTGTTTGTTTGTCAGCCACCACGAGGGTGCCTTCCGGTGCGTTATTATTCGCGAGCTCATGAGCCGTTTTTTGCGTGCTTGAAAGAACGTCATGGTAAATAAGATGCTGGCCCATCACTTCCGTTTTTAATCCAAAACGAATTTCGCTTTCACTGAGTTTTCCGGGTTTTTTGATGAGCCGATATCCTTTTCTTCTAACGGCTTCTACTTCATAACCCTCTTTCCGAAGCTCTTCAATATGCTTCCACACAGCAGTTCTTGAACAGCCGAGAGCATCACTGATTTTTTGGCCGGAAATAAATTCATTGCCGGCCTGAGAAAATAATTCAATAAGGTCTTTTCTTAATGTTGACCGCATGTCTTCAGCCACTCCTCTATGTGTTTCTTTTGATTGGAGAGCTTCCCTGTCACAACAGCCTGCTCGATCCGCTGTAATTCTTCCGACACCCATTTTCCAGCCGGCCGGTTTCGAAGCGCAAGCAAGTCCTTACCCGTGATATCAAGATCCTTAAGGCTTTTGATCGGCAGGTTTTGATAAGCGTACTGAATGTCCTTCAGTTTCTTTTCATCCAGTTTTTCGTTTTGCCGAAGCTGCGATATTTTGGCCGCAGAGAGCAGTGCTTTTTCCCCAGCTCTGTACATTGTCATTACGTCAAGGCTCTGGCCAAACGTATCAGCAATGTGAATGGCTTCCTTGATCACTTTTCCCGGGAGCTTCCAGGCTTTCAGGAAAAGGGGCGCGTCTTTCAAGACTATGTCAAGGTTAATTAAAAGAGCAGCCCAAAGTTCCTCACGGGATGTTAAAGAGAAGAATGGAAACTCACTCGTTGAAATCAGGTTTTCTCGTTTATGATAAATACCAGGAAGCTCTTCATACAATCTCGTTTGAATGAGTGTTTGAAGCGCCTGGCGAGAAGCTCTTCCCTGCAGCAATTTCTCGAACTCTATAGTTTTTCGTTCGACTGAAACATGGGAGAGGAGTGATTTTTCTTTCGCAATGGCTTCTTCTGTTTCCGGTGAAAGCGTAAAGCCAAGCTGGCTCATAAAGCGTACGGCTCTCAGCATACGAAGCGCATCCTCTTGAAATCTATCCTCAGGCTTTCCAACGGTTCGAATCACTTTCTGATCAATATCTTTCTTGCCGCCAAAATAATCAAGCACCTTCCCGTCCGCTGTCATGGCCATCGCATTGATCGTTAAATCTCTGCGTTTTAGATCCTCTTCTAATGATGAGATAAATTGCACTTCTGACGGTCTTCTGAAATCAACATAATCAGATTCAGTCCGGAATGTCGTGACTTCATAGGTTTCATCCTCCCAGAGCACAATAATGGTCCCATGCTCTTTGCCTACATCAACAGTCCGCTGAAACAGCCGTTCTACTTGATCAGGTGCCGCATCTGTCGCGATATCGACATCTCCGATCGTTCGTTTCATATAGCTGTCACGAACTGCGCCTCCGACAAAATAAGCCTGATGGCCTGCTTCGATTAAGATGCGGAGCACGGGAAGTGCTTTGATAAAAACTTTTTCCATGTGATCACTCCGGTTCTGCTAAATCGGCATAAATCTGTTCATACTGGCTGACAATTTTTTTGGAAGAAAATTCATTTTCAAGCATCTCTATTGCCGCCTTTGTAAAACGATTGCTTAGCTGTTCATCTTCTAAAATGCTCATCGCGCGGGCTGTTGCGGCCCCAACATCACCGACGTCCACCAAAAATCCGCTCACATTGTTTTTAATAACCTCAGGGATACCGCCAATGTTTGTTCCGATACAAGGCACTCCGCAAGCCATCGCTTCAAGCAGGACAAGGCCAAAGCTTTCTTTTTCAGATAGCAGCAGCTTCAAATCGCTAATAGAATAAAGCTCTTCAACACGGTCTTGATTTCCAAGCATTAAGACTTGGTCTTCCAAGCCATATTTTCTGATAAGCTCGCAGGCTGTCGATTTCTCCGGACCGTCTCCGACTAAAAGCAGCTTCGCTTTCGTTTTGCCAGCGATATTGCGGAACACACGGATGACATCCTGCACGCGTTTAACTTTTCTGAAGTTGGACACATGGATGACGACTTTTTCATCTGGTAAAATTCCATGTTTCTCTTTAATTGCCGCTGTGTTTTTCTTCAGATACACGCGCTCGTCTATAAAGTTATAAATCGTTTCAATTTTTTTCTCCGGTTTAATTAAATCGTATGTTTCAGCAGCAAGCGCTGAGGAGACGGCCGTCACCCTGTCTGATGACTCAATAGCAAAACGGATCAGATCTTTTAGAGACGGATCATAACCTAACACCGTGATATCCGTGCCATGCAAAGTTGTAACAATGCCGATATTGCGTTTCAGCATTTGTTTTGCAAGATAGGCGCAAACGGCATGCGGAAGAGCATAGTGAGCATGGATAATGTCTAAATTCTCCCGTTCCGCCACCTCAGCGATTTTGCTTGCCAATGTCAAATCATACGGAGGATATTTAAAAACAGCATATTGATTAACCTCAACTTCATGAAAATGAATATTGGGATGATATGTATTCAGTCTAAACGGAATGCTTGATGTGATGAAATGGATTTCATGTCCCTTTTCAGCAAGCTGCTTCCCCAGTTCTGTCGCAATGATACCTGAGCCTCCAACGCTCGGATAGCATGTGATTCCTATTTTTAGTTTTCTCATTGTTCGCCCCCAAGCACATCATGATCAAGCATCAGCATCCGTTTTGAAAAGAAACCTTCGGCATACTCCACGCCCGCTTCTTTACCGTAAAGCTTTTCTCTCGCTTCAACGATTTCAATATACCCATTCGTCAGAGGAGTAGAAACGGAATCCTTTGACGGGATAAACTGGCTTTTGTAGGCGTTGAGGCTTTGTTTCTTTGCCTCTATTGTATCCGAGATATCAATAACAAAATCCGGCTGATGAAAACCATTTATCATATAATAGTAAACCTTGCTGACTTTATGCGCCGGAAGGCTTTTTTCGTCTTTATATTTATGGATTCCGGCGGAAAAGATCGCTTCTTCCACCAGTGCAGCCGCATTGCCGTGATCCGGATGGCGATCCTTTTTATACGGCATAAAAACCGCTTTTGGGCGGCAGGTTCTGATGATAGTGACAATCGACCGAATTGCCTGATCACTCATTATTAGGCCGCGGTCTGGAAGCGTTAGCTGAATTCTTTTATCTGCGCCTAATATGCGGGCTGCTTCAGCTGCTTCTTCTTTACGCAAACTGACCGTACCGTTAGAAGAGAGTTCCGCTTCTGTCAAATCGCATATCATTACTTTTTTTTCCTGTTTGACAAACTTCGCTATTGTGCCGCCCATCCCGATCTCGACATCATCACTGTGGGCGCCAAAAGCAAGAACGTCAGCATTATACATTCGGCTCTTCTCCCCGAAGAAGGTCACGGAATTCGAAAACACCTTCATCAAGTGTGCGGACGAGAATTTCCGCAGTACCCATATTTGTGGCGAGCGGAATGGAATACACATCACATAACCGGATTAATGCCGAGACATCCGGTTCATGCGGCTGCGCGGTCAGCGGGTCGCGCAAAAAAATGACAAGATCGAGTGCATTGGCAGCGATCAGTGCACCGATTTGCTGGTCTCCCCCTAAAGGGCCGGATTGAAAACGTTCAATTTGAAGACCTGTCGCCTCTTGAATTTTCAACCCTGTAGTTCCGGTTGCGTATAGATCATGATTCTTTAAAATATCCCGATAGGCAGTCGTAAATTGAACCATATCCTGTTTTTTCTTGTCATGCGCGATCAAAGCAATTTTCATTGTTTATCCCCCCGTCTAATCAATGATATTTTCTAAACCGTACACAAGCTGATCAATCTTCATGACTTGTTCGACTGACAGTTTAACGCCTGACATGAAAGAAGCACGGTTATAAGAATCATGGCGTATCTGAAGCGTTTGGCCATCCATGCCGAACATGACCTCCTGATGCGCGATCAGTCCCGGAAGACGGACGCTGTGCAAGCGAATGCCGTTTTGCTCCGCTCCTCTTGCTCCTGGGAGAATTTCTTTTTCATCCGGATGTCCTTGCTGCTTTTCTTTACGGACTTCTGAAATCATTTCCGCTGTTTTAAGCGCAGTTCCGCTTGGTGCGTCAAGCTTCTGGTCATGATGAAGCTCAATAATCTCAACATCCTCAAAATAGTTGGCAGCCATTTTTGAAAATTTCATCATCAGTATCGCACCGAGCGCAAAATTTGGCGCAATGATGGCTCCGATCCCTTTTTCTTCTGTTAAAGACGTGAGCTCTTTTAAATCAGCTTCTGAGAAACCGGTTGTTCCGACAACTGGACGGACTCCGTGCTCTAATGCAATTTTTGTATGTACTTTTCCGATTTCGGGCGTTGTTAAATCAATCAAGACATCCGGTTGTGTTTCTGTAAAACAGGCATTGATATCTGTATAAATGAAAGCATCTGACTCAACAGGCATCACATCAGATAATTTTTGCTGATCGTATGTATGGTCTATGGCCCCGACAAGGTCAAAATGAGGTGTTCGTTCTGCCAATTTAACAGCTTCCTGCCCCATTCTTCCACGCGGTCCCGCAATGACTACTTTAATTGTTTCGTTTGACATCTCGATCTCCTCTACTTTCCTTCTTCTTTTCTGGTCCAGCGATCTTTATCTCTTGTATTAAATTTATGCATGACTCGGTCGTGGGCTTCCTCTAAAGAGATATCAAGGGAGTTGGCTAAACAAACCAATACAAATAGCACATCGCCCATTTCCTCTTCCATGCTTTTATCATCTTCAGTCGCTTTTTTTGGTTTTTCTCCATAACGGTGATTCACTTCTCTGGCAAGCTCGCCCAGTTCTTCAGTCAGCCTCGCCATCATGGCCAGCGGGCTGAAATATCCTTCTTTAAATTGGCCGATGTAACGGTCTACTTCAGCCTGTATGTCTTTCATTGTTTTATCACTCACTGAACGAAACCTCCTATCATCCTCTTACATGTTAGCTAATTCAGATACGTTTGACAAATGTTTAAGCACGTTTGCTGTTTTCTTTTTCATCCACTATAATATAAACGCTATCTAATGGAAGGAAAAGGGGTTTTGTGTGATGCTTGGAGAAATTAGATTAAAAAACATATTTTTTATTTTAATCGGAGCGGCAATTTTTTCATTTGGCTTGGTTCATTTCAATATGCAGAACAATCTGGCTGAGGGCGGTTTTACAGGTATTACACTTTTGCTTTATGCCCTTTTCCACATCAGCCCCTCTATCTCGAACCTGGTGTTGAACATTCCGATTTTTTTTATTGGCTGGCGTTTGCTCGGCAGGACAATGTTTGTTTATACCCTTGTCGGCACTGTAGCCTTGTCTTTGTTCCTCAGCATCTTTCAGCGATATGAAATACATATGCCCCTTCAGCACGACTTAGCGCTCGCCGCTTTATTTGCCGGCGTATTCATCGGAGCCGGACTGGGAATTATTTTCAAGTTCGGCGGAACGACAGGCGGTGTTGATATCATCGCACGTTTAGTGAATAAGTATTTTGGGATCCCGATGGGCAGAACGATGTTTGCTTTCGATGCCTGCGTCATCATTTTGTCTTTGCTTACTTATCTCTCCTATAAAGAAGCGATGTATACGCTGGTAGCTGTATTTGTAGCGGCAAGATTAATCGATTTTATTCAGGAAGGCGGATACGCTGCTAAAGGCGCTACGATCATCTCTTCGAAAAACGACCTGATTCAGAAAAAGATTCTTGAAGAAATGGAACGAGGCGTCACCATTTTGAAAGGACAAGGTTCCTACACAAAAGAGGATATAGATGTACTTTATTGTGTGGTGCCGAAAAACGAATTGGTGATGCTGAAAAGCGTGATTAACTCCATTGATCCCCATGCCTTTGTAGCGGTAAGCGATGTTCACGATGTGCTCGGAGAAGGATTTACGCTTGATGAAAATAAAAATCCGCTTCCGCGCTGACATGTAATAGAAAAAAGGCGGCTGACCGCCGCCCCTCATCCTTATTTAGGGTAGTCCCTTTTTTTCAGCTTGTTTTTTTCCGCCTTGTACTTTCTGTAACCGACATAGGTAAGAGCAGTAATGATGATACTGCCGGTTGTAATCATCACCCAGAGTAAAGACGGATCGGCATCATCCTCCTCCACCCTGTCAAACACATTTTTCAGGTCATGCTGAAGAAGGGAAAGCCGTTCAAGCTTCGTGCTCTCTGTCATTTGCTGAAATTCCTCTTGCTCAATGACGTCTATATGTTTTCCGACTGTTTCAAGCTGATCCTCTGATACATCGATTGTAAGACTGGGGTAAATCAAGTCATATAAACTGATAAATTCATTCCATTTTTCATGAAAGCTTGTGCTTCCATTCTTTTGGACATCTCGCTTCAGCTCAGTAAAAGCTTCCATAATCGGTTTTTCCAGTGAGCCCCAAAGCGGGTCAGACCGATTGTCAACCGCATCCATCAGCATCCTGAACTGCGCGGCTGCTCTGAGTTTTTGTGTGTCTGATGTATCAGCTTGCTTTAAACTCCGAACCATATCATTATAGCCCAATGTGATTTGACGAATTTGGGCTCCCGTTAGCATGGGGTCTTGCTGTTTTTTCTCAGCGGATTTTAATGTTTTTTCAAAATACTCCAAGACTTGAAGCGCCTCTTCATATTTCGCCTGTCGGGTCATTTGAAAGACTGTATCGGATAAATCATTCAATTCCTCGAGGCTTCCCCGCTCTGCAGCCTTGGCATTTCCATTATAAAAAATAAGTGCAATCAACAAACAGATCGTCAGCTTTCGTTTCATGCAGGTCCCTCCCACTCTCTCTCCTTACAGAATATGAAGAAAGGGACAAGGATAGACCAACATTGTCTTTACATCAGCTCAAGCTTCGTTTGCTTTTTTGAGACCACAAGAAAGTAAGCAAGCGCGATTGAGAAGATGCTTAGCCAAAATGTTCCGTATCCTATTTCAGTCATATAATCAGAAAGCATTGAATACCGCGGCATCATATCAAACAAGTAGTCAATGACATCGTTATGCAGAGTCCAGACTGCAGCAATTGCAAGATGCCAAAATGAAAAACGAAAATACGGACTGTATAATACGCCTTGAACTGCCATTGCAAAATGCGAAGCAATTAGCATGTAGCCCTCCCACGGCAAGTCACCAGTTACTGCAAGCACAAGAAAATTCATAGCCACCGCCCATAGGCCATACTTTACGAGGGTAACTAGCGCAAGCGCCTCAAAGAACGGAGCATTCCGTTTCATGAGAAAGGCAAGCAGCACAAACAGAAAGAAAAACGTTGCTGTCGGACTGTCCGGAACAAAAATCAGGAAACGGGCCGGTGTCTCCAAAAGCTGCGGCAAGTACCAATAGTAGCCGTAAACCGTTCCCAGAAAATTAATGGCTAAGACAAGAATAAGCATCGGCCGCTGCCCAAATACATATTGAAACCATTTCACATTGAATCAACTCTCAGTCTGTAAAAATAATATGTCCATATAAAAAAGCTGACGCCGGGTCAGCTTTTGATAATAAAAGTATATCCTTCCATTTGACAATTCACAATACGTTATTTTGCGGTTGTTTCAGAAATAAATTTTGCAAGTTCTTCGAGTTGCTTATCATTTCCTTTGAACACACCCGCCGGCATTTTGCCTTTCCCTTCTACAGCTATTTTTTTGATTTCATCCGGTTTCAGCCCGCTGTCAACCAATGAAGGCCCGGCCGCTCCTCCCTGAAGGTTATCCCCATGGCAAGAAATACAGCCCTGTTCCTTAAAAACCTTATATCCTTCTGCATTGGTGTCAATGTCGGCTTCTTTTGTGATTTTCCCCTGTTCTTCTGCTTTGGCCCAGTCATGAGTAGCAACTGACTGCCACGTCAAAAATACAGCAGCGGAAATGGCCAGAAGCATCATACCGACAGCGACCGGACGCTTCCACGGCCTTCTTTCTGTCCCTCTGTCTAGGAATGGAGCCAATAGCAGGGCCCCAAAAGCGAGACCTGGCATAATCATGGCGCCGACCACTGTAAAGCTTCCAGCGGCGTATTCATATTTCAACAGCTGGTATAAGAAAAGAAAATACCAATCCGGCAGCGGAATATAACCAGTATCAGTCGGGTCCGCCATCCGCTCCAAAGGCGGCTGATGCACAATCGTCAAAACGAGAAAACCGATGAGAAAGACAGCTCCAACCATCCATTCCTTTAACAAGAAATTTGGCCAGAAAGCCTCTGTTTTACCGGGATACTCCGAATAATCCTTCGGTATATTCGGCTTTTTTTCAGCCGGTATCCTTGAGTCGCCTACAAATTTCATCCCTTTGCCCCGGTGCATGTCATCCCCTCCCTTTTATTCGCAGATCAAGAGTTTAAAGCGGTCCTGAAATCCCCTGCTTCCGGATCATAATAAAATGTGCAGCCATCAGCCCGAACAATGCGGCAGGAAGAAAAAATACATGGATCGCAAAAAACCTAGTCAGCGTTTGGGCGCCTACAATATCCGGATGCCCTGCAAGGAGCGTTTTAACTTGCGTTCCGATCAAAGGTGTGGCTTCGGCGATCTGCAGCCCGACTTTTGTTGCAAACAGAGCCTTCATATCCCAAGGAAGCAAGTAGCCTGTAAAGCCAAGACCGAGCATAACAAAAAAGATCAGCACACCGACAATCCAGTTCAGCTCGCGTGGTTTTTTATACGCGCCTTGGAAAAAGACCCTCAGCGTATGTAAAAACATCATCACAATGACCAGGCTCGCACCCCAGTGGTGCATCCCCCTGACAATCTGGCCGAATGCCACTTCATTTTGCAAATAATATACCGATTCCCAGGCATTTTTGATATCAGGCACATAATACATCGTTAAAAACATTCCAGATAATACTTGGATAACGGTTACAAAAAACGTCAGTCCCCCAAAGCAATACACAAACGCAGAGAAATGATGGGCGGGATTCACATGTTCCGGTACTTCGTGATCGGCAATATCCCTCCACATCGGTGTAATATCAAGCCGCTCGTCTACCCAGTCATAAATTTTGTTCAGCATGTCACCCTTCCCCCTTAGGCTTTGCTTTTCCAAGATACAGGAAGCCGTCTTTTACTTCTTGCTCATAATGATCAAGAGGCGCAAGCGGCGGCGTGCCAGGGACATTGGTGCCGTCCTTTTCATAGAGTCCGTAATGGCATGGACAAAAGAATTTATTCGGGTTTTTAGGATCACTATTCCAGTTCACCGTACACCCTAAATGTTTACAAATTGGCGAAAGTGCTACAATTTCATCCCCGTTTTTGAAGACCCAGGCTGATCTTGACTCTTCAGACTCATACCAGGCATCGACTTGATTAATTTTAAAATCAAAGCGCTGCGGCTCTTTTGTCAACTCATCAACGCTGACAACCTGAACCATATCCTGCTTCCCTGTCGATTTTAATACCGGGTCGAGTGCGAAGCGAACCATAGGCATGAGCATACTAGCCGCCATAAAACCTCCTACGCCTGTGAGCGTGTAATTCAAAAATTGACGTCTGGATATATCATGTTTTCCGCCCATCTCTTCTCCCCCCTCTAGGTCACCCCTGCAAACTGACTAAAATAGAAAATATTGCAATAACTCTAGACACCCTCATAATATATGAATCTCTCAGCAAGGTCAATATAGCCAAAATATTGTTTATAAGGAAATGTAAGTGTTTTTATGAAGTGCTCCATAACTGTAACAAAACGTTCAAAATTTCAGCAGTGCGTTCATCCAATATTTTTCTTTTTAAAGAGTCATTTAAATGCTCTAATGGAACAGACGGTGTAACAATCATTTTGCCTAACGCCTCCTCAGCTCTCCAACTTTCGTCAGATGTGAGCAGGACAACATGCGGAAATTCCGTTATCAGCTCTTCCCGCAAATCCTTAAGCCCTTGAACGGTTATTTCATTTCTATCAACATATGTATAAGGCGGAAGTAAATATACCCGTCCCTTTAACTGCCTTTCAAGTTCTTCTGAGAGAAGCTGCGTAAACTCGCCTTTCTCCGCCGCCATTTTAAAATGGTTATTAACCCTTATGTTAATTAATGGTATGACAGCGGTATCAATGTAATCCTTAGCTTGTAAATAGTCCTTGGCATCAGTGATTCTCCACCTCATCGTTCTCCCCCTTTACGGCAACAAGCCTTGCAATTCACTGCAAGGCTGGTCATATTATGTGAGCTGATTTAATTGGCGCGATAATTGTTCAAATGCCTCTTTATCATGACGATCTAACGCCTCGTCAATGTCTTTTAATAATTTTTCTCTTTGGAATGTGGAAATAGCGTGCTCTAAAATCTGTTCCGCCAATCCCTGATCTTTTTTATTCTCAAAAAGGTTTTTCGGAATATGCGGGTTGGACTCCAGCACCGCCGCATATTCAGGTGAGCTGTAAGCCGAACGGAAATTAAGCTGGATAAACAAATCCTGCTGTTTATTTAATCTAATATCATGAAAAGATTTTTCCGCGTCGGTAGTCATGACATTCTCTTTATAGAACCGGAACGGAACTTCTTCAACACAATGTGTTGACATTATAATGCCTCTCGGGCAAAATTCAGCCTGCTCCACAAAATGAACCTTCTCCATGAGAGAATCATGGCTCATTAAGTAGTTCAAGATCCAAACGCACTCTCGGCGCTTTAACTGATAATGGTTTAAAAACCAACGGATAAAATCTTTTTTCTCATTGACAGAAACAGGGGTCTGCATGTAATTCCCTCCTCTATCGTTCGTATAATCTATATACTTATATGTTCCACATGAATGGTTAATATTCCTGCTTATCTAGAAAATTCATCCTCGATTCGCAAAATCGTTTCTTCAAGCTCTTCATTGGCTCCGTCCATTTCAAGAACCTTTTTCAAAAGCGGCAGCGCTTCTTTTTGAAGGCCTTCTTCTAATAGGAAGCTTGCGTATTCATATAAGAAATCTCTATCCTCCCGGTAATGAAGATAGGCAGCCTCAAAGGATTGTTTTGCTTCCTCGTATTGCTCTAATTCAGTATATGCGCTTGCAAGATACCAATTGTATTTAGGATCTTCTTCACCGTAGCTTCGAACCTCTTGAATAAGATCAATGATCTGATCATAATCCTCTTCTTTGTGATACACGGCAAGAAGTGTATGAAGCGCCTCGACAAAGCCCGGATCAAGCGCAAGCGCCTCCTGAAGCAGCTTTTTCCCCTCTTCTGACTTCCCGATTTTTAAGGCCATTTTGGCGGCATAAAGGAAAAGTTCTTTGTTATATTCATCATATCTGATCCCCTCTTTTGCCGTTTTTAATGCCTCTTCATACATTCCTTCAGCTTCATAGCTTTTCGAGAGCGGCATATAAAGTGAAGTATAAGATGGATCAAGCTCCTTTAAATCAGACAGCTGCTTAATAGCTGTTTTCACAAGCCCCGCCTGTAAGGCTGTAAAACCATAGCCGAAAATCGTATTAGGATCAGGATTCTCATCGACAGCTTTCTCATACCATGGAATGGCATCCTCAAATTCACCTGAGGCACTTAACGATTCTGCCAGTCTTTGATGGACATTAACGCCTCCGATCTCACTCTGCTCCTCAGCCGTTGTTTTAAAATATTGAACCGCTTTTGCATAGGCTCCCTGAGCAAAGTAAAGTTCTCCCAGTGCAAAATCAATAACAGGTTCATTGTCCAGAATGGACTTTGCCTGTAAAAGCTTTTGTTCACTGACTTCGAATAACCCCTGCATCTGATAAAGATCCGCCATAAGCAGCAAACTTTCCGGATATGATGGATCTGTTTCCGGAATAGTCTCCAGCACAGCGAGGGCTTTTTCTTCTTCGTCAATATCTATTAAAAGTTCAGCGTAGAAATTCGTCAGTTCTGTTTCATTTGGATATAAATCATGTAGATCACTAATCAGTGAAATTGCTTTTTCTACATCGCCCCACTCGTAATAAAGCTGGGCTGCAATGGCTTTATCTTCATCATGCAGCTGTTTTTCAGCCTTCGAGAGCGTGTTGAGGCCTTTTTCTGTTTCACCTGCTTCAACTAATTTTATGGCTTCTTGAATCAATGTATTCAAATCGGACCGGTCCTTTCTTTTCCTATACACAACATCAACCATACAAAAAAGCTTTATTTGTTCGGGTTAATCTTATCATAATTCAGACGAATGCCCCCGGCAAATAAGATGCTTCTGTACGGAAGGGAATTATTGAGTCTTATTAGTTTACCAAAAGATCTTGAGATAGAAAATGAAAAAAGGAAGATCGCCCTCTGTACAGTAAAGCAGCTCTTTGACCTGCCGGCTTGTAAGTAAAGCACATCCCCCCTTTTCGTTTTTCTATCCCCTCTATAAGACAAGCTATGTTTTTTCGCCTCGAATTATGATCTGCATAAAAAATCCTGAAGTAAAACTTCAGGATTTTTTCGAAAGCTTATTTAAATGCTCGAAGAAGGTTGGATAAGAAACGTGAATGGCATCCGTGTGCTCGATTTCAATCGGCTCCTCCGTTATACAGGAAGCAATACCAAGCATCATTCCGATTCGATGATCTCCGTGGCTGGACACTGCAGCGCCGCCTTTCAACGTTTGTTTGCCATAAACCTTCATTCCATCTGCTGTCGGTTCAATTTCAGCACCCAGCTTGCGAAGCTCAGAAACAACAGTATCAATACGGTTTGTTTCTTTCACTTTTAGCTCTGCCGCGTCCTTGATAACGGTCGTTCCTTTCGCCTGAGTCGCAAGAAGCGCGATGATAGGGATCTCATCAATTAAACGCGGAATGATATCTCCTCCGATTTCAACTGCCTTTAGAGATGACGTTTCTATAATCAAATCTCCATAAGGCTCTGCACCGCTATCAGCAGATGGTTTGATTTCAAGTTTTGCCCCCATGTTTTGAAGGACATCAATAATACCTGTCCGAGTCGGATTTAAACCTACGTTTTTCAATACAATTCTGCTGTTTGGAACCATCGCGCCAGCAGCAAGGAAAAACGCGGCTGAAGAAATGTCTCCAGGAACAAAAATATCAGCAGCTGTCAGTTTCTGGCCACCAGCAATGGAAACACTCGTTTGATCTTCAGAAAGCTTAACGCCAAAAGCAGAAAGCATCCGCTCAGTGTGGTCCCGAGATTTATGGGGCTCTGTTACAGTTGTTGTGCCCTCAGCCTGTAATCCGGCCAGCAAAACAGCAGATTTAATTTGCGCGCTTGCAACAGGTGATACATAATCAATTCCTTTTAATGAAGCGCCGCTCACTGACAGCGGTGTAAACTCTCCGCCGGCTCTGCCGTCGATTTTAGCCCCCATTTTTTTCAAAGGCTCAGTCACACGCTTCATTGGGCGCTTCGCAATGCTCTCATCTCCGGCTACCGCGCTGTAAAAAGGACGGCCCGCCAATATTCCGAGCATCAGGCGAATCGTTGTACCTGAATTTCCGACATCTAAAAGGCTTTCTGGCTCTTTCAGGGCATCGATTCCTTTTCCATGAATCACGACATCGCTGCCGCTTTGCTCAATGTGAACACCCATTTTTCTAAAGCAATCGATCGTGCTCAGACAATCTGCTCCCGGCAGAAAGTTTTTAACAGTTGTTGTGCCTGCCGCTAGCGCGCCAAACATAACAGAGCGGTGAGAAATGGATTTATCACCGGGAATATGTATTTCTCCATGTAAGGTCTGCACCTTTTCTCGTTTCATTTTTTCCACCTCAATCAGCATAAAAAGTTTCATATTCCGCCCGGGCTTCAATGCATTGTTCTGCCCTTTTGCGGTCGTCATCAGACTGAAAACTGATCCTTAAAATCCCGTTAATATCCTCTCGTGTTTCGATAATGCGGATATTCGTGATACTGATGCGCTCCGCAGCTAAGATCGCTGTTATCTCGGATATCACACCCGGATGATCGGGTACATCCACATATAAATCATAAAATGCAGGTATCGCTCCCTTCTGCCGAAGCGGCAACCCGTCGCGATAATCCTTGGCGGTTTTAAAATAACGAAATAGATTTTCCGCATCTTCTTGTTCTACATATGTACGGATCTTGTCAATTTCACGAATCCACTCATCAAAACGGTCTAAGATTTTATCTTTATTATGTAATAAAATATCCCGCCACATTGCCGGGCTGCTTGATGCAATCCTTGTAATATCTCTGAACCCGCCGGCAGCAAAACGCTTAACAAGCGGATACAGGTTTTCCGAATGATGGGTTTGGTGAACAAGACTAGCTGCTACAATATGCGGAAAATGACTGATTACACTTGTAACGCCATCATGCTCCTCCGGCGACATTTCCACAAAATGGGCATTCGTACCCTTCAGCAGATTTTTTAACTGTTCCACAGCTTGTTTGTCTGTTTTCTGGCCTGGGGTTAAAATATAAAATGCATTTTCAAACAGGAACTCCTTCGCAGCGGCCACTCCTGATTTATGTGAACCCGCCATCGGATGCCCTCCGACAAATTGATAGCGGCTAGGCAGCACTTGATCAGCGTAATCAACCACTTTTTGCTTTGTGCTTCCTACATCCGTAATCAAAAGCTCATGTTCAATTCCTGAATGAGCCAGCTCTTCAAGCATAACCAGTGTTTGTTCAACAGGTGTCGCAATGATTACTGTAGCTGCCTCTTTCGCACCGCTAATAAACGAATCAGCACGATCGTCTATCACGCCTAATTTTAATGCCGCTACCGCCTGTTCATCAGAGATATCGATTCCGATAATCCGTTTGCCGGGATGATTTTTTTTGATGGCTAGGGCAATCGAACCGCCTATCAATCCGAGACCGGCGAGCAATATTGTATCTTTCATTTGATTCATACGTCATCACCTGGTTTATAGACTAAAGAGGTGATATTCGATCACCTCTTATAAAATTTCAGCTAAAATGGCAAGTATTTCTTCATTTTGCTCTTTTGTTCCGATCGTAATCCGGAGTGATGTCGGGAAACCTAATGCATTTCCTGACCGGACGATATAGCCTTTTTCCAGCAGAGCCTGAAACAGTTCATCAGCAGGACGTTTAAAGTCAATTAACACAAAATTTGTCTGTGAAGGGTAGCACTTTAAACCATGAGTTTTCGCAAAATCATAATACTGCTGAAGGCCTGCATTATTTTGCTCGACACAGGAAGCAATAAACGCTTGATCATCAAGTGCTGCAATCGCCGCAGCCTGGCCCAGACGGCTGGTATTAAACGGCTCTCTCGCCGGCTCAATCTGGCGAATCAGACTCTCATCAGCAATTCCGTATCCGACTCTGAGCGCTGCCAGACCGTATGCCTTTGAAAATGTGCGCAAAATCATCAAATTGGAATACTTGCTTAAGAGCGGCACGGTTTCCGGGTAATCCTCTGCTGTTACATATTCATAATATGCTTCGTCAAGAACGACAAGGACACGAGAAGGAACGCGCTCCAGAAATGCGAGTAATTCTCCTTCAGATGTATAAGTGCCAGTCGGATTATTCGGGCTGCATATCCAAACGACTTGTGTCTGTTCGTCGATGGCTTCTAACATGGCGTCTAAATCATGTGAGCCGTCGGGACGAAGTGCAATTTCACGTACTTCAGCACCTTCAATGACCGCATTATGTTTATATTGCGGAAAAGTGGGGGCAGCAGTAACCGTGTTTGTTTTATCGTTTAAAAATGCCCGGCAGATGATCTGTATGATTTCATCAGAACCGTTGCCGAAAATAAGTGATGTTTCGCTGACATTGAGGTGCTTACTGAGCCTTGTCCGCAAAGCGGCGCTATACCCGTCCGGGTAAAGGGCTAGCTGTTGAATCTCATGATGAAGCGCCTCTTTTGCAGCCTCTGAACAGCCGTAAGGATTCTCGTTTGAAGCAAGCTTCACAACTTTATCCAAGCCATATTCTGATTTCACTGCTTCAATCGGCTTTCCAGGCTGATAAGGCTTCAGCTGTTTTAAATGTTCTTTGATACGCAAATCAGTCACCTCATTTTAAACTGTACAAGCCGCTAAACGCCATTGCATAATCCTCAAACTCCTGCAGCGCCTGATTTCTCGTTTCAGCGCTGATGAGCCGGTCCTTTAATTCTTCTATTTTTCTGACGAGCGCACTTCCCACTACGACACCGTCACTAATCTCATTCATCTTTATGACCTGTTCACGGTTTGATATACCGAACCCTACAGCAACCGGAACAGTGCTGAGATTCTTCACTGTCCGAATGAACGGGTACACGGATGAATTGAACTCATTGCGGACACCGGTCACACCCAGAGAAGACACACAGTAGACGAAGCCCTCGGCTTGTTCAATAATGGTTTTCAAACGGCTTTCGCTTGTCGGCGCAACCAAAGAAATATACGTCACCTCATGGCTTTTACATTCCTCTTGAAGGCTGTTGCTTTCTTCTAGTGGCAGATCCGGAACAAGCAGACCGTCAATATGATTTTCCCGCAGTAAAGCGAAAAAGTATTCTTTGTTCAATTGTAACACAGGATTATAATACGTAAAGAGGATAATCGGAATATTCACTCCGTTTTTTTTCATTTCTCCGCCTAATTCGATTGCCTTTACGATATTCATTCCTTGATCAAGTGCCCGCTTTGAAGCCCTCTGGATCACCGGACCGTCTGCAAGCGGGTCAGAGTATGCAACACCAAGCTCCAATGCAGTGGCGCCTGCTTTTTGGAGTGACTTCGCCAGTTCAATCGAAACCTCAGGAACTGGATCGCCCGCCGTAATAAACGGGATAAACAATTTTTCTGTTGGTTGAAGATCCAATTTAAACATGGGCTTTCACCTCTTCTTCCAATACATTCATTAATGTGTTGACATCCTTGTCTCCCCGTCCTGATAAACAGACGAGAATGAGTTGACCGCGATCCATTCCTTTGGCGAGTTTGAATGCTTTCGCTAACGCATGGGCAGATTCGATTGCCGGCAAAATCCCCTCTTTTTCTGACAAAAGCTTTAATGCATCCACCGCTTCTTCATCAGTGATACTGTCATAAGTGACACGGCCGCTCTTATGCAAGTATGCATGCTCCGGACCGATTCCAGGATAGTCGAGACCGGCTGAAATAGAGTAGGGCTCAATAATTTGCCCGAACTCATCCTGAATGAGATAAGTCAATGAACCGTGAATAACCCCTACGGTTCCTTTCGAAATAGTGGCGGCATGAAGAGGCGTATCAATTCCTTTTCCTGCTGCTTCAGCGCCGATCAGTTCAACATCTTCATTTAAAAATGCCTGAAACATACCCATCGCATTGCTTCCTCCGCCTACACATGCCACTACTTTATCAGGCAGAGTGCCTTCAATACGTTTCAACTGATCCTTCGCTTCCTCTCCGATCATTTTTTGAAATTCACGGACCACTTGCGGATAAGGATGCGGGCCGACAACTGATCCAATCATATAAAAGTGATCCTCACAATGCTGAACCCAGTACCGGATCGCCTCATTTGTGGCATCCTTCAATGTTCCGTTTCCGCTTGTTACAGGCACTACCTCCGCTCCAAGAAGCTTCATGCGGAAAACGTTCAGAGACTGGCGGGCAACATCCTCTTCACCCATAAACACAGTACAGGAAAAGCCGAATTTGGCTGCAACTGTTGCAGCGGCAACGCCATGCTGGCCGGCACCGGTTTCAGCAATGATTTTCGTTTTGCCCATTTTTTTAGCAAGCAGCGCTTGACCTAGCGCATTATTGATTTTATGAGAACCTGTATGGTTTAAATCTTCTCGTTTCAAATAGATTTTCGCGCCGCCTAAGTATTCAGTGGCTCGATCAGCGTATGTTAATGCAGTCGGCCGTCCGGAATAGTCCTTTAACAGCTTATAATACTCTTCACGAAAAGCGGGATCATCCTTGATTTGTTTAAATGCTGTTTCTATTTCATCTAACGGCTGCATGAGTGTTTCCGGAACAAACTTTCCGCCAAAATCACCGTATCTGCCTATTTCATTCGGATATGGATACATATCGGTTCATCCTTTCTTCTAAAAGACTCATCAGATTCTGATCTTTTTGTCCGTTTTTTTCAATTCCGCTGGCAAGGTCAATTCCTTCTGGCTGCCATTTCAATAGGCTGGTGATGCTATCCGGATTCACGCCGCCAGCGATAAAGCAGCGTTTACCAATAGCCGCCTGCTGATATTCCGGCACACATTCCCAAGAAAATGCAACACCAGTTCCGCCTCTAGACCCTTTTACAGATGAATCAATCACAAAGCCGTCAACATTATCTTTAAAGCGGGCTATTTCTTGAGTTGTGTTACCTTGATGGTGAAGCGCCTTCCATATTTCACAGCCTGTCAGCTTGCGAAGAGCAGCAGCATCCGCCGGTTTTTCATCACCGTGAAGCTGAATGACGTCGAGCTTCAAGCTCTTGGCAATACGTGACATCGTCTCTATTGATTCATTAACAAAAACACCTGCAACCTGTTTTTCGACACGAGCTTGGTTCAGCCATTTTTTCACATCTTGCGGAGATACTTTTCGTTTGCTTTCAGCAAAAATAAATCCTAGGTAATCAGCCTGTGATTCCGCCGCAAGCTGCAAATCCTTTAGTGACCGAATACCGCAATATTTTAATGCCGGTTTCTTCACAACCTCACTCCCCAAACAAAGCATGGATTGCTTTACGCTGAGAAGTTTGTCTAATCAATGATTCACCGATAAGTACAGCTCGCGCCCCATGTTCATTGACAAATGTTAAATGTTCTAAAGAACCGATTCCGCTTTCGCTGACAAGCAAGGATTCTTTCGGAACGAGAGATGCGATTTGTTCTGTCTGCTTTACAGATGTTTCAAACGTTTTTAGGTTTCGATTATTTACGCCGAGAATGTCGGGTGTGAACACTTTCAATATTTGTTCTAGCGTTGATGCATCATGAACCTCCACTAACACGTCCATCCCCTTTTCACCTGCTTCAAGATATAATTCATGAAGGTGTAAGGGATCAAGCACCTCGCCGATTAACAATATGGCATCCGCTCCGATTCTTCTTGATTCCTCTACTTGAAGAGAATCAATAATAAAATCTTTTCTAAGTACAGGAATCGAAACAGCACGCTTTACGTCTGATAAATAGCTGTTTTCCCCTTGAAAAAACGGGGTGTCTGTTAAAACGGAAATCGCATCTGCCTTCGCAGCCTCATAGTCTTTTGCAATCTGCACAGGCACAAAATTCTCTTTAATAAGCCCTTTTGACGGCGATGCTTTCTTCACTTCGGCAATCAACCCGATAAACCGATTCGGGCTTGCCAGCGCCTCCTTAAATGAACGTTTCTTGAAAGGCTGCTCTACCGGCAGAACCAGTGTTTTCACTTCTTCTTTCTTTTGTTTGATGATTTTTTCAAGCATAGATCTCTTCCTCTTTCTGCTTTAGTCGTTCAAGCTGCGCGGCAGCGCCTCCGCTTGTAATCGTCTCTAACGCCAGCTCCGTTCCTTCCTTCAGTGAGGCGGTAATTCCCGCCGTGTAAATCGCAGCTCCCGCATTAAAAGCCGTAATAGATAAAGCGGAACTGCTGCTTTTATTTTCAAAAATATTCTGAATGAGATAGGCGCTCTCTTTCGGTGACTGCACCTGTAAATCTTCAAGTCTGCCATTTGTGAAACCGAAATCTTCGGGTGAAACGGTATATTCCCGGCGCTCTCCGTCCTTTAATTCAATCACGTCGGTCGGTGCTGTAATTGAAAGCTCATCTAAACCGTCACGGCTTGATACAAACATGACGTGCTTCGGCTGAAACGTCTCCAGTGCGCTTGCCATCAGTCCAGCTTTTTCAACAGAATAGACCCCAATCACCTGACGCTTCGCCTGTAAAGGATTGCTGAGCGGCCCAAGCAGATTAAATACCGTTCTGAAACCTAGCTCTTTTCTAGTACCTGCTACATGTTTCATAGACGAATGGTAAAGCGGCGCAAAAAGAAATCCCATGTTGTTTGTTTCAATGCTGCTTTTGACCTTTTCGGGAGTGGTTTGAATAGAAACCTCTAGCTCCTCTAAAACATCAGCGCTTCCGCTTTTAGAAGAGACAGAGCGATTGCCATGCTTAGCGATTTTTGCGCCAGCTGCCGAGGCAACAATTGCCGAGGCCGTTGAGATATTAAAAGTGGAAATACCGTCTCCCCCTGTTCCGCATGTATCAACAATATCAGGAAGTCCATCGACTGTAAGAGTGTGTGCCCGCATTGCCTTCACAAAACCCGCAAGCTCTTCTGGCGTCTCCCCCCGATGAGCAAGAATAGACAATATACCACCCATTTCAGAAGGAGTCATTTCCGCTGCCATCATCATATTCATCAGCGTTTCAGCCTCACCGGCAGTAAGGGTTTTTCCGTCAACGCACAATTGTAGAAATCTGTTCATCAGCTTTATCCTCCTTGCTATGAAACATGTCTTCTGCAATATGAATCGTTTTCAGCAGCGCACCGGCTTTATTACAGCTTTCTTCGTATTCGGCTTCCGGAACAGAATCAGCAACAATGCCAGCACCTGCCTGTATCGATGCAACACCGTTCTTTACACTCATCGTGCGAATCGTAATACAAGAGTCGATATTCCCGTCAAACCCAATGTAGGCAATACACCCGCCGTATGTCTCTCTCGGTGTTGGCTCGAGCTCTTGCAAAAGCTGCATGGCACGGATTTTGGGTGCGCCTGTTAAAGTCCCCGCCGGGAAAGCAGACATCAGTGCATCGACAGGATGAACCCCTTTTTTCAATCGGCCTGTAACCACCGAGATAATGTGCATGACATGTGAAAAGGAAACAATTTTTGTGAACTCCGGCACAGAAACAGAACCATACTCTGCTACTCTGCCGATATCGTTTCGGGCAAGATCAACGAGCATGTAATGCTCCGCTTTTTCTTTTTCATCCTTCATGAGCTCAACCTTCAGTCTCTCATCTTCAGCTTTGTCTGCACCGCGTTTTCTCGTACCGGCAATTGGATGGATTTCCAAGTGTCCGTCTTGAACGTGGATTAACCGTTCCGGAGAGCTGCCGACTATTTCTCTGTCTAGCAGTTTCATATAATACATATACGGCGAAGGATTGACGATCCTAAGCACTCGGTATAACTCAAAAGCATCTGCTTTTATCGGCACCTCAAATTTTTGTGATAAAACACCCTGGAAGATATCTCCTGCTTTTATATAGCCCTTGATTTTTTCTACATCAGCCATAAAAGCCGATTTTTCATAATTAGAAGATACCGTCTCAAAGCTGGGTGTCTTGTATGAATCAGCAGAGAGAAACAGCTCTTTTATGTTTTTTTGGTCCATCATTTTTTCGATGAGATTTTGGAGCTCCAGATGATTTTGATGGAATACATCCATTTTTTCGTTTTCTGTTTCCTCTCCAGTGAGCCTTGCATATTGGATAAAGTGGACGTTTTTGGTTTCATGATCATACGCAATTAATGTCCGGCAAACAAACAGCATACACTTTTCCATGTCTGTTTCTTTTGTATGCGAAGGAACAGAAGGCTCAATCAGCGGGATCATATCATAGCTTAAGTACCCGACAGCTCCGCCGACAAAAGGAATACCAAGCTGAGGTGTTTTGATTTTGTATGTGGTATTCATCCAGTTCAGCACTTCTTTTAGTTCTTTTCCTCTGTAAAGAGATTTGCTGTCCTGATCAGCGGCCGAAAAACGGCCCTGCTCTTCTTTAATTGTGAGAAATGGATTCAGGCCGATAAACGAATATCTGGACCAAGTGGATGTATCGTCCTTGCTTTCAAGAAGATACGTAATCTCCCTGTCAAGCTTCTCTA
Organism: Bacillus sp. SIMBA_008; assembly: GCF_046535495.1. Classification (NCBI taxonomy): domain Bacteria; kingdom Bacillati; phylum Bacillota; class Bacilli; order Caryophanales; family Bacillaceae; genus Bacillus; species Bacillus sp. SIMBA_008. The sequence continues at coordinate 815,485 of NZ_JAWRWL010000001.1, read as the reverse complement.
TCATTTGAATGGGTGTCAGTGTATCGACTGTGAAGGTCTCCACAATCGGTATCGTGTGGTGGGACAAGCTGTCCTCTAAAAATGCGGAAATGTTTGATTGGAAATTCATTGCTCTCACTCCTTATGGCAAGGAGAATGAGAAGATGGCATGAGAGGATAAAATACTATATAACAAATAAACCCAAAAGAAAGACTTCTTTTGGGTAGAATAAACATACATGTCTCAGCTCAACTAAACTCATTCTCTGCTACCCTATTCTCTAACTCAACTCATTCTAATCGCTTTATACACACTCTTGTGTATTTCTAAGCTATTCTTATCGTATTACAATTCAGTATTTTTTGTCAATGATAAATCGGGCCTCAATACGACGGCTTTTTCTAAATATACATGTCTGATCTGATCCTGAGGGACATCTGTCTGGACGGTCATCATGACTCTTATGCACTTTTTCAGACCGCCTGTTACGTCCATTTCCTGCATACATGTTACCGGTACATACTGCCATCCTGAAAGCTCACGAACAGCTTTTGCCGGGAAAACAGCGTGCAAATCAGGTGTAGCCGAAAGAAGCATTTGAACAACATCTTCCGGTTTTGTATGATTTTCTTCTATGATTTTCTCTAACAGCTGTTTTGTTTTTTGTAAAATTTCTTCTTCAGTATCCCGTTCAACTGTAGTTGCTCCGCGAATTCCGCGAATCATCATGATGTCTCCTCCAATCGCCATTTGTTCAGCCAGCTCTCAAGTTCATTTCTGGAAAATGTATGATCAGCAACTTTCCCTAATTCGTTGAGCACAATAAACTGAATCTTCCCGCCACGGGTTTTCTTATCATTCATCATACGGTCCAAGAGAACCGAAGTTTCCGTCTCTTTTCTGATTTGACTTGGATAACCCAGGCTTTTTAGCCAGCTGACCAAACGTTTTCTGTCCATTTCACAGCCTACAGTCTTTTCGCTTATATATAAAGCAAACTGCATTCCGAGGGCTACGGCATCACCGTGAGTGATCCGCCCGTATCCATATTCCGCCTCAACGGCATGACCGAGCGTATGCCCGAAGTTTAAGTAAGCTCTTATCCCCTCTTCTTTTTCATCCTGCTGAACGACAGACGCTTTAATTGAAATGCCTTTAAAAATCATGTCATTCAGCTGATCATTAGTGATATCACGCAGTGAGTGGATATTCAGCAGCTCCTCCAGAAACGCTCTGTCATAGATAAAAGCGTGTTTTATCACTTCTGCCATTCCGGACCGAAGCTCTTTTTCAGGCAGAGAACGCAGGAAATCTGTATCATAGAGCACGGCTTTCGGCTGATAAAACGCACCGATTAGATTTTTTCCAAGCGGATGGTTCACGGCTACTTTTCCTCCGACTGCACTGTCATGCGCCAAGAGCGTCGTAGGCATTTGGATGAAATCAATGCCGCGCATAAAAGTGGCAGCCACAAAACCGGCAAGATCTCCTACAACACCGCCTCCAAAAGCGATGATGCATGAGGAGCGATCCATATGAAATCGAATCGCTTCACTCTGCAATTTTGTGTACATGTCCATGGATTTTGCCTGCTCTCCACTCGGTACCGTCACTTTTTTCACAGGCCATTTTTCTTGCAGCAAATGGAGCATTTCATCACCATACAGGCGGTCCACTTCTTCATCCGTAACAAGCATAATCCTTGTTAAAGCCCTGTTTAAAGAGGTTAATAGTTCGCAAGCCTTTTTTCTGATACCTTGTCCGATAAAAACAGGATATGACGAGGAAGCAGTTTGAACATGCAGTGTCTTCATTAAAATTCCCTCGACAGTTTTCTCATATTCTCCACATTTTCTCTAATGCGGTCAATTTGATCTAATCCGAATTGTTCAACGACTGCGTTCGCAATTTCCCAAGCGACAGCCGCTTCAGCGACTACACTTGCCGCAGGAACAGCACAGCTGTCTGAACGTTCAATGCTGGCAGAAAACGGTTCTTTCGTTTCAATATCGACACTTTTCAGCGGTTTATACAAAGTCGGAATCGGCTTCATGACTCCGCGGACAACAATCGGCATCCCTGTCGTCATGCCGCCTTCCAGTCCGCCAAGTCTGTTAGTAGCACGGGTGTATCCTTTTTCCTTGTCCCAAATGATCTCGTCATGGACTTCGCTTCCATTTCGGCCTGCCGCCTCAAATCCGATCCCGAATTCCACACCTTTAAATGCATTAATTGACAGTACAGCGGCAGCAAGCTTGCTATCCAGCTTGCGGTCATAATGGACATAGCTGCCCACGCCTACCGGCATTCCCTCGACAATGACTTCTACTATTCCGCCGATGGAATCTCCGTTTGCCTTTGCTTCATCAATGGCAGCCATCATTTTTTTGCCTGCCTCTTCATCGTAGCATCTGACAGGAGACTCTTCCGTTACGCGCTGCAGGTCTTCAATTGACGTATATTCTGTTTTTTCAGCTTTAACAGCGCCAATTTGCAACACGTGGCCCGCCACCTTAATGCCAAGCTCAGAAAGAATCTTTTTAGCTACAGCCCCTGCCGCCACTCTGACAGTTGTTTCCCTTGCTGAAGAACGCTCAAGCACATTTCTCATATCACGATGATTATATTTAATTGCACCGTTTAAGTCAGCGTGCCCAGGTCTAGGTCTGGAAATCTGGCGCTTCATTTCCTTTTCTTCATCTTCTGTAATTGGAGCGGCGCCCATGATTTTTGTCCAATGCTTCCAATCGTTATTTTCAACTACGAGAGCAATTGGTGAACCGAGTGTACGTGCATGGCGCACCCCGCTCATAATTTTGGCCTGGTCTTTTTCGATCTGCATGCGGCGGCCGCGGCCGTGTCCTTTTTGGCGTCTGGCAAGCTCAAAATTGATATCTTCCTCCGTTATGTAAAGCCCGGCAGGTACACCCTCAATAATGGTTGTCAGTTGGGGGCCGTGTGATTCTCCGGCTGTTAAATATCTCATGACTTCTTCTCCCTTCATCGCATTAACGCTTTTAAGTAAGACTACTATAACATATTTTTCAGCAAAAAGTCAGTCTATCTTTTTTGATAAAAGAATGTATCGGCTGGGACTAGGCCAAATTTCTCGGGGTTGAAGATTTGCTCGGTGCTGCCGACAAAAAGAACTCCATTCTTCTTCAAGCTATGTGCCATTTTTAAATACAGCTCTTCCTTCGCGCTTTCTGTAAAATAAATAAATACATTGCGGCACACGATTAAGTCAAAGTCTTGTTCATAACGATCCGCCAGCAAATTGTGCTTTTTGAATGTAATATTCTTTTTGATTTCCGATTTCACTTCATAACTTCTATTTGCGTTTTGCGTAAAATAACGATCTTTCACAGATAGCGGCACTTCCTGTAAAGACCGCTCCTGATAAACGCCTTTTTTAGCTTTTTCCAATGCTTTTTCATCAATATCCGTCGCCAAAATCTGATAGCCCGGAAGCCCTTTTTGCTGGTCCAAAAGCATGGCAAGCGTGTATGGCTCCTCCCCCGTTGAGCAGGCGGCACTCCAAATTTTTAAAGGCCTAGAGGTCTTGATTAACGGCAGAATTGCAGTCTCAAGAACTTCCCATCTTTTATAATTACGATAAAATTCTGAAACATTGATCGTCATTCTGTCCAATGTTTCATTTAAGAGAGCTTGATCCTTTTCCAATGCCGCAGCAAAGTCCTTAAAGCTTTGGAACCCCTTTTTCTCATAGAGTGACGTTAGCCTTCTCTTCATTTGTGCTTCTTTATATAGTGTCAAATCGACTCCGGTTAATTGTTTCCATTTCGTTGTAAATACGCTGTATGTATCCATCTCTACTCTCCCAGTCTCGCTGTCTTTTTGTCCTAGTATAGCTTGTTTTATCAGGAAATTGTATTGTTTCAATAAAAAAATCAGCTTTTCAGCTGATTTTAGATCGTTGGGAAAGGCAGAGGTCTGATGCACACTGCCAATCAACACTTTATTCACTTTAATGTAAACCTTTACAAAACAGATCAAAAACCGGCGGCGTTATATGATGCCGGCTCTGTTGCTTATTTTCACAATGATTAATAGATCCAGCCTGCCATAAGTTGCTGATATGATACTAATTCTTCATTCTTAAAGAAAATGTTAATCTCGCGTTCTGCACTTTCGAGAGAATCAGAGCCGTGGATGATGTTTTTTCCGACAAACATGCCATAATCCCCACGAATCGTACCAGGTAAAGCTTCTTTAGGGTTTGTCTTCCCGATCAGCTGTCTCGTCACTTCAATGACATTTTCGCCTTCCCACACCATTGCGAATACAGGTCCTGAAGTAATAAACTCAACGAGCTCTCCGAAGAAAGGCTTACCTTGATGTTCGGCGTAGTGTTTCTCAGCCATTTGTTCAGTCACTCTCATTAACTTGGCGCCAGCTAATTGTAAGCCCTTACGTTCGAATCTAGATAAAATGTCCCCAATGAGCTGACGTTGGACACCGTCTGGTTTCACCATGATAAAAGTCTTTTCCATCATATTCTCCACCCCATCATTATGTATGTATAGGCTTTCACACTGCACACCGAAATCGTAACATCTTTCTGATAATTAATCAATCCGGGGCGGAGAAATTTCTTAATATCTACAAAAATTAAAATTTTCTTTTACCGATATATTTTGCGATGGCTGCAAGAGACGAGCGTGCGCGCCCTCGAGGAAGCGTGTTTAATTTCTGAAAAGCTTTCTGCAGATACATTTCGCTTACTGCCATAGATGCTTCAATTGCATCTGTTTTTTTGATTTCTTCAATGATTGGTTCAAGTTGTTCCTGCGTTGTCTCACTGTTAATCAATTTAAGCTGGTTTTTTAATGCAGGATTTTTCAGGGCATACAGCACTGGCAATGTGACGTTTCCTTGAAGCAAATCTCCTCCAACGGGTTTACCCAGTTCTTCTTCAGTTGAAGTAAAATCAAGAATATCATCAATAATCTGATAAGACATGCCGACGTAATACCCAAACCAGTACAATGCCTTATGAATCTTCTCATCAGCTCCAGACGCAATGGCACCAAGCTGGCAGCTGACCGCGATCAAGAGAGCCGTTTTTCTTTTGATACGGCGGAGATACGTTCTGAGATTTTGTTCCATGTTGTATTTGTCTTTGATCTGCTCAATTTCCCCTAGACAAACTTCAACGATCGTCTGTGACAAAATCCTATGGGCTTTCGGTTCGTTAATTCTCGTCATCATTTCAAGAGATCCCGCAAGCATATAATCGCCTGTGTACATCGCAATACGATTGTCCCACTTTGCTTTGATTGTCGGTTTTCCTCGGCGAAGCTCCGCATCATCAATGACATCATCATGGACCAAAGATGCCATGTGAATCATTTCCAGAGTGACGGCGACATATTTAATCTTATTAATATCGTAATCGCCAAACATGCCGGAAAGCAGCACGAAAACAGGCCGAATACGTTTCCCTCCGGCCTGCAGCAGGTGAAGACCTGCCTCGCTTAAAAGCGGGTAATCGGAACGTACGGTTTGTTCAAGTTCTCTTTCGATTACATCAATATCGTCATTTAAAAAAGAGTAGGCCATTTTAAATTTCATATCATTCACCCAAACATCTGTGTTTTCATTTCCATCCGATATGCGTGGCAGCGACTCCGCCAGTAAACGAATGATATTTAACATTTTTCAGGCCCGCCTCTTCAAACAGGCCTGCCAGTTCCTTCATTCCAGGGAAATCTCTGGCTGATTCTTGAAGCCAAGAATATTCTTTATAGCTCTTCGCAAACAGTTTCCCGAAAAACGGCATAATATACTTAAAGTACATAAAGTAAGCCTGTCTGAATCCGAACATTTCCGGCTGGGACGTTTCCAGACATACCACCTGCCCACCCGGCTTCACTACACGTCTCATCTCTTTCAGTACAGTCAAGTAATCAGGGACATTTCGGAGTCCGAAGCCAATGGTGACATAATCAAATGTATCATCATCAAAAGGAAGCTCCATCGCATTTCCGTGCAGCAGTTCAATTTGGCTGAATCCGCCGTCTTTTACTTTCTGCTCGCCGACACTCAGCATATTTTCACTGAAATCCAAGCCCTTGATCTCGCCGCTTTTGCCGGCCGCTTTTGCAAGAGCGATCGTCCAGTCAGCCGTTCCGCAGCAGACATCAAGTGCTTTTGCGCCTTCTTTTACATTCATGATGCGCATCGTTTTATCGCGCCATTTTTTATGCTGCTGAAAACTGATGACAGAGTTCATTTGGTCATAGTTTTTATATATTTTTTCAAATACTCCGTGTACGCGCTGTTCTTTTGAGTCCTGCATAATGGTTTACCCTTCTTCCACTTTCTGATGATAGGTTTGATCTTGGCTGATTGTCTTCAGACGGTTTATTAAAATGTTCTGAATAGGTGAATTTAGAGGCAGAAGTGACTCAATGCTGTTTTTCGCTTTTTTAAAACAATCTTCTAATATCTCTTCTTTTGTTTTTCCCAGCTGTATAAAACTGCCGATCACATCCAGAAATGCATCATTTCCGTTCATAAGCCGCTTAAATACAAAAAAATCACTCGACAGCTTTTTCCAGCGCGGGAGGTTGAAGTGTTCCGCCACACGATGGAATAAAGCTGATTCAACGATGCCGACACTTTCGAAAAAATCGTTTTCGTCCTTGAAAGAACGGTCATATAGACGAATTTTATGTTCGTTGATTTCTTTAATGGCTGTAGCAAGCGTCCGAATCATGTAGATATCCTTCATTTCAGATAGTAAAGAGTAGTACAGCCCGCTGAAATAATCGCCCGCGAGAACAGTCAATTGGCGGTTTTTGTTTTCGTCTCGTTTTATGACTCTAGCTGTCGTCACTTCATCATGGGTATCAAGGGCGCTTTGTACAAGCATCGCTGTTACAATATAATTTTCTCTGTCGTTGTTTTTTATGTCAGCTTCTTCAAATAAAGCATGAAAAAGAAGAAGCTTATCCTCATCAATTTTCGGCGCAGAAATATGCTTCGCTAAATAAGGATGAGACAGCTTTTGTTTTAATTTCGTGTTCAGATTGGCTAAAGTTCCGTAGATGTCTTGCAAAAATATCACCCTTGTCCCCAAATTCACATTTATTTCTTAATCTATGTATGAGTTTTATCTTTTCATTCGCTTACGCAGGTATCATTATAGCATAAAAAAAAGAAATTGGCTGTATCCTCCCGCTGTTTGCGAGCATTTGCTTTTAACAGCGGGGACAGCCAGCTTATTTTTTTTCGCTTTTCATTTCTCCGTACGCGGTTTGAATCAGTGCCTCTCCTCTGACTTTAATGGCAGAAGTATGCTCTGTAAACTGAGCGATGATCACTTCTCCCTTGTCGAGTTTTTCGGAATGGTGAAACTTTGTGTCTGTTCCTCTTGTCAGGCCGATCACATTCACTCCGTCCTCAACGGCTTTAATGACGACAAAATCACTTGAATGCTTTTGGTTCATTTATAGCACCCTCTATCTTTATTAGTCCTGGCGTTTAATATGTTCCAATACTTCTGCACGGGCAGCGGCATCATCTTTAAAAACGCCTCTGACTGCTGAAGTCACAGTTTTCGCACCCGGTTTTCTTACACCGCGCATCGTCATGCACATGTGTTCCGCTTCAACCACTACCATTACGCCATGCGGATCAAGCGTTTCTACGATGCTTTCTGCAATTGTAGAAGTGATGCGTTCCTGAAGCTGCGGGCGCTTTGCAACGGCTTCAACGGCACGTGCCAGTTTGCTGAGTCCTGTGACCTTTCCGCCTCGCGGGATATATGCAACATGTGCTTTTCCATAAAAGGGAACAAGGTGATGCTCACACATAGAATGAAACGCGATATCTTTTACAAGAACAAGCTCCTCATGGTTTTCACCGAAGATAGTCTGGAAATGTTCTTTTGGATCTTCATTCAAGCCGGAGAATACTTCGGCATACATCTTTGCGACTCTTTTCGGAGTATCAAGAAGCCCTTCTCTATTCGGGTCTTCTCCGATCGCTTCTAAAATTTGACGAACAGCTTGTTCGATTTGCTCTTTATTAACTTCTTTCATGTTCTATGTCCTCCACCAATGAATACATTTAATTTCGATTCTAGCACATATGCCCCGCTAAAAGCAAAGTGAATGCCCTGTCAGGAAGCCCATGTTCTTGAAATATGAAAAGCCCCTTAGAAAGGGGCTTTTCTGTGAAGAAATAAAGTGTATGTAAGCTAGATGCATACACGATCTATATTCACAATTATTTTCCGGCAACTGCGTCTTTAAGCGCTTTACCTGGTTTGAAAGCAGGTACTTTGCTTGCTGGAATTTCGATTTCTTCACCTGTTTGAGGGTTGCGTCCTTTACGTGCAGAACGTTCACGCACCTCGAAGTTACCAAAACCGATCAGTTGGATTTTATCACCGTTTTTAAGTGCATCTAAGATCGTATCAAAAACAGAGTCAACTGCTTTTGTAGCGTCTTTTTTAGACAATTCGCTTGCTTCAGCAACCGCATTGATAAGTTCTGTTTTGTTCATGCCTTTCACCTCCTCCCAAAAGGATACATTCAGTTCGTTTATTATCATTTCTTCACAGTTCAGTCTGATTCTAAACCTGTCTCAGAAAAAAATGAGAGCAAGTAAGAGAAAGACAATTAAACGGCTTTTAAGAAAAACTGCACTCTGAGGAATGTTTGTCCAACAAAGTGAAGAATTTCTGTATGTAGAGTAACACATATAAAAAGCCATATCAAGCATTTTAAAGCGTCAATCCCTTGCTCGTCAAGGATTTAAGGTGATTTACCGAACAAATATTCCTTTTTTTCCTTTTTTCATCCTATTCCTTGATCCTTTTCCATTATTAAGAGCAAAGAAAAAAGACCTCCCATTCTATAAAGAGGTCTACCGGTATTACAGGATGATGGCGATTAAGCCGCCAGAGCCTTCGTTTATGATTCTTTCTAATGTTTCTTTTAATTTATACCGTGCGTTTTCAGGCATTAATGACAGCTTTGCCTGAATCCCTTCTCTCACAATTGAGCTCAGCGACCTTCCGAAGATATCGGAGTTCCAGATGGAGAGCGGATCATCCTCAAAGTCCTGCATTAAATAGCGTACAAGCTCTTCACTTTGTTTTTCCGTTCCGATAATCGGGGCGAATTCGCTTTCGACATCGACTTTGATCATATGGATCGACGGAGCGACAGCTTTCAGCCTCACACCGAATCGCGAGCCCTGCCTTATAATTTCCGGCTCATCGAGACTCATATCAGCTAAAGCAGGCGCTGCAATGCCGTATCCCGTCTGTTTGACCATTTTTAAGGCATCAGACACTTGATCATATTCTGTTTTCGCATGGGCGAAGTCTTGCATGAGCTCAAGCAGATGGTCTCTTCCTCTGATTTCGACGCCCACAACTTCTTTTAGGATTTGATCATATAGATGATCCGGCGCGTACAAATCAATTTCTGCCACCCCTTGGCCCAGCTCAATTCCGGCTAATCCGGCACTTTCAATGAATTCAAACTCGCTGAATTGGCCGACAACCCTGTCTACGTCCCGGAGCCGTTTAATATCCTTAACCGTTTCCTTCACGGACTCCTGATAGCTTTCACGCAGCCAATGGTTTTCTTTCAGCACCATTACCCAGCTTGGGAGATTGACATTCACTTCTAGCACCGGAAACTCGTAGAGGGCCTCTCTGAGCACACTCAGCACATCTGATTCCCGCATGCTCTCTACACTCATTGCCAATACCGGGATATCATATTTTTCGCTTAAATCCTGACGCATGGCTTCCGTTTCCGGGTGATACGGCCTGACTGAGTTGATGACCATAATAAAAGGTTTGCCAACCTCTTTCAGCTCTTCAATGACTCTTTCTTCAGCCTCTATATAGTCACTTCTGGCGATATCTCCAATGGTGCCGTCTGTCGTAATGACAACTCCGATGGTCGAGTGTTCTTGAATGACTTTTCGTGTGCCGATTTCAGCAGCCTCATGAAATGGGATCGGTTCTTCGTACCAAGGCGTATTGATCATCCGCGGCCCGTTTTCATCTTCATATCCTTTAGCGCCGGGCACTGTGTAACCTACACAATCTACTAATCTTATATTCACATCGAGTCCGTCTGACACATGAACAGACATCGCCTGATTCGGAACAAATTTAGGCTCTGTAGTCATAATGGTTTTGCCGGCTGCGCTCTGCGGCAGTTCATCCTGCGCTCGGGCCCGGTCTGCTTCGTTACTGATATTCGGGAGCACCACAAGCTCCATAAATTTTTTAATGAACGTGGATTTTCCTGTACGGACAGCACCTACGACTCCTAAGTATATATCGCCTCCTGTTCGTTCAGCGATATCCTTGAAAATATCGACCTTTTCCAAGTGATCCCCTCCCGGACTTCCTATCCTTTTCAATTTTATTAAGCTCTTTCAATCAAACACAGGACACTATATGTGTATGACGTTGTCCTATTTGAATATGACATCTTTAGAAAATTTCTCATCCTCAATCTATTAATATAAAAAAACCTTTCTCCCTATTTGTATGCAAGGGAGAAAGGTTCATTCCTTTTTCAAATCATTTTCTAAAAAAACAGGTTCCTGTTTGTCATTTACCGTATATTTTACAGAAAACGCGGGGACAAAGGGGGTTTCCTGCCAAATCATATCCTGGATTTCAGTCCCGGGTTTAAACGTTTTTTTGCTTTTTTTGAGGCAAGAAGCCAGCTCAGTCCGGTAATCGGCATATATTTCTCCGTCTCCGTCAATCATAAGCGGCAACGAATTCCCTGAGATTGGGCTTGTCACTGTAAGAGAGCTGCCATCCCCAAGCTTCTTCTCATCGAGTGTAAATAAATCACGAGATAGCACATCCTTGTAAGGCGGATATTGATGCTCCTGACGATACATTTGGATGCGCAATTTCACATCGCGAATTTTTTCTGCCATCTTTAGATCAATTAATTTAACAGTCGGATCGTTCTCTACGTCAACAAGCACGTATTGATAGTCTCCCCCGCTTTCAAATGCCGTACTTGGAGGTTCAGCTATGTATCTTGGCGCTAACCGGTTAAAGTCTATCGGATATTTTTGATATAGCGGTGTCGACATATCTTTTGTTTGAATGGGAAGCAGCCCTCCATTTGCCTTTTGAAATTCATCAACAGCAGATTGAACCTGCTTTAGCTGGTCTTGATAAGGAATGGCATGCACACTGCTTTTCCGTTCATTTGGATATAAACATCCGGATAAAAACACGACTGCCACAAAAATGATTGCGCACTTCAGTTTACCCATACAGCACTTCCTTTTACAGCTTTATTCATTGACAGGGCCGCTAAAAACCACGACAAACACAATAATTCCAGATATGAGCATACACATGTATGCGAATGATGAAATCGCAATCTTCAAAAAACGGTTTTGGCACTTAAAGCGGCTTAAATAGATGGAAGCTACAGCCAGAAACATCAGACCCATGGACCCTAGTGCAAACCACATTTTCATCAATGCCAGATTCAATGACGTGCGCCTCCCCGATATGTATGATGTAAGCGTTATATTATATTTTAATATACAGCGCCAGAAAAGATCAACCAGATTTTCCATCCTTTGATAGAACAAAAAAACTGAAGCAAAGAGGGGGACCTTCGCTTCAGTCAACTTGACTATATTCACCTGCACGTTTAAGAAACACTCTCTTGGACTTCGATGCTATAGTATGCGACTTGGCATACAGATGCATCCTCTATTGCCTAAATCGGCAAAATGTTTCAGGAGATCCCAAGACTTGGGTGTTCTTCTGTTTTTCGGGCTTTCGTTCAATTAAGATATGCGATTCACCATTTGATTGACACTTTTACTTCACTTGATTTTCAAACGTATTTACCAAATCCTCCATCTCGTGGGTTTTCCCTCTCGCCATTAAAGATTCAACAGCGGTTTCCACTTTTTGTCCGTTGAATAGGACCTGATGGAGAGCTTCTGTAATCGGCATTTTAACATCATATTTCTTCGAAAGCTGGTAAGCCGCTTTCGTCGTGCGGACGCCTTCGACTACCATTCCCATCTCTTCAAGAACATCTTCAAGCTTGTACCCTTTTCCGAGCAAATTGCCCGCACGCCAGTTTCTGGAATGAACACTTGTGCACGTCACAATCAGATCGCCTACTCCTGTCAATCCAGAGAACGTCAAGGGATTTCCGCCCATTTTCGTTCCGAGTCTCGCGATTTCGGCAAGTCCGCGTGTAATCAAAGCAGCTTTGGCATTGTCGCCGTACCCTAAACCATCTGTAATTCCTGCAGCAAGGGCAATAATATTTTTTAAAGCCCCTCCGATTTCAACTCCGATAATGTCAGGATTTGTGTATACCCGAAAATTGTGATTAATAAATAGATCCTGCACCTCTTCTGCTGCCCTCATGCTCTTTGAAGATGCAGTAACAGTTGTGGGGTGCCGCAGCCCTACTTCTTCCGCATGACTCGGGCCGGAAAGGACAACAATATCTTTTCTGACATCACTCGGGAGCTCAATTTCCATAATTTCAGAAATGCGCAGAAGTGAATCCGGCTCAATACCTTTGCTGACATGAACAAAGACCGCCTTTTTCGTTATAAAAGGGACAGCCTGTCTCAGCACTTCCCGAATTGCTTTTGTTGGAACAGCAACGATAATGAAATCCGCGTCTGAAACAGCTGTCTTCATATCCGTTGTTGCCTCTATTGATTCTGGAAGCTTGACGTTCGGCAAATAATCTTTATTTTCATGCTGATCATTGATTTGATGGATCAGATCTGCACGGTGCCCCCACATGGTTACATCATGATGATTATCAGCTAACACTAAAGCCAGTGCTGTTCCCCAGCTCCCCGCTCCGAGCATTGTGACTTTTTTCATATTTGCTTCACACCTTTTTATTTTCTAGCTCTTGCAAATATTTTGATTGGTGTCCCCTCAAAACCGAACGCGTCTCTGATTCGGTTTTCTAAAAACCGTTCGTATGAAAAATGCATCAATTCCGGATCGTTTACAAACACAACGAAGCTTGGCGGCTTTACCGACACTTGAGTCGCATAGTAAATCTTCAAACGAGAACCGTTATGAGTCGGTGTCGGATTCATTGCCACAGCGTCCATGATGACATCATTTAAGACGTTTGTTTGAACTCGAAGTGAATGATTTTCACTTGCTTTAATAATCGCAGGCATCAGCGTATGGATCCGTTTTTTCGTTAAGGCAGACATAAATAGGATTGGCGCATAATCCAGAAATTGAAAATGATCGCGAATATTTTCTTCAAATTCTTTCATTGTGCTCTCATCTTTGTCAACAGCATCCCATTTGTTTACGACGATTACGACGGCCTTGCCCGCTTCGTGTGCATAACCGGCGATACGCTTGTCCTGTTCAATAATGCCTTCTTCGCCATCCAGCACAACTGCCACGACTTCTGAGCGGTCAATCGCTTTCAGCGCCCTCAGTACACTATACTTCTCAGTCGTTTCATAGACTTTCCCTTTTTTTCGCATACCTGCAGTATCGACAATGACAAACTCCTGCTGGTTGTAAGTAAATGACGTATCAACAGCATCTCTTGTCGTTCCAGCCACGTTGCTGACAATAACGCGTTCTTCGCCGAGCATTGCGTTCACAAGTGAAGACTTTCCGACATTCGGACGTCCGATCAGACAGAATTGAACAACTTCCTCATTGTATTTCGTTTCTGGAATGTTTTTAAAATGCTCTGCAACGGCATCCAGTAAATCACCCAGTCCGAGTCCGTGTGTTCCCGAAATTGGATATGGCTCGCCAAAGCCTAGCGAATAAAAATCATACATATTCGCTCTCATTTCTGTGTTATCCAGTTTATTAACCGCTAAAACAACAGGCTTTTTTGTGCGGTACAAAATTTTCGCCACTTCTTCATCAGCAGCTGTCACGCCTTCACGGCCGTTCACCATAAAAATAATCACGTCCGCTTCATCCATGGCGATTTCAGCCTGCTGGCGAATCTGCGCTAAGAACGGCTCATCACCGATATCAATACCGCCCGTATCAATCAAATTAAAATCATAATTCAGCCATTCAGCCGAGCTGTATATCCGATCCCTTGTCACGCCAGGGGTATCTTCTACTATTGAAATTCTTTCTCCCGCAATCCGGTTAAAGATTGTGGATTTTCCTACATTTGGTCTCCCGACAATGGCTACGACAGGTTTACCCATAGTACCCTTCCTTTCAATCCAGCCGCTTTCATTTTTACATAAATTTTCAACCGGTTATTAAAATCATTTCATTCACTTTTATGAAAAGAAACCCTTCAGAGGAAGGGCTTAACTCATTTATTATATCAGTTTTTACTGGGATCACAACTATTCTTAAAAATGTTTCACGATCAAATACACGTCATCTCCGATTCTGTGAGCTATTCCATCAAGGATCGCCTCAAGATTTTTAGCGAAAAGCTCCATCTCCTTTTGGTCATTGCAAAAAAAGACAGGTGCTCCCCCTGCAGCCCGGTTTGGATTTGTCGTGATTACAGACAAAATCACTTTCGTAAGAGATTCACTCATCCTATCACCTTATCCTGATTCTTGATAAATTCAGTCGGCATTCTAATCGCATTTTCCAGGGTTGGAACATTGCTAATAATTTGAACAGCCGTTTCGGGATGGTGAATTTGCGGGAGAACAAATACCGCCACTCTCCCATCATTTAAATCCCGTTTTGCAATTGGTGTCAAAGATGGCTCTCCTGAATCCCGATAAACCCCGAGCACATTGGAAACATCAAATAAAATGGCCTGACGCTGCCCTAAATTTGCTATCGTTGCTGCTGAATTAAAGTTTTTTGGCGTTAAAATAAAGCCCATGCCATGCTTTAAAATCAGTTCCTGTTTCTCTGGAAGCCCGATATTCATCATATAAATATTATCAACAAACAGTCCCGGACCGTCAAAGCGCGGCTTTATGTACTCGATGTCTACAATATCCTTCAACACACTGCCCGACATAAATTTCATGGCCAGTAAAAAACAAACGACAGCCGCTATGACAGCAGCCCAGATGGATAAAAACACATACGCAGAGGTTGTCAAAAGCGCTGTAAAGATCACAATATAATTTCTGCTTTCAAACGCAATGGCAATCCCCTCAATATATGTGCTTCCCCTTGAGACAAGTTCATACGAATCCATTTGCGTCAATGTGTTCCGCTCCATGTTTCGGACATCTCTAAATTGCGTCGCTGCCAATGTTAAAAATGTGATGGCCGTAAATTCCTCCTGCAAAAGCGCCGGCATAATAATTGCACCTAAACCAGCCGCTATCAACCCCAGCGCGATGTGAATCACTTTCCCATGAACATAGGTCGGATACTGGCGGTAATCCGTTTTCAGCATATAAAGCCTTGTCGCAATTCCGGCAATGACCCCAGCAATAATCGGATAGATGTAATCACTCATGAAATTTTGGTAGCTCCTTTGTTTGATCTTTTGCTTTTCTGACCAATCTGGCTTGCGAGGTGTTCGTATTTAGATATGCCAAACAGCAATATCATCCCCGCAGAACACGCATTCAGCCATTGAAAGCCGCCGACAGCCATAGCCCCGGCCAACTTCTGGATCACAAATGAATACACCAGTTCGCCTTGGCACATCCCTAGGACAAATAAGACAAGCTGCTTCTCAAAATTCCTTTCAACAGAAGCTGTTAAAAGCACTATTAATATAACAGCAGCCCACTCAGGTTTTATGATGAACCAAACCGGGTCATATAATGCAAAAAGATAAACAAACGCATACGCGGCAACAAGCGTCAAATAGACCATAATGTAACGAAAACGATACATTCCCAAATACCCGGCATAGACACATCCGCAAACGAAAAACATCATATATGCAGCATTCAGGGAAAAATATAAAGCGATGTCATGTATGCTTAGAATAATATTAGTTAAAATAAAGACAGAGACGGCAATTCGTCTTTTCGTCTTTTCAAAAATAAATGTTGTCAAAACCCACAGAAACCACATTGACCAATAGTAATAAAATTGTTCCATTTTACTTCCTCCATATTCCCAGTATGGAGTTCAAGCACATTTTTTAAACAATCGATCTCACATTAAGGAGTATGATCATGGGAAAAGACAGACAAGAGAAAAAACTCAAAGCTTCAGGCAGAGTCGAATCAGACCGCGACCAGTCCATTCACTATGACGGAGCGACAAGCCTTGAACAAAACGGAAGAATCAAAAAGCGAAAATCATAACACAAAAAGCCCAAACCACATATGGTTTTGGGCTTTTATCATTTATCGCACACTATAGCTTGATGTATTGACCCCTCTCTCTGTGAGCCAATGATGGGTTTCACCTTTGATCACAAGGGGCGCCTTTTGTAAATCGTCAATCGTTCTGGCGCCCAGCACGGTCATAATCATCTTTAATTCCTCAAGGATCAGCTGAATCTCCTCAAGCAGTCCTTCCTCACCGCTGTCAGTCAGCGTTTTTAAAAAATGCCCTGCCATTCCGGTGCAAGAGGCCCCAAGCGCAATGGCCTTTGCCACGTCAAGTGCATCTTGCAGACCGCCAGAGGCGATCATGGTGCTTGCAGGAAACTCGGAGCGGATTTCCGCCAAACTTGCAGCTGTCGAAATGCCCCACGAGTTAAAAAAGGAGATTTGCCGCTGTCTTCGGAGATTTTCGATTTTCGAGAAATTTGTTCCCCCGTAACCGCCAATGTCAACAGCTGCAGCACCAGCTTCATACAGCTTTCCTGCTGATTCTTTGCTCATACCGAATCCGACTTCTTTCACAATGACTGGTACACTGACATGACTGCAAATTTGTTCAATACGTTCCAGTGCGCCGCCAAAGCTTCTGTCTCCTTCAGGCATCACAATTTCCTGAATCACATTGAGGTGGATCTGCAGCGCATTTGCTCCAATCATCTCAACGGCTTCCTTTGCCTGAGCAGCCGTTGCCTCGCTTCCCAGGTTGGCAAAAATCAGCCCGTTTGGGTTTTCCTTCCGAACGATTTCATAGGAAAGACGCTCTGATGGATCTTTTAATGCTGACATTTGCGATCCCACAGCAAGGGGAATTCCAGCCTGAGAAGCCGCTCGCGCAAGCGATTTATTAATCTCATATGTAAGTTTTCCGCCGCCGCCAGTCATTGCATTGATAAAAATCGGCGAACTGCTTGAAAGTTCGCCGATTTTTGTGGAAATATCTACTTGTTCTAATGCAAGATCGGGCAGACTGACGTGAACAAACGTAATATCATCAAGACCTGTTTCCCGCTTTTGGCCGGTGGACAGGGCATGATTGATGTGTTGTCTTTTCCGTTCTGCTCGAGTCACGTTTATCACCAATTATTTTAGTTTATTCAGCTTATCTCCGATCAAATCTCCAAGCTGGAAGCCAGTGCTTGTTTCTTCCTTCGCTTGATATTGACGGTAATCTTCCTGATCAGCTTTAGGCGTTTCTTCAAGTTCACGCATGCTTAATGAAATGCGCTCCTCATTTTCATTCACATCAAGAACCTTCACTTTTACAGTCTGTCCTTCTTCAAGAACTTCATGCGGCGTGCCGATGTGTTTATTGGAAATTTGAGAAATATGAACGAGACCTTCAACACCTGGAAGGATTTCAACAAAGGCACCGAAGCTTACAAGACGCTGTACGGTTCCTTCAAGCACATCGCCAGGCTTCACTTTTTCGCCGATTTGGCTCCAAGGTCCAGGCAGTGTATCTTTGATTGATAAAGAAATACGTTCATTATCACGGTCAACCGATAGCACTTTCACTTTTACTTCTTGTCCCTCTTCAACAACGTCAGACGGCTTCTCTACATGAGAGTGGGAAAGCTGTGAAATGTGTACAAGTCCATCGATGCCGCCGATATCAACAAACGCGCCAAAATCAGTCAGGCGCTGTACTTTGCCATCAAGTACACTTCCAACTTCAAGAGACTGAAGAAGTTCTTGTTTTTTATTCGCTTGTTCACTTTCAACAACAGCACGGTGTGAAAGGATCACGCGGTTTTTATCACGGTCAAGCTCTACAACGAGCAGTGACAGTGTTTTTCCTTTATAGTCAGTGAAGTCTTCAACGAAATGTGCTTCAACAAGTGATGCCGGAATAAAACCGCGAACGCCGATATCAACGACAAGGCCGCCTTTCACGACATCTTTCACTTCAGCTTCAAACACTTCTTTTGTTTCAAATTTTTTCTCAAGGTCTTCCCAAGCGCGGTCTGCATCAACAGCACGTTTAGATAAAATCAAAGCATCGTCTTCCACTTTTGTTACTTTCAGGTCAAGCTCGTCGTCTACTTTAACAACATCCGATGCTTTCTCTACATGAAGACTTGATAATTCACTGATTGGAATAATACCGGATTGTTTGACATTGATAATTTCTACATCTACATGTTTGTCTTCTACCTTTGTCACAATCCCTTTAACTACATCTCCAACCTCTGGCACTTGAACATCAATTTGATTCATTTCCTCTGTCATTTGAATAACCTCCTTGGTCCAAACCTACACAGCTTAATTAAAACGGTTTGAAAGCTGAACATATAACATGCCCGCTTTTAGCCGAATATGTATTAAAGAATCATCCAAAAAAGTTTTTTGAATGATCAATAAAAAGTTTTATTAGTATTAACTTCTAATAAAAGGACAGGTTTGTCAAGCAATAACATTCTATCTTCGTTGAAAAATTCAAAAAAAGTGGCATTTGCCATCCTCAGCGGGACTTTTGCTCCACAGCCTCGAGGATTTTATCAGCTACCTCTTGAATGGAAAGCGATGTCGTGTCGATTTCAATAGCGTCTTCTGCTTTACGCAGCGGAGATACTTCGCGCTCTGAATCAAGCTTGTCTCTTCTTGCAATTTCCTCAATTAATGTTTCGTAGTTGACATCAAAGCCTTTTTTCACATTTTCTTCATAACGGCGTTTCGCTCTCTCTTCAACAGATGCCAAAAGAAAGATTTTTACTTCTGCATTTGGCAGCACATGCGTCCCGATGTCACGACCATCCATGACGACGCCGCCTTTTTCCCCAAGCTGCTGCTGGCGTTTCACCATTTCTTCTCTGACACTTCTGTGCTTGGCCGCAATTGAAACTTGGTTGCTGACTTCATCTGTTCTGATCGCCTCAGTTACATCGGTGCCGTTTACAAGCACTTTTTGTCCATCTTTTGTTGTAATCAGCTCAATGTCTGTCCGCTTTAGCAGCTCAGCCAGTTTTTCTTCATTTGTCAGCTCAACGTTTTCCTGTAAAGCCGCGTACGTTATCGCCCGATACATTGCTCCTGTATCAATATATATGTACGATTTTTTCTCAGCCACAATTTTGGCAACGGTGCTTTTCCCTGCAGCTGCCGGGCCGTCAATTGCAATCGATAATTTCTTTTCCATAATTCCTCTCCTTGCTCTTTTCTCCTCTATGGATTGTATCACGAACTTTATGAAAAAGGGTGAAAAATTGATGAATAATTAATGTTTGAAGGTTTCAATCCTATTGTTTTCCTCCATTTTATCCACCCCTTCATATTGAATCACTTTTGATACGTATGGTTCAATATGCTGATAGTGAAAAAGAAATTGGACACCAAGTAAAATGATGGCCTGAATGAACAATATTTTGATCAGCAGCCGTTCAAATGTTTTCATTGGAGCACCTCCATTACAAATAGTATGGAAGTGTTTGCCGATGTTTATTCCATTCGGGCCTTTCTTCTCTTATTTAACTGGCGCCTGATGCAGTATTGAAGCAAAGCCTGCTGGTCACCTGCTGCAATTTCTGAATACTCTAAAGTCATTTTGCGTTTTCCTGACTTGGGGTCATTAAAGATTCGTCTGACAACTGCTTCTGTTTCTATTTGACGTGTGTGCTCCTCTTCAGGAAGACGAATGATCAGACGCAATGATTCCCCCGATTGAAAAGAAAGGCCTTCATCTAAAACCACGGCGATGCCGCCTGCACTGATGTTATAGGATAGTGTGCGGATCTCTTCCTCATTTCCCGGCTGAATTTGCACATCTAATACCGCATCAGTTCTTACATATTGGCGGCGCTGGATTCTTTTCATTTTTTCACGGGGAGGCATTTCAAGACAGATCATTTGAAGTTTGTCCTTCACTTTACCTTTTATACGGCTTATAAAGCGATAAGGAACTTCGTCTTTTCCCACAAACTCTACCGTTACTTCCATATCGTTATGTAAAATCACAGTTCGCCCTGTAACTACATCAACAGGATACGCGATCAAAAGTTCATTGTTTTCGATGCTGACCGCCTTGCTTTTTGCCTTTTTCAATTCATTTTCTTCTATATATTCTAAAAGTACATTTTCTCCAATCTCTATCATTGACTTCACTCTTTCGCATTCAATATACTCACGTTTTTATTAAAGCACGTAATGAAAAAAAGGAAAAGACATTTAGTCCTTCCCTCCTGTTTTTTATAGGTCTTTATATATAGGTTCTGCATTTTTTAGTTTTTCAACCTTTTCTTCCGATCCGTCTTTGGCATTGATATACATTCTGAATGTGTCATTTTCAATTGTCCCAAGCATTTCGTAGCATAACACTTCTTGACCTAGTTCATTTGTAATCAAAGCGAGCCTTGTTTCTCTCACTTGTACATTTTTATTTAATTTAGACTTTGCCTCTGCTTCAGTAATTGCAGGCTTAGGTATGGTTCTTTTTCTGTGAGATGTGAGGAAGTCTCTTGCTGAAAAGCCGACAACCTCACCGTCATCCAAGGCCACTTTCATACGAATTGCCTCGGGGTACATCCGGACTTTATTTTCAACAGGAACATATGAAAATACACCGATTTTATCATATTGGGCACTTTCATCAATTTCCAAATCATCTGTTTCAAATCCGTTTTTCTTTAAAAATGCAAGCGCTCGGTTCGATCCGTCATTTAAACTGATTTTCTGATCTTTCACTTCTCTGTTTTGGATCAAGTATACCGGATGCCCGCCCTTCTTCGTAATATCCATATAAATCACTGCTTTATGGTCTGGATCTTTCATGCTGATGCTATATACATCGCGATTTGTTTTTTTTCCGCTCTTTACCACTTTAATTGAATAATTGTCATCTGGGGCAAAGCGCTCAGCAATTTGTTTTGCTTCCTGTTCGGAAATTTGTTTTCCCTTCAGATGGCTGAAGCCTTTCTCTTCTTTTTTCGTGCTGGTGAAACTCGGACCAAGATCAGTGCCAGTGGAGAATGCACCAACATTTTTTTCGACTGTTTTAAAGCTGTTGATAATCGTATTATCACTTTGTTTTTCGTCAGAAGCCAGGGCCATTTCTACGTCCATCCAGCGAAGGTTTTTGCTCATGACAAGGTGCTGAACATGACGCAATTCATTTTGTATATCTTCGGACTGCTGATATAGCTTATTTAGTGATGTATACTCGTTTTTATCAAGCGGCTTTTGGTCCAAATCTCTGACTGACGTTTTATAGCTGAAATCGCCGATCTTTGATAATAGCTCTTCAGTTTTATTAAACGGCATTAATGTAAGCGGCAGCTGACTGACACTGTTATGAGCTTCTGAAGTAATCCTCCACACATCGATCAATGCAGGCGACAATGATTTTTGGCTGTTCATGGCAAGTGTTGTTCCGATTTTATCATGAAGCTGATCCATCTGATAGGTAAGCTCATGAAACGCCCGCTGATAGTTATTTTCAGCATGAAGAAGAACTGCGTCTTTTTCCTGGTGTTCTTTGTATCCCCAGTAGCCTGTACCGACTATTGCAATACCAAGCACGGCGATTAAAATTCCTCTGATCATTTATCACACCTCTTTTTATGCTTTCTCATATCTGCTACTCACAGAAAATGTGTTTACCGATTCTTTTAATCTGTGGACGCCCCCAAATCCACGGACTTGTAGCCGTATCCGGGTTAAAGTAGTAAAGTGCTTCCTCTGATGGGTCCCAGCCATTGATGGCATCCAGCACTGCTTCTCGGGCCGTTTCATTCGGCTGCATGTAAATTTGTCCGTCGGCTACTGCTGTGAAGGCAAGCGGCTCAAAAATAACCCCCGCTACTGAATTTGGAAATAACGGGCTGTTCAAACGGTTTAAAATGACTGCTGCAATAGCAACCTGCCCCTCGTACGGCTCGCCCCGGGCTTCGCCATAAACCGCTTGAGCAAGCAGCCTGATATCGTTGTTGGAAAATCCGCCAGGCATGTTCGCTGCTACCGCATCCTGTTTTCTTGCTTTTGCTGGTGTATTGTTTTGCTGTTTATTCGCATTCGCTTTAGGCTGCTGCGTTGTTTTTTCCGCAGGCTGTTTCTGCCGTGCTTCTGCTTGTTGTCTTGCCTTTTGTGTTGCTGCTTTTGATGGTTTCGTCTGATACTTTAGCGGAATTTTTCCGTAATGCGTGAATGTATTCCCTTTATTGAGCTGTTCCATGACATATTCACGATAGTATTTTGATTTACATATTAAGGTTTGCTTTGTTTTAGCTCCTACAAGGCCGTCAACCTCTTTTAACCCGAATTGATCCTGAAAATTTCGAACTGCCCAGTACGTCCCCCATCCATAAACCCCGTCAATTTTTCCGTTATAATATCCGTTGTATTGAAGACGCGCCTGAAGTTCGACCACATCGTCCCCGGTTGCCCCTCTTTGAATGACCTGATTCGAAAAGGCAGAGATGGTTTCAGTATTGAAAAACGTCGTTATTGTAAAGGAAAAAAGGATGAGACATGCCATAATCGATCCTTTGGACTTCATCTTTTCAAGCCTCCTACTGCAAATTTTTAAGTGTAATCGTATTTTCTGTAACGAGGTTATTTTTATACACTCTTTCCTTGTTATCCCTCAGAACATAAAAACTGCACACAAAAAAGCCGCACGGTTGCTGTGCGGCTTCTATACTTGCATCATATTAACGGAACGGGCTTTTTTCGCTTTACGCAAACCAAACCACCATAAAAATACCATAAATGGAAGCATATAATAAATCCAATTGCTAAGCGCTGTTAGGATAAAATCATATGATCCATGCAAAAGGGATGGGACAACTAAAGAAAGAGTAAGCCACTTTACACGCGCCTTATCAGCGGAAAAACGGGCTTTTCCAAGGTAAAATCCCATTATAACGCCAATCAAGGCATGGCATGAAACAGGCAGCAGCGCCCTGACAAACGCATGCTCCACGCCGTGGCCAATTAAATAAAGAATATTTTCGAGGGTTGCAAAACCGAGTGATACACTTGCACCGTACACAATCCCGTCATAATGCTCATCAAAGTGGGCGTGCGGGTAGACACTGATCATCAGTATAAACCATTTTAATGATTCCTCCAAAAACCCCGAAGATAAAAAAGAAACGAAAAAGCTTCCGCCTCCTACATTCTCTTTTTCAAGTACATACTGGATAAACATGATGGGAAATACAAGAACAACCCCGAGAAAAAACGACCGTAGCACCATATGTACAGGTTCATTATCATACTGATCTTTTAAATAAAAATAACTTAATAACGCTATGCCGGGGGCAATTCCTGCAGAGATGATTGCAAACATCAGGCAACCTCTTTCCTTTATATTCCTACGTCTATCCTACCATGTTGTTTAAAATTTTACATCTGTCTGCACTTAAAAAAACAAAAAGAGCATACGAATGCATCATATGCTCCTCATCTTTAATGGTTTTCTCTTTTGGCGATTTCCGCTGCGATATGCCCCCCGTGAAACCTGCCGTTTTCAATAAATATTTCATTTGCATTGTTTCCCGCAGCAATAACACCGGCAATAAAGACACCTTCAACGTTCGTTTCCATCGTTTCTTCGTTGAAATATGGACGCCCTGTTTCTTTATCAATTTCAACACCAATTTTTTCTAGAAATTGATGATCAGGATGATAGCCTGTCATGGCAAATACAAAATCATTTTTAATGGTAATGAGTTCTTTCTCTCCGGAGCGAAACACAACTTCATCCTCGGTGATTTTTTCGACACAAGCGCCAAATTCCATACGGATTGTACCGTTTCTGACGAGAGCTTCAAATTCCGGCAGAATCCACGGCTTAATGCTTGGAGAATACTCATTGCCCCTATATAAAACTGTGACACGCGCCCCAGATTTCACGAGTTCAAGGGCGGCGTCCACGCTTGAATTTTTCCCGCCGATAACAACAACATCTTTATCAAAATACGGGTGGCCTTCTTTAAAATAATGAAATACTTTCGGCAAATCCTCACCGGGTATATTCATATAGTTTGGATGATCATAATAGCCTGTGGCGATGATACAATATGGCGTCGTGTAGGTCTCTTTTGACGTCTCAATAACGAATGTGTTTTTTTGCGTTTTCGTCACTTTATGCACCATTTCAAACGCATTAACACGGATGTTTTTCCGTTTAACGACTTCACGGTAATACGATAAAGCCTGGATTCTGACAGGCTTCCTGTTCTCTGTAATAAATGCGACATCTCCGATTTCGAGCTTTTCACTTGAGCTGAAAAAGGTTTGATGCGTCGGATAATTGTAAATACTGTTAACGACATTGCCTTTTTCAATGACGAGGGCATCAATGCCAATTTGTTTTAGGTGAATGGCAGCAGATAGTCCACAAGGTCCTCCGCCTATAATAATTGCTTTTTCTTGAATCATTTCTGTCAACTCCTGCGATTGGCATTTCACTTCATATTTTCTATTTCCGAATAAAAAAATCTCCTATTTTATCATAGGAGATTTTTTATTTTTATGCAAATCATCAACTTATATCCAGCCTCTAAAACGCGAAGCTTCAGCCATTTTGCGAACGCCGACCATATATGCAGCGAGCCTCATGTCAATTCTTCGGTTGTTAGCCATTTCATAAATATTGTTAAATGATTTGACCATCATTTTTTCTAATTTTTCTTCTACCTCTTCTTCACTCCAGTAGAAGCCTTGGTTATTCTGAACCCATTCAAAATAAGAAACTGTTACGCCACCGGCACTTGCCAGCACGTCTGGTACAAGCAGAATGTCCCGGTCTGAAAGAATCTTTGTTCCTTCAAGCGTTGTTGGCCCATTCGCTGCTTCAACGACAATTTTAGCCCGGATATTATGGGCATTTTCTTCTGTAATTTGATTTTCAATCGCAGCAGGAACGAGAATATCACAATCCAGCTCCAGCAGCTCTTGGTTGGTAATGGTATCGTTGAAAAGCTTTGTTACGGTACCGAAGCTGTCGCGTCGGTCGAGTAAATAATCGATATCAAGGCCTTCCGGATCATAAAGTCCGCCATACGCATCTGAGATGCCGACAACTTTTGCCCCTGCATCATGCATAAATTTTGCCAAATAGCTTCCCGCGTTTCCGAAGCCTTGGACAACGACACGGGCACCTTTAATATCGATGCCTCTCTTCTTAGCCGCTTCTTTAATACAGATGGTAACACCTTTTGCTGTCGCAGATTCTCTCCCGTGAGATCCGCCAAGCACAAGCGGTTTGCCTGTAATAAATCCAGGCGAATTAAATTCATCAATTCTTGAATACTCATCCATCATCCAAGCCATGATTTGTGAGTTTGTAAATACATCCGGTGCCGGCACGTCTTTTGTCGGGCCGACAATTTGGCTGATCGCTCTGACATACCCTCTGCTCAGACGCTCCAGCTCTCTAAACGACATATCCCTTGGATCACAAACAATTCCGCCTTTACCACCGCCATATGGAAGATCAATTATGCCGCATTTTAAACTCATCCAAATTGAAAGCGCCTTCACCTCTTTTTCTGTTACGTTCGGGTGAAAACGTATCCCGCCTTTCGTTGGACCGACAGAGTCATTGTGCTGCGCACGATATCCTGTGAAAATCTTTACTGAACCGTCGTCCATACGAACAGGTATTTTTACCGTTAATAATCTCATCGGCTCTTTTAACAATTCGTATACCTCTTCGGGATATCCCAATTTTTCCAGAGCCTTATGTATTACGGTTTGGGTTGATTTTAATACATCAAGTTTGTCCTCTTCTGTATGACCGGTGTTTCGATCGGCTGCCATTTGAGTTAACCTCCTAGAATCTTCTGTTTCTCACATGCTCCCTTTCAGAGAATAGTATACACCTTCATATGATCTGTGCATAGAATAAACGTTATGTTTTTCCATGTTTTTTAACGAAAAAAACTGCTGAAATCAGCAGTTTCCCGTTTCATTCTTATGAAAAATGAGTTTGTATCGTTTCTACGGCATTACCGTCCATAATGAGCTTACCATACTCTTGCAGGCGATAAATCGTTAAAGTTGTCGGATTGCCGTATTCAGCCAGAACCGCCACAACCCCTTCAGCCGTATGTGACCCTAGATCTTCAAGGCTTAAAAAGTACTGCCCGTCATAGTGGTAGACAGTTCCCCCTGTGATACCGATTCGCTGTAAGCTTTCTGAAAGCTGAATGATATCTTCAAAGGAATGGAATTGATATATGATGTCCGCGCTTTCATCAAGCTTGACTTGCATTTCGATGTAATCATCATCATACTCATCGTCTTCTGAATCGGCGTCTTGGTTCTTTGTTACAATCACGACCATCCCTTGTGCTTGGAGAGAATACACTTCCACTGCAATCGGTCCATTCGCTTCAAAGCCGAGCTCTGTATTTGCTTCATTCATCATATCTTTAAATAACTGGTGGACTTTAAATGAGTCCTTCCAGAGGTCTTCTTTTGTCAATCCCCGGTCTGTCAAATCATCGAGGGTTAAAAAGATTTTGATCTTATTATAATTCAGACGCTCAAGCCGCATAACGTTCCCTCCTGCCTCTACTTGCACACAAATCATATAACACATTATATGAGATGATGAGTCATAGGTTCTTAATTGTTATCAGTTTACACTGAGTTCACTAGTAAGACAAGCACAATGCAGTTTTTATTGCCATACGGATTTTTGCTTTTTAGAAGTTATTCTGGCCCGCAAAGAGTCACAATGTGAGTTTCAGGCTCAGCACCTAAACGAAGAGGCACTTTTGTCGTGCCGTAGCCGTTGCTGATCAGATATGCTGCGTTTTTAACAATACCTGTTTTCCCCAGTTCATAAGGGCCGAATTTTCCAAACCTGATCTGGCCTCCATGGGTATGTCCGCTGAGTATCACATCAATACCGTCATCTTCATTGATTTGTTCATGAATCTCCGGATTATGGCAAACCAGAATATTCAGCTGGCTTTCATCAAGTTCTTTGATGGCTTCCTCATAATGATCCATCTCCATCCTGATATCATCAACCCCCGCAATCGCAATCGTATGCCCATTGTATGAAAACGGGACTGACTCATTTCTCAGAGTGATGACGCCGTGCGCTTTAAATATGGAATACAGCTTATGCTGCCTGACTTCATAATCATTATTCCCCCACACAAACACGATAGGGACCCCGAAATGTACGAGCCTTTTGATGTTTTCCTCGATTCTCGCACTGGGCACCCCGCCCTCAGCTAAATCACCGCCGATTATAACCAAGTGGGGGGCATGGCTTCGCGCTTTTTCTAAAAGGTCTTGATCGATGAGACGTTTGTGAATGTCTGAAATAAAAAAGATTGTCAGAGGCGGCTTGCCCTTCATCTTTGATAAAGGAAACGTATGTGTCTTCAAATGATTGCCTTTTGCTGTTGCATACATTTTTGCCGTCATTGCCACTGCCGCAACAGTTAGTACACCGGCAATTTTCACTGATAGCTTCATAAAAAACTCTCCATTCTTTTTAGAACTTATCAATAAGACGGACAATAAAAAAAGACGTTTCTATCGTTTGAGAAAACGCCCCATTTTATTTACTTTCAAAATATAGATTAATGTCATATTTGTGCTTCATCATATGAAAAACAGACTCTCTCGCCTTCCATTTATCGGGCTGCGGCCAGAGATCAGTGCTTTTCTGAATAATTTCACATCTCAGTTTATGGAAATCGGTCTCGGATTTTTCTTCCTTTTTCTTGAAATAATATGAAGTGCAGTAGGCAAAAGCGGTTGCCAGCATCCAAAATAAATAAAAGGTATGGCTGAGTATTTCTTGAAGTATAAGCTGAGGCTCCGGGCTTTTGCTCATGATCATAACACATAATAAGCCTAGGCAGATAAGTGAAGCCCATCGCCATCTGCGGCATTGTGCTGCATAATTTTCGAATTTTTGTTTTCGTTTTACAAGCGCTTGGAGCATCTGTTTGGTCGGCGCG
Source organism: Bacillus sp. SIMBA_008 (assembly GCF_046535495.1). Lineage (NCBI taxonomy): Bacteria > Bacillati > Bacillota > Bacilli > Caryophanales > Bacillaceae > Bacillus > Bacillus sp. SIMBA_008. The sequence continues at coordinate 787,282 of NZ_JAWRWL010000001.1, read as the reverse complement.
TCTGTAAACTGATCCAGCTGATTCCATAAGGATTCCATACGCTTCACACCTTGTCCATTTTCATTGCTACAATATATGAACGTAAAATAAAAATAATACCCTATTCATCCATTAAAGGGATGTCCAAAACTTGTCCGGTGTAAACATCATTTCCATTCAGATGATTATACGCTCGAATTTTTTCTTCTCCTGTCCGGCTTTTATAATACTTCATGGAAATGCGGTATAGCGTTTCTTTCTTTTGGACGGTGTGCTTGACAACGCGATTCGGCACATTTTGAACTGGCTCAGCTGGCTGTTCTTGCTGTTGTACTGTTGATTGGGAAGAGGAAGCAGCCGCGGCGGTTGCTTCCTCCTTATTTGCCGAGTCTTCTTTTTCCGCTACAGCAGTCTGTTTCTTATCAGCAGCTGTTTTTGCCGGCTCTTTTGGCTTGGAATCTTCAGGCTCTTGTTTTGACTCCTTCTGCAGTGCGGTTTCTTTAGTGTCTGCGGTATCGTTTTTATCCTCTGATTTCGGGACAACCTCATATTTGCTTTGGCTGCTGTCAATAAAAACATCTTCATAATCGTCATGATTATCCGGGTGGCTCTTTAGATAAAATAAGGTGACTAAAACGATAACCGGCACAAATACAAATATTACTGCGAGTACTGTGAATAATGGCGTTTTTGTTTTGCCTTGCTTTTTTTTCTGTTCTCTTTGATTTTTTACAGATTGTCTTGTCGGAAGGCTTTCTCCATCATCGACATAATCGTCCGCCAATGCGGCGTTTTGATCTTCATAAAGATTCTGGGCTTTTCTTCTCTCTACTCTCGACATGTTCGTCATGTTTATCCCTCCTCACATGTTCAAAACGAATCTGACAGGCAAACACGGCATCAATGATAAAATGCGCCGTCATCGGAACAAATAAGTTGCCGGTCCATTCATACATCAGACCGAGCAAAAAGCTGATTGCTGTCACCATAATAAATAACAGCCATTTTGACAAATACCGAAAGTGCAGAGCGGCAAATATAAGGCTGGCCGTCCATAAACCGATATGAGTCTGCAGCACTCCTCTGAATAACATTTCTTCCGCGAAAGCAATCAGAAGCATTAAAAATATAATATGAGGGATTGACCTCTTACTGAATATTTTTTTATTGATTCCGCCGTCATCATATAAATGAGACGGAAACCATTTCATTACTGCCATATCGGCTAAAATAACAATAACAGCTATAGAAACACCATACCAGATGATTCGCATATCGCGAATGTCCCAGAGCTTTAATACGTCCCGTACATCCTCAAAAAAGAACAGTCCTGCTGCAGCAGCGGCAAAGATGATGAGTAGCTGCGTCAAATATAACTGCTTCAGCATATCATGGTCAGTCATATGCTGAATATAATCTTTTTGCTGTTTCAGTTCAGCTCACCTACAGTCTGCAAGCTGAATATCCGGTGCAATTCCGAACTCCAGCTGTCTAATGGCGCCATTTTACTCCGTTCCCCTTTTTGTTCATACAAGGATAAATCAAAACCGCAATGTGAACAGCACGGGAGGTTTCCGTCATCAGGCTCGTATGATTCATCAAAGTAGGTTAACAGTGCCTGCCTTAAACAGCCGTCACGCTGAAGCAAAAATGATACACGGTGCATTTTTTCCAGCTTCAGCTCCATGCGATATGAAATTTCTTTCTTCATCAGTTCAACTGATGTTTTTCCCTGCATAAAGAGATGAATCATCATACGGGCCTGTGTCTCTCCGACGCCATACTGAAGTAATACGTCACGCAGCCTTCTCTCATCCCGCTCCTCCGTCTTCTCTAGCACACGGATCACGTCGGCGATTTCTTCAGCTGTGACACTCTCCATCTGGATAATCTGTTCCTGCAATTCAAAATCCCCTGGCGCCCGCAGCAAAATGCTGACACTCGGCTTTCCGTCGCGTCCCGCTCTGCCGATTTCCTGCATAAAAGCTTCTGCCGTCTGCGGGAGGTGAAAATGAATCACATATCTGATATCAGGTTTATCGACACCCATTCCAAACGCATTCGTACAACATATCACATCAAGCTGGTTATGAATAAACTGCTGCTGAATTAAAATCCTGTCCCCTGACTCCAAACCGCCATGGTAAAAGTCGGCTCTGCTGCTCGTTTTGCTTTTAATTTCACCCGCTAATTCCTCAGCCCATTTCCGTGTCGGACAATAAACAATTCCCGGACCTTGCAGGTTTTCAACCAGCTGAATGACCCTATCTATTTTTTCGGCAGTATCCGCCGCATTTTCAACCCTCAGTGCGATGTTTGGGCGGTTGACTGAGTTGAGATGGCGTACAGCATGCTGCAGCTCCAGCAGGTTCATGACATCTTGCAGCGTTTCCTTTGTAGCCGTGGCGGTCAATGCCAGAACGGGCGGGTGTCCAAGTTTTTTTCTCAGCTGTCCGAGCTTTGAATAATCAGGCCTGAAGTCGTGTCCCCATTCAGAAATACAATGCGCTTCGTCAATAACAAATAGGCTGATCGGGACGCTTTTCAATTTTTCCAATACATATGGAGACTGTAAAGCTTCAGGAGACAAGTACAAAAATTTATATCGATGAATATGTTCTAAAACAAATTGTCTTTCCTGCCTGTTAAGCATGCTGTTCAAAGCTGCAGCACGCTTTTCCCCCCGGGCTTTCAGCTGCTGCACCTGATCCTCCATTAAAGAAAGCAGTGGAGAAACGATTAATACCATGCCGTCAAGCATATAACCAGGCAGCTGGTAGCAAAGCGATTTCCCTCCCCCAGTCGGGAGCATTGCAATGGTATCCTTCCCGCTGAGTATGCTTTCAATAATGTCCTGCTGCCCTTTTTTAAAGGAAGTAAAACCAAAAAACTGATATAACGTTTGCTGTAATTTAGTCATATTGCTGCACCTGCTTTGTCAATGCCAGTCTGATTTGAAAGTAGCTGAACCGCTGTTCCAGCCCGTCGCGAATTTGTTTGATTTTATTCGTCCGCATCCGTTTGGCAAACTCTGCGATTTGAAGCTGGTCTTCTGCTGATACATAGTCATTAATCATAAACGCAGGCTCATAGAGAGAAATCTCGACAATGTGGTCTTCAATCGTCGCTGTTTTCAGCTTTCTGATTTCAGCAATTCGCTGTATCGGAAACCCTTGTTTGACCATCTGCCATGTTTTCCTCGTCGACTCTGTCAGGGCATTATCTAAGTGCACATCAGAAAGGAGATCCTTTAACAAAGCATCTTCACACTCCGGAAGAGAATGAATAAAATAATGTACCGAAGCCCAAAACATGATATAGACATACCATTCGTCTTCTTTCAGCGTATCAGCAAGCTGCCTGCTCGTATAACCGATCCGATGGTGCGAGGTTAAGGAGTAGACAAAAATTTGCGCTGCTTTGTTTTCAATCTTTTTCAAATGCGCCTCAAGCATGGCAAAAAGGCTTTTTGCCATCTCTATATGATCCGTATGCCGGGACAGGTATTTCTTTACCCAGTGAAGTGTCTTATGATCCTTTGTGACAGGGATATACTGCCTGCTCCCTTGCTGTTTATGGGATAGGACCTGCACAAGCAGCGAAAGCCTTTTCCAAAGCACGCCGGCAGCCTGCTGATAATGAGCGCCGTGACAATGAACGGGCCAAGGCCGCTCGCTAAGGGCATGTCTCAAAACTGCTGCGCCGCTGGCTGTCACTTTGTATGTATCTGATTCAGACATTGGCGCGAGATATGAATGCTTTTCAAGCTTGTCAAGCGACGCAGAAATATCGCTTCTCGAACATTTTGCCGCCATTCCAAAGTATTTTGCAGTCTGAAATAAGCCGGCATCTTGAATGGTCTGTGACGATCTCTTGCCTTTGAATAGGTGAAAAACAGCGCTTCCCGACCGTTCCCCGTTTATTTTGCAAAGACAATCGAGAACCATAATATCGAAGTAATTTAATGACAACCTATCCACCTACATTCTTCCTGACAAAAATCGTTGATTTGCTCTTTTTATTTTAACAGATTTCAAACAGAAATCGACGTTTAAAGTCATCATTAAGGGGGATGTTATGTAGATAACCCCTTATGTGATAAGCATTCTCAATCATTTTTCTGTTGAAATGTGGCAGCAACATCATTACAATAAGTAAGAGGAATAGGTGTTAAATTGATTAAATATAAAGATTGATCCATTTGTTCCACCAAGAACAATCTGGGAGGTTTTATTCATGGCAAAGTACACAATCGTAGACAAAGATACATGTATTGCATGCGGCGCTTGCGGAGCTGCTGCACCAGACATTTACGATTACGATGATGAAGGCATCGCGTTCGTAACGCTTGATGAAAACAAAGGTGTTGTCGAAGTTCCTGAGGTACTGGAAGAAGATATGATTGACGCTTTTGAAGGATGCCCTACTGATTCCATCAAAGTGGCGGATGAGCCATTTGAAGGCGACCCGCTTAAATTTGAATAGAAGTAACTAAAAAAAGCTCCCGAACGGGAGCTTTTTTATTTAATGGATATGTGCACTTCGCTGCTGCTCAATCCATGGCTTAAGCTTGATAAAAATTAGTGAGAATACAACCGTAATTACAATACCTTTTATCATGTTAAACGGCAGGATACCTGCGACGACAGCTGTTTTTAGCGCGCTGTCGGATAATGCCGGTGAATGTAAAAACCACGTGTATGCCGGAAGAATCAGAACATAATTTAAAATACTCATTAAAATGGTCATCGCTGCAGTTCCCAAAAGCAGGCTGACAGCCAAGCCCTTTGCTGAGTTGAGTTTTTTAAATAAGAAAGCAGTCGGTAATATAAAGAGTGTTCCTGCAATAAAATTCGCAACTTGCCCTACAGGAACTCCGGCCATGCTTCCCTGAATGATATACTGAAGAACATTTTTTATCGCTTCTACGGCAATACCCGCCAAAGGTCCGTAAATCAGAATGGCAATAATAGCGGGAACGTCGCTAAAATCGATTTTTAAATAATCCGGAAGACCCGGAAACGGGAAATTTAACAGCATCAAAACAAATGCAATGCTGCTCAGCATGCTGACCACAACTAATTTTTTTACTTTCACTTCATTCTCTCCTTTTCGATCACATCTTACTCGAAAACGGAAAGGTTCTTTTCCAGCCAATAAAAAAACCGCTTCATATATAAAAGCGGGGTTTCGAAAATTAGGCTAGGCAAAGAAACGTTTGAAAAATTCAATTTCAAAACGCTTATGAACCTCCATCTTCTCCCATCCAGACTGTACTGTCGGCTCCGGAATCTCACCGAATCCTGCTGTAAAGACAGCTCGCGGGCTTAGAGCCATTGGCTCATCACCGCCGGTAGGGAATTTCACCCTGCCCCGAAGATTGATCATATGAAATTTAATAACATTATAAACGATAACTGGTTGGCTGTATAGAGAATTGCTTCAAATTATATATATTACCTGCAAGCTGTCAAATCATTGATTTATTAGGCTTTACTTTTATCCTTTACTGCGTCAATACACGTTGACACTCTTTTGAGAATATGTTAAATTATCAGATATTTAGTTTGTCAATTTAGGAGGAAATCTAACGATGTTTCGAGTATTGGTCTCAGACAAAATGAGCAACGACGGTTTACAGCCACTTATTGAATCAGACTTTATTGAAATCGTTCAAAAAAACGTAGCAGATGCAGAAGATGAATTACATACTTTTGATGCTCTTTTGGTGCGAAGTGCGACAAAAGTAACAGAAGACCTTTTCAACAAAATGACTTCTTTAAAAATTGTCGGAAGAGCCGGTGTCGGTGTCGATAATATCGATATTGATGAGGCTACGAAACACGGGGTAATCGTGATCAATGCTCCGAACGGCAACACCATTTCGACAGCTGAGCATACATTTGCAATGATCTCTTCTTTAATGAGACACATTCCGCAGGCTAATATCTCAGTGAAATCCAGAGAGTGGAACCGCACAGCTTATGTGGGTTCAGAGCTCTATGGAAAAACGCTTGGTATTGTAGGATTAGGCCGAATCGGAAGTGAAATTGCACAGCGTGCGAGAGCGTTCGGTATGACAGTGCACGTTTTTGATCCTTTCTTAACGGAAGAAAGAGCGAAAAAAATCGGCGTAAACAGCCGTACATTTGAAGAAGTGCTTGAAAGTGCGGATATCATTACCGTTCACACGCCTTTAACAAAAGAAACAAAAGGCTTATTGAATAAAGAAACGATTGCAAAAACGAAAAAAGGCGTTCGCTTAATTAACTGTGCGCGAGGCGGAATTATCGATGAAGCAGCACTTCTCGAAGCTTTGGAAAACGGGCATGTTGCGGGAGCGGCTCTTGACGTTTTCGAAGTTGAACCGCCAGTTGACAACAAACTTGTTGATCATCCGTTAGTCATTGCCACTCCTCACTTGGGAGCATCAACGAAAGAAGCACAGCTCAATGTCGCCGCCCAAGTGTCAGAAGAAGTTCTGCAGTTCGCAAAAGGCCTGCCTGTCATGTCAGCTATCAACCTGCCTGCCATGACAAAAGATGAATTTGCTAAAATTAAGCCTTACCATCAAATTGCAGGAAAAATTGGCAGCCTTGTATCACAGTGCATGAAAGAACCAGTACAGGATGTTGCCATTCAATATGAAGGCACAATTGCTAAACTTGAAACATCGTTCATTACAAAAGCCCTTCTGTCAGGCTTTTTAAAACCGCGCGTAGACTCTACTGTTAATGAGGTCAATGCCGGGGGTGTCGCAAAAGAACGCGGCATCAGCTTCAGTGAAAAAATTTCCTCTTCTGAATCTGGATACGATAACTGCATCAGCGTAAAAGTGACAGGTGACCGCAGCACCTTTACTGTAACGGCTACGTATATTCCTCATTTCGGAGAACGAATTGTCGAGATCAATGGATTTAATATTGATTTTTATCCGACTGGTCACTTGGTGTATATCCAGCATCAAGATACAACAGGTGTCATCGGCCGAGTAGGACGTATTCTCGGAGATAATGATATTAACATTGCAACTATGCAGGTTGGCCGTAAGGAAAAAGGTGGAGAAGCCATCATGATGCTTTCCTTTGACAGACATCTGGAAGATAAAATTGTGAAAGAACTAACAAATGTCCCTGATATTGTGTCTGTGAAGCTCATTGATCTGCCCTAATCAAAAAAACTCAAGCTATAAAGCTTGAGTTTTTTTATTGTTCTATCCTCGTGTGTTTTTATGCAAAATGTCTAAGACACTCCTTAGCTCAGAAACAGGTATTTGACCTGGTGCGGACGCCTCTTCTCCAGCTCCAAAAGTACAAGCCGATCCAAAAACCTCACCGCTCAGCCTGCTGATGAGCCCTGTTGCAGCCATTGACATTGTAATAATGGGGCGGTCTGCATATTTTGTTTTCATTGTATACGTCGCATCAAGCAGTGTTAGGAGATCTCCAGTATCATTCGGCATGACAGCCATTTTTGGAATATGCGCGCCTAAGTCCTGCATTTTTCGAAGTCTGGAAAGAATTTCATCTTTTACAGGTGTTTTTTCAAAGTCGTGATTTGACATCACCACATAGACGTTGTTTTCTTCCGCCAGCGATACTAACGCTTTTACATTTGCATCTCCTGAAAATAATTCGATGTCTATCAGATCGATGTCTTTTGTTTGGATTGCCGATTCTAGCAAAGCAAGATAGGAGCTTTCGTCCATCTCCATGCTCCCGCCCTCTTTGTGGGTTCTGAATGTAAATAGAAATAGCTTGTCTTCTAAAGATTTACGAAGCTTAGAAATGAGCTTTGTGACCGCTTCTCTGTCATTCGCTTTTTCAAATACGTCGACTCTCCATTCAACAATGTCCGGATTCAGTAATTTTACTGCCTCTGCTTCATTCAGAATTTGTTTTTCCGTCTTTCCCATCAGCGGAACGATGATTTTCGGCATTCCTTCCCCGATGGAAACTCCTTTAATTGTTAACACGTTCACTCATCTCAAATCCTTTCAATCGTTACCTTGTTTTATTATACACGTACAACTTTTTTTTGAAAATTTCTATTATATGAATAGCAACTAAAAAAGAGCCTCAAAGGGCCCATTTTAGTTTAAGAAAATCGGATTTGGAGCAGCCGGTACCGGAATTGCATCTGATACGTCATATTTGCCGATTTTGTTTGTTCTGGTTTCGGTAAAGGTCACTTCTGTGAAGCCAAACTCTTTTGCGGTTAAAAGAAGTCCCTCAATCATTAAAATACTGGCAATAGAATCCTCAACTTCTGAGTCCTTTGAGAAACGGATATATAAGTGCTTCTGTTTCTTCGTTACAGATTGGACAGTACCCGCTTGAATAAGCGGTGTTGTATCTTTTTGACTGCTCGATTCCATTTCCTTAATCGCTTCTTTTACTGTATCAAAAGAATGATTTGACGGAACGAGAAAGTCTTGTCCTTGTTTATTTTGGTACAAGTAGTAGGATCGTTTTGACTGTTTGGAAATCGAAATTTCCGTAAAAGTGCCATATGAGCCAATCTGAACCCCACTCTCATTTTGATCCGATAGAAATTTGACTTTTTCATAAGGACTCCATTTTAAGGATTCTTTAAGCAATTTTTTTAACAGTGTATCATCTTTTACAGAAAATGCCGTAGCTGGCTGATGGACTCGTATACTTAATTCCTTCTGCTTTGGTTTTTCTTTTATTTCTACTTCATCTATGAAGGATGGAATTGTAATGGCATGATCAAGGATGCCCAATTCACTACTTTCAAACAGCATATCCTGGATCGTTTGGTCTGCATTTGTTTTTTGGATGCTGACGGGTATGATTGCGGATGTATCGGCATCAGCAACTGCTACAGTGATGTAATTGTCTTGTTCCTTTTCAGGTACAACAAACGATGTATGATCCAAGGACGATGCAGCTTTTGGGCTGTCTTCTGTCTCAGTTTTCGTTACTGCGTTCTCTTGGGACGCTTCTTTTTGTTGAGGCTGTGCCTGATCAAAGAAATGAGGAGAAATAATGAAGGCGATATAAACCGCAATTGCAGCGGCACACGCGGGGCCAATCCACCTGACAGCGGGCTTATTTTTACGCTTTGCCATCGTCAGCCGCTTGTAAATATCCTGAGGCGAACGATGGTCTTTAACTGCCGGAAGTTGACTTAACAACTCCTTTATCTGTTCTTCGTTCCATTCTGACTTCATCATCCATTAGCTCCTCCCTCAAAAGCTCCATATGTTTCCGAAGTACTTTGAGCCCTCTGTGTTGGGTCGTTTTTACTTTGCTTTCCGAGAAGCGCAGAGCCTTGGCTGTTTCCTGTATTGAATATCCCTGAATAAACCGCAAGATAATCACAGCTCTTTGATCGATTGTACATTGATCAAGCGCAGCATAAATTTCCCGGACATTTTCATGTTGAACCGCAAGTTCGTCCGGCAGCAATTGCTGATCCCTGACATCCTGTGTATCCCAGTCAAATGTACCGAGTATACGCTGTCTGATTGTTTGCTGTTTACGGAACCAGTCTATCGCAACATGGCGTGCGATAGACAAAAGCCATGTTTTTTCACTGCTTCTTCCTTCAAACGTATGATAAGAATTTAATACCCGGATATAAACCTCTTGAAGAAGGTCTTCTGTCTGGTTTTTATCCTTTACCATATAAAATAAAAATTGGTACAAATCTTGATGATATGTATCATATAATAATTGAAAGGTTTCTTCCATTTGAAACCCCTCCGTTCACTTTTTTGTCGTATGAATAGCTTGAAAAGTTACATTACAACTATATTACGAGTAACTGGAATTTGGAAGGGAATTTATATTAACATATCCTTAAATTTTATTAATGTTGGCTATTAAAAAAACACCCGCTCAGTCAGCGGGTGTTTCTTATGGAACAAGATTCTTCGGCAAATTCAGACTCGATTTTACCGTTTTGTCGGAATATAAAAAGAAAATGTTGTTCCTTTATCTATTCGGCTGTGCACAGTAATTGATCCGTTGTGGGCTTCCACGATATTTTTAACGATAGCCAGCCCTAAACCGGTTCCTGCTCTGCCCCTTGTCCGCGCTTTATCTGCCTTATAAAACCGCTCAAAGATAAATGGCAGATCTTCTTCCGGTATGCCGGACCCGGAGTCTTTGATATCAATTTTCAATCCATCCTTCACAGAATGGACTGAAATGGAGACACTGCCGCCGGCTGAAGTATGCCGCAGCGCGTTATCAATCAAATTGGTAAATACCTGCTCCATCTTGTCTTCATCAAACAGAAATTCCTCTTCTGTGAGAGAAATGTCATGATCTAAAGCAATATTTTTTTCTTTCGCAACACCCGAAAACTTCCGAATGATCTTTTCTAAAAACTCATTCACATTGATTTTTTCATAATGTAAGCCTGTATGGCCTGATTCCATTCGGGCTAAATCAAGCAAATCATTAACTAAACGGCCCATTCGGAGCGATTCGTCATAAATGATTTGGGCAATTTCTTTCCGGTCTTCTTCAGAGCTTGCAATGTCATCGACAATTGCTTCACTGTATCCCTGAAGCATGGAGATCGGTGTTCTCAGCTCATGACTGACATTTGCGATAAAGTCCTCCCGCAGCTTATCAAGGCGGCGTTCTTCTGTCATGTCACGCAGTACGGCAACCGCTCCTCTTACGTGCGATTCCGCATAAAGCGGCGACATCAAAAGCACCCATGATCTGCCTTGCAGCGTCATCTCAATCATTTGTTCTTTTTCAGTGCTGACAGCGTTTTGAAACAGCTCTTTTGCTTCAGGCGGAAGGTTGTCGCCTTCTTTGATATTCATGTTCTGTTCATAATACCAAGCCTGAAGAAAACGTTCAGCCGGCGGGTTGGTCACAAGAATCGTACCGTCAATATTAATGGTAATAACCCCGTCAGCCATACTGCTCAAAATGTTAGAAAGCTGCTCTTTTTCTTGATTGAGCGCATTGATATGAAAGTTAAGCTGCCGGCCCATTTGATTAAAAGCGGTCGCCAGTTCACCGATTTCATCCTGAGTTAAAATCGGGATTTTTGTATCGAACTTGCCCTTCGCCAAATCCTGCGCGCCTTCTCTCATTTTTCGGAGAGGGTACGTGACCCTGCTTGATAAAAAGAATGCGAAAAATGTGGTCAGCACAATCGCAATTCCAGCGGCAAGAAAAATATAGCGGGTCGTATGTTTTGTTGTATCTTTAACGGCAAGCAAAGACTGGGATAAAAAGACCATGCCTTTCTTTCCGTCTTTTTCATACGGGACACCTACAATCAGGCGTTCATTATCCGTGTCTGTATCGCTCAGTCCCGTCCGTTTGCTTACTTTTTTATGGTCTTTGAGAGCTTTATTTAAGTCTTTGTCATGCTGTATTTGCTCAACCGTAATAGACGACAGGCGATTTTTATCATTCGGAGAATACCAGTGGTTCTTCTCATCCTGGATGATGGCAATGCTTGTTAAGTTATCAGCGAGCTCCCAAGTGATTGACCTTGCCAGTGCCTGGTCCTCGTGATTTTCTAGGATGACAGCAACTTTATTCGCAAGCTGTGTTAAATCATTCTCAGCTTCTTCCACATGGTAGTTTTCAATAAACTCCAGCAAAAGAACCGTTAATATGAACAATACGATCAAGACGAGTGAAAGGATCGTAAACCACAGCTTGCCTACTACGCTTTTCCAAAATTTCATTCAGCGCCGACCTCAAATTTATAACCTACACCCCATACGGTGACAATTTTTTTCGCAGCTTCCGGAGATACCTTGTTCAGCTTCTCTCTCAAGCGTTTGACGTGAGTGTCCACTGTCCGTAAATCACCAAAAAACTCATATTGCCACACTTCTTTCAGAAGCTTTTCCCGATCATACACCTTGTCAGGCGTTTTCGCTAAGAAATATAGAAGCTCATACTCTTTTGGCGTCAGGCTCACTTCTGTTCCATCAGCTGTTACGCGGTGAGCATCATGGTCTATTGACAGATGTGAAAACACGAGCACATTTTTCGTCGGTGTATTGGCATTGAAATAAGAGGTTTGGGATGCTCTTCTCAAAAGGGCCTTTACACGCAGCACGACTTCTCTCGGGCTGAACGGCTTAACAATATAATCATCTGTTCCCGCTTCAAACCCCTGCACCCGGTTTGCTTCTTCTCCTTTTGCGGTCAGCATAATAATGGGTGTCGCTTTTTTTTCACGAATTTGCCGGCACACTTCAATTCCATCAGTCCCCGGCATCATCAGATCAAGCAAAATTAAGTCATAATTGGCTTCAAGCCCTTTGGCAATGGCTTCATCACCATTTTCAGCTTCATCTATAGCATAATTTTCACGTTCAAGATACATTCTTAAAAGGCGGCGAATTCTGGCTTCGTCATCAACTACTAATATTTTTGTTTCGTTCGTTTGGTCCATGTTTTCCCCCTGCTTTCCTTCTGTTACTTTCATTTTATCAAATCGTGAGAAAGTTTGAGAACTGTGTCGCTTTCAAAGGACTATGCATAAGAATGAAGTCCGGCAAGCACAAGATTTACGAATATTAAATTAAACATAATAATAGCAAAACCGATTACGGCCAACCATGCTGACTTCTCACCGTGCCAGCCTCTTGACAGTCTTAAGTGCAAGTAAGCGGCATAGAACAAAAACGTGATCAGCGCCCATACTTCCTTAGGGTCCCAGCCCCAAAATCTGGTCCACGCGAGCTGAGCCCAAATCATTGCAAAGATCAGCGCGCCGAGTGTAAAGATCGGAAATCCGATTGATACGGCCCTGTACCCAACCTCATCCACCAGATCAAGATTGACGTTTTTCACCAGCGGATGTAATAGAGCGCTGATTCTTTTTCTGATGATCAGACGGAGAGCCCCATACAACACAAGACCTGCTCCAAATGACCAAATGACAGTGTTCACTTTTCTGCCTGAGAAAAGCGCGGGAAGATCAACAAGCGGTTCCATTCTTCCTTCGGTCAAAAGCTCTCCCTGATGCGGACCGACAAGCGCGGGCATTTCATACACCATCACGCTTTTTTCTTTACTTTTGTCCACCCAGTTAAACTCCGCTTCATAGCCTGCAAGACGAAATGCTGATGTGATTGCAATAAAGGCGACGGTTGTGACCAGGATAAACATAATCGCTTCAAGCCAGAAGGTCTTTTTGCTTGGCTTTGTCTGGTCTACATGCTTCAAAAGAAAGATGACACCAGCGACAAAGCTGATGGCAAGTATAGCTTGCCCAAGCGCGGCAGTTGTTACGTGAATATACAGCCAGTTGCTTTGGAGCGAAGGAATTAAAGGCGAGATATCTGTCGGAAACATGCTGGCGTAGGCAATCAGCAATAAAGCAATTGACAGCGTAAACAGGCCTAATGAAGGCAATCTATAGAGAAAATAAAGAATGATAAACGCCAAAACAAGCATCATGCCAAAAGCGGTGGTGAATTCAAACATATTGCTGACCGGCGCATGGCCGCTGGCAGCCCACCTTGTGATGAAATATCCTAGGTGGCAGAAAAAACCGACAATAGAAAGGGTGATTCCAATGTTGGCCCATCGGTTTGGCCTGCCCTTTTTATCTTTATTCCCGCGTATGGCCCCGCCGAAGATTGGGACAGCGATTAAATACACAAGAAAGGCCGCATAAAGAAAATTTCCGCTCAGCTCTGCCATGACATCACTCCCTTTTCGCCTATTTCTGTGTTTTGATTAATTCTTTTTGGTCCACCGGTTCAGTCAGTCCGGAATCAGCCAATATAAATGCTAAATCCTTCTTCAGGCCAAACCAGTTTTTATTGGTATGCCCCGCTACCATAACTGCACCGTCCTGTGAGTGCAGCCAAATTCTTCGATGCTGCCAGTACATACCTTGAATAACACCGATCATAAAAATGGCTCCCCCGACAGCAAGCACCCAGAGTGTCAGATCCTTTCTGACTGTAAGTCCAGTAATGTTTTTCGTTTCGACATGGTCAAATTTCAGCTTGTATTTATTATTGCCTGACCCTTCGATGGTTTCTTGGATGGCGACAAAGCTCTTTTCGCCTTTCGGTTTGTCCGGCGTTATGATATTAAAGACAAAAGCCGGATTGTTAGGGATCTTTGTTTTTGTGCTCGGCTCTCCGTCCTGATTAAAATAGAAGTCTGGCAGGTAGCTGGCGATTTCCACTTTGTAACCGTTGCCAAGATCATAGACCGAATCTGGATCCAGAAGGTTGATCTTCAGGCTCCCAAAGGATTTTTTTGTTTTTTTATCAATCAGCTGGAACACCATTTGGTCAAGCTGATTCTCTTTGTAATCCACCTGGTAAACGGAAAAAGAATCAAAACGCAGCGGCTGATTGACACGGATGTCTTCTTCTGTTACTTTTTTCAGCTTCGGCTTCTCGCCATAAACAATTTTCCCTTCTCTCTTGTAGAGTACGGCATCGGTTTGAAAGTTCTTTGCCACTCTACCGTCCCCGACTCTGTCAATGGCATCTGCAAATACCTTTTTTTCCGTTTTGCTGTTATAGGTCTCTACGCTGAATTGATTGTTTTTTAAATAATATTTTCCGTCTGTACCCGGAATTGCTGCGGTTTCGCCTTCTCTGACCCAAAGCGTCTCATCGACGTACATGCCAGGCACAAATCTCAGCATCGCACCAATCAGAAAGATGATCAATCCAATATGGTTGACATACGGGCCCCAGCGGGAAAAACGTCCTTTTTCAGCAAGAATGCTGCCCTCTTTTTCTCTGATTCTATAATGTTTTTTCTTTAATAGAGTAACTATCTTTTCTTTCGATTCCCCGTTCAGTACAGTAACTGTTTCACTGAACAAGCGCTGCCTTCTTAAAAAAGCCGGGCTCCTTCTGACGCCTTGGTTTTTTAACGCTCTGTACAACGGAATGACCCGATCAAGGCTGCAAATCACAAGTGAAATGCCGATCGAGGCAATGAGCAGCAAATACCACCAAGAACCATATAAATGATGAAACCCGAGCAAATAATAAAGCTGGCCGAACGTGCCATACTGCTCCTTGTAATAAGTATCAGCCTGTGCGCCCGGAGGCAGATAGGCTTCCTGGGGAAAAATGGTGCCGAACGCTGATGCGGCAAGGGTTATGACGATAAGCCATATTCCCACCTTAACCGAGGAAAAGAAATTCCAAATTTTATCGATGATCGTTTTGTTATAGGTTTGCGAACGTCTTGCGCTTCCGTCATATCTCATATCAGCGAGCGGAGGTTGAGTTTCCTGAAGAGCTCTTCCGCACGATTCGCATAAAACGGTTCCGACCGGGTTTATATGTCCGCATTCACATTTGACTTGCTTCATCCCGAAGTCTCTCCGGGTTTTATGAGATTCATATAATCGTGTATCATGCTTTCTGTCATAGTGCCGGTCACCACCTTGACAACTTTTCCTTTCGGATTGATCAAAAAGGTTGTCGGAAGCGGAGATACGTCATAGGCATCAAGCACTTGGCGATCTGTATCCAGAACAACCGGGAAATTGACTCCGTAGGATTTCATAAAATTATGTACTGCTATCTTTGACTCCCCAACATTTACAGCGACAATTTCAACACCTTGGCTTTTAAAATGCTTATATTGGTTTGCCATATAAGGGAACTCTTTTTTGCACGGTTCACACCATGTACCCCAGAAATTCAAAAAAACCCCTTTCCCTTTTAAGTCACTGAGCTCGATACGTTTCCCATTCGTATCCTCAAGGACAAAATTCGGTGCGTCGGACCCTTCGGATATACTCTCTTTGCCGGCAAATATAGCATTGTAAATGGTATAGCCGAGTGCGCAGATTAAAACGAGAAGGATGCCGGTCCGAATGAATAAACGCCTTTTTTTCTTCATTGTCCACTGCCCCCTTCCCCCTATTGCAGATCCATTCAATTATATCATTGCACGTTCATTTCACATTTCTTACTTTTTGAAGGTTATGTGAAATTTAGAAAGCGTTTTTACCGTGATCCGCCAGTGCTCTGAGCCTTTTTACTTCGTGAGGCGTAAGCTCTCTGGCATCGCCCGTGTGCAGGCCTCGCAGGTTTAAAAACGCGTATTCCTCACGCTTCAGCTTGATTACCTCATGTCCGATCGCTTCAAACATGCGGCGCACCTGTCTGTTGCGTCCCTCATGGATCGTCAGCTGAATAATGCTTGTCTGCTTTTTCTTATCCAAAGACAGCAGCTTCGCTTTAGCAGGCGCTGTTTTGCCTTCCTCCAGCCTAATTCCGCGCTCCAGCTTTCTGAGCAGCTCTTTAGGCGGGATTCCTTTCACCTTCGCCACGTATGTTTTGTCTATTTCATACTTAGGATGCATTAGCTTATTGGCGAATTCGCCGTCATTGGTTAAAAGCAAAAGACCGCTCGTATCATAGTCCAGACGCCCAATCGGATAAATGCGCTGCGGAATATTTTTAAAAAAGTCCGTCACCACTTTGCGTCCTTTATCATCTTGCGCTGCGGAAATAACGCCTCTTGGTTTATATAAGAGAAAGTAAACCGGCTCTTCGCGTTCAACCTTGAACCCGTTTACCTCAATCTGATCAGAACCGGTGACCTTAACACCTAGCTCTGTTACTACTTTGCCATTCACCTTTACTTTTCCTTCTTTAATCAGCTCTTCTGCCTTTCTGCGCGACGCAACTCCGGCATGAGCAATCACTTTTTGCAGTCTTTCCATGTCTTTCACCTCAAGTATTATCTTACTTTTTTCAACCTTAACAAACAAGCTTTTTCAAATTCCTATGCCAAATCTAAAAAAAACGCCGTTTTCAGGCGCTCCCAAATAATAACGTAACGATGATGATAGATGCAACTACGCCGATTAAATCTGCAAGAAGTCCCACCTTTAATGCATCACCCATTTTTTTAATGCCGACTGCTCCGAAATACACAGTCAGTACGTAAAGCGTTGTATCTGTAGATCCCTGCATGACGGAAGCCAGCCTGCCGATAAAGGAATCGGGCCCGTATACTGCAATTAAATCGGTCGTCATTCCAAGTGCGGCCGTACCGGAGATCGGGCGGATCAGAGCAAGCGGCACTACTTCAGCAGGGATGCCGATAGCGGAGAAAGCCGGTTTTAAAAGATCCATTATAAAATCAAGCGCGCCTGATGATCTGAAAACAGTTATAGCGACAAGCATTCCGACTAAATAGGGGATAATGGAAAAGGCAATTTCTATCCCCTCTTTCCCGCCTTCGACAAACGATTCATATGTCGGAACCTTTTTGATCGTTCCATAAAGAAGAATTCCGGCAATAATGATTGGAATCATGGCTAAAGACAGCCAGTTGATGATTTCCATCCGCTCACCTTCCCTTCTTTTTGCGGCGGTAATAAAAATACCGATCAATGATAATGGCACCGATTCCGGAAATAAGCGTTGCCAAAATGCTTGGCCCGACGATATCTGTCGGCGTTTTGGAGGAATAAGCCATTCGGACAGCGATCACCGTTGTCGGGATGAGTGTGATGCAGGACGTATTAACAGCTAAAAAAGTAATCATCGACCGGCTTGCTTCCGATCGGTTTCCGTTCAGCTTTTTCATTTGTTCCATTGCTTTAATGCCAAGCGGAGTTGCTGCATTTCCGAGGCCGAAGAAATTCGCCATAAGATTAGATAAAATATAGCCCATCGCCGGGTGATCCGGCGGTATATCAGGGAACAGTTTAGATATAAAAGGTCTGCACATCCGGCTGAAAATATCCAAAAGCCCTGACTGCTCGGCGATTTTCATTAAGCCAAGCCAGAAAACAAGCACGCTCATCAATCCAAATGAGATCGTAATCGCTTCTTTCGCACCCTTAAACACGGCTTCATTTACATCTTGCAGAGTTCCGTTGCACATCGCAAAAACGAGTCCGATCACGGTTAAACTGACCCAAATTATATTGACCATTTTGCTCCGCCTGCCGCATTCAGAAAGATTGATTTAAACGTTTCAAAAAATTGTTTCTTCGGTTTTTGATGCCGCTCATTTTCATAATAGATCGGCACTTTTGCGATGGTTGCATCGTTGAACATGATCTCCATGTGCCCTACGATGTCAGGGATTTTCGAGGCATCTTTTTCCCATGCTTTTTTCGGCTTGAGCAGTGTGGTATTAATTTTTACATTTTCTTTTTCCTCTTCGGTCAGTAAATAGGTGATATCACGTTTGATAAAAGCCTTCGATTCATAAAATGTGCCTTTCAGCTTTGGAATATCCCCTTTTTTTGCAATTAAATAGGTTTGATAATGCTCAAACACATAGTTAAACATCTTCATATGGTCATCCCAATCATTAGGGTCATTAATGGTGACGGCTATCAGGTCAATGCCGTCCTTTGAAGCCGTAGAGACCAGTGTCCGTTTTGCAAGTTTTGTATAGCCTGTTTTTCCTCCTGTGCTGTACGGATAAAGCATGGTCAGCAGTTTGTTTTTGTTTTTCCATACGCTTTCCATCGTTTCCGCTTTGTATATTTTTGTGCCTGAAATCTTTTGATAGTCTTTCAGCTTCATAGCATACTTAGTTAAAATGGCCATGTCATAGGCTGTTGAATAATGATTTTCATGGTCGTCCAATCCGTGCGGGTTTTGAAAACGGGTGTTTTTCATACCAAGCTGCTCGGCTTTTTGATTCATCATATAAACAAACCCATCGAGGCTCCCACCGACATGCTCAGCAATCGCGACAGCGGCATCGTTTCCTGATCTTAGCATCAGGCCATACACAAGATCTTTCAGCTTCACTTTTTGACCTTCTGTTAAATAAATGGCGGAGCCTTCTGTTCTGACAGCATTTGCCGAAACCGTCACTGTTTGATCCATTTTGCCGGATTCGATGGCGAGGACGGCGGTCATAATTTTTGTGATGCTCGCGATCCGCCTTTTTTGATGCTCATCCTTGGCATATAACACTCTGCCTGACGCACCGTCAATAATGATCGCGCTTTTTGCACTGACATCTATAGCAGCATGTGCTGTATTCACATTTACGGTTGCAATAAGAAAAGAAATCATGATCACGAATACTGCTTTTTTGAAAATGCGCATGTTTGCTCACGTCCTTGTGGTGGTTTGTACAAGTTTATGCGCATGTCCATCAGTTATGAATAACAATTATATTTCTGGAAGCAAACATAAAAAAACTCTCCCTGAAAAAGGGAGAGTAAACGTTATCTGATTGGCGCCATGCTTGATCCGGACGCTTCGTAATGAGCCAGCTCTTCCCTCATCTTCAGAAAGGCCGCGCTCAACGGCAATAATAATTGCTCAAGCGACGCAGGAACAGCATGATAAAACTCAATTGCGCTGACCCCGGTATAAGACGCCCGGCTATTTTCACACCACGTGTCTTTTTTCGGCATAAAGAACTCTTCAATGCATTGGTGATACACATTATAAAGTGTTTTTTCCGCTCTGGCTTCCTGAAAAGGCTCCTGCATCAGGAGACGGCGGCACGCTTCTGCGCCTCCTTCACAAAATACTGCCATTCTTCTCAGAGTGCTCAGCACATCACAGCAGTATCCTTTTTCAATAGGCAATTCAGCCTGTAAGGACTCAAGCGTCGTTTGATTTAGGTAATCGTTCACGGTATTGACAACCATTGATAAGAATTCGCCTGTTTTTTGAGTCTGCGCTCGCACAATCGAATGTCCCATTTCGTTTGGTATCTTCCCCTCATGTATTTGTCTCTCACATTTTGCTTTTTTCATGATAGCTTCTTCCTTATATCTTATGATGATGAAAAAGCGCGATTCATTAAACTTCTATTTTATATCTTCGAAGGTTTGGTTAAAGTTTTCAAAAAATAAATCTGCTTCTTCTTGAAGAACGTCTTCTTCCGCATTTTCAGGCAGCGGCGGAAGCTCGTCCAGCGTTTTCAGACCGAATTGTTCAAGAAAAGTCGGCGTAGTACCGTATAAAATGGCCCGCCCCGGACCATCGGCACGCCCTACTTCACACAATAGCGCCTTCGCGACAAGACTGTGTAAAATCCGCTCTGATTTTACTCCTCTGATTTCTTCAATTTCTGCTCTCGTAATTGGCTGTTTGTATGAAACAATGGCCAGCACTTCTAAAGATGCTTGAGAAAGGCCCTTTGACGGCACTTCAATCAGTTTTTTCAAGTAGGGCGCAAAGTCTTTTTTGGTAGAGAGCATGTACGTATCTGCATACTCAATAAGTTCAATCCCTCGTGTATCTCCGCGGTATTCGTCCGCCACATCCGCCATGATCGTGTTCAGTTCAGGCTCTTCGATTTCAAGCACTGTTAACAGCTGCTTTTTTGTAAGCCCTTCATCGCCTGCCGCATAAAGAAGGGCTTCCACAATAGCTTTCCAATTCACGATATCAAGCCCCATGAATGGATTCACTCCCCGTAATGTAAATATCTGAAAAATTGTGCTCCTGTTCAATGAGGACCAGCTGATTTTTCATCAGCTCAAGAACAGCTAGAAAGGTCACTACTAAATGTTCTTTTTGCTCATATGGAAACAGATCCATAAAGTTGATTCTCGTTCCTCTAGATTTCAAGCTGTGCACGATTTCGTTCATTCTGGCTTCGATTGGTATGTCCTGTCTTGTAATTGTTGTTTCCATCGGCCTGTTTATTTTTTTGCGTTTCAGCACTTTTTGAAAAGCTCCGATCATATCATAGACCGTGACAGAGAGCTTTTGCTCAGACTGTTTTACTTCTTTTGCATATTCACTCAAATCACTCGGCGGTTTCGTGAACGATTTTTGTCTTTCTTCTTCCCGTTCTTTTAAATCCTTCGCCGCATCTTTATATTTTCGATACTCAATCAGCTTTTCAATCAGTTCCTCCCGCGGATCTTCTTCTTCAAGTAATTCATCTTCAAAAAGCTCCTCCTCTTGCTTCGGGAGCAGCATTCTGCTTTTAATGCTGAGCAGCGTGGCAGCCATAACCAAATACTCGCTGGCAATGTCGAGCTCAAGCACACGCATCGTATGTACATATAATAAATATTGTTCAGTGATCTTCGCCACAGGTATATCATATATGTCAATTTCAAGACGATTGATTAAATGAAGCAGCAGGTCCAATGGGCCCTCAAACGTATCAATTTTCACTTGATATTCTTTCATCATCTCACCATTTTCAAGTATCACTCTCATTGCCGGAAAAACTGGCTACCCTATAGTATAAGCCACCAAAAAGCTCTCGTCCAATACTATTTCATTTCCTGTTTTGAACAAGTTTTGTACAGAATATTCAAAACACGAGAGGTGTTTGCTGGGAGCGCAGAAGCGGGAGAAAAAGCCTTAGCTTCTGGTTTTCCTTTCTAAGAAGCAATAGAGGCCGAGCGTTCTTTTTTCCTTTTATCCCTTCTATGGTACACTAAAAGCACATTAAAGGAGGAAACACCTTGTATCCGAAAGCTTATATAGATTATCTCGTTGAGTTTCACGCGACACGGGATTATTTTGAATGCCATGAAATATTAGAAGAATTTTGGAAGGAAGATCCGCCAAAGAAACGAAAACGCTATTGGGTGGGCTTTATTCAGCTTGCAGTGGCTTTATATCATCACAGAAGGCAGAATACAGCCGGGGCAAAAAGACTGATGGCGAACAGCATCCGGATTCTTCAAGCAGAACACCGGGCAGTCGAAGACTTAGGGCTTGATCATGGCCGTTTGCTCGAACTTATGCAATCGGTTTACGAACAAATCGAGACGGGCTCTGCCTATAGAAGCATTATGCTGCCAATCAAAGATGAGAAACTGGAGGAAGCATGCAGGATCGAATGCAGGAAAAAAAAGTATACATGGGGGCAGCCCAGTGCACTCAGGAACATATTTCTTATCGACAAACACCGTTTGCGGGATCGGACTGACGTCATCCGTGAACGTGAAAAAGAAATAGAACGCAGAAAAAAAAGCAGAGGCTGATTACAGCCTCTGCTTAATTATTGTATGAAATGTCTTGATCCTGCTGACCTTGACAACGTTCGAAAAAGCTCTGCGTTAATTCATTTGGAACCAGTACTTGCGTTTTGAATAAATGCTTTAAAGCATCCATCATCTGTTTTCCGATTCCTTGATGGCGATGAGAAGGATTCACACTGATATGCCGGATCTCAACCTCAGAATCCTTTTTTTCGACTCCGATTGCTCCGACGATATCCTCGTCCTCTTTCCAAAGAAAGAGCTGGCGGTCTGTATCCGTTTCGTAGTCCTTAATTGTCTGCTGAAGCTGCTTAAGGTCTTTTTCATTCGGCATAAACGAAAGAAGCCCCATCGCAATCTTTTCAAACGATTTTTTATAACGAATTAACATAAAAACCCCTCTATATCCAAAATGTCCAGTCTGCTATTAACGGATACGAATAGGCGATCCGTTTTCTCACATTATATCATTTTCGCCATATTTTTAAACTGTTTTCAGCAAATTATTCAAATGAGCGGTTTAAATTTGCCATTTCAATGGCAGAAACAGCACAATCTACACCTTTGTTGCCCGCTTTTGTGCCCGCACGCTCGATGGCCTGTTCGATGTTTTCAGTTGTTACAATTCCAAAGATGACAGGTACACCAGTAGTGTTTGCTGCTTGCGCGATGCCTTTTGCAGCTTCATTGCAGACATAATCGTAATGCGTCGTCGCGCCTCTGATGACAGTGCCCAATGTGATAATAGCATCATATTTTTTTGTTTCCGCCATTTTTTTCGCAGCAAACGGTATTTCAAATGCGCCTGGAACCCAAGCCACATCAATGTCATTTGTGTCTACGCCATGTCTGAGCAGCGCATCTTCTGCTCCGCTCAGCAGCTTGCTCGTAATAAAATCATTAAATCTTCCTACTACGATTCCGATTTTAAGACCTGTACCAACTAAATTTCCTTGTATGATATTCATATGATTCCCATCCTTTTTTGTGATATTTGTGATTAGAAATGAAGTAAATGACCTAGCTTGTTCATTTTGGTTTGCAAATATTTTTTATTGTGTTCTTTCGCCTCCATTTGAAGCGGCACTCTTTCTGAAATACTGAGTCCGTAGCCTTCAAGGCCTGCGATTTTTCGCGGATTATTCGTCAAAAGCTTCATATTCCGGACACCGAGGTCGCGTAAAATTTGTGCTCCGATGCCATAGTTGCGAAGATCCGGCAAGAATCCAAGCGCCTCATTGGCTTCTACGGTGTCATAACCTTGTTCCTGAAGCTTATAAGCTTTTAATTTATTGATTAAACCGATGCCTCGTCCTTCTTGGCGCAAGTACAGAAGCACTCCACGGCCTTCTGCGGCAATTTGGTTCAGCGCGGCGTGCAGCTGCGGTCCACAATCACAGCGATGAGAGCCAAACACGTCACCTGTGAGACATTCTGAATGTACCCGGACCAATACCGGTTCTTCTCCGAACGGCACATCTCCCATCACAAATGCGACATGCTCTTTTCCATCTACCTCATTTGTGTATCCATAAACCTTAAATGTCCCAAAATCAGTAGGCAGCGTAATGTCAACTTCACGCTCGACAAGTGTTGTCAGATTGTAACGGTATTGAATCAAATCCTTAATGGTGATCATTTTTAATTGATGCTTTTTCGCAATTTCAATGAGCTCAGGCACTCTCGCCATCGTTCCGTCTTCATTCATAATTTCACAAATGACGCCGGCTCCTGGAGATCCGCAGGCTTCAGCAAGATCAACAGCAGCTTCTGTATGGCCCGCTCTTTTCAGGACACCTCCTTTTTTCGCAATCAGCGGAAAAATGTGCCCCGGACGCTGAAAATCAGATGGCACGGATGTGCTGTCCAGCAATGCTTGAACGGTAAAAGATCTTTCTTGAGCGCTGATACCTGTTTTCGTTTCACGATGGTCTATGCTTACGGTAAATGCAGTATGGTGAGAATCTGTATTATGCTCCACCATAGGGTGAAGATCAAGCCTGTCTGCGATTTCCTCACTGAGCGGCGTGCAGATCAGTCCTCTCCCATGTGTCGCCATAAAGTTAATGACTTCCGGCGTTGCATGCTCGGCAAGAGCCACAAAGTCTCCTTCATTTTCTCTGTCTTCATCATCTACAACGATGATGACTTCGCCTTTTTTTAAAGCGTCCAGTGCTTCTTCTATCGGATGAAACATGCAAATCTTCCTCTCTAAAAGCCGTTTTCGCTTAAGAAGGCTTTTGTAATGGTTTGTTGGGTCTTATTTTCATTGGCTTTATGCAAAAATCGATACATATATTTTCCGATCATATCGCATTCGATATTCACTTTAGAGCCGATCGTTTTTTCTGAAAAGATCGTTTCGCTGATTGTATGCGGTATTAAGGAGATCGTCACTGTGTCTTCTGTCAGGCCGAATATGGTTAAGCTCACGCCATCCACAGTAATTGATCCCTTTAAAACCAATGTTTTTGTTAATGACGGGTCCATTTTTAAATCATAGTAAACTGCGTTGCTTTTCTCTTCAATTCGTGTGATTTCCGCAGTTCCGTCGACATGGCCTGAGACGAAATGGCCTCCGAAACGGCCGTTTGCCGCCATTGCTCTTTCCAGATTTACTTTGCTTCCTTTTGTTAAATCATTCAGTGACGTAGCTTTGACTGTTTCAGGCATAACATCCACTGTGAATTGATTTTTTGTAAAATCAGTGACAGTCAGACAAATGCCGTTCACTGCAATGCTGTCGCCAAGATGAACATCCTCTAAAATCTTTGAGCATTTAATTGTTAAGGCCATTGAATGCCCTGCTTTTTTCATGGATTCGATTGTGCCTGTTTCTTCGATAATTCCTGTAAACATGGTCACCATCCTATTCCTTTGTCGGTTTTGCCGTCAGTTTGATATCACGGCCGATTTGGGTTATATCAGTGAATTGTAATAAGGGGACATCTTTCATTGATTGAAAACCTTCACCGGAGATTAAGCTGGGAGCATGCGTTCCTCCGATTAGTTTAGGGGCAAAATAGAAGATGATTTCTTGAAAACAGCCTTCTTTGACAAAGCTTCCGTGAACAGCTGAACCGCCTTCCACATACACCGACATGATGCCTTCTTCCGCTAGGATCTTCAAAACATCGGGAATTTGAATGCGCTCGGTTTCAAGTGTAAATATGTTCACTCCGAAAGCTGAAAGCCGTTTTTTCTTTTCCTCGTCTGCGCGTGCCGTCGTAAAAATCCATGTCGGCGCTATTTGATCGCAAATCACTTTAGCGTCCTCAGGAATCGAGAGTACGGTATCAAGTATGACCCGAACCGGCTGTTTTGTTACATTCGGCAGTCTGCAGGTTAAGCTCGGATTGTCGGCTTTCACTGTGCCAACTCCGACTAAAATGCTTTGGTGTGTTTTCCTGTATTGCTGAGCATCCTGTCTTGCAGCCTCTGACGTGATCCATTTGCTGTCACCCGTGCTGGTAGCTATCTTGCCGTCAAGGCTGGCAGCCGCTTTTAGCGTGACGTACGGAAGGCCTGTCCTCATAAAGTGCAGAAATTTTTCATTCAGCCTCTCCGCCTGGTCTGCCAGGATGCCTTCCCTTACCTCAATGCCGGCTTCTTTCATCATGCTGATCCCTCTTCCAGCCACAAGCGGATTAGGATCTCTCATCGCTACGAACACTCTTTTGATGCCAGAGTTGATAATCAATTCTGCACATGGCGGTGTTTTTCCGTAATGGCTGCACGGTTCGAGTGTAACGTAAATATCGGCACTCTCTGCATGTGCTCCAGCCATATGGATGGCATGAACTTCTGCATGAGCTTCACCATATTTTAAATGGGCGCCCATTCCGACAATTTGTCCGTCCTTTACGACAACAGCGCCGACGAGCGGATTGGATTCGGTCTGTCCTTCGCCCTGCTTCGCAAGATCTAACGCCAGCTTCATATAATACTCTTCCATTTGTTTCCCTCCCCTCTTTTGTTATTTACCGTCAAAAAAGCCCCGAATTTATAAAAAATTCGGGGCTTTAGGTATTTTACGCAATAGGAAATAACACTATGCATTTTTGAACCATTTGCATAGCGGTTCATCATCCTTCTCCCATCCAGACTTTCACTGTCGGCTTCAGCTTAAACTGAATCCACCGCGTGCTTATGCACACGGGTCACGGGCTCTAAAGCAAATGTGCTTTACTACCGCCGGTCGGGATTTCCACCCTGCCCCGAAGGATACAATCTTTATTCATTTGTCCTTATTGGCTATTATAGCGATCCTTTTTAAAGTACGCAATGAAATAAACTTACAATTTGAGAAAAACAAAACATCACCCTTCGATCCGAAAGGTGATGTTTTGTTAATCATTCACTTTTGCAACCTTGATTAATCCGTCGATCCGCTTTGATTTGCTGAAGTATGCCTTAATCTTGTCACCTTCTTTTATATCAGATAAATCCTGATTTAATTTTTTTCCGTTGAAGATGATTTTCGTTCCGTTTTCTGCTACTCCATGATACTCTGAGCCGTCAATTTTCGTCACTTTATATTCCTGGATGGTGTATTCCTCTTCTTCCGAGGACAAGGTTTGTCCAATTGCTGTCGGAACATCCTTCAGCTCAACATCATTTATGTACATATAACCGCCTGCAAGTAAAAGCAAAAGCACTAACAGAATGGTAATCTTGGTTTTTATTCTTCCCATTTCTAAACCTCCAGCCAATATGAATCTATTCATTCATATGAGTTATTCCTTTTTTTCATGAATAAAAAACCGTAAATTCTCGTAAATTATTAATATAACGATGCATAACGGGAATATGTTTCACATTTCTGCAAAAATTTCTTTTCTATAGATATACGAATTTATGTTCTGTTTTTAGGGGATGACCGTAAAAAAGATATAAAAAAAGCAGCCCCAATGGGAAACTGCTTGATCCTAATTTGTTTTGCGCATTTCGTTAAACGGGTAGAAAACAAACTTTGACGTACCCGCAATTTGTTTTTTCGTGAAGAGGCCAAGTCCGTTACGGCTGTCCATGGAATTCCGACGATTGTCACCCATCACAAAATACTTGTTATCAGGCACTTTAACCGGGCCGAAATCATCGGTCAAATGGTCAAAACCGTCCTGTTTCGCTCTCTTTTTATTAGCCGCCAAATAAGGTTCGTCCACCTTTTTCCCGTTGATATAGAGCTGGTCATTTTTCATCTCAACCGTATCGCCGGGAAGGCCAATAATACGTTTGACATAGTGAACATCATCTCCATTTAACACGACGATGTCTCCTCTATCAAACTCGCCGATGTATTTGACTGTCATATTGACAAAGACCCTTTCACGGTTGTGAAGTGTAGGATACATAGAGTCACCATCAACGACATACGGCGCAAAAATAAAGTTGCGGATGAGCAAAGCAAGAACGACAGCAATCACAATTGCTTTTGCCCATTCTAATATTGATTTTTTCTTCGAAACATTTTCTGATTTCAACTGATTTCCTCCAATAAACAACGGTCTTCAATTTATGTTATCACGAATCGAAAAAAAATCCCATTAGGACCATTGAAGTGATTTTACAAACTGTTAATCTTCATCTTCTACCCACATCATGCCTATTTTTTCTTGTCGATCATAACTAAGCCTGCAAATATTGAAAGAAATGAATCGCATAATTCAGAAGCGGTGGACTCAGAAGAAAGAGAGTTCTCATATGCTAAATCTTTAGATCGTATATAAGGCATGAGGTTAGGAACAGTTTGTTCATTTACTGCATTCCATTGATGTCCCAGTCCATGATACCCATGGCATTTGACAAAAAACAATTCACGTCATAAAGGTTACTGGAATGTTGGCGGCAACCTATTTCGCAGGTGATAACCGCACCCCATTTTTTGCTTTCATAATATGTTTAAAATCATTCAAGCTCGAAAACATGGATCAGCCTCCAAAAAATAAATCGAATATATTCCCAGCAGTTGAAGACTCTTTATTATAAAACTCTGAATATCCGCAGTTCTTACAGTAAACCACTAGAAATCGGTTATGCTGCACGTCAAACAGCTTTGATAATCCCGTGCCGGTTGTGGCTATTTCTTTTTGTCCTGCTTCAGTACTGCCGCATTTTCTACAGCCTTTGTTGTCCATATCGCGATCTCCTTTTCATTACATCACGTTTATTTGATTTATTTTACCACAAAATACCAATGGGCAGGCATCTCCTAAATATTTTTGCCATTAAGTTTACGCTAATCAACTCTAGCACTAATACATATAAAAAATAGAATGATATGAAAGGAGACTTGATAGTATGATTGATTATCCCATTAATATAAACAACGTTTCCGGGAACAGTGTAATTAACGTAGGCGGCGCTTTTATGATCAGGCCTTTAACTTTGTCCAAATCTGTGTTTGGCTCCGGAGGTTTAAACACAGGAATTGTCTTTGAAAATAACTTTGTAAGCAAGGCTAAAATGATTAATCATCAATTTACTGATCAGAACGTCACCAAAACTTTTTAATGTATTCAATACACGGGGGTCACTAATTAAACATCTGGTTTTGCCAACCGCCATCAGCATTCGGCGGTTTTTTATTGAACATTTTTGGCCAATAAAAAAAGCTTCCTCTCTAAGAGGAAGCCTTTTGCCTGCCGATTAGCCTTCTACACGAACTTCTTTCATGACGTCGCCATTAGACATGTTTTTCGCGAATTCTAATCCGCTTGTTACTTTACCAAATACAGTGTGAACACCGTTCAAATGAGGCTGTGGCTCATGAACGATGAAAAATTGGCTGCCGCCAGTGTCTTTTCCGGCATGTGCCATAGAAAGTGCGCCCGCCTCATGTGTATGCGGGTTTCCTTCTGTTTCACATTTGATTGTGTATCCTGGGCCGCCAGTACCAGTTCCGTGCGGGCATCCGCCTTGGCTCACGAAGCCAGGGATCACTCGGTGGAATGTAAGCCCGTCATAAAAGCCTTCGTTTGCAAGCTTTTCAAAGTTTGCAACAGTTCCAGGTGCAGCTTCAGGATAAAGTTCAAATTCAATTTTGTTCCCGTCTTCTAATAAAAAGTAACCTGTTTTCAATTGTATGCCTACTTTCTTTATTTTAATTTTCAAAGGAGATTATGTATGATAGGTTATAGCCTGTCTCTCCTTGTCGCGGCTATTATACCACACCTTTCGGGGGAAAACGAATCTCCCGAGCTTTACTAAAAAATAAAAATGAAACCTGAATCTCTTTATCTCCGTCTAACCTAACGGAACTGTATTTTTCATGATTCAGGTCCTCACAAAGCAGCACTATCCAGCTGCTTGTGAAATTGAAGGAGGTCAAACTGCTTTGAAGAAAATTTGGATTGGAATGCTGGCAGCGGCCGTTTTGCTGCTGACGGTTCCGAAGGTCAGTCTCGCGGATGCCGCAGTTGGAGATGTCATTGTAACACTGGGTGCTGATTTGTCAGAATCCGACAAACAAAAAGTGCTTGATGAAATGAATGTCCCTGATAATGCCACAACAGTAACCGTGACCAATAAAGAAGAACATGAATATTTAGGAAAATATATATCAAACGCGCAAATCGGATCGAGAGCGATTTCTTCATCGTCAATCACCATTGCCAAAAAAGGCTCCGGATTGAATGTTGAGACCCATAATATCAGCGGCATCACAGATGAAATGTACCTGAATGCACTGATGACAGCCGGTGTGAAAGATGCGAAGGTGTATGTTACAGCACCGTTTGAAGTATCCGGGACTGCCGCTTTAACTGGATTGATTAAGGCGTATGAAGTTTCTTCTGACGAAGCGATCTCGGAGGATGTTAAGCAGGTCGCCAACCAAGAGCTTGTCACGACATCAGAGCTTGGAGACAAAATCGGTAACGAAAATGCGGCAGCCCTGATTGCAAAAATCAAAGAAGAGTTTGCTAAAAACGGGGTGCCTGATAATAAAGCTGACATCGAAAAACAAGTGGATGACGCAGCTTCTGATTTAAACGTCACACTTACAGACAGCCAAAAGAATCAGCTTGTCTCCCTATTCAATAAGATGAAAAACGCTGACATTGACTGGGGACAGGTCAGTGACCAGCTAGATAAAGCGAAAGATAAGATTACGAAATTCATAGAATCAGATGAAGGCAAAAACTTCATCCAGAAAGTCATTGATTTCTTCGTATCTATCTGGAATGCGATTGTATCTATATTCAAATAAGAAAAGCGCCGAAAAATCGGCGCTTTCTTTTATTGCTTTACACCCGTTTTAAATGGCAGATCAAGTTTTACAATATCTTCGTATGTTTCTCGCTTCACGACTAAATGAGCCTCACCGTTTTCGACAAATACAACGGCGGGTCTCGGAATACGGTTATAATTGTTGGCCATGCTGTATCCATAAGCGCCTGTACAAAAAACGGCAAGAAGATCGCCTTCTTTTACTTCCGGCAGGTCAATATCCCAAATCAGCATATCTCCGCTTTCACAGCACTTTCCGGCAATTGATACCGTTTTGTCATGCGCTTCTCCGATCCTGTTGGCTGCCGCAGCTTCATATTTAGCTTGGTAAAGCGCAGGACGAATATTGTCGTTCATGCCTCCGTCTACAGCCACATATTGGCGGACACCCGGCACTTCTTTTTGAGAGCCAACCGTATAAAGAGTTGTGCCTGCGTCTCCCACGAGAGAACGGCCCGGTTCGATCCAAATTTCCGGGATGTCAAAACCGTAACGGGAAGCATTTTCTTTCACAGCTTCGATAATTTTTTCAACGTATTCAGTGGCATGAAGCGGTTCATCATCTTCCGTATAACGAATGCCGAAACCTCCTCCAAGATTCAGCACCTTGGATACAAATGAATATGAATCTCTCCATTCGTCTAGTTTTTTGAAGATTTTTTCCGCTGCTAACACAAAACCGGCCGTATCAAAGATTTGCGAGCCGATATGGCAATGGACACCCAGCAGCTGAATGTGTTCCGATTGTAATACTTGTTCAATGGCCCGTTCAGTTTGTCCGTTATGAAGATCGAAACCAAACTTTGAATCTTCCTGGCCCGTTGTAATGTAGTCATGCGTATGCGCTTCTACTCCGGGCGTGATCCGAAGAAGAACGTCGATGGAGTGACCCGTTTCTTTACATAGGTCTTCAAGAAGCGCAATTTCATAGAAATTATCCACCACAATGCAGCCGATGCGGTGCTCAAGCGCCATCCGCAGTTCTTCCCTGCTCTTATTGTTCCCATGAAAGTGGATGCGTTCTGCCGGAAAGCCTGCCGCAACAGCCGTATATAGCTCTCCTCCGGATACGACATCTAAAGAAAGTCCCTCTTCCTCAGCGAGCTGAATCATTGCGACTGATGAGAATGCTTTGCTCGCATATGCCACCTGTGCTTTCAGCCCTGCAGAAACAAACGCCTGCTTAAAGCTTTTAGCACGCTCACGTATTAAAGCCACATCATATACGTAAAGAGGTGTACCATATTTCTCCGCTAAATAGAGAGCATCCACACCTCCGATTTCTAAATGACCATGTTGATTTTGTCTGCTTGTGCCGTGTAAGAACAATGTCATTCCCTCTTTCTCCGCTTATGGATGAAAGGACAGTTTTATGGACTGTCCCTTCATAATTAAGACATACATTATCATACTCTTCAGTCAGTTTCAATGCGATTATGAATTGGTAGGCTGCCTTAAGCGATTTTTGGGGTGAACGATACTGGGTCTTACTTTTGCGCCAGGTTTCGCTGTGCGGACAAGAACCTGCCACAGCGCCTTTCCGTTAAAGGGAATCAGCGGCCATAAGTACGGTGTCTGAAGGGATTTGATGCTTGTCATGGCAATAATTAGCACTGTAAATCCGATGACGAGCCCTTTTATATGAAATAAGGCAACGAGTATCATGAGGACAAGACGGCTCATTTTGTTTGCCAAGCTTAATTCATAACTAGGCGTCGTAAAGGTTCCAATCGCCGCAAGTGAGACGTACAGAATCACCTCAGGCGAAAAAAGGCCGACCTCAATCGCAATCTGCCCGATCAGAACAGCGGCAATTAAACCCATTGCTGTCGATAAAGCCGTCGGGGTGTGAATGGCAGCCATTCTGAGAAACTCGATTCCTAAGTCAGCTAAAAATATCTGCAGGATGATCGGGATATGCGTATCTTTATTTAAACCGATAAATTTCATGTTGTCCGGGAGCAGATCAGGCTGAAGCACAAAGAGAAACCAGATCGGAAGAAATAAAGTAGAAGCAAGAATACCGAAAAATCTTACCCATCTTAAAAAGGTCCCGACTGAAGGCGCCTGCCTATATTCTTCAGCATGCTGCACATGGTGAAATAAAGTCGTCGGGGTAATGATCACACTCGGCGATGTGTCCACTATAATGATAACATGGCCTTCTAGAACATGATTTGCGGCCACATCCGGTCTTTCTGTATAGCGCACGAGCGGAAAAGGATTATAGCTTTGATTAACAATGAATTCCTCGACAGTTTTGTCTGCCATTGTTAATCCATCGACATCAATGGATGCAATTTCTTTTTCTACGATCTCAACCAGATCCGGATCAGCTATATCTTCTATATAACAAATGCTTAAATCCGTCTTTGACCGCTCACCAACTTTAGTCATCTTGACTCGAAGGCGTTCGTCTCTGATCCGCCTTCTGAGAAGGGCCGTATTGACGACGATATTTTCAACAAATCCGTCTCTGGCTCCCCTGACTACCTTTTCCGTATCAGGTTCTTCCGGGTTTCTGCCCGGATAGCTTCTGACGTCAATTATAAATGCGAATCCTGCACCTTCAACAATGACAGCGACGAGCCCGGACAGCACTTGGTCGGTGGTTTCATCCAAGGTTTTTACCTTTTCGACCTGGGCGTTAAGCAGCCTGTTTTCGACGATGTCGACCAGCTCATCAGGGTCTTCTTTCCGATTGTTAATGGCAACAAGCTCTCTCATTAAATGAATAATATAGGCTGTATCGCATAATCCATTTAGATAGTAAAGCTGGATCTCTTTATCTAAAATCGTGAGCTTGCGAACACCTACATCATAGCTCGTCCCCATCCCAACACGGTTTTTGAAATACTCTTCATTTTTAGCTGGATTCCGATAAACCCGAATTTTCTCTTCCTTGTGGTCCGGCATGATACCCGCTCCTTTCTAAAATAAACTCGACCGCTTTCATGGTGATTGGCGACCCTTTTGAGATATCGTCTTTTCTGCCCATTTTGCCGATATCCCCGATACCGACAATAAGCGGGAGATCAAGTTTATCAAGGCAATAGACTGTATCTCCACTCATTCTGTGGTCATCAAATTCCCTTTCCCCGACTTTATCGACGCCGTATTCAGTTATTTCTCCATTGCGGTCAATGCTTACATCGACCCTGGTCCATTCAGCCTGATGTGTTTTTGACGCGACCGCAATCACACCGAGCACTTCAATAGACGGATGGGTTGCGACATAGGTCAGAGCGGCTTCTCCCGGACCCTCTCCTTGAAGGCCGGAGTCGTCAAACATGACAAATACAGGATCATACGGTGCTGAGGCGATCAGCTTGACAAGCTCGGCGCCGCTGCGGGTGGAAGGATTCCCTTTTGATTGTGAAATACATCGGCCTCCCACTTTGCTTGCGGCGTATTCAATTGTTTTAGCGGCATAAACATCCCCGTCTGTTACCAGTATGACCTTGCGTTTTGTCGTCATGTCGGCATTATCCTTTCGGTTTGAAAATAACAGCTACGATAAAGGCGAAAAGAATAGCGGCTGAGATACCGGCCGAGGTCAGCTCAAAAATCCCCATGCCGATTCCGATAAATCCGTGTATATGCGCCTGATGCATGGCGCCGTGCAGAAGACTGTGACCGAAGCTGACGATCGGAACGGTGGCGCCTCCTCCGGCAAATTCAATAAATTTATCGTAAATGCCGAAACCATCTAATATTGCACCGATTACAACAAATGATGTCATGACATGAGCTGGCGTCAATTTAAAAATATCCAAGAGCAGCTGGCCGACGATACAAATGGCCCCGCCGCAGACAAAAGCCAAAAGGTAGTCCATATTAAGATGCACCTCCTGCACGCTCAAATACAACCCCGTGGGCGATAGTCGGGATGGTTTCTTTTTGCTGGATCATCGTCGGGCTTAATAGCGCCCCGGTCGCCACGACAAATACACGGTTTAGTTTTCCTTCTCTCAGCTGCTTAAAAATATGAGAGTAGGTGACAACCGCTGAACAAGCACAGCCGCTCCCCCCGGCAAAGACCTGCTGATCCGGAGTGTAAATCAGAAGCCCGCAATCATCATGCTTTGTGCCGACTGGATATCCATCTTCTTTTAAAATGTCTTTTACGATTGGAGAACCGACGCCTGACAGGTCACCTGTCAGGATTAGATCATAGTCATCCGCTGTCCGGTTGAGATCTTTAAAGTGCTGCTTAATCGTATCAGCTGCAGCCGGAGCCATAGCCGATCCCATATCAAAAGGATCTGTAATTCCTAAATCAGAAACCTTCCCGACAGTCGCACTTGTGATTTGGATATCACCCGGTGTCTGACTGATGACAACTGCACCGCTTCCGGTTACAGTGGAGGTAGCAGTGTCCGGTTTTTGGCCTCCGTATTCTGTCGGATAGCGAAACTGTCTTTCAGCAGTTGCATTGTGACTGCTAGTGGCAGCGAGTGCCCTTTTGGCAAACCCACCATCAACTAAGGCTGATGCGACAGCCACTGTTTCCATTGATGTTGAACAGGCGCCAAACATACAAAGAAATGGGATTTTCAAGTGTCTTGCCACATAGTTAGCCGTCACGTTTTGGTTCAGCAAGTCGCCTGCCAGCAATAGGTCAATATCATCTTTTGTCAGATTGTTTTTTTGAAGCGCAACATTAACAGCGTCTTCCATCAGCTGCCGTTCCGCCATTTCCCAGCTCTTTTGATTACAATGCATTTCGTCATAGGTTTTATCAAATAAAGAGCCGAGCGGTCCGTCTTTTTCCTTTGGTCCTGCTGCCGTTCCCGCTGAGTTGACAAATATGGGATGTTCAAATACCCAGGTTTGCTTTCCTGTTAATTTCATTTTCTTCTCCTCCTATGACATCAGTTTCTCAAAAGCAAACCGAATCATTCCAACGATGTATGCAGCTACAACTCCGAAAACAATAACATTTCCTGCCAGTTTAAACATATTTGTCGCTACTCCAAGCACTAATCCTTCGCTTTTATATTCAAGAGCCGCGCTTGCCATACTGTTGGCAAAACCTGTGACAGGTACGGCTGAACCTGCGCCTGCGAATTGTCCGATTCTGTCATAGATGCCAAGCCCTGTAAGCAGGGCAGAGATTAATATCAGCGTTGCAGCTGTTGGATTCCCCGCAGTTTTTTCATTGAAATCAAAAAAATGGATATAAAAATTTTGCAGACCTTGCCCGATTGCACAAATCAGTCCGCCCACTAAAAAGGCTTTTACACAGTTCCAGACGTAAGGCGGCTTAGGCTGATATGTTTTCACTTTTGATTTGTAATTTTCTTTTATGTTTGTCATCTTGAAACCTCCTTATGAATGGTCAATAAAGTACAGCCAGTGAAATAAAGATCCCGCGATTTTCCCAATCACGATGGCCATTAACAGAATAATGATTTTACTTCTGAGCCCGATTCGTTTCGCCAAAATCGGCAGGACATTTAAAACCTCTGTAAGAGCAGCCGCTAGCATCCCGACGAACAAACCTGCCAGAAGCCCGACCGGCACAGCTATCCATTTTGTTAGATAAAGATGATTCATATGAAGCGTCTCCCATCCCCCGCAAACCGCGCCAAGAATAACAGCCGCTTCATAAGCCTGAACAAATCTCATTGTTTTGGTGAGCTGCATCAGCCGCGGAATGATTCCCATTACGGTTAAAAAAGCAACGAAACCCGCCCCCACCGTTATGCCTCCGCCGAGCCCGACAAAAATAATGAACAATACACTAACGATCATGCAGATCCTTTATGGTTTCTTGATTCTCATGCATGGCCACATATTGATCGAGATCAAGCTGATAGTTAAACATCTCAACCTCCAGCGGGCTGGGCTCTTCATTTAGGCGCTTTTTAAATATGTGGTTAAAAAACACGATCATCCCCAGTCCCAAACCGATGCTGTATGGGATTTGAAGCAAATATGGATAGTCATTCCTCTCTCCGGTTATGATTTCATATAGTGCGATATGAACATCTCTCATGCTTACATCCTCATGAAAGTTCATGATGGCAAGACACGATCCAATAAACAGAAGCAGCCAGACACCGATAAATAGAACCGTTGATAAATTTCGCTTTCGATACTGAATTTCAACAATGGTTTCTGCTCCGCCTACGGTTTGAACATCAAGTGTCGGGTCTTGTAAATGAATGGCTCTGAGGACTTGTATGATATCCAGAATTACGATATTTTTATCTTTTTCGCTCACCTGATAAAGCGGCATAGCCGAAAGTTTCTTTATCAGCTGAAGCTGCCCTTCTATTTGCGCGGCATCTCCAACGGTAATAATATCCCCTGGATGTGCCAGCACTCGGTGGCGAAGCCGGATAAATATTCGTCGTTCCATCATTGATCACCATCTTTCGGTGGTTATATATGTAGTATGTGGTTCGATTTTGTTCTCATT
The DNA here is from genome assembly GCF_046535495.1 of Bacillus sp. SIMBA_008. NCBI lineage: Bacteria > Bacillati > Bacillota > Bacilli > Caryophanales > Bacillaceae > Bacillus > Bacillus sp. SIMBA_008. The sequence continues at coordinate 750,750 of NZ_JAWRWL010000001.1, read as the reverse complement.
CATCCGCTCGAAAAGACCATAAATTACCACGCTTTTGCACACAAAAAAGCTAGCCTGCACTGCAGGCTAGCCATCCGTATGATCCATTTGAACCTTGATCTGTTTTAATATTTTCTTTTCAAGCCTGGAAACCTGCACCTGAGAGATCCCGAGCCGCTCAGCCACCTCGGACTGTGTCTGGTCTTTATAATATCTGAGATAGACGATTAGTTTTTCCCTTTCCTCCAAATCGCTGATTGCTTCTTTCAGCGCAATTTTGTCAAACCATTTTTCTTCTGAGTTGTCAGCGATTTGATCAAGCAGGGTAATCGGATCTCCGTCATTTTCATAAACGGTTTCGTGAATCGAAGATGGAGCCCTTACCGCCTCTTGGGCCAGTACAACATCCTCAGCTTCAATCTCCAAATGGTCAGCGATCTCCTGCACCGTCGGCACTCTGCCCAGTGTTTTCGAAAGCTCATCCTTCGCGCGCCGGATTTTGTTTCCAAGCTCTTTTAATGACCGTGATACCTTTACGGTTCCGTCATCACGGATAAATCGTTGGATTTCTCCGATAATCATCGGCACTGCATACGTTGAAAAACGCACATCATAGGTTAAATCAAATTTGTCAACAGATTTTAACAGCCCGATGCAGCCGATCTGGAAGAGATCGTCAGGCTCATATCCTCTGTTTAAAAACCGCTGTACGACAGACCAAACAAGACGCATGTTTTTTTCTATGAGGAGGTCTCTTGCCTGCTGGTCGCCATTTTGGCTTTGTTTGATTAATTCCTTTACTTCATGATCCTTCAGCTGAGCGTTTTTGCCGTTTTTCTTAACCTCCACATCCATAACAAATCTCCTTAATTACAAAGCGCTTTGCTTTTTGATAAGTGCTTTGTTAAGCGAATCGTTGTTCCCATTTCAGGCGATGAATCGATACTGACATCATCCATGAAATTTTCCATAATGGTAAAGCCCATTCCAGAGCGCTCAAGCTCAGGCTTAGTCGTAAATAGAGGCTGACGGGCTTCTTCAAGATCTGTAATGCCTAAGCCTTCATCACGAATAGTCATATATACGACATGATCTTCCAGCGTCACTGAAATGTAAACTTTCCCTTCACAGTTCTCTTCATATCCATGGATAATCGCATTCGTGACAGCCTCTGACACGACTGTTTTGATTTCAGTCAGTTCATCCATTGTCGGGTCCAGCTGAGCTATAAATGAAGCAACTGTCACACGGGCGAACGATTCATTCTGACTGAGGGCAGAAAACTCAAGGTGCATTTCATTTTTCATGATGCCACCCCCAGTGTCAGGAGTGCCTGCTGTTCAGATTGTTCAAATCGGATAATTTTAAACAGACCCGACATATCAAACAATCGCTTCACCGCAGGAGAGATAGCGCAAACAACCATTTCTCCGCCAATTTGCTTAATTTGCTTGTATCTTCCTAAAATAACGCCAAGCCCCGAGCTGTCCATAAAGGAAAGGTCCTCCAAGTTCAGCACGATATGGCGAATATCATCCTTCTCCAATGATTGAGTCACTTTTTGCTTCAGGGTTTCAGCCGTATGGTGATCGAGTTCGCCTGTTAATCGAATACAAAGCACAGATTCTTTGACATTCATGTCAATTCCAAGGCTCATGCTCATTCCTCCTTGATATGATCGGATAATGAGTGTTTCGATTTCGACGGAATGAATTCCTTCACCGTGACAAAACTAGTGGTCATTCGGCATAATTACTTAAATTTTGTCCAGTCTCCCATCGTCCGCTTTAAGAATGTGATAAACCCGGCTTTCTTCATATCTTCTTTTGCAGCAACAGGACTTTCAGCGAGTACTTCTCCATCCTTTTTCAGAACAAGAGTGCCAAGCTCTTGGCCTTTTTGAATCGGAGCACTAATATTGTCCTTCATCTTGATTTCTTTTTTCACATCGTTCATATCCTCGCCTTTTTTCGTCAATATTGAAATCGGCTCAGATGTAGTGAGTTCGATAAATTTTTGTTTCCCTTTTTTGACCTTTACTTTTGCTACTGTTTGATTTCGTTTATATAAAGGATGCGTTTCATATTGGCTAAAGGCGAAGTCAAGCATTTTTGTCACTTGCGCGTTTCTTTCTTTAGGCGTGCTCGCTCCGAATACAACCGCTATGGCCCGCATGTTTCCTTTTTTAGCCGAAGCAGTCAGACAATATTTCGCTTCGCCTGTATAGCCTGTTTTTACGCCGTCTACACCAGGATAAAATTTGATAAGGCGATTTGTATTTACAAGCCAAAACTTTTTATCTGTATTTTCACGAAGGTAATCTTCATACGTGCCGGTAAACTTCGTAATTGATTCGTATTTCAATAATTCCTTAGCCATGATTGCCATGTCATAAGCAGAGCTGTAATGTCCTTCCTCGGTCAATCCGGTCGGGTTTTTGAAGGATGTATTTTTCAATCCCAGCTCTTTTGCTTTTTTGTTCATTTTCTGAACAAATTCTTCTTCAGAGCCGGAAATAAATTCAGCCATGGCGACGGAAGCGTCATTTCCCGAAGCGATTGCGATACCCTTCAGCATTTCTTTGACAGTCATTTCTTCGCCGGGCTCAAGGAAGATCTGTGAGCCGCCCATTGACGCCGCATGCTCGCTTGTACGGACCTTATCACTCATTTTGATTTTGCCTTTATCTAAAGCTTCCATAATCAAAAGCATCGTCATAATTTTCGTCATGCTTGCAGGCGCCAGTCTCTCATTGCTGTTCTTGTTGTAAAGCACTTTTCCCGTGTCACGTTCTATCAGCACCGCAGACTTCGCTTCATGAGCAAGCTCCGATGTACGTTTTCCGTCTTGTTTTGCAAATGCAGACGGTGCAAATGTAAGCAGCATTATACCAATCAACAAAGTGGATAAAAGACGTTTCATCTCAAAAGCCCTCCATTTCATAATCCTTTTTATTTTTTCCAAGCGGGATGGTTTTATACGCCACTGATGGAAAATGTTTCGAATTTTGGGCATAAAAAAAGACAGCTGTGTGATATCAGTCACAGCTGTCTTTTGGTCCTGCATTGATTCATATTTATTCGTACTGAGCGACGATCGCTTTAACAAGCTTCAAGAATCCAGCTTTTACTTTTTCGGTCACTTCCATAACTTCATCGTGACTTAAAGGCTGATCCAGAATTCCGGCTGCCGCGTTAGAGATGCAGGAAATGCCAAGAACCCGCATTCCCGCATGATTCGCCACAATGACTTCCGGAACAGTAGACATGCCGACAGCATCAGAGCCCATCGTTCTTAAGAAACGGACTTCTGCCGGTGTTTCGTAAGAAGGTCCTGTCACAGCAGTGTACACGCCTTTTTGAATTGGGATATTAAGGTCTCTCGCAATCTTTTCAGCCAGGCTGGACAGATCTTTATCATAGGCTGAAGACATATCTGGAAATCTGGCGCCGAAATCAGCTTCGTTTGGCCCGATTAACGGGTTTGTTCCCATAAAGTTGATATGATCGGTAATAATCATTAAGTCTCCCGCACGGAATTCAGTGTTGACACCGCCTGCGGCATTTGTCACGATCAACGCTTCCACACCGAGCGCTTTCATCACGCGTACAGGGAATGTGACTTTCTCCATTGAGTAGCCTTCATAAAAATGAAAGCGGCCCTGCATTGCAATGACGGAAACTCCTTCAAGAGTGCCAAGCACAAGTTGTCCGGCATGCCCTTCAACAGTAGATACCGGGAATTCAGGTATATCTTCATATTTCAGCTTGACCGGATTTTCAATTTCGTCCGCCAAAATGCCAAGACCTGAGCCTAAAATAAGGCCGATCTTCGGAGATTCCGGCAGGTTTTGTTTAATAAAAGCGGCTGCGCGTTCAATTCTGTCCTTCAAGAAACAGTCCCCCTATTGTAATAAAGATAAAAAGCTTTTCCCGTATTTCGGTTTATTCGTTTGGAAATTATCAGCGATCGTTGCGCCGATATCAGCAAATGTATCTGCAAGCGGCAGCATTTGCGCTTTCTTATGTTTTTTGCTGTAAGCGAGAATCGGCACATACTCGCGTGTATGGTCAGTCCCATGATGAATCGGATCATTGCCATGGTCGGCTGTAATAATTAACAGATCGTCTTCTCTCATTTTTTCAAACACTTCCGGAAGCCGCGCATCAAATTCTTCAAGCGCGCGTCCGTAGCCTTCAGGGTCACGGCGGTGTCCGAATAACGCGTCAAAATCAACAAGGTTCGCAAAGCTCAGACCCGTAAAGTCTTCTCCCAGCGTATCGATCACCTTGTCCATTCCGTCCATATTGGAAACCGTTCTGCGTGAAGAAGTAATGCCTTCTCCGTCGTAAATATCAGAGATTTTACCGATTGAAATCACATCTAAGCCGCTGTCTTTCAATTCATTCATGACAGTGCGATCAAACGGTTTAAGGGCATAGTCATGGCGGTTTGGCGTCCGTTTGAATTGACCCGGCTCTCCGACGAACGGCCGTGCAATAATGCGGCCAACCATATATTTCGGATCAAGCGTCAGCTCTCTCGCCGTTTCGCAAATGCGATACAGCTCCTCAAGCGGCACAACCTCTTCGTGAGCGGCAATTTGCAGAACAGAGTCAGCAGACGTGTAAACAATTAAAGCCCCTGTCTCCATGTGCTCCTGACCAAGCTCATCCAAAATCGCTGTGCCGGAAGCCGGCTTGTTTCCAATAATTTTGCGGCCAGATCTCTTTTCCAGCTCTTGAAGCAATTCATCAGGAAAGCCTTCCGGGAACACTTTAAATGGTTTATCAATGTATAAACCCATAATCTCCCAATGGCCAGTCATCGTATCTTTTCCGTTTGACGCTTCTTGCATTTTTCCATAATAGGCAAGCGGATGTTCTGTTTTTTTTACACCTTTGATATCTTCGATAAGACCAAGGCCGAGCTTTGCCATATTCGGCATATGTAATCCGTTCATATGCTCGGCAATATGACCGAGCGTATGAGCGCCTTCGTCATTAAAGTCAGCGGCATCAGGCGCTTCGCCGATTCCGACTGAGTCCATCACAATTAAAAACACACGATTATATTTGTATGCAGGCATCTTGAAAGCCTCCTTTTTTTCTATACGTCTATTGTATCGCTAAGAGGTCTGACAACTCAAGTATAAACCGTTTTCATTCCCGTTGACAATGTATTTGGAAATAATGAGAAACTTCAATATTTTCTGTCGCTCTAAACAAAAAAGCCGCAGCCACCTGCGGCTATGCTCGCGGATGAAACTGCTTGTACACATCCTTCAGCCTTGTTTTCGTCACATGCGTATAAATTTGCGTCGTGGATATATCCGCATGACCGAGCATTTCCTGCACCGCTCTTAAATCTGCCCCGTTCTCAAGCAGATGCGTCGCAAAGGAATGCCTGAGCGTATGCGGAGTCAGCTCTTTCTTAATGCCGGCTTCCAACGCGATTTTTTTCAGGTTCTTCCAAAATCCCTGGCGGCTGATCTGTTTGCCGTGATGATTTAAAAAGAGGGCGTCAGACACATTGTTCTTTAACAGTTTTCCCCTGGCTTTTGTCATATATTCCTCAATGGCGGAAGCGGCGGCTTCACCAATTGGCACAATCCGTTCTTTTCTTCCTTTGCCAAAGCATCGGATAAACCCCATAGATAAATGAACATCTGCCGTTTTCAACTCAATCATTTCACTGACTCGTATGCCTGTCGCATAAAGCAGCTCCAGCATTGCTTTATCCCGATAGCCGAATGGGCTCGTCAGCTTAGGCGTGTCCAATAATCGCTCGACTTCATTGAGTGCGAGCACCTTCGGAAGCGCCCGTTCCGTCTTTTGTGTTTCGATATGAACGGAAGGGTCCTTATCCGTTACTTTTTCCCTGAGCAGAAATTGATGAAAAGAGCGAATGGATGCCAAATGCCGCGCCGATGTCTTGCCGGATTTCCCCGAGTCCTTCAAATGCTTTAAATATTGGATAATATGTATGCGGGTAACGTGATTCCAATCTGTAACATGAAGGGTTTCTGTTAAGTAGAGAGAATAGCTTTTCAAGTCACGTTCATAGGATACGATCGTATTTTGAGAGAGCCCTCTCTCTACCATAACGTAGTGGATGAAATCCTTTATTTGATCTTTCACTCTTGATCTACTCCCCGTTTTGGTAAAAAAAGATCAACCGGTCGAACCATCCGCCTTTTTCATCCTGATCCATTTCAACAACTTTTACAGCGGAGCCTTCCGGTTTATCATACCGATGATAGTTTTCATACTCTTGATTCACCCATATCATAGCATAATAGAACAAAGCGGTAAAACCGGTAAACAGGATGAAAACTTTCAATGCATCGACAGCTGTTTTCAGGAATCTTCCCATGTCCTAATCGATCCTTTCCCTATGGTTCCAGTTATATAAACCATATGCCAAATCAGAAAGGTTTTATACATAGAAACAGCAAAAAACCCTTTCCCTATGAGAAAAGGTTCGCGCTCGGCACCGTCTATTCAGTTTCTTTTCCGTAACAGCGGTGGCAAATGCCGTGAAACGTCAATCTATGATCTTTAATCTTAAATTTCCAATCACGTTCAATGATTTCTTCCACGTCTTCAAGCAAATCTTCTTCAATTTCATCAACGGCTCCGCACTCCATGCACACCAAGTGGTGATGAAAGTGAGCTGCTCCCTCTTTCCGAAGGTCGTAACGGGACACACCGTCTCCAAAGTTAATTTTATCTACGACTTTTAATTCAGTTAATAATTCAAGCGTACGGTATACTGTAGCGAGACCGATCTCAGGAGATTTCTCTTTTACGAGGAGGTATACATCTTCTGCGCTTAAATGGTCTTCTTCGTTTTCAAGCAGCACTCTTACTGTCGCTTCACGCTGTGGCGTAAGTTTATAGCTGGATGAGTGCAGTTGTTTCTTAATACGATCAATACGGTTTTCCATGTCTTTCCCTCCTACGCCGCATTCCATGACTCATTATAACAAAATACGCGCAGAGTTCCAACTATAATTATTATAAACTGATAAATAAAATGGTTTTCTTTTAATAATGATTTTAAAAAAGTCTAGATGTAAGCTTTTCCATTAAAACAGGAGATAAGTATGCTTCAAAGAGAGATGAAATCAGCGCTAAAAACAGAATGACCAGCAGCACAAAGGCATACCGCCCGAACCATTGAATCGGCGCGTCATGCAGGCTTCGTTTCACGAACAGCTGTCTGATTAACTTTAAAGAAAACGCAATTGCACATGTGCCCATAATGAGATAAGCCGGAATCAGCAGCACATTTTGCGGCAAAACGGAGACAAATGATAGGAAAAACCCGCTTACTCCCATCTGATTGACTAGGAACCCGACAGTAAAGCCGACGACGATCCCTTTCAGAAAGATCATAATGAAAATAATCGGCATCCCAATGACGGAAATTCCCAGTATCCACATCAGGCCTAAATACTTTGCATTATGAAAGATACTTTGCCCAAACATATCAGCTGAACTTGCCTGTTTTCCATCCGAAAGCTGTCCAAAAAATTGACTTAAGTAGTAGTATAAATCTTCTTTCTGGCTGATGGTCATACTGTTGACAATAATCGCGCCAAAGATGACACCCATGAAAAACAGCACTGACACAAATATATAAAGAGAGAGATGATCTTTGACATGCCTGAGAAACATGTCCTTATAAGAGATTTTTCGCATACCGTTTCCTCCCGCCCGCTCTAGTGATTTGATTTAATAGATTGTATGAAAGAAACAGAAAAACATGCCCTTTTTCAAAAAGAAACAATAGAGATGAATGCTAGGCGGCTTTTTGGGGCACAAAAAAATCCTTATCATCAACTGCTGTATGATCATAAGGATTCTTATGCTTCCGTTTATTCAAAATCTCTTTTTTGCTTTTTGTCATTCTTCCATGTGTGCTGAAAGATGGTGTGCTGCCTCTTGATAATAAGACGTCACGTCCGCCGTTTCTCAATCGATGCCCCCGCTTCTTTTTCGCTTGGCTTTTTGCCATGTGATCACTCCCTTTTTTATTTTCATAGTAATGATAACAAAATTGAACAATGATAAGAAAAAAACAGCACCTGCTACGACAGGTGCTGTTTAGCTACATTTATTTCACTGCTGTAAGAGCTGCATGCTCGACAGCTGCTGCTACCGCATGATGGACTTTTGAATCAAGCGGCTGAGGGACAACATCACCTTGTTTAGTGCAAGCTGCGATGGCCTCTGCTGCTGCGACAAGCATATCATGATTAATCTCCGTGCTTTTTGCGTTAAGCGCTCCTCTAAAAATCCCTGGAAAACCGAGTACATTATTAACAGAACGCCCGTCAGCTGCATATGCGGCGCCAGCCTGCAGTGCGGCCTCCGGCTCAATTTCCGGCTTCGGATTCGATAAAGCCAGAATCACTTGACCAGAACGTACAAATGCCGGTTTTATTAAACCCGGAACGCCCGTTGTAGCAATGACAATATCACATGTTTCCATAAGCTCCTCAATACTGGAAACTGCCTGTCCGCCGTATTGTTCGAGACGGTTCATTGCTGACTCTGATTTGTCTGTTCCGTATACAGCATTCACACCATAAGCCATGAACATCCGGCAGATGGCCACGCCTGCTGCGCCAAGGCCGATTTGCCCCACTTTCGCTTCCTTCAGGTCAACCCCCGCACTCCTGCATGCCGAAATGGCAGCTGCCAGCGTCACTACAGCTGTACCATGCTGGTCATCGTGCATAACAGGGATGTTCAGCTCCTCTTTTAGGCGATCCTCGATTTCAAAACAATGCGGCGAACCGATATCCTCAAGAAGGATGCCGCTAAAGCCCGGAGAAATATGTTTTACTGTTTTGATGATTTCTTCAGGATCACTCGTATCAAGCAGTATCGGAATGCCGCTAATACCCGCCAGCTGATCAAATAAAGCAGCCTTTCCTTCCATGACAGGCATGCCAGCCACAGAGCCGATATTCCCAAGGCCTAAAATTGCGGTTCCATCCGTTACAATTGCAACAGAATTGCTGATCGTTGTATAAATAGAAGCTTTTTCAGGTTCTTTTTCGATCAGTCGGCACACGTCCGCAACACCTGGTGTGTAGACACGTCCCAGCTCTGCCAGTGAACGGATCGGCATTTTGCTTTTCATTTGGATTTTTCCGCCTTCATGTGCGGACAGGACTTCATCAGATACGGTGTGAAGCCTGATCCCTTCTCCGAGGGCCTGTACAGCCGCGATCACTTCCTGAAGCTGTTCTTCATTCTCCACTTGAACGGTAATATTCCGCATTGTGTAATTGGGTCCGACTTTTACCGTCTCCACTTCACCAATATCCCCGCCCAGAAGGCCGATGGCCGTAGCCACCCTTCCAAGATTTCCGGGAACCGAAGGCGTTTCGATCATCAGTGTCCGAATCATGTGTTTCGCTATCATTCAGTGATCCTCCCCTATTAGCCTAGTTTTTCGGCTTTAACTGTATTGTTTTTCGTATACCATATAAATTTTCCTGTATAACCATAGATAATTGCAAGACCTATTGCTACAAAACTGAGCCACATAAACGGCAGATAAGAGAAGGTAGAAACACCTAAAATACCAGCCATGTAAATCCCATTATCAGACCAAGGAACCATCCCCGAAGTCAATGTTCCCCCGACCTCTGAGTTACGTGATAACACTCTTCTGTCCAGATGTAAACGATCATAGCTGTCTTCCATAATTTTCGGAGTCAAAATAAGAGATACATACATCGCACAGCCGAAGATGTTTGCTAAAAACGCTACGATCAGTGTAGACAATGTGACATTGCCGGCTGAAGTTAATTTCTTTTCAAACGTTGAAACAATGACTTTTAACACGCCGAGTTTCTCAAGCAGACCGCCAAAACCAAGGCCAAAGATGATGACGACGAGAGAATCAAGCATACCGACAATTCCACCGCGGTTTAACAAGCCGTTCAAAAATTCAACATCCGTTTTAATAGAGAAGCCGTTGTACGCAGTTGCAATCGCATGGGCAATATCCATTCCTTGGAAAACAACAGCCCAGATTGCACCGAGTAAAGCGCCAATTACGATAACTGGCATAGATGGCTTTTTCATCGCCAATAAGACTATGACGAGAACTGCCGGGATCAGCATCCAAATATGAATGTCAAACGTGTTTTGCAAAGATGATTTTAAGAATTCAACTTTATCAAGATCAATATTTTTCCCGCCGTACATAAATCCAACAACTGTAAAGAGTATAGCTGTAATGACATAAGCAGGTATTGATAAATAAAGCATTGCTCTCACGTGAGCCAATACATCGACTTTTGATAGTGAAGAAGCTAGAACTGTACTGTCAGACAGCGGAGACAGCTTGTCCCCAAAATAAGCACCTGAAAGAATAGCTCCCGCTACTAGAGGAAGCGGAATGCCTAACCCCTCTCCAATTGCGATCATGGCAATGCCGGCAGTTCCGACTGTTCCCCATGACGTTCCTGTTGCCACAGACATAATGGAACAAATAATTAACGTTGCCAGTAAAAAGATACTTGGGTGAATAAATTCCAGTCCGTAATAAATCAAAGTCGGCACAACGCCTCCGGCAATCCATGTTCCGATGAGCGCCCCAACTGAAACGAGAATCAGTACGGCTTCAAGGCCATTTGATATCCCATGTACAATCGCATTTTGTAAATCTTTATAAGAATAACCGAGTCTTATACCTAAAAGCATTGCAATAAACCATGAAACAAAAAGCGCCAGCTGTATCGGCAAGTCGAGAAAGACTGTAAACGATAGAACAAGTGCTAAAAATACTCCTAGTACAATAATAATTTCAAATAGTGTTGGCAATCTTACATCCTTCAAAAGAAGTCCCCCTTCATGTAAAAGCTAAAACGCTTTCAATATATAATGCAACACGTATACTATACTTCCTCATCCCTATGTTGTAAACAGCTTATTCATCCGACTATTCGGAGATGAATAAGCTGTATTTTATACAAATTTTATTTTTCTAATAGTTCTTTCCCTGCGATACCTGGTTTGGTCATCTCATATGGGTTTAAAATAATATCCAATTCTTCTTCAGTCAGCACATCATGCTGCAGGCAAAGGTCACGGACTGATTGGCCTGTCATAATCGCTTCCCGGGCAATTCTGGCAGCCGCTTCATATCCAAGATGCGGATTGACAGCTGTGATCACGCCTGCGCTTTTTTCTACGTATTGCTTCAACCGCTTTTCGTTGGCTTCAATGCCCTTTAAGCAGTTGTCAGTGAACGAACGGAAGCCGTTGTTCATGATGCTGATGGATTGAAGCAAATTAAAGACAAGCACGGGCTCCATGACGTTCAACTCAAGCTGGCCGGCTTCTGAAGCAAGGCAGATTGTATTGTCGTTTCCGATAACCTGGAACGCAATTTGGTTGATCAGCTCCGCCATAACCGGATTGACTTTCCCCGGCATAATAGATGAACCCGGCTGACGTGCAGGCAGAGAAATTTCCGCAAGTCCGGCGCGCGGTCCCGACGCCATTAAGCGCAGGTCGTTTGCGATCTTCGACATGTTCATCATGCAGACTTTTAATGAAGCTGATACCTCTGTATAGGCATCTGTATTTTGTGTCGCATCAACAAGATGGTCAGCGCCGACAAGAGGAAGCCCGCTAATATCAGCAAGGTGCTTTACTACCTGTTTGATATATTCAGGATCAGCGTTCAGCCCTGTACCAACAGCAGTTGCGCCCATGTTGACTTCATATAGGTGCTGGCGCGATTGCTTGATTCGTTTGATATCACGCTCGAGAACACGGCTGTAAGCTTCGAATTCCTGGCCAAGACGGATCGGAACCGCATCTTGAAGGTGTGTCCGGCCCATTTTAATAACAGAGTCAAACTCCTGTGCTTTTTGCTTGAACACACTATGCATATCTTCCATTGTTTTCAGCAGTTTTTCTAAGAGCTTCAATGTGGAAATATGAATAGCAGTCGGGAACACATCGTTCGTAGACTGTGACATGTTCACATGTGTGTTTGGACTTAAATGGATATAATCTCCCTTTTTATGTCCCATGATTTCAAGCGCCCGGTTTCCGATAACCTCATTCGCGTTCATGTTCATAGAAGTTCCGGCACCGCCCTGAATCGGATCGACGATAAACTGATCGTGCCACTTGCCTTCCAGAATCTCGTCAGCGGCTTGTACGATAGCTTGGCCAATTCCTTCATACAGCCGTTTCACGTCCATGTTGGCAAGAGCCGCAGCTTTTTTCACAATCGCCAGTGCGTTAATCATTTCCTCATGGATTTTGTATCCTGTGATCGGGAAATTTTCAGAAGCACGGAGCGTCTGAATTCCGTAATAAACATCTGCCTCAATTTGTTTTTCCCCAAGGAAGTCTTTTTCCACGCGATATTCTTTTTGGCCGTTTAACATAATCTTTAACCTTCTTTCTCTTTGCTGGTTATCGTTTTTACATTTTACAGGACAACGTCATCAGCTATCGGCGTTTCCATAATTCTCTTGACGACAGGAAGATCCGAAGACTGACCTAGCGCCCACATCAATTTTGGCACAATTGCTTCTGTGTTCATATTTCTTGATCGGATAATTAAGTCTTGGTTGACTCTGCGGCCAACCTCGTAAATGCTCATGTCTTCGCCTTCTTCAAGACATTGAGTCGTAATGACGACGACAATGCCGCTTTCGATCAGCTCATTCACTTTTGACAAAATGTCCCTGCCTTCAAACGGCACCCCTCCGCTGCCATAACTCTCAATGACAATTCCTTTGTACATGCTTTTCAGGGCATCAAACATTTCGGGCTTTAAGCCTGGATGCAGCTTCAGCAGACATACATCTGTGCATAGTGAAGTGTCAACTGTGAAGGTGTCGTTCTCAGGTTCCGTTACTTGTTTGTTGTATTCAATCCCGTCTTCATTGATAAAAGCGATATATGGGTAATTGATGCTTTCAAATGCGTCGTAGCTTTTCGTTCTTAATTTGATCGCACGCGTTCCCTGAATGACTCTGCCGTCAAATACAACATAAACGCCGCCCACGCCTTCACAGGCAAATCGAATGGCATCAGTAATATTTTTTTTGGCATCGGTTTTTTGGAACGTGATCGGAATCTGCGAGCCGGTGATGACAATCGGCTTTTTGGCATGCTGCAGCATATACGATAGTGCTGCAGATGTATAGGCCATTGTATCTGTACCGTGAGTAATAACAAACCCGTCATAGGCATCATAATTTTCCTTAACGGCTTCCGCTATTTCCACCCAGTATTCAGGCTGCATATTGGTGCTGTCTATATTCATAAGCGACTGAGTTTCCATTGTGTAATCGTTATCAAGTTTTGATACGTAACTTAATAATTCATCAGCCTTGACTCCGGGAGCCAGCCCATTTTCCCCTTCAACTGAAGCAATCGTTCCCCCAGTTGTCAACATCAATAATTTTTTCATACCATGCACCTCTTCACTGTATCTAAAGATGGGTTGCGAGAAGGTATTCGCTTTTCGCATACTTTTAATGCAATTATAGACACGGAAAATAAAATACGCAAGACATTATTATTCAATTCGCGTACACTTCCTAATACCTATATGATATAATCAGCTCAAGGTGAAAAAGGAGCGGAAGTTCATGAATCTAGATCGTTTAACTGAATTGAGAAAAAAGAAAAATTGGTCGCTTCAATATACAGCTGACCTTCTCGGTATCGCAAAAAGCACATATGCCGGCTACGAGTCAGGCTACCGACGGCCTTCACTTGAAGCGCTTGCCATGCTGGCTGACCTCTTTGACACAACCTGCGATGAACTTTTAGGCCGCGAGAAACAAAAGCAGACTGCTCCTCAGGCCATAGAATTGGCCACGTGGAGCAGCCTTGACTTTACCATTTCTGTTGATGGCCAGCCGCTGAGTGAAGATGAAATCATCCAGCTGATTACCTTTATACGCACAAAAAGAAAAGTACAGGAGGAACTGAGTTAATCTTTAGCTCACGGTTTAATTTTACCGTAGGTTCCTCCTCCTCCGGCTTTCAATTCCAGTTTTCCGGATCTCGCTTTTACGATAAGCGCCGCGGTTTTCGGCGGGACAACGCGAGCCAAATCTTCTTCTGCAGCCTCATGAAGAACAGCCATTTCTGTTCCGAAGGCTTTTTTTAGTTTGTCCAGCGTTTTCGGGCCTACACCCGGAACAAATTGCAGCGGGATCTGATGTACATATCGCGGACGCGGGACGCGAACTTCAAGCTGATCACTCAATTCACGCAATCTTTCGCTGACTCCCTTGGTAAATCTGGCATTTCCGCAATTCGCGCACGCTGTTTCCCCGCTTACAGCAGGCTCTCCGCACGCTTCGCAAGCCGTCTGATAATATTTCCCCAATAACGGGTCCAAGCCATAATTTGCGATAATTTTCCTGTCATCTTGTCCCTTTAATGCAAGAGCAAATTCAGTAAAATCAGCTGACTGCACATATAGTTCATTATATTCTCTGCCGATTTTCCCCAACGAATGCGCATCAGAATTTGTTAAAAAAGGATACGGATTCAATTGCGATACGTGTGATGCCATGTCTGTATCACAGCTTAATCCAAGCTCCACCGCGTCTATCATAGATGGATCAAAAACCTCAGTTAAGCTTGATTTAACCCCTTTTCCATATAAGCTTTTATGCGGCGTAAAGATATGGGCGGGGATAAACAAGCCGCCCATATCCTGCACTTTTTTTTGCAGGTTTAAGCCCGTTTCATAAATCCGCTGCGAGCTTAAATGAATATTTTTCAGCCGGGCTGACAGCCAGTTTGAAAACTGTTTCATATCAGCCAACGTCGGCATAAATACGAGCACATGGATCGGTCCGCTACAAGCTTCATCATAAATCTCCAGCTCGCTCCCCAATAAAAGAGTCGTGCTGCGATAACGAATTCCTCCCCCGTCAAGCTCGCGATATTTTCCAGATGAAATGCCTTCCTCAAGCTCTAGAATGACTTCCGGAGAATGACAGTCGATAATGCCGAGGAGTTCAATTCCTTTATGTTCACTGGCTTCAACCAATATTCTGTCCAGCGTTAATGTTTTGGCACCTGTTATTTTGACAGCCCTTCCTGTAAAGGTCCGGCCGATATGAATATGTAAATCCGCGTAAATCTTTTTCATTTTTGTGCTTGGAGCGCTTCTTTCAGCTGAAGATACTGAATGGCGTAGGCTGTTTTAGCATCGTATACTTCACGCGATTCAACCAGCTTTAGCGCATCTTCAAGCGTCACCTCCATCACTTCAACAAACTCGTCCTCATCAAGCTCCCGTTTTTCTTCAAGCACAGAAAGCTCCTCAGCAAGAAAAACGTGAACGATTTCATCTGCAAATCCGGGTGATGTATAAAACGCAGTTATTTTTGTCAGTTTTTTTGCTGTATAACCGGTTTCCTCTTCAAGTTCCCGAAGTGCCGTATACTCCGGCTCCTCACCTTTTTCAAGCTTACCGGCCGGAATTTCAACGATCGTCCGCTCAAGCGGCTTACGGAATTGTTTGACCATGATGATTTTCCCTTCATCTGTGACGGCTAGTACCGCTACAGCTCCAGGGTGTTTCACAATTTCACGTTTACTGGCTTTGCCGTTTGGCAGCTCTACATCCTCGACATAAAGATCAATGACTTTACCCGAAAAGATCTGTTCTTTGGCAATTGTTTTTTCTTCTAATGATTTCATTTCTTCATCTCCCGTTCTGTCTCTATATGATGCCCCATACATTTTATCATACTAGAGCAAAAGGGGGCTTCTTCGTGAAAGTGCACCGCATGCCAAAAGGTGTTGTCTTAGTCGGAAAAGCATGGGAAATTCGGGCGAAGTTAAAAGAGTATGGACGCACATTTCAATATGTGAAAGATTGGATCTCAAAGCCATAAAAGTTGAAACTTTAGCTCCTTTATATTACGGTCAATACAAAGCCTAAAAAAGGAGTGTGCACATGAAAAAGCGCAAATTGGGTACATCTGATTTAGACATTAGTGAAGTCGGACTCGGCTGTATGTCTCTTGGAACTGAAAAAAACAAAGCATTGTCCATTCTGGATGAAGCGATCGAGCTTGGCATCAACTATTTGGATACAGCGGATTTGTATGACCGGGGACGCAACGAAGAAATTGTCGGTGATGCGATCCAAAACAGACGCCAGGATATTATACTGGCAACAAAAGCGGGAAACCGTTGGGATGACGGAAGCGAGGGCTGGTATTGGGACCCTTCAAAAGCTTACATAAAAGAGGCTGTAAAAAAGAGCCTTACACGGCTGAAAACAGATTATATCGACCTTTATCAGCTTCACGGCGGCACGATAGAGGACAACATTGATGAAACGATCGAAGCGTTTGAGGAATTAAAACAAGAAGGTGTCATCCGCTACTACGGCATTTCTTCCATCCGCCCGAATGTGATTAAAGAATATGTAAAAAAATCAAACATCGTCAGCATTATGATGCAATTCAGCCTGTTTGACAGACGCCCTGAGGAATGGCTCCCGCTTTTAGAGGAACATCAAATCAGCGTAGTCGCCAGAGGTCCTGTTGCCAAAGGGCTCTTAACTGAAAAACCGCTTGATCAAGCTTCAGACAGTATGAAACAAAACGGGTACTTGTCCTATTCATTCGAGGAACTGACAAATGCCCGCAAGGCAATGGAGGAAGTGGCTCCCGATCTTTCCATGACAGAAAAGTCGCTGCAGTATCTGCTAGCACAGCCGGCTGTCGCTTCAGTGATTACAGGCGCCAGTAAGATTGAGCAGTTACGGGAAAATATTCAGGCAGCAAATGCACGGCGTTTAACCGAGGAGGAAATCAAAGCGCTCCAATCTCATACGAAACAAGACATTTACAAAGCTCATCGCTCATAGCAGAAAAACCAGCACCCGTACAGGTGCTGGTTTATTTATATTGATGCCAATCCATTTGGCTTTCATTTAGGAGTTCTTCAAAGCTCTTATTTTTTTCGATCTCTTTTTTCTTTCTGATCTGTTCTGCTTTTTCTCTTTCCTGCCTCTTTTCATCCTCTTCCTTCAATTGGCTCTTCATCTCCATAAGCTTTGCTTTGATATCGGATTGAAGGCCGTCTTTTAGCTGGTGTTTGTCAGCGGATTTTTGTTTTTTCATTCAGACTTCCCCCATGTTTTGTTTTGAAGACAGTTTATCACGGAGCATATACACTGAACAAGCAGACTCTCTTCTGGTCACTTTCTCAGCGGAGCGGTGTTTAGGTATAATGATTTTAAACACGAATTACCTATATTTAGTTGAAAGGTGCTGTGACTTTTGAAGAAAATCCTTTTGGCCATTGGCGCTCTCGTAACAGCTGTCATCGCAATCGGAATTGTTTTTTCAAATATGATTCTATTCATCAAGAAAAAAACGGATGAAGACATTATCAAAAGAGAGACAGACAACGGACATGATGTGTTTGAATCATTTGAACAAATGGAGAAAACCGCTTTTGTGATACCCTCCGCTTACGGGTACGACATAAAAGGATACCATGTCGCACCGCATGACACACCAAATACCATCATCATCTGCCACGGGGTAACCATGAATGTGCTGAATTCTCTTAAGTATATGCATTTATTTCTTGATCTCGGCTGGAATGTGCTCATTTATGACCACCGCCGGCATGGCCAAAGCGGCGGAAAGACGACCAGCTACGGGTTTTACGAAAAGGATGATCTCAATAAGGTTGTCAGCTGGCTCAAAAACAAAACAAATCATCGCGGATTGATCGGAATTCATGGTGAGTCGATGGGGGCTGTGACCGCCCTGCTTTATGCTGGTGCACACTGCAGCGATGGCGCTGATTTTTATATTGCCGATTGTCCGTTCGCATGTTTTGATGAACAGCTTGCCTACCGGCTGAGAGCGGAATACAGGCTCCCGTCTTGGCCCCTGCTCCCTATCGCCGACTTCTTTTTGAAGCTGAGGGGCGGCTATCGCGCACGCGAAGTATCTCCGCTTGCTGTCATTGATAAAATCGAAAAGCCGGTCCTCTTTATTCACAGTAAGGATGATGACTACATTCCTGTTTCTTCGACCGAGCGGCTTTATGAAAAGAAACGCGGGCCGAAAGCGCTGTACATTGCCGAGAACGGTGAACACGCCATGTCATATACCAAAAATCGGGATACGTACCGAAAAACAGTGCAGGAGTTTTTAGACAACATGAATGATTAAACAGAATAAAAAAGCGAAAGGCCTCTTCGGCTCTTTCGCTTTTTTATGTTACAGAACGTCGGTAATGCCATCCATATTTTCTCTGATCCATTCAATCGCAAGATCTATCGTTGTAAACTCCTGCGTCTCGAAGGTCATTTCATCCTGCAATAGCCAGACATCTTTCTTGATGGACTCTGCTCCTCCGATTGACCAGTGAAGCAAGGTATAGGGATGGTTTTGATTCAGGAAGGATACCCACGTTTTATTTTGTGCTGTGTTCTTCATTGCCTTCAGCTTTTGTTCCACGTTTCGCGTCTCCTACTTTACTAATATGCTCATTCTGGGGCTGAGCATTTCAGCCGGGCTTTTCAGCGCCAATGTTTTGGCTTTTTCATTGTAATCGATCGTCATTTGATCGTCAAAAAACACTTTTTGCGACGATTGGATATACAGCGGAATGCCGTTCGTTTCCAGCTGCTCGCACTGTCCCGTTAATTCTTCTGCCAGCCAGATTGTCGGGACACCGCTTACCGCGCAGCCGCATCCTTCTGCATCGTAACGAAGCTGGGCTTTTTTTCCCGGGTTGGCGTCAAACGCCTGCTGCAGTGCCTGTTTTGCTGCATCTGTCACATGTATGTTCATAAGGTGAAACCCCCGTTTTCATCATTTTCGCTATTGTAGCATACAATACTGCCATTCGCATTGTTTCTGCCTTTTTTCCACCGCTTCGCATTTTCTTCTGCAGTCTTGATCCACTCATCTTTCCCTTGTATATACTGATTGATGCTGTCAGGGTGCTGGGCCGCCAGCTGTTTTTTGAGAACGGCGTATTCTTTCGCTATGTTTGGATGAGCTCTGAGATAATCTCTGAATAACAGATGCCTTTCAATAGCAGGGTTTCCCTGTTCGTACATATGGACATGATGAGTGCGTTTATTTCCGCCCTTTTGGAAATAACGCCTGCCCGCTATACCGTTCTCACCTTTTGGTGTATAGCCGTTGGCCTTCATTTGTTCATCAAATTGGCTCACGGCTTCAATGCTTCTGACTTCAATTAACATATCAATGATTGGCTTCGCTGCCATGTTAGGTATTGATGTGCTTCCGATGTGATGAATAGCGATAATCTCCGGCCCGAACACAAGTTTCAGCCGTTCTTTTTCTTCATCGAAACATTCTGCCCATTTTTCGTTGTAGAGAATGATCTCAACTTTTCTTTTCGGATACAAATGAAAGACCGACAGCAATAGACCCTGCGCTGCTTTGACGGTTTCTGCCTTTTGGAATCCGGCCTGTGTATAGAGTGACACAGCCGGGGTATTGTTCTCGGCTGTGACTACTTCGATTTTCTCAGCGTCTTTATTATGATCAATGACAAATTGCAGAAGCGCTCGTCCAATTCCTTTTCTGAAACCGTCAGGATGCACAACAAGCCTGCAAATGGTGAGATAATGCATGTTTTTCTCATATGAAATGACACCGATCAGCTTGCCGTTTTTCCGATATCCCGCAAACCGCTCATGGGATGCTTGAATATCCTTCACCTTCTCTTGTAAAGCGGGAATACCGTCAAAACCGATAATCTCTGTTTCCTTTATGTAGGCGGGGATCTGTACGGCTAAAATCTCACGCGCTATAGTGTCTTCCTTATGCTGGAGAAATTCAATCATTCGTGTTCCTCCTGAAACAGCCGCTGTCTTTCGACTTTTGCGACGCGGACTGCATACGACTCGTACCAAAGGCTTTTTCCTTTTTCTTTTGCCGCTTGATGTTCAGTGTGATGCTTCCAATGGTTAATTGCGTCCATACTGTCCCAATAGGAAACTGTGATGCCCCTTCCATCCGCTTCACGTACGCTTTCCACGCCTAAAAATCCAGGCTGATCCGCCGCAAGCGATACCATCCGCTCCGCTGTTTCTTCATATCCTGTGTCATTTTCGCTTTTGACAGAAGAAAAAATGACTGCATAGTAAGGAGGCTCAGGTGTTTTTGATAAAAAATCCATCATATTTCCCCCTCATATGTTTTTGACAAACAGTACCCTGTCTTGGCCCGGGCCATCATAGTTTGCAAACACTGAGATGCCATTTACCGTTTTGGTGCCCTTTTCAATATCAAACCCCAATTTTGTGTGATATGCGATTGATACCTTATTCACAGGTGAAGTGACACACTTCACCCGGGTGCAGCCCCTTTGTTTTACTGTTTCGATAAATACATCATACAATTGTTTCCCAATTTGCATTTTTCTGAAATCCGGATGCACACCGGAAAAATGAATGTACGCCGTTTCAGGATCGGATTGCGATTGAAATCCGATTAAAAATCCCGTCATGCTGTTATGTTCGGATGTAATAAAGCTTGTGTCCTGAAAATGCTCAAAAAATAGTCTCGGCAATTTTTCTTTCAGCTGTCTGCCGCCCCACCATTCATTCAGTACAGACGTTACCATTTCATAATCTGAAGACGTGATTGTTCGAATATCCATTACGATTTGATCTCCCTCCGTCTGGCAAAACGAATGTCAGCTCTTTTTCTCACAATATAAAAATTATATTTTGCCTGGCTGGAATTGTAAATGCCTTCTTTCCTGTATCATACGTTTCCAGACTGCCGAGGGAACAATGTTTGATCATTTTACGCCTATTTCTCCCCCAAACAGGAGGAGAGACTTTACAGCACAATATCAAGCACTTGATCAAGTTTCAGCTTATAAAGCTGATCCTCGTCTCCTTTTATCCATACTGCTTTTTCAAACTCTTCATACCGGCAGATTTTCCCGGTGCAGCAGACAATCTCACCGTCCTGAAAGCAGCTGACAGTGATATCCTGAGCAAACTCCATCGCGGCGCAAAGCGTTTGATTCATCTCTTCCAGCTTATCGGGGTCAAGGATCGGCTTTTGCAGCTTCTGTTTAAGTCGCTTTCTCTCCAGCAGGCTTTGCTTATGTTCCGGCAGAAACATCCTGCTCCCTTCCCACAGCAGGTTGCCCCTTTTTAAATGGTCGTTCATTTATAATGCCCCCCTATTTTAGCCGCACGTTCAAATGCCTGGCCTGCCGCTGTCAGTGACGCCGCCCTGATGATTGCTGTATCGCCGAATCGATTTTTAATGCCATCCATCACATAGCCTAGGCTCATTTTCTTTGCATAATCCTGAAATAAATTGAGCTGCCATATGTCATCAGATGAGAGCTGAGACAGATTGACACCGAGGCGGCGGACGGGTTTCCCGTCCCAAAATGTAAGAAACAGCCGTCGTACAGCCTCATATACATCCTGCGTAGAATTAGTCGGCTCTGCCAGCTTCACTTGCCGGTTGAAGCCCGTCGGCCAATCAAAATCAGCACCCCGGCAGCTCACTGACACTGTCTGCCCCATGACCCCGGCGTTTCGGCTTCGCCTGCACACCTCTTCACTCAGCTCAAGCAATACGACCTTGATTTCTTTGTCAAAGTGTTCGTAGTCTCTCGGGAGAGTCATTCCATGACCTATCGCCTTTTGCCCGTCCAGAGACGAAGTTGACACAGGGGAATAGTCGATTCCGTTTGCCGTCATCCACAGCACGTGGCCGTTAATGCCCCATTTCTTTTTTAAAAGATCGAGCGGAAAAGCCGCGAGCCCGCCGATCGTGCTGATGCCCATTCGATTTAAATGATGCTTCATGCGGCTCCCGACGCCAAACATGCTGCCCACCGGGAGCGGCCACATTTCGGTTTTCATATTTTCTTTCGTTAAGGTAAAAATACCGTTCTTATTCTTTTTGGCAAAATTGTCACACGCAATTTTGGCCAGCGCTTTGTTAGGGCCGATTCCGACCCGTGCATAAACGCCGATCTCCCGCATGATTCTGCCCTGAATGCTTTTCGCGATCTCCATCGGCGTCCCAAACAGCTTCTGGCTGCCTGTAATGTCCATGAACTGTTCATCGATGGAATACGGCTCCACAAGGTCTGTATACTCCTCGAGAATGGCCGTAATTTGCAGTGATACATCAATATACCGCTGCATACGCGGCCGGAGCACAACAGCCTCAGGACACTTTTCCTGCGCCTCCCACAGCCGTGAAGCATTCACCACACCCTTTTGTTTCGCCAGCGGGCAGGCAGCCAATACGACTCCGCCCCTTTTTTCAGGGTCACCCGAAACAATGACGGGCCTATTTTTCAAATGTGGATTTTCCGCTTTCTCTACAGATGCATAAAACGATTGCATGTCAACGAGAAAAATCACTTTTTCTTTCATCATACACACCTCTAAAAAGAACTTATGTTCGCTTTTCATTATATGCGAAAGTATGTTCGTTTTATACTGGTAAATGATTCTTGTCTGACAGAAAATATGATCCAAGGGTTTGAGAGAAGAAAAACATTTAGTAGAATAAAAGCGAAGCATAAGGATAGGAGAGTCATGATGGAGAAATTTGTCGAAAAAATGCTGGGACAGGCATTGCGGCAATACGGCAGAAACGTTGCTATAGATCCGTTAAGCCCGTATGAAAAACAAAGCCTGAAAGCGGCTCTACAAGAGAGACGGAATGAAGAACCAGATGAGGATTTGCATGCGCATATAGAAGATATCATTTATGACTATGTCACAAACCAAGGCCTGTTCTCTTAAACGCATGACTGTCAGTCTTTCAGCCGCTGATGCGGCTTCCCTTTGAAAACACCGCCTGAAACAAATAAACAGTCTCAGGCTTACAGAAAAAGCAGGATTTTCTCACGCTCCATAGATTCATATGGCCTGGCGTAAAATTCCCCCTCAGAACTCGCGCAAAACGGAATAAGCTGTCCATGATCACGCGTATACACTTTTTCGAAGAGATGTGCTCTCTTGTTCTGTCATGAGGCCCATGCCGGTTTTCAGCGTACATCTTGATCTCATAGCCGGTTTCACTGCCGATATGATCCACGTCCTGGCGGCTTAAACTCTTTTAATGTTTCAAACACACCCTCACTGAAATCGGACATCCCGTCATTTTCCTTCTTTCAAGATGTAAACTCCGTCAGCCACACGCATCCTCAACGCAAAGTATATTGCCATCCATACAATCAGGCATACTACATGTCAATAACGAAATATTTTGAACGATCTATTGGAGAAGGAAATTTTTTCATATATGATAGAGAAAGATCATACATACAGGAGAGAATATAATTCATGAAGAAATGGAAAGATATCCACCCGATCAGCTGGACAATTATAATCGGAACCATTTTCGGCAGAATGGCAACATCGATGAGCATTCCTTTTTTAGCGATTTATTTGACAGCCGTCCAAGGCGCATCAGCTTCCTATGCAGGGCTGGTCATCGCCGCGAGCTCATCAGTCGGCATCCTCGCAAGCTTTTACGGCGGATATATCTCAGATAAATTCGGCAGAAAAAACATGATGCTTGTATCAATTTTCGGATGGATGCTGGTATTTGCAGGCTTTGCGGCGGCATCTCATCTCTGGGTGTTTTTTGTAGTTAACGCATTAAACGGTCTTTGCAAATCACTGTTTGAGCCCGCTTCAAAGGCCTTGCTGTCTGATATGACAGAAGAAAAAACGAGACTGCTAGTTTTTAATTTACGCTATGCGGCTATTAATATCGGCGTTGTCTTCGGACCTGTGCTTGGCCTATATTTCGGCTCATCGCAATCGACTACGCCCTTTTTGGTGCCTGCAGTCATTTACGGACTATACGGAATTGTGCTTGCCCTCCAATTTAAAAAACATCCATCCTTATCAGCACCAGCCCAGTCCCGAAATATGAGCGTGCGGGAAGCGTTTATGGTCACGCAAAAGGATTATCTTTTTACCATTGCTTTGGTCGGCATTACGCTATGCACCTTCGGCTACTCACAATTCAGTTCCACATTCCCTCAGTATATGGCGCAGAACCCCTTGATCGACAATGGAACGAAGCTGTATGGGCTGATGCTGACATTAAACGCAATCGTTGTGTTGGCGACGCAATTTCCCATTGTCCATTTTGCAAAACGTTTTTCGCCGCTTTGTTCTCTTATGCTCGGTAATGTGATGGTTAGTATCAGCATGGCCATTTTTACCGTATCACACGGTGTTCCTTCAATTGTGATGATTGTCATCACATTTACAATCGGCGAAGTGCTTTTATTCTCTATGATGGATTTGTATGTAGACCAGATTGCAAAACCAGGATTAAAAGGCACTTATTTCGGGGCAATCGGTTTTTCACAGCTCGGAAACGTCATCGGCCCTTGGGTCGGGGGGATATGTATAGACCTGTTTGGCGCTGGCCGGCCGATTTATATTTTTTCTGTCCTGAGCGGCATTACCCTGCTCGGCCTGCCATTTTTAGCGTTCGCCTATCGGCAAATGAAAACAGAGACCACAAAACACCGTTCCCGTCTGGAAAAGCCGCTTTAAATAAAAAACGGAAGAGAATGAAACTCTCCCGCAAACATGAGGTGAAGAACATGAATATAGGTGATGTGATGTTTCAGCTGTTTGTATTTATTATATTTGCCGCTGTCGTCTTTGCGGCTGTTACAGGCTTCAAGTATGCGAAAAACCGAAAAGCGCAGCTGGATCGCATTGAGAAAAAGCTGAACAGCCTGTCCGAAGATCACGATTAACAGCTTGGGGCAACGAGCTCTACCTTAATCCGGTCCGGATCCTCACAATAGACTGCATAATGCCCGTCTCCTCCGGCAAAAGGATGCCTGTCTCGGTACAACACACGATAACCTTTTGCCGTCAATTTTTCAGTCATCTGATCGACTTGAAGCTTGGATTCAGCATGAAATGCGAGATGGTTCAGACCGACTCGGCATCTATGGTATTCCGGCTCTAGAAATGGCTCTTTCGCCTGCACAATCACTAGGTAAAAACGATCTTTCTTCCAGCTGATGCCTGAGCTCCATTTTTGATACTCTTTATAGCCAAGTTCTTTTAAGAACCAGCCCCAAAACCGCCTAGACGCCTCCAAATCAGAGACATACAGTTCAATATGATGCACAATTTCATACCCTCCTTACCAGCACTTCCTCGACCTTATGCCCGTCTCCCTTACGCAAAATGAGATCTGACCTGAATTTAGTCGGCAAAATATTTTCATATAAATTCGGCCGGTTGACACTCTCCCAAATCGAGGCTGCCATCTCGTCAGCCTCCTGATCAGACAAGTCTTTAAATTTATGAAAATATGAATCAGGATTTTGAAAAGCAGTTTCCCGAAGCAGGCGAAAACGCTCTAAATACCAAGTGAAAATCCGGCTTTCCTCCGCATCCACATAAATCGAAAAATCAAAGAAATCGGAAACAAAAATACGCGGGTTTTCCCGGTCATCCTCCAAGGTGGGCGACTGAAGAACATTAATGCCTTCAATAATCACAATATCCGCCTGTTCTACAACCTCGAACACACCTTCCTCGCGGTCATAGGTTAGATGGGAATACACCGGGGCCTTTACGCTGTCCTTTCCTGATTTTAAGTCATTCAAAAATTCGAGCAGCGCCTTTACATCATAGCTTTCAGGAAACCCTTTTCTAGACATCATATTTTTCTTTTTCAGCTCGGCAGTAGGAAATAAAAAACCATCTGTCGTGATAAGGCTCACTTTTGGACGGTCAGGCAAACGCGAAAGCAGCTTCTGCAAGATCCGCGCCGTCGTGCTTTTTCCGACTGCGACACTGCCGGCAATGCCGATAATAAACGGAATTTTGGCTGAATGTGGGTGCTTCAAAAAAACATTGACATGCTTATTGCGTTCAGCCGCAGACTTGACATGTAAATGAAGCAAGCGAACAAGCGGAATATAGATCGTCTCCACTTCTTCAACAGATAGATAATCATTCAATCCTTCCACAGCTTTTGCCTCTTCTTCAGATACAGCAATCGACAAATGCCCCCCAAAACCAGACCAAGACTCCCGATTGTGCTGTGTATATAAAGTATGTAGGTTAAGTTCTTTATTTTTCACTGTTTACACCTGACTCTCTGTAGGTTAAAACCCTTACAAAGATTGTAACGGAAAACCTTTTCACTGTCTGCTTATTTTTCATTTCGTTTTTTTAGCAAATCAGCACCGATTCGGTTATACGCAGCCATTTCATCTTTTGGAACCATGCTTCCTCCCGTTCCCCAGACGACATGTACGGCATGTTCCACCTTATATTTCTGAGCATAGCGCCTTCCCTCTTCTGTCGAAAAAAGCTGAACCGGCCCGAACATGCCGGCAAGAGCAGAGGGCTCTAAATATTTATCTTCAGATACAGCCAGCATATGAAGCAAAGTATAAAGCGTATTGTCCTCTACCGTATAACAGCCGCTCAGAAGCGGTTCAATCAGCTTGCCGACAAATCCTGACGGCCTCCCTACGGCAAGTCCGTCAGCAGCCGTCTGATTATCCAGGCCGATATCCTGGACGGAGATCTTCTCGTGAAGTCCTGAATAAAGCCCTAACAGCATACAAGGTGAATGAGTTGGTTCTGCGAAAAACACATGAACATGATCTCCGTATAAAAGCTTCAGCCCAAATGCTACACCGCCCGGTCCTCCGCCGACTCCGCACGGCAGATACACAAACAAGGGCGTCTCAAGACTTGGCTTTATATTCATACAGTCAAGCTGTGTTTTTAATCGGCTTGCGGCAACAGCATATCCTAAGAACAGCTGACGAGAATGTTCATCATCAATAAAATAACAGAATGGATCTTGTTCCGCCTGCCGTCTCCCCTCGTTCACCGCTTCGCTGTAATCTGTTTCGTACTCCATAACAGTGACTCCCTTTTGGCGGAGGAGATCCTTTTTCCACTGCTTAGCATCGGCGGACATATGCACTGTCACGCGAAAGCCGAGTGCCGCGCCGATGATGCCGATGCTTAAACCCAGGTTTCCTGTCGAACCGACAGCAATCGAATAGCGGGAGAAAAACCCGGCAAACCGCTCTTCCTGTAAGATGCGGTAATCATCGGTTTCCTGAAGCATCCCTTCTTGAAGCGCGAGATTTTCAGCATGCTTTAACACTTCATAAATCCCGCCCCTCGCTTTAATCGATCCTGAAATCGGAAGCTCATGGTCGCACTTTAAAAGCCATCTTCCGGGAAATGGCTGCTGATATGCCGCTTCCAGCTTTCCCTTCATATGCTGCACCTCAAAAAGCGGAGACTCGATGATTCCTTTAGCGCCTTTCGTCTCAGGAAACACCTCGGCAATGTAAGGTGCAAACCGCCGCATTCTTTTTTCCGCTTCCGCTATCTCGGTTGCCCACTCATCTGCACGGGGTATTGGCCCCTCTTTCTTGCCTGAATTTGCCCAGAATACAGGCTCTGCATCAATCAGTTTCTGAATAAACGGATCTTTAAGCAGAGCATGAAGGACTTCTGAATGAACTGACATTCAACAATCTCTCCCTTCCACTATCAAAAACTGCCTCGTGAGAAACAAGCCACTCCACCACAGGCAGTTCCATCATTATTTTTTCATGAGCGCGCGTCCTGCCAGCTTTTCTACAAGAGCTGGAAACAGCTGATACAGCTTAGTGCCGGCATTCATTAAACGCGGAAGATTGATCTCCCGCTTTTTCGTAAAAATTGCAGCTGTAATTTGAGCTGCCACGTCATCAGGATCAAGCATCCAGCGGCCGACATTTTTGGCGTAGTCCCCGCCTTTATCAGCAATGGAAAAAAAGTCCGTCTGAATCGGGCCCGGGTTGACTGTTGTCACATAAATGCCGGTTCCCGAAAGCTCCATCCGCAAAGCGTTTGAGTAACCTAACACGGCATGTTTGGTCGCGGAATAAAGGCTAGACTTCGGTGTTGCGATTTTCCCCGCTTGAGAGGCGATATTGATGATATGGCCCTTTTTTTGCTCAAGCATTTGCGGAAGCACCGCTTTTGTACAGGCGATCAGGCCGAAGACATTCACATCAAACATCGCTTTCATGTCATCCAATGTAGAGTCTAAAACCGTTTCAAATATACCGAAGCCCGCATTGTTAATCAGTACATCAACCGAGCCGATCTGATCGCGGACCCGGGCGATATCCTCTAGGCGGCCGACATCCAGAGGAAAAATCTCACACTGTCCGCTCCATTCCTCGGTTATTTTCCTTTTGATTTCTATCAAACGATCCTCGCGTCTAGCCGACAGCAGGACATGGGCTCCTTCAGCTGCGCATAAGTATGCGATTCTTTCACCAAGCCCTCCTGAAGCGCCGGTTATCCAAATCCTTTTTCCCGCTATATGTTTCACCCATTTCACCTCTTCATTGTTTTAAAGTATGCGGTATTTCCTTCCCAATATGACGTAATGGCTTCTTCAGCCTCTAACACATCAAGGTGACCTGCCGTTTCTGACATCGTTAAAAACAATTCCTTTTCATATACAGCAGGAAAAAGCTGCTGACAGACCTGAAAAGCGGTCATCGGCTTTTCATCCAGCATGCGACGAACATCCTCCGTCCTGTTCCTCTGCTTGTCAAAACGCTTCTCAATCAGCGCTTGTACACTGGTGATAGGCTCGCCGTGACCAGGAAATACGATTGTTGGATCAAGTTGAGACAGCCTTCGCAATGACCGCTGATAATCCACTAAAGGCTTTGACCTAACGTCTCCCGCTTTCGGCGCTTCCAAAATCGGATTAGACGAGCTGTTTGCCAGCAGTAGATCGCCGCCAAGCATCCTTCCGCTTTTTTCATGGAACAGAACGATATGCGATTCAGCATGTCCAGGCATCTCCAACACAGACCAGCCCTCAAGCCCATCTATGCCCATACCTTCTCTGATTGATTTTGTCAGAGATCTCGTACAGGAAAATGCGTACGCTGATCGAATCAGCTTTTCCGCCTTCCCCGTATCAAATGGAACGCCTAATTCAGGCAGCAGCTTTTGAAAAAAACGTTTTTGCCAATCCATAAAGGCTTGATTTCGGCTGATATAAGGTTCGTTGAATGTATGCCCAATCACTTCGATTTCATCTGAAAAGACATCAAGCAAGCCTGCATGATCAGCATGATGGTGAGTCAGTACAACCTGCTCGATATCTGACATTTTCACATTTACAGCGGCAAGCTGCTCTTGTAGGGCTCTGGCAGCCTCTTTTGTATTCGGCCCGGCATCGATAAGTGTCAGTGCTTCACCTTTTACGAGGTAAACGATAACATCGCCGACAGCAAACGGCGTCGGGACGCGGATCGCAATTACATCTTCAGTTGTCATCCTTTCGCTCCTTGTCTTCATTCATTATTCATATTTTAGCTTTTTCTCGGTCTTGTGTCATTATTGCAGAATGAGAACAAACCTTTTTGAAAAAGCTATTGACATTAGCTTGTCCGCCATTGCATAATGAACAACAAACTAAAACGAGAACCATTGGAACGCTATGACGAGGAATAGTATACAAGGCAATGGCCTAAGAGAGCGATACCCCCGGCTGAAAGGTGTTGCGGCCCGCTTGTTTGTAGAACCTGCCCTCAAGTCGCGGTTAGGAAAACCTAAACGTTTCCCGCGTTACGGGATTTGAGCTGAGCACAATTTGTGCTAATGAGGGTGGTACCGCGAACCTTTTCGTCCTTTACGTGATGAAAAGGTTTTTTTGTTGTTCTGATAGAAGGAGGATATCAATGAAAAAGATAGGATTTGTCGGCGCCGGGTCAATGGCAGAAGCAATGATCAACGGCATTTTGCAAAGCGGCATCACAAAACCAGAACATATCTATATTACAAATCGCTCAAATGACGAGCGTCTGATTGAATTAAAGGAAACGTACGGCGTGCGTCCATGCAGAGATAAAAATGAGTTTTTCACTCACACCAATATCATTATCCTCGCTTTCAAACCGAAAGACGCGGCGGAAAGCATCGACAGCATCCGGCCGTATATCAAGGACCAGCTTGTCATTTCAGTACTTGCAGGCCTTACCATCGAAACCATTCAGCATTATTTTGGCAGAAAGCTCGCAGTCATTCGCGTCATGCCTAATACATCAGCGGCAATCAGAAAATCAGCAACCGGATTTTCCGTAAGCACGGAAGCAAGCAAGAATGATATTATTGCCGCAAAAGCTCTATTGGAAACAATCGGTGATGCAACACTGGTTGAGGAGCGGCATCTTGACGCTGTCACTGCAATCGCAGGCAGCGGCCCGGCCTATGTGTATCGTTATATTGAGGCGATGGAAAAAGCGGCACAAAAAGTAGGATTAGATAAAGAAACGGCAAAAGCACTCATTTTGCAGACAATGGCAGGGGCAACAGATATGCTCCTTCAAAGCGGCAAACAGCCGGAAAAGCTGCGTAAAGAAATCACCAGTCCTGGGGGCACTACAGAGGCAGGTCTTCGCGCTTTACAGGACTCCCGCTTTGAAGAAGCAATTATTCACTGTATTGAAGAAACAGCTAAACGGAGCGCAGAAATCAAAGAACAGTTTGCCGGCGCCGCCTTAGAGAGACATTCTTAGATGTAAGACAAAAACAGAAGGCACAGTGCCTTCTGTTTTTTATTTTTCCCGCAGCAGCTGGCCGGCAGATTCTGATTGCTTTAATAGCGCGGAGATCGTAAATGAAAGCAAATCGGGAAGCACTTCAAAGGAATAAGGCATATACAATCTTTCCGTCCATTTATGCGGGTCTTTACCAGCCGGACCGACATTTAAAACCGGGACATATAAAGCCTGATTTTTACCGCTTGGCAATGAATATCCTCTGTTAAAGAGCGGCATATTGCTTGTGTATGCATCAACCTCCTGCTTTTCCAGCTGAAGATAACTCAAGTCGGAAAGTCCGGGGAAGTACTGAACCTCCTGTAATGCAATGCCGTATCGCTCAGCCGCATAATGCTTTAACTGTTCTGCTGTATTTCTGATCAATTGATCATCCTTTGAAGAAACAGCTGGATAAAGCGGCGGACTATAAAACAGAACGATGAGCGGCGCATCCTCCTTACAAAGTGAAGCAAGCTCAGAAACAATTTTCGTCGAAAAATCCCTATCTCCAAGCTCGCCCCTGTTAGCAAAGGCATAATTTAGAGCCCGCTCTGTTTCCGAGATCCCCGCACGCTTTTTTGCACGCGAGACCAGCTCATCAAATGTCAAAACAGTGACGTCCCGCTCAATCGGCTGAAATGGCTCAAATTGTTGAAAATCCTGTGTTTTCTTCCGAACGTTCGACATGATTTCCTCCGCCGCCTGTTCTGCTGTTTTAAGCAGCATCTGATGCAGCTCACTAGCTGAGCGTTTCATTGACAGCACATTAAATAATGTGACGGCTGTATGCGGTGTCTGGACTGAATATGCCTCTTTCAAGTCCTTTTGCATTAAGTTTACCGGCGGCGGAGTGACCTCGCCATCAACCTTTTCGCAATAATCAGCATTCAGTTCAAGCAAACGGTTAATCTCAGATACCATTAAATTTGCGTTTAGGCCTGAAAACGGCTCTCCAACATGTGTCTCAATCCCCTTGCAGAAAAAACCCGCAAGCACCTTGCCAATGCTTCCTGTATAAAAATATTGCTGCTGATCGCCGGGAAATTTTTCAAACATCGGTTCGGCATTCAGGCAAGCGGTTAATGTGATATCATGCTTTTTCTCCATCTCCTTCAATGCAGGAACCGCTTCAATCATGCCTCTTGAATTCACTTCCTCGTCCGGAACCGTTATCAACAGCAGATTGCCCTCAAAATGCCCGTTCATTGCCCTCTCCAGCATCGACAGTTGAACACAAAGCCCCGCTTTCATATCCATCGTCCCTCTTCCGAACAGCCAGTCTCCGCTTTCGGCATCTCTTCTCACACGTTCCGGGAGCAGCTCTTTTTTCTCTAAAAAGGAGCTCAAAAGCTCAGCAGGCTTGCAAGCCATATGTTTAAATTCGCCGTAATCTTCTATGTCAACGACATCAAAATGACTCAGCAGAAGCACTGTCTTTTTGACATTCTTCTTTTTGACTAGAGCCGTAAGAAAAGATCTGCCATCGTCCATCGGATGAAGTGTTACATCATCAGGGTGCTTTTGAAAATAGGGCTTGTCCTTCAAAATAAAATAAAGATACTCTGCAAGCGCTGCCTCGCCCTTTGAACCGGTGATGCTTTCGTATTGCACAAGAGAAGTTAAAAGTGCCAGCAATTCGTCCTTCGTCTGCCAATTCATTGATTCCGCCCCTCCTATGAATAAAAATGCTTCTATACTGAAAAATAAACTGATTTCTCGTCTATTATACAGAAATGTTTGACAAAAGCGGTTCATTTGAGCAGTTTATATGACGGGAAAGAAATGACTTGATATAATCAATCTCTAAAAACCTTACGGGAGGCGAAAGAAATGGCCAGAAAATTATTTACACCTATTACAATTAAAGATATGACGTTAAAAAACCGCATTGTCATGTCGCCAATGTGCATGTATTCTTCTCATGAAAAGGACGGAAAATTAACACCGTTCCACATGGCACATTACATATCGCGCGCAATCGGCCAGGTCGGACTGATTATTGTAGAGGCGTCAGCGGTTAACCCTCAAGGACGAATCACTGACCAAGACTTAGGCATTTGGAGCGACGAGCATATTGAAGGCTTTGCAAAACTGACTGAGCAGGTCAAAGAACAAGGTTCAAAAATCGGCATTCAGCTTGCCCATGCCGGACGTAAAGCTGAGCTTGAAGGAGATATCTTCGCTCCATCGGCGATTGCGTTTGACGAACAATCAGCAACACCTGTAGAAATGTCAACAGAAAAAGTAAAAGAAACGGTCCAGGAGTTCAAGCAAGCGGCTGCCCGCGCAAAAGAAGCCGGCTTTGATGTGATTGAAATTCATGCGGCGCACGGATATTTAATTCATGAATTTTTGTCTCCGCTTTCCAACCATCGCACAGATGAATATGGCGGCTCACCTGAAAACCGCTATCGTTTCTTGAGAGAGATCATTGATGAAGTCAAACAAGTATGGGACGGTCCTTTATTTGTCCGTGTATCTGCTTCTGACTACACTGATAAAGGCTTAGACATTGCCGATCACATCGGTTTTGCAAAATGGATGAAGGAGCAGGGTGTTGACTTAATTGACTGCAGCTCAGGCGCCCTTGTTCACGCAGACATTAACGTATTCCCTGGCTATCAGGTCAGCTTCGCTGAGAAAATCCGTGAACAGGCGGACATGGCTACTGGTGCCGTCGGCATGATTACAGACGGTTCAATGGCTGAAGAAATTCTGCAAAACGGACGTGCCGACCTCATCTTTATCGGCAGAGAGCTTTTGCGGGATCCATTCTTTGCAAGAACTGCTGCGAAACAGCTCAATACAGAGATTCCGGCCCCTGTTCAATACGAAAGAGGCTGGTAATGCCATAAGAGATATCCTGTAGAGGATATCTCTTTTTTTATTTTTAGAGAAACGATCGG
Organism: Bacillus sp. SIMBA_008; assembly: GCF_046535495.1. NCBI lineage: Bacteria > Bacillati > Bacillota > Bacilli > Caryophanales > Bacillaceae > Bacillus > Bacillus sp. SIMBA_008. The sequence continues at coordinate 717,200 of NZ_JAWRWL010000001.1, read as the reverse complement.
CTAAGGTTCTCCGTCTCCCTAGTAGAACCAATTAGAGGAGATGACTCCAATGAAATCAGCTTGGATGGAAAAGACATATACAATTGACGGATGTGCGTTTCATACACAGCACCGGAAAGGATCAAGCGGTGTAACGATTGTCTTTGAGGCCGGCTATGGTACTTCTTCTGAGACGTGGAAACCATTAATGGCGGACATTGATGATGAATTTGGCATTTTCACATATGATCGGGCAGGCATAGGAAAAAGCGGGCAAAGCAGAGCTAAACGAACAGCTGATCAACAAGTGAAAGAATTGGAGAGTTTGCTTAAAGCAGCTGATGTAAAACCTCCTTATTTGGCTGTTTCACACTCATACGGAGCTGTCATCACCGGTTTATGGGCCTGCAAAAACAAGCATGATATTATCGGCATGGTCCTTCTTGACCCAGCTTTAGGCGATTGCGCCAGCTTTACCTTTATACCCGAAGAAATGCACAAATCACATACGAGAAAGATGATGCTTGAGGGCACACATGCAGAGTTTTCAAAAAGTCTGCAGGAGCTCAAAAAGCGGCAAGTCCACTTAGGAAACATGCCTCTTCTTGTGTTGTCATCAGGAGAACGGACTGAGAAATTCGCTGCTGAACAGGAGTGGCAAAACTTGCACAGCAGCATATTGTCTCTATCTAACCAAAGCGGCTGGATTCAAGCTAAAAACAGCTCCCACAACATCCATCATGATGAACCTCATATCGTTCACTTGGCTATTTATGACGTATGGTGCGCAGCGTGCCAGCAGGCCGCTCCTCTTTACCAGGCAGTCAATTAACGTAAAAAAAGACCGGGCCGTAAGGGATTCCCGGTCTTTTTTATTATTTTGTTTCACGGTGAAGGGTATATTTCTTTAAACGCGGTGAATATTTTTTCAGCTCCAAACGGTCTGGATTGGTGCGTTTATTTTTTGTTGTGATGTAATTTCGGTCTCCCGTTTCAGTGCAGGCTAAAGTAACATTTACTCTCATAATTAACATCTCCTTATAAAACGTAATGATTACGTTTTATTATACAACATCATCACAAATTGTCAAATAAGAGCTCTGCCTTCAGCCTCGCGGGACGTTTACCTCTAAGAAATCATATGCCGCCACGCTATTGGGGAAAACGTCAACCGCTTCTTTTTGAAGCTCCAAAGAAGCATCTCCCTGATATCTTGCGCTGATATGGGTTAAAATGAGCTGCTTCGCTCTTGCTTCTTTCGCTGTTACAGCCGCTTGTTCCGTTGTACTGTGATAATAATCATAAGCAAGTTTACGGTCTTCCTTAGCAAAGGTTGCTTCATGAACAAGCACATCACAATCCCTCGCAAGCTCTTTTAGTTTGTCACTTACTCTCGTATCACCGGAGAACACAACAGATCTTCCCTTTTTAGGAGGCTCCAGAAAATCATTCCCATTGATGATTCGTCCGTCTTCAAGCGTTACCGTTTCGCCTTTTTTGATTTTCTGATATACAGGTCCGGGCGGGATGTTCATTTCTTTTAATACATCAGCCTTCAAGGAACCCGGTACGTCTTTTTCCTGCACACGGTACCCGAAGGCTTCCACTCCATGAATAACAGATACCGCTGTGACAATAAACTGATCGTCCTCAAACACGATTCCTTCTTCAATTTCCTGGATCGCAAGCGGATATGTCAAATGGGTCTTCGTGACGGCAAGGCTTGTTTCAATAAACGCCTTGATCCCTTTAGGTCCGTACACTGTCAGCTCGTCCTCTCCGCCTTGAAAGGAACGGCTCCCCAGAAGCCCCGGAAGTCCGTATACATGATCGCCGTGCATGTGTGTAATAAAGATTTTCTCTATTTTACGAGGTTTAATCGTTGTATGTAAAATTTGATGCTGTGTGGCTTCCCCGCAGTCAAAAAGCCATACCGAACGCCTTTCTTCAAGCAATTTCAATGCTACAGAGGTGACGTTTCTCGCCTTGGCGGGAATGCCGGCTCCCGTCCCTAAAAAAAGTAATTCCACGTTTCCTTCCTCCTACTAGAACCAGATACCTACAAGAATACAGGATCAAGCGGAAAATGTGAATCTTGCCTCTGAAAAGAACAATCCTTTCGTGCTAGAAACATTTTTTCAGCATTCTGCTTAAAAAAGGGCTTAAATGTTTGCTTTCGTTGAATTTTAGATTTAAAATGAAGGAAATATACGGGGTGTACTAAAATAAAGCTTCGAATAAAGTGAGGTACTTTTAGTGAAAACAAACCAACAACCAAAAGCAGTAATTGTCATATTCGGTGCAACTGGAGATTTAGCAAAACGAAAATTGTATCCGTCTATTCACCGTTTATATCAAAACGGACAAATCGGAGAAGAGTTTGCAGTGGTAGGAGTTGGAAGAAGACCTTGGTCTAATGAGGATCTTCGCCAAACTGTTAAAACATCCATTTCCTCATCTGCAGATAAGCATATAGATGATTTCACGTCTCATTTTTACTATCACCCGTTTGACGTGACAAACCCTGGTTCTTATCAAGAGCTAAACGTATTGCTTAACCAGCTGGAAGATACATATCAAATTCCTAACAACAGAATGTTCTACTTGGCAATGGCTCCTGAATTCTTCGGAACGATTGCAAAAACATTAAAATCAGAGGGTGTAACAGCTACAACCGGCTGGTCCCGCCTTGTCATCGAAAAACCGTTCGGCCATGATCTGCCAAGCGCACAGGCATTGAATAAAGAAATCCGCGAAGCATTTACGGAAGATCAAATATACAGAATCGACCATTATCTAGGCAAACAAATGGTTCAGAACATTGAAGTGATTCGATTTGCCAATGCGATTTTCGAACCGCTTTGGACAAACCGCTACATTTCAAACATTCAAATCACATCTAGCGAATCACTAGGCGTTGAAGACCGCGCAAGATATTACGAAAAATCAGGCGCCCTTCGCGACATGGTGCAAAACCATATTATGCAGATGGTTGCCCTTCTTGCAATGGAGCCGCCTATCAAATTGAACACAGAAGAAATCCGCAGCGAGAAAGTGAAGGTGCTGAGAGCACTGCGTCCTATTGCAAAAGACGAAGTGGATGAATACTTTGTGCGCGGACAATATCATGCTGGTGAAATTGACGGTGTACCGGTTCCTGCTTATACAGATGAAGATAATGTCGCTCCTGACTCCAATACAGAAACCTTTGTTGCCGGCAAGCTCTTGATCGACAACTTCAGATGGGCTGGTGTTCCATTCTACATCAGAACCGGAAAACGAATGAAAGAAAAGTCCACAAAAATTGTCGTTCAATTTAAGGACATTCCGATGAACCTGTACTACGGTAATGAAAACAACATGAATCCGAACTTGCTTGTCATTCATATTCAGCCTGACGAAGGCATTACGCTTTACTTAAATGCTAAAAAGCTTGGCGGAGCAGCACACGCACAGCCAATCAAACTCGATTATTGCAGCAATTGCAATGACGAGTTGAACACCCCTGAAGCATATGAAAAACTAATTCACGACTGTCTTCTTGGCGATGCAACAAACTTTGCACACTGGGATGAAGTTGCCCTTTCTTGGAGCTTTGTCGACTCTATTTCTGAAACATGGGCAGCAAACAAAACCTTATCTCCTAACTACGAATCAGGCTCAATGGGACCGAAAGAATCTGATGATCTTTTGGTGAAAGACGGCTTACACTGGTGGAACATATAATAAGAAGAAAAAAGCCGAAAATGTTTACAAGCATTTTCGGCTTTTTTACGCTGAACAAAGGTATAACAATCTCCTTAATAACAAAACCCCCAAAGCTTAAGAGCTTCGGGGGTTTCTATTGATTACTTCATCCATTCAGTATGGAAGATGCCTTCTTTGTCAGTACGCTCATAAGTATGAGCGCCAAAGTAGTCGCGCTGTGCTTGGATTAAGTTTGCAGGCAGTACGGCTGTGCGGTAGCTGTCATAGTAGGCTAATGCGCTTGAGAATGATGGCACCGGCACACCTTGGGCAACTGCAAGTGAAATCACTTGGCGAAGCGCTCCTTGATAGCTTTCTACAATATTCTTGAAATAGCTGTCAAGAAGCAGGTTGTCAAGCTCAGGCTCGCGATCGTAAGCTTCTTTGATCTTCTGAAGGAATGCCGCGCGAATGATGCAACCACCGCGGAAGATCATAGCGATTTCACCATATTTCAGATCCCAGTTGTATTCTTCAGAAGCAGCTTTCATTTGGGCAAATCCTTGCGCGTATGAACAGATTTTACTCATAAACAACGCTTTTCTGACCGCTTCAATCAGCTCTTCTTTATTTTCTGTAACAGGCTTCACTTCTGGTCCTGAAAGAAGGCCGCTCGCTTTCACACGCTCTTCCTTCATAGCTGAGATAAAGCGCGCGAATACAGATTCAGTAATAATCGGAAGCGGAACACCTAAGTCAAGTGCGCTTTGGCTTGTCCATTTTCCTGTTCCTTTTTGGCCTGCTTTATCAAGAATCACATCAACAAGCGGTTTGCCTGTTTCTTCGTCTTTTTTCATAAAGATGTCAGCTGTAATCTCAATCAAGTAGCTGTCAAGCTCACCTTTATTCCATTCAGCGAAAACTTCGTGAAGCTCATCAGCAGAAAGGCCCAGCACCTGTTTCAGAATGAAATATGATTCAGAGATCAGCTGCATATCTCCGTATTCAATTCCGTTGTGCACCATTTTTACGTAATGGCCGGCGCCGTCCGGACCGATATATGTCGTACAAGGTTCTCCGTCAACTTTTGCAGAAATGGCTTCAAGAATCGGTTTTACAAGCTCATGTGCTTCTTTTTGTCCGCCAGGCATGATAGAAGGTCCTTTAAGTGCCCCTTCTTCTCCGCCGGAAACGCCTGTTCCGATAAAATGAATGCCGCTTTCAGCGAGTTCTTTGTTACGGCGCTGTGTATCTTTATAGTATGTATTACCGCCGTCAATTAAAATATCATCCTTCTCTAGATGAGGAAGAAGAGATTGAATTGTCGCATCTGTTGCAGTTCCCGCTTTAACCATTAATAAGATTTTGCGCGGTGTTTCCAAGGATTGGACAAATTCTTCAATGCTGTAAGTGCCAACAACATTTTTTCCTTTTGCCTCCTGTAAAAACTCCTCAGTTTTACTGCTTGATCTGTTGTAAACAGAAACAGAAAATCCCCGGCTTTCGATATTTAAAGCCAGATTTTTACCCATGACCGCAAGTCCGATAACGCCGATTTGTTGTTTTGACATATTCTAACGTCCCTTCTGCAAACGTTTAATCATTTTAAAATTTAAATTAAAATAAAATGATATTTATAATAAAGAAATTACCATACATTCACCCTTTTTTTCAAGCGATTCAGCTTTTCTTTTCATCTTGAAAAAAATCTTTATTAAAGCTTGTTCCCTGTGTTTTGCTCTCCTCTTTTTTTAATGTTGCCCCTTTTCTGATCAGTTTGGTACCGTACTTTTTATTCAGCTTTTCCATCATCTGCTGAATGGGCTCATCCTTCGCATCCTCATTAAAGCTGAACAAATCGAGCTGCTTATAGGCCTGCTCTTTTTCTACTAAATCCGTTCCGGTAATGCCAAGCAGCCTGACAGGATTTTTACTCCAATGTTTAAAAAAGAGGTGCTCCGCTTCTTTCAAAATGTCGTTTTTTTGATCAATCGGGTTTCTCAGCGTGGTGCTTCTTGTGATGGTTTTCCAATCCGCATATCTAATCATAATAAAAAGCTTCGAAGCCATGACTTCCTTTCGCTGTAAACGGGCACTCACAGAAGCGGCAAGCTTTCTAAAAACGCCTAACAGCTCTTCTTCATCACTGGAATCATGGGAAAGTGTCGATGAGTTGCCGACGCTTTTAAATTCGTAAATGCGCTCCGGGTCAACCGGCGCATGGTGAATGCCATTTGCTTTATTTTTAAGGCGCGGACCGTTGATGCCAAGCAGGCGCTTCAGCGAGTGTTCATCAGCTGCAGCTAGCTCTCCGATTGTATGGATGCCGAGTCCCTTCAGTTTTTCCGCTGTCTTTTTGCCGACTCCGTGCATCTCTCCAACAGGAAGCGGCCACAGGATATCAGGCACTTGCCTCTTTCTTAAGATCGTAATTCCAAGCGGTTTTTTCATATCAGACGCCATCTTAGCGAGAAATTTATTCGGCGCGATTCCTATGCTTGACGGAAGCAGCAGCTCTTTTTGCAATCTGCTTTGGATTTCTTTTGCCGTCTCCAGAGCCCGGCTGCTGTATGGTGTATCGGTCATGTCCATATAGCCCTCATCGATGGAGACAGGCTCCACCAGGTCAGTATATTCACGGAGAATGGTAAACATCGCTCGTGAAGAGTTTCTATAGCGGTCAAAGTTCGGCGGAAGAACGATGAGCTCTGGACAATGGCGCTTCGCTTGCCAAACCGGCATCGTTGTTTTGACGCCGAGCGCCCTTGCTTCGTAGCTGCATGTCACCACAATGCCCTTTCGCTCCTTTACGTTTCCGGCAACTGCGACCGGCTTTCCCCGGAGAGCCGGATCATATGCCATTTCAACCGATGCATAAAAGCTATTCATATCAATATGGAAAATAATTCGGCTCTTTCCCGGCATAAACAAATCTCCTTTTCGTTCATTAGACAACGGCTTGTACATATAGTAAAATGAAGGTACTGAATGGATGTGATTAAAATGTTTGTGGAATCGATAAATGACGTTTTATTCTTAGTCGATTTTTTCACAATTATTCTTCCTGCTCTGACGGCAATCGGGATTGCATTCCTCTTACGGGAGTGCCGTGCCGGCGAGCAATGGAAATCCAAACGAACAGATGAACATCAGACAGTCTTTCACATTAACCGAACAGACTTTCTTATTATTATATATCATCGCATTACAACTTGGATACGTAAAGTCTTCCGCATGAATTCGCCTGTGAATGATGAGGAAGACGCCAGTTCTCTTCTTTTATAAACCGCATTTATAAAAAGGAGGAGAACAAAATTGTTAAAAACATATCAAAAACTTTTGGCTATGGGTATCTTTTTGATCGTATTATGCTCGGGCAATGCTGCATTTGCAGCGACGAATCAGGTGGGAGGCCTCAGCAACGTAGGGTTTTTCCACGATTATTTAATCGAACCGTTTTCCGCTCTGCTTAAGGGTGTTGCCGGGCTGTTTCACGGAGAATACGGACTCTCTATTATCCTCGTAACCATTATTGTGCGTATAGTTGTATTGCCTTTGTTTGTCAATCAGTTCAAAAAACAGCGCATCTTCCAAGAGAAAATGGCCGTTATTAAACCTCAGGTTGACAGTATCCAGGTTAAGTTGAAAAAGACGAAGGACCCGGAAAAGCAAAAAGAGCTGCAAATGGAAATGATGAAGCTGTATCAGGAGCATAATATCAACCCGCTTGCGATGGGCTGTCTTCCAATGCTGATTCAGTCTCCGATTATGATTGGGCTTTATTACGCGATTCGCTCAACACCTGAAATTGCGTCACACTCGTTTCTATGGTTCAGTTTAGGGCAATCTGATATTCTCATGTCCCTTAGTGCAGGGATTATGTATTTTGTCCAAGCCTATATCGCTCAAAAACTGAGCGCGAAATATTCCGCTGTCCCGCAAAACCCTGCGGCGCAGCAATCCGCAAAATTGATGGTGTTCATCTTCCCTGTGATGATGACGATTTTCTCGCTTAATGTCCCGGCAGCCCTTCCGCTGTACTGGTTTACAAGCGGACTGTTTTTGACAGTGCAAAACATCGTCCTTCAGATGACGCATCATAAAAATAAAAAAACAGCTGCTCTTACTGAGTCGGTGAAATAAAAAAGCAACCCCGCGCGAAAAGCCGGGGTTGTTTTTTTGTTACTTGCAAAGCATACCGCGCCAAACAGTCTTGTTTATCATGGCTGAAGCAGAAATGGCCATCCTAAAAAATAGCCGTATCGTTTAAAAAGAAGGAAATCGGGAATACCTTTACTCACCTCCAAACGAAAGGAGCATATACGTTGACGGAACACTTTCAGCAAAAAAACATTTCTGTACCTGAAGGAATCTGGATCATGAGACAAACCTGGAATGATGTCTTATTTGCTCACTGGCCTGTTGATGTTTCTATCCTTCGCGCTTTGGTACCGTCCGTTTTAGAATTAGATACATATAACGGGCAAGCTTGGATCAGCATGCTTCCCTTTATGCTCACGAACCTGAGGGCGCGTTATCTTCCTGCCATTCCCGGTGCGCGTGCATTTCCTGAGCTTAACCTCCGCACCTATGTCACGTATAAAGGCAAGCCCGGCATTTATTTTTTTAGCTTAGATGCCGATCATCGTCTGGCGGTCCTTGGCGCTCGCACATTCTTTCATCTGCCTTATTTTTACGCGGATATGAAAGCCGAAAAAAACGGTGATGCCATTGACTATGTCAGCAAGCGGAAAGATGACAAAGAAGCAGCATTCCACGCCGCATATCGGCCCATTTCAGCGCCTTTTACAGCAGAAAAGGATTCGCTCGATTACTGGCTGACAGAACGGTATAGACTCTATACTACCAATCAAAGCAAACTCTATTACGAAGACATCCATCATCATCCATGGCTGCTGCAAAACGCCGAAGCGGAAATTTCAGTCAATACGGTGACTGATGCTCACGGCATTACATTGCCAGAGTCAGATCCCTTGCTTCATTACGCTAAAAAACAGGATGTGTTATTTTGGCCGCTTAGGAAACGGAGCTAAAAAAACCCGATGCGGGAAATCGCACTCGGGTTTTCTTTTTTTATTTTGCCGCCTCTTCAATAATGGCAACAACCATTTCTGCCGTTTTAACGAGCTCTTCGATCGGCATTTTTTCATTTTTTGTATGGATTTGCTCATAACCGACAGCAAGATTGACCGTCGGGATGCCATGACCAGCGATTACGTTCGCGTCGCTTCCGCCGCCGCTCGTTTGCAGCTCGCTTGGACGTCCGATTTTAGCAGCCGCTTTTTTCGCGATTTCAACAACTTGGTCGCCGTCTTGATATTTAAAGCCCGGATACATAACCTCAATTTCGACTTCTGCGCGTCCGCCCATATCAGCAGCTGCCTCTTCAAAAGCAGCTTTCATTTTTTGAACCTGAGCTTCCATTTTCTCAGGAACTAAAGAGCGCGCTTCAGCAAGAATATGAACTTCGTCGCACACAATGTTTGTTTGTGTGCCGCCTTCAAACCGGCCGATATTAGCTGTTGTTTCTTCATCGATACGGCCCAATGGCATTTTTGAAATGGCTTTGCTAGCGATTGTAATCGCTGAAATGCCTTTTTCAGGTTCAACCCCGGCGTGAGCGGTTTTCCCGAAAATTGCCGCTCTTACCTTCGCCTGTGTCGGCGCGGCCACAATGATATTTCCAACTTTTCCGTCTGAATCAAGGGCATAGCCGTAGGATGCAGTGATCATAGAACGGTCAAGAGCCTTCGCTCCGATCAGACCCGATTCTTCCCCTACTGTGATGATGAATTCAATCGTGCCGTGTTCAATGTTTTCTTCTTTCAGCACCTTAATCGCCTCAAACATTGCAGCCAATCCCGCTTTATCATCAGCGCCTAAAATCGTCGTGCCGTCAGTTTTGACGTAACCGTTCTCTACAACTGGTTTTACGCCGTTTCCGGGTACAACTGTGTCCATATGAGATGTAAAATAGATCGTATCTGTTTGTTTTGTCCCTTTTAGCGTGCAAATCAGGTTACCGGCTCCGTGGCCCGTGATATCCATTGTATCGTCTTCTTTAACGTCCACCCCTAAATCAGAAAATTTTCGTTTCAGCACTTTGCAGATTTCAGCTTCGTGCTTTGTTTCTGAGTCAATTTGGACAAGCTCTAAAAATTCTTCCAGCAGGCGTTTTTCATTCACCATTTGTAAGTCCCTCCATGTTAAAGCGGTATGTTACCGTGCTTTTTTTTCGGTCTCTCTTCTGTCTTATGTGCAAGCATATGAAAAGCTTGAATCAGTCTTCCCCTTGATTCTTCCGGCAAAATGATGTCATCGACCATTCCACAAGCGGCCGCTTTGTATGGGCCGGCGTTTTGCTTTTTGTATTCAGCTGTTTTTTCGCGTTTCGTCTTTTGCGGGTCAGCTGAAGCTTTGATTTCCTTTTCATACAAAATCGATGCCGCACCTTCTGGACCCATCACTGCGATTTCAGCATTCGGCCATGCAAACACAAGGTCCGCTCCGATCGCTTTGCTGTTCATGGCCACATAGGCGCCGCCGTACGCTTTTCTAATGATGAGTGTGACTTTTGGGACAGTAGCTTCAGCATAAGCAAACAATAATTTTGCTCCATGCCTGATGATTCCATTGTGCTCTTGCTGAATACCCGGCAGAAACCCCGGGACATCTTCGACAGTCAATAGCGGGATATCAAATGCGTCACAAAAACGGATGAACCTTGCTGCTTTATCAGCAGCGTCAATCGTCAGGCTTCCCGCCAGATGCTTCGGCTGGCTCGCAACAATGCCGATTGCTTTTTCACCCAGCCTTGCAAACCCAATGACAATGTTCTTCGCAAAAAATGGCTGAATCTCAAAAAAAGACTGCGGGTCAGCCAGCTCCCTGATCACCTTCCGAACATCATAAGGCTTTGTCGTATCAGCAGGGACAAGATGGTTTAATAATGGTCTGGACGCCTCTTTCGCTGGCTTCGGCTCTGTTGTCCGGCCATTCAGCGGCAAATAAGACAGCAGTTTTCTCACCCCTGTCAGAACCTCCTTCTCCGTATGTCCGGAAAAGTGGGCGTTTCCGCTGACGGCATTATGTATCCCCGCTCCGCCTAAGCTCTCCGCATCAACCTGTTCCCCTGTCACTTTTTCAATCACCTTCGGGCCGGTAATAAACATCCGGCCGGTCTGTTCAGCCATAAATATAAAATCTGTGAGTGCCGGAGAATATACAGCGCCTCCAGCGCACGGCCCTAAAATAACCGATATTTGCGGAATGACTCCGGAATATAAGACGTTTCGGTAAAATATGTGACCGTATCCATCTAATGATACCACACCCTCTTGAATTCTCGCACCACCTGAGTCATTCAGCCCGATAATCGGCGCCTTATTTTTTGCTGCCAGATCCATCAAAGCGCAGATTTTCCTGGCATGGGTTTCGCCAAGCGCCCCTCCGAATACTGTGAAGTCTTGCGCAAATACATAAACTGAGCGGCCGTCAATTGTGCCGTACCCTGTCACGACCCCATCCCCTAACATGCGCTGTTCTCTTGTTAACACTTGACTTTCCATGAAGGGGTTTAATTCGATAAAGCTGTCCTGATCTAGAAGAAATATGATCCTTTCCCGAGCAGTGAGCTTGCCCTTTTGCCGCTGCTGAGCCAGCTTTTCCTGTCCTCCGCCTTCTTCTGCCTGCTTGCGTTTCGTGTATAAATGATCCATGTGCTCATTCATGCTCATTGTGTTGGTCTCCTTTCGGTTCACAAAGCTCTATAAGAACACCGTTTGTTTCCCGAGGGGAAATAAACGCGATCTTTTTCCCATTTGCCCCCTGTCTTGGATACCTGTCAATCAATCGAACATGCCGGTCAGACAATGCTTGAAGCTGTTCAGATAGGCCGTTGCACAAAAACGCAATATGATGCAGTCCCTGCCCTTTCTTCTCCAAAAATAAACGGACGGGGCTGTCAGCTGTCAACGGCTCTATCAGCTCAAGTTTGACGCTACCAGCTTGAAAAAAAGCAACATTCACCTTTTGTTCTTCAACCGTTTCTTGATGAAGAAATGCAAGCCCCAATACATTTTCATAAAAGCTTCTAGCATCTTTTATCGAAAAAACGGCTATCCCGATATGGTCAAGCCTGTTCATTTGCATCCCTGCTTTCGCTAATAGATATCGCTTGTCCACCCATTCAAAACACGCTAAAATATAGACAGATTGTTTAAGGAGTGAAAATCATGTCTCAAAAACTGATGAAAAGCGTTTTGATCGTGATTTTGGGAGTTTTTATTCTTTCAACTGTACTCTCAGGAATCGTCATGTTTTTATAACGATAAAAAAGCAGGCGCCTTATTCAATGGGAATATCCTGCTTTTTTATCAGAGCTTTATGCTCGATGGCAATCTCCTCAAAAGAGCGGTTGTCGTCCGTGATCAGCACTCTCGTTCCTACTGGTATCGTTTGAAACAAATGTACGACCTCATCGTTATGCATACGTATGCAGCCGTTAGACACAAATTTTCCTACTGATTCCTCTCGGTTTGTCCCATGAATTCCATAAATCCGCCCGTCCGTTCCTTTCGCGTCAAATCCGACCCATCTGGCCCCAAGCGGGTTGTCAGGAGATCCCCCTTCAATATTTTTCTTTCTGTAGTAAGGATTTTCCGCTTTTACCGTTACCGAAAACTCTCCTTCAGGCGTCAAATCATCTGTTTTTCCAGTCGCCACACTATACACGCCTTCTACTTTGTTGTCGAGGATAACAGCAAGTTCATTTGTTCGCTTGTTGACAATAACATACGGATCACCCGGCAGCGGATTTTCGCCGAGCGGCCAAATCGGTGAAATCATCATGAAAATCGAACATAAGAAAAAACGCATAAGCTCCTCCTTTTTCATTAGGTTGACCAATGAAGGAAGAGCTCATGCGAATCATCCGAGTGATTTTTGCGCTTTTATTCCTTTAAAATAACTTTTAATCACTAAATATTGTTCCATTTCGCCGAGAAGATGGAAGAGAGCGGCCCTCGCTTCAAATTCCTCCCTAGTCGCAGGAAGCGGCATCTCCTCAAATTCTTTTCTCATGTCAGCAAGTCTTTTCAGAAATTTATACGCTGTATTCCCAGGGTGTATCGCCTCCCGCAAATCATGAATAAATTCAGCGATCATTTTTCCCTGATCTACCGTAATGGAGATCGATGTCACTTTAGGGAGAAGGCGTTCGATAATTTCAAATTGCTTTTCTCTCATTTTAAAATAATGATAATGCAGATTTTCATAACGCAAAATGTGGTTTTGCACATCTCGATATGCCAGGTTTTTAGCCTCCGTAATGAGCTGGTGCGTTTCCGGAATTTCTTTTCCTGACCAATCTTGCTCACCAGTTAACAAATACCGTTCGATTTCTGCAAAAATGACAGCAAAGTTATCCTCTATCTTTTTGCGGTAGGCAATCAGTTTCCGGTCAAGACTAGGCATATACAAGTTCATCAATAGAGCGACGCCGATGCCAACCGTAATCAGCTGAACTTCATTCCAGATGAAAGCAAGCGTAATGCCGCCGGACATGTATAAATGAAGGATAATAACGGAACTGGTGACGATACCCTCGTTAATTTTTAACAGAACCGTTATCGGAATGAATATCAAAAGAAGCGCTCCGATCACAAACGGGTGGTAGCCAATAAGCTCGAAAAAGAGATAAGAAAAAACAATTGCCAGACAACATGCCGCAAAGCGGGCCCATGAGGCCTGAAGCGACCGTTTTTGTGTGATTTGTATGCACAAAATGGTGATGATTCCTGCTGATGCGAAGTTTTGCAAATGCAATAACTGGCTTATATAAATAGCCAAAGCTGTTCCTAGCGCGGTCTTTATTGTGCGATAACCAATTTTAAACATGTCGGTCTCCATTTCTATTTGTTTCTTCAATAAAAAAGAAGAGGCGGCCAGCCTTCTTCTTTTTTATATTCTATAATATTTTCTCTAAAAAGTCCTGCGCTCTTTTGGATTTTGGCGACATAAAAAATTCCTTCGGATTGCCGTCTTCGACAATCATTCCTTGGTCCATAAACAGCACGCGGTCTGCCACTTCTTTTGCGAAGCCCATTTCATGTGTGACAATCACCATGGTCATGCCGGTTTCGACCAGCTCTTTCATCACCTGTAGCACTTCTTTAACCATCTCTGGATCAAGGGCGGAGGTCGGCTCGTCAAACAGCATGATGTCCGGATTCATCGCAAGAGCCCTGGCAATCGCGACACGCTGTTTTTGTCCGCCAGACAAACGGTTTGGATAGTCATTTCGCTTTTCAAACAAACCGACTTTGCGGAGCAGGTCCTCAGCTTTCTCCTTTGCAGCCTGTTTTGATTCTTTTTTTACATTGACAGGCGCGTACATAATGTTTTCGAGAACCGTTTTGTGCGGAAAGAGATGAAAATGCTGAAAAACCATCCCGATGTTTTCCCGGACCTTTAATGTGTTGGTTTTTGGCTTCGTAATCTCTGTGTCTTTTATTGTAATGGTTCCGCCGTTAGGCTTTTCCAACAGGTTTAAACAGCGTAAGAACGTTGATTTGCCTGAGCCTGAAGGACCGATCACGGCAACAACCTCACCCTCAGCGATTGTTGTTGAAATGTTTTTTAATACTTCGTGTTTCCCAAATGATTTTGACAGCTTTTCAACCTTAATCATTGGATTTCAGCTTCCTTTCTACAGCCTTGCCGATAAACGTTAAAATCAGGACAAGCACATAATAAATCAATCCCGCGATAATAAGCGGCTCAAGGTAATTGTAAGTGGCGGCGCCAGCTTGATATGCGCGTCTCATGACATCACCAAGCCCGATGACGGTAACGATCGCCGATTCTTTTGTTAACGTAATTAATTCATTCACAATTGCAGGTGATATATTTTTGAAGGCCTGCGGCAGCAGCAGATCCTTCATCATTTTTCCATACGGGACACCGAGTGCAACAGCAGCTTCTTTTTGCCCTTTATCAATGGCATTGATTCCGGCTCTAATAATTTCCGATACATAAGCGGCGGAATTCAAAGACAATGCGACAACCGCAGCCCAAAACTGGTCAATTTGAAATCCGAGCAGCTGAGGAAGGCCAAAATAGACAATCATAAGCTGCAGCACTAAAGGCGTGCCTCGGAACACTGATGTATAAAAATCAGCGATCCAGATAAACGGGCGGAATGTGCTGATCTTGCATAAGCTTAGCACAATACCGAGTATAAGTCCGATAATAGCAGATACAACAACAATTTTTAATGTAATTGCCAAGCCTTCTAATATAAAAGGAATTTGGGGGATCGTTGCTGAAAAATCCAAATTCATAGCCTTTGTCTCCTTTTCTTACAGGAAAAAAGTTTCCTATTCAATAAAAAGGCTCAACGAAAAAGTTGAGCCGCTTTTTTTACTTCTCGCCAGTGAACCATTTTTTCTTCAATTTCTCAAGCTCTCCGTTATCTTCCATTTCCTTGAGCGCTTTATTGAATTTGTCTGTCAGTTCACTGTCCTTTCTGAAAGCAATTGCTGAACCGGCTTCTTCCGCTTTCGCATCAGGAATCACAAAGCCTTGCAGGTCATCATTTGATTTGAAATACCCTTCTGCAACAATGTCTTCAATAATCGCGGCATCGAAGCGGTCAGATTTGATTTCCTGCACCAAATCAGAAATTCTGTTGCGGTCTTCTGTTTTAAAACCATATTCCGGAGAAAGCTCTTTCCCCTTCTCTTCCTGAATAGAGCCAAGCTGAACGCCAACTGTTTTTCCTTTCAGGTCTTTCAAAGATTGAATGCCGCTGTCTTTTTTGCTGACAATCATATGGTTCGCTGTGTAATACACATCTGAAAAATCAACTTGTTTTTTACGCTCAGGCGTTGGTGTCATTCCTGACAGAACGAGATCCACCTGTTTTGATTTAAGCGCTGTAATTAAGCTGTTGAAGTCCATATCCTGCACTTCAATTTCATAGCCTGCCTTCTTCGCCAGAGCTTTTGCCAACTCTACATCAAAGCCGACAATATTATCGCCTTCTTTATATTCAAACGGTTTGTAATCCGCCGAAGTACCCATAATTAATTTTTTCTTGCCGCCTTCTGAACCTGAATTGCTTGAGCCGCAAGCAGATAATGCAAAGGTAATGCAGGCAGCTACAAGTAATAAGAGCCATTTTTTCATGATCCATTTCCCCCGTATTCATTACTTTTGTGTATTTGAATATTTATTCGTTAATTTGTATTTTAAACAGTTTCTTATTTTTATGCAATACTATTTTTAAAAATTATCTTCAAGCTTATCTTTCCAGTGATCTCTTTTTGATATTACTAGATAAAAATAAAATCACTGTACAATCCGATTGAATAATCCCTTAATATTTATTCATATACTCTTGGAAATTTATGCACAAAAAAACCCGGGCTGCTTTGAGCATCCGGGTTGTTCGTCTTATACTTCTTCACAATATTCTTCAAAGGCTTCCTGCAGCTTTGCCACTACGGCCATCGGCTCATGGCCTTCAATTTCATGACGCTCTACCATTTTCATGATCTTTCCGTCTTTCAAAATCGCAAAGGACGGAGAAGATGGCGGATAACCTTCAAAATAGTCACGCGCACGCGCTGTCGCTTCTTTATCCTGTCCGGCAAAAACGGTGACGAGCTGATCAGGTCTTTTATCATAGTGAACGGAATGGTAGGCTGCCGGTCTTGCAATTCCTCCGGCGCATCCGCAAACAGAGTTTACCATGACAAGCGTCGTTCCTTTTTTCGTAAGTGCCTCATCCACCTCTTCAGCTGTTTTCAGCTCAGTGTATCCGGCAGCTGTTATTTCTTGTCTCGCTTGGCGGACAATATCATTCATAAATAAATTAAAGTCCATATTCAATGAAGACCTCTCCTTTTTCATCATCTGTTCTTATGATAGCAAGGAAACGTCCATATCGGCAAATGACTTTGCTTCGCCGTGCACTTTTTTTGCTCTTCGTTTACTGCTTACAGAAAAAGGGGATTATAAAACCAGAAGTAAAATAAAGGAGCAGTTGTATATGAGCCACCGGAAAGCGTTACTGATTCATAACGGAAATGCCGGCAACAAAAATATAGAAAAAGCACTTGGTGCTGTCGTGCCGGTTTTATCTCACCATTTAGATGAGGTGATTATTAAACAGACAAAGAAAAAGGATGATGCGTATCATTTTTGCCGATCCATTGATGATTCTGTCGACACCGTCTTCATTCTCGGCGGCGACGGCACGATCCATCAATGCATAAATGCTATCAGCGCTCTAGAAAGAAAACCCGCGGTCGGAATTTTGCCCGGCGGCACGTGCAATGACTTTTCAAGAGTGCTTGGCATCCCTCAAAATCTTGCAAAGGCCGCGGAAGCACTTATGGCAGGAAATAAAACCAGCGTAGACGTATGTCAGATGAATGACCGTTATTTTTTAAATTTCTGGGGGATCGGCTTAATTGCAGAAACGTCGAATCAAATTAATGAAACGGAAAAAGCATTATTGGGAAAAATCAGCTATTTTACAAGTGCGTTGCGAACCGTCTCATCCGCTGCATCGTTTCCGATGACATTAAAAATTGACGGAAAAGAAATTATAGAAGAAGCCGTTATGCTGCTTGTGATGAATGGCCAATACATTGGAACGAATCGAATTCCTCTGCCCGATGCCAGTATTGAAGACGGCTTACTTGATGTTCTCATATGCCGCAACACCAACCTCACCGCGTTGCGGGAGCTGATGAGCATGGAACAGGGCTCAATTGATCGTTTTACCGGAGAGCTGTCCTATGTCCAGGCCTCCCGTATCGAAATTGAAACAGACACTGCCAAAAAGGCGGATATGGATGGAGAAGTTTATACACATACACCCGCAGTCATTCAGGTCCTGCCGCAGCATATCGACATGCTTGTTCCCGCAAATGAATAACTGTCATAAGGCTTTAGAAAGATTTTGCAAATCCGTTGACTCTCCCCTAGGAGGAGGTCTTACAGTATAAGGGATACACACTTGAAAAAGGGGAAGTCATATGGAGAAGAAAAATATTACCTTAACGATATTATTAACCAATTTATTTATTGCTTTTTTGGGGATCGGGCTTGTGATTCCAGTAACGCCGACCATTATGAATGAATTGCATTTATCGGGGAGCGCGGTCGGCTATATGGTTGCCTGCTTCGCTATTACACAGCTCATTGTCTCACCAATAGCCGGACGATGGGTTGATCGCTTCGGGCGCAAGATCATGATCGTGATCGGCCTGTTGTTCTTTAGTGTGTCGGAGTTTTTATTCGGCATTGGAAAAACAGTTGAGATGTTATTTATCTCCCGTATGCTGGGCGGTATCAGCGCAGCCTTCATTATGCCCGGGGTCACGGCTTTTATTGCAGATATCACGACCATTAAAACGAGGCCAAAAGCGCTCGGTTATATGTCAGCCGCTATTTCAACAGGATTTATTATCGGCCCCGGCATCGGGGGATTTTTAGCAGAAGTCCATTCCCGGCTGCCTTTTTTCTTTGCGGCAGCTTTTGCACTGTTAGCAGCCATTTTATCAATCCTCACGCTGCGCGAGCCGGAACGAAACCCTGAAAATCAGGAAATAAAAGGACAGAAGACAGGCTTTAAACGGATTTTTGCCCCCATGTATTTCATAGCTTTTCTCATTATCTTAATTTCGTCTTTTGGTTTAGCATCATTTGAATCTTTATTTGCATTATTCGTGGATCATAAATTCGGATTTACGGCCAGCGACATTGCCATTATGATTACAGGAGGAGCGATTGTTGGCGCCATTACGCAAGTCGTCTTATTCGACCGCTTCACAAGATGGTTTGGCGAAATCCATTTAATTCGGTACAGCTTAATTCTCTCGACGAGTCTGGTATTCTTGCTGACAACAGTCCATTCATATGTTGCGATTCTGCTGGTTACGGTCACCGTATTTGTCGGATTTGATCTCATGCGGCCTGCGGTAACGACTTACCTGTCAAAGATTGCGGGAAATGAACAGGGGTTTGCCGGCGGTATGAATTCAATGTTTACAAGTATCGGCAATGTATTCGGGCCTATTATCGGCGGAATGCTGTTCGATATTGATGTAAACTATCCTTTCTACTTTGCAACGGTCACCTTAGCCATAGGGATTGCACTGACCATTGCTTGGAAAGCGCCTGCACATCTTAAAGCCAGCACGTGATAAGAAGCGCATTCTTTGTGTACTGCAAAGAATGCGCTTCTTCTTTATACTGATGATAGAAGGAGTGATGGCATGAAGGAATCGTATTACTCAATTGGGGAAGTTTCAAAACTGGCAAACGTGTCGATTAAAGCGCTCCGTTATTACGATAAAATTGATTTATTTAAACCAGCCTACGTCGACCCGGATACCAGCTACCGCTATTATACAGATGCTCAGCTCATTCATCTGGATTTGATCAAATCATTGAAATATATCGGCACACCTTTGGAAGAAATGAAAAAAGCACAGGACTTAGAGATGGGAGAACTGTTTGCTTTTTATACCGAGCAGGAGAGGCAAATCAGGGAGAAATTAGACTTTTTATCAGCACTGGAGCAAACCATTTCATTGGTGAAAAAGCGGATGAAACGGCAGATGGAATATCCCGCGCTCGGTGAGGTGTTTGTTTTAGATGAAGAAGAAATACGGATCATTCAGACAGAGGCAGAAGGAATCGGGCCTGAAAACGTGCTCAATGCCTCCTACAGCAAATTAAAAAAATTTATCGAGTCAGCAGATGGATTTACGAACAATAGCTACGGCGCTACTTTCTCTTTTCAGCCCTACACCAGCATTGATGAAATGACTTACCGTCATATTTTCACGCCTGTATTGACGAATAAACAGATTTCATCAATTACGCCGGATATGGAAATCACAACGATCCCTAAAGGGAGGTATGCGTGTATCGCGTATAATTTTTCGCCTGAACATTATTTTCTCAACTTACAGAAGCTTATCAAGTATATCGCAGACCGCCAATTAACAGTTGTCAGTGATGTTTACGAGTTAATCATACCGATTCATTACTCCCCGAAAAAACAAGAAGAATATCGTGTCGAAATGAAAATACGAATCGCTGAATAATAGAAAAAGAGCATTTTTTGAAACAAAACTTCAAAAAATGCTCTTTTTTCTTATTTAGTAAACAGATGTCTTCTCGTCAATCGATTCTAAAATTTGTTTCACTCGTCCGAGGAATCGTCCGCACACGAGACCGTCAAGCACTCTGTGATCTAAGGACAGACACAGATTAACCATGTCTCTGACAGCAATCATGCCATTGTCCATGACAACCGGGCGTTTGACGATGGATTCTACTTGAAGAATCGCAGCCTGAGGGTAGTTGATAATGCCCATTGACTGAACAGAGCCGAACGAACCTGTGTTGTTGACGGTAAACGTGCCTCCCTGCATGTCATCTGCAGTGAGTTTTCCGTCTCTTACTTTTTTGGCAAGACCGGTAATTTCTTTCGCAATGCCTTTAATTGTTTTTTCATCAGCGTTTTTAATCACCGGAACAAATAAAGAATCCTCTGTGGCAACTGCAATTGAAATATTGATATCCTTTTTCTGAATAATTTTGTCGCCCGCCCACATGCTATTCATTTGCGGGAATTCTTTTAACGCCTGAGCGACCGCTTTTACAAAAAAGGCGAAGAACGTTAAATTAAAGCCTTCTGTCTTCTTAAAGGAATCTTTTATACTGTTGCGATATGCAACCATATTTGTGACGTCGACTTCCATCATCGTCCAAGCATGCGGAATTTCTGTTTTGCTGCGCTTCATATTGGAAGCAATTGCTTTTCTTACACCTGTGACAGGAATTTCTTTATCACCGGCTGCAGACGCAGGATATGATGTCTCTTCTTTTGGCTCAGGTTTTGATGCAGACTTCGGTGCAGGAGCTGCTGTTTTCGGCTCCTCAGCCTTCTGTTCTTGCGCGCCGCCTGTTTCAATTAAGCGCTGAATATCTTTTCGGGTGATGCGCCCGCCGGCACCTGTTCCTGTTACTTGTTCTAGATCAATGCCGTGCTCTCCGGCCAAACGGAGTACAGCTGGCGAGTAGCGCTTTTTATTGGGCTGATCAGCGGCTTCGGCACTTTTTGCAGCAGGCGTCTCAGCGGCTTTTGATGCAGCTGGCTGTTCTTGTTTTTGTTCAGCCGGATTCGCGCCTTCTGTTTCAATTTTGCAAATCACTTCTCCGACTTGCAGGGTTTGGCCTTCTTCTCCCACAAGCTCTGTTATTGTACCAGTAAAAGAAGACGGAACCTCTGCATTTACCTTATCTGTCATGACTTCCGCGATCGGATCGTATTTGTTCACTTTATCACCGGGGGCGACAAGCCATTTGCTGATCGTCCCCTCTGTTACGCTTTCTCCAAGCTGCGGCATCGTCATTTGTTCAATTGCCATGATTGTATCCTCCCTTACGTCTTTAAAACTCCGCTAATTCTCTCATCGCCGCTTCCACTTTATCAGGGTTGACCATAAAGTATTTTTCCATTGTCGGCGCATAAGGCATAGCCGGAATATCAGGACCTGCAAGCCGTTTGATCGGCGCGTCTAAGTCGAACAGACAATGCTCGGATATAATTGCGGCTACTTCGCTCATGATGCTGCCTTCTTTTGTATCTTCTGTGACCAAAAGAACCTTTCCAGTTTTGGACGCAGCTTCGATGATGGCTTCTTTATCAAGCGGGTAAACTGTTCTTAAATCCACCACATGCGCTGAAATGCCATCTTTTTCGAGACGTTCTGCAGCTTGTAAGGCGAAGTGGACACACAGACCGTATGTGATCACTGTGATGTCGTCGCCTTCCCGTTTTACGTCAGCCTTGCCAATTGGCAGGACATAATCATCAGCCGGAACCTCTCCCTTTATCAGACGGTATGCCCGCTTGTGCTCAAAAAACAGCACTGGGTCTTCATCACGAACTGCGGCTTTTAAGAGCCCTTTCGCGTCATATGGTGTTGACGGCATGACAATTTTCAGTCCGGGCTGGTTGGCGAAAATTGCTTCGACTGATTGAGAATGATACAGGGCCCCGTGCACGCCTCCGCCGTATGGCGCTCTGACGACAATCGGACAGCTCCAGTCATTGTTGCTGCGGTAGCGGATTTTAGCCGCTTCAGAAATAATTTGGTTGACTGCCGGCATAATGAAATCAGCAAACTGCATTTCAGCAATCGGTCTCATTCCGTACATTGCCGCTCCGATACCGACTCCTGCGATCGCAGATTCAGCAAGCGGCGTATCCATAACGCGCTCTTCCCCAAATTGTTCATAGAGTCCGGCTGTCGCTTTAAACACACCGCCTTTTCTTCCTACATCTTCCCCAAGGACGAAAACGCGAGAATCTCGTTCCATTTCTTCTTTCATCGCCAAATTGATTGCATCAATATATGACATTACTGACATTTGTTCTTCCTCCCTACTTCGCATACACATAATCAAGCGCTGACTCAGGAGCTGCATATGGGGCGTTCTCCGCTTCATCCGTCGCTTCATTTACGATTGCCATAATTTCATCCAGCATGGTTTGTTCTATCTCATGGGACAGCAGGCCTGTTTCCTTTAAGTAAGCTTGATAAGTAAGCAGGGGATCACTTTTTTTCGCTTCCTCTACTTCTTCACGGCCTCTGTAGCTGCTGTCATCGTCATCACTGGAATGTGGTGTAAGGCGGTAAGAAATCGTTTCAATTAATGTCGGGCCTTCTCCTCTGCGTGCCCTTTCGCGTGCTTCTTTGACCGCTTGATAAACTTCCAGCGGATCATTTCCATTCACAGTTACGCCAGGCATCCCATAGCCTACGGCACGGTCGGAAATGTTCTCACATGCGACTTGCTTATCGTAAGGCACTGAGATTGCGTATTTGTTGTTTTCACACATGAAAATAACCGGCAGCTTATGGACAGCGGCAAAGTTTGCCCCTTCGTGGAAATCGCCTTGGTTTGAAGACCCTTCCCCAAATGTAACAAAGGCTGCGATATCCTTTTTCTCCATACGTCCCGCAAGCGCAATACCGACTGCGTGCGGCACTTGCGTTGTAACCGGAGATGATCCCGTCACAATGCGGTTTTTCTTTTGTCCGAAATGTCCCGGCATCTGGCGGCCTCCTGAGTTCGGATCTGCTGCTTTTGCAAACCCGGACATCATTAAGTCCTTTGCTGTCATGCCAAACGCGAGCACGACACCCATGTCTCTGTAGTACGGCAATACATAATCCATTTCACGGTCAAGTGCGAAAGCCGCTCCTACCTGTGCTGCTTCCTGTCCTTGACAAGAGATTACAAATGGAATTTTGCCAGAACGGTTTAACAGCCACATTCTTTCATCGATTTTTCTTGCTAACAGCATGGTTCTATACATATCAACGGCTTCCTGATCAGTCAGCCCTAGTGCTTGATGTCGGTTTGTACTCATTCAAGCCCCTCCTTTATGCTTTTAAAAATGAATGGCTTTGCCATCTACGGCAAGCGCTGCTTCTCCAATTGCTTCAGAAAGCGTTGGATGCGGGTGAATCGTTTGCCCGACCTCCCACGGCGTTGCGTCCAGCACTTTGGCAAGACCGGCTTCAGAAATCATGTCGGTGACATGCGGGCCGATCATATGAACGCCGAGAATATCATCTGTATCTCGGTCCGCCACGATTTTGACAAAACCGTCGCTTTCACCGTATACAAGCGCTTTTCCAATCGCCATAAACGGGAACTTGCCGATTTTGACATTATGCCCGTTCGCCTTTGCTTCGTCTTCGGTTAAGCCGACACTGGCAGCTTCAGGGCTTGAGTAAATGCACTTCGGCACAAGCGTCGGATCAAGCGGATGCGGATTGAGACCTGCAAAATGCTCAACAGCAATAATTCCCTCATGTGAAGCAACGTGAGCTAACTGCAGGCCACCGATTACGTCTCCGATTGCATAAATATGAGACTCCTTCGTTTGGCAGCTTTCATTGACTGAAATCATGCCATTTTCAGTAACAATATCGGTGTTCTCTAGGCCAATGCCTTCGATATTTGCCTGTCTGCCGATGGAAACAAGCATTTTCTCAGCAGAGTAGGTAACGGTTTCTCCGTCTTTTTCCGCTTGTATGCTGATATCATCTGATGTTTTTGTCATTGTGTCAGGCAGCACTTTTGCCCCTGTTATGAACTGGATGCCTTTTTTCTTAAGAAGACTTTCCATTTCTTTTGAAATCTCTAGATCTTCAGTCGGCAATATGCGATCCGCGTATTCAATAACCGTTACCTTCACACCAAAATCATGAAGCATAGACGCCCATTCGATACCGATAACCCCTCCGCCGACAATGATGATTGATTGTGGCAGCTCCTCCATTTGGAGCGCCTCATCTGAAGTCAGTACAGACTTACCGTCCGCTTCAAGACCCGGAAGCATTCTCGGTCTTGATCCTGTTGCAATGATCACTTGTTTCGGGATCAGCATGTCATTTTCTTCGCCATTTCCCCGCTCAACAGAAATTGTTCCCGGCAGCGGAGAGAAGATTGACGGTCCAAGGATACGTCCATATCCGGTGTACACGTCAATTTTTCCTTTTTTCATTAAATGATTTACACCCGCTGCAAGCTTATCAACAACGGCTTGCTTACGCTGCTGCACTTTTTCAAAGTTGAGGGACACGCCAGCCGTTTCCACCCCGAATTGATCGGCTTCACGAGCTGTCCGGTATACCTCTGCGCTTCTAAGCAGCGCTTTACTCGGGATACAGCCTTTATGCAGACATGTTCCTCCGAGTTTTTCCTTTTCCACAACGGCTGTTTTTAAGCCGAGCTGAGCGGCTCTGATGGCCGCAACATAACCGCCGGTACCGCCGCCCAGAATGACTACGTCATACTCAGTTGCCATGGTGACTCACTCCTGTCTGTCTATTCAATACGATATTGTTTGGATTGCTCTTCGCCCTGCAATACTCTGAGCGCCCCTTGGGCAAGAGACTGCAGTTCATTTTCACCCGGATAGACTAAAACGTCTGAAATCCAATCTATGTATGATCTGATAGCAGAAACAAAGCTTTTGCCGTACGCAAGGCCTCCCGTCAGCACAATCGCTTCAACTTCGCCTTTTAACGCCGCGCTGGCTGCCCCGATTTCCTTTGCTACCTGATATGCCATGGCATCATAAATGAAGCGGGCTTTTTCATCGCCCCCTTGAATCATCTGTTCTACTTTTACTGCATCATTTGTACCGAGATAGCCTAAAAGTCCGCCGGTGCCAACAAGCTTTTTCATGATTTCTTCTTTTGTATATTCCCCTGAAAAACATAGATCAACAAGATCTCCCGCAGGCACTGTTCCTGCTCGTTCAGGACTGAATGGTCCCTCGCCGTGCAGGCCGTTATTGACATCTACCACTCGCCCGCGGTCATGGACGCCAATTGTAATACCTCCGCCCATATGGGTAATAATCATTTTCATGTTCTCATATCGTTTGCCAAGAGAGGCTGCCGCTTTACGAGCGACAGCTTTTTGGTTTAACGCATGGAAAATGCTTTTCCGTTCAATTTCAGGCATGCCTGAAACTTTCGCAAGCACTGACATTTCGTCTACGACAACAGGGTCGACGATATACGAAGGGATATTCAGGCCATCAGCGATTTCCCGCGCGATAATGCCGCCGAGATTAGAAGCATGCTGACCGGCGTAGCCGCTTTTCAAATCCTCAATCATCTCATCATTCACTACGTAGGTCCCGCCTTCAATTGGCCGGAGAAGGCCGCCTCTTGCGCAGACTGCATCAAACTTTGAAATATTGATTCCCTGTTCATGAAGCGTTTCGAGAATATGGTTTTTACGAAATTCATACTGATCAATAATTCGGTCAAATCGCTGCAGCTCTTCTATGTTGTGTCTCAATGTTTTTTCAAAAATGCTTCTTTCGTTATGAAAAACACCGATTTTCGTTGAAGTTGAGCCTGGATTAATTGTGAGAATGCGTTTTTCGTCATGTAGCACTTTCATAACCTCCAGATCAATTTCTTAACGTCTGCTTAATACACTGTGGCCGTTTTGCAAAAACTGGCTTCTTGAGCGGCGCATGCGTTCAATCCGTTCCTCTGCCAAGCGGTCAGCCGCTAAATATGCAGGAATGCCGTCACGCTGAGAAATCTCAAGTACACGCTCGATATTGCCGTAAATGCCTTCAACTTTTTTCAATGCACGTTCTGCATTATAGCCGTAAAGCTCATCTGCCACGTTGATGACACCGCCCGCGTTAATCACGTAATCCGGTGCATAAACGATGCCCATTTCGTGAATTTGATCACCATGGCGTGTCTCTTTTAATTGGTTGTTAGCCGCACCTGCGATCACTTTCGCCTTCAGCTGTTTAATGGTGTCGTCGTTAATAGTCGCACCAAGGGCACACGGCGCATAAATATCGCAGTCTTGTGAATAAATGTCATCAGGATCTACCGCACGGGCGCCAAAATCTTCAACTGCACGCTGTACAGATTGTTTGTTGATATCCGTAACGATTAAGTTTGCTCCTTCTTCATGCAGGTGGCGGCAAAGGTTATAGGCTACGTTCCCAACACCCTGTACAGCAATGGTTTTTCCTTCAAGAGAGTCGGTTCCGAAAGCAGCTTTAGCTGCTGCCTTCATTCCTCTGTACACCCCGTACGCTGTGACTGGGGACGGATTTCCAGAAGAGCCGAAAGCAGGAGAAATCCCTGTGACATAGTCTGTCTCATCATGAATGATATCCATATCCTCGACCGTTGTGCCCACATCTTCAGCCGTGATGTATCTGCCATTCAGTCCTTGAATATAGCGGCCAAACGCGCGGAACATTTCCTCATTTTTGTCTTTGCGCGGATCGCCGATAATGACTGTTTTTCCGCCGCCAAGGTTTAAGCCTGCCGCCGCGTTCTTATAGGTCATGCCTCTTGCCAATCTGAGCGCATCTTCAATTGCCGCTTCTTCATTTTCATATGTCCACATTCTCGTTCCGCCAAGCGCCGGACCAAGCGTTGTATCATGAATGGCGATAATCGCTTTTAATCCAGATTGTTCATCCTGGCAGAATACCAATTGTTCGTAATCGTATTTCTCCATATATTTAAAAAGTTCCATGTTCGTTCCTCCTAATGTGTGTATTCTTCAGATGCGCATATTGCCAGCGCAATGGAATACAGTTTATTTTCAGCAGAGTCCGCTCTGCTTGTTAAAGCAATCGGTGCTTTTGCTCCTGTAATGACAGCCGCCACGCTGGCCTTGGCAAAATAAATCAGTGATTTATATAAAATATTGCCGGCCTCAATTGTTGGGACGAGAAGGATATCTGCGTTGCCCGCTACGTCTCCCGAAATTTTTTTCTGGGCCGCGGCAATTTGTGAAACTGCGTTATCCAAAGCAAGCGGTCCATCAACAATGCAGCCTTTGATCTGGCCCCTTTTGTACATTTGAGCTAGAGCAGCTGCATTCACGGTCGCTTCCATTTTAGGGTTCACCGTTTCGACCGCTGCAAGGGCAGCTGCTTTTGGCATATTGTTCCCCACTGCATGGGCCACATGAACGGCATTTTGCAAAATCTGCCGGAGCTCTTCCAGCGAAGGAGCAATATTCATTGCCGAATCTGTCACAAACATCAGCCGGTCAAAATCCGGTATATCGAAGACAGCCACGTGAGAAAGGACACTTGCTGACCGAAGCCCCTCCTGTCTGTTCAATACCGCTTTAAGCAAAACAGAAGTCGGCACATTGCCTTTCATTAAAACGTCCGCTGTTTTATGATGCACAGCACGAACCGCTAATTTCGCCGATTCCTCAGGAGTATTGGCATGGACGATTTCCACTTGATGCCCTTGCATGGATGATGTCAGCTCGTTCAGTTTTTTGCTGTCGCCCGTTAACAAGAAACGGGCGGATAGGTGCTCGGCTGCCAGCTTTACAGCCCGGATCACTTCCTCATCCTCAGCATGAGCAACCGCAATGGTCTTATTTTTGTGTATCGACGCTTTGCCGATTAAATCTTTCAGCTTCATCTGTTACCACCTTTCTTGTTTCGACTCCGCCTTTTATTATGCAAGTTCCATGCCAGCTCTTAAGGGTGCTGTCATACCAGGTATACCGAAACATTCGTGCAGATGTTTGCGTTTATTCTGCAAATTATTGCATGCCTTCATTTGCAAGGCCATATTTATCCATTTTGTAATATAAATTCCGAATGCTGACACCGAGAGCTTTTGCTGTTTTTGTCCGGTTAAAATGATGCTTTTCAAGCGTTTGCTGGATCAAATGCGCTTCAAATTTTTCTACTGCGACAGACAGCTTTTCGCCTTCAATATCCGGAAAATCAAAACCTGTTCCCTGATCTGTGTCATTTTCTTTTTGCTCAAGTTCGAATACAGGCAAGTGATCTTTTTCAATCCATTCCATATGCGGATTCAGAAAAATCATGGCTCGTCCAAGGACATTTTCAAGCTCCCGGACATTCCCAGGCCAATGGTAGGCAGATAAGGCGCGCAAGGCTTGCTGTGAGAGCCCTTTTACATTCCTGCCGTAATCCCGGTTGATCTTTTGGATAAGTCTGACGCTCAATGCTTCAATGTCCTCCAACCGCTGCCGCAAAGGCGGGATGGAGATCGGATAGCGATTGATCCGGTAATACAGGTCTTCCCGGAATGTTCCGTCCGCCATCGCCTTTTCAATATTTACATTTGTCGCCGCGATCACTCTGACGTTGACAGGGATCGCTTTCGTGCCGCCCACTCTGACGATTTCCTTTTCTTGAAGGACGCGTAGCAATTTGGCCTGCATATTTTGTGTCAGCTCACCGATTTCATCTAAGAAAATACTGCCGTTATTTGCTTCCTCAAATAAACCCTTTTTACCGCCGCGCTTCGCTCCTGAAAACGCACCATCCTCATAGCCGAACAATTCTGATTCGAGCAGGTTTTCAGAAAGGGCTGCACAATTCACGCGAATAAATTTATTGTATTTCCGGTCACTTTCGTTATGGATGGCATGGGCGAACAGTTCTTTTCCTGTTCCTGATTCCCCGCGCAGCAAGATGGTTGCCGGTGTTTTCGCACCGAGCTTCGCCTGCTCAAGCGCAACCAGCATTTGCTCGCTTTTGCCGATAATGTCGTCAAACGTGTATTTCGCTTCAAGCGTGCGAATAATTTGTCTGGCGCGATTAAGCTCCGCTGTCAGCATTTTAATTTCGGAAACATCGTGAATCACGCCGACGCTGCCTTTCAAAATCCCGTCCACAATCACCGGTGCTACATTAACGATCACTTCTTTTTCATTCGGGCCGACCTTCATTCTGACACCGCGGACAGGACGTCTTGTTTCAAGCACCTTTAAATGCATGCTTTCGCCTTCGGAAATATCAGTGTTTGCAGGCTTGCCGATGACTTCTTTTTCAGAAAGCCCCGTCATTTTCGTATACGCTTTATTGATTAGCAGGCCGATGCCGTTTTCATCAACGACAGAAATCGCCTCATCGGAGGATTGAATAATTGCCTCCAGCATCGTACGGACCTGCTTTAAGTTGGTCACTTCCTCTGCCAGCTCGACCGCATCAGTGATATCTTTAAACACACAAAGAGCCCCGAGCAGACGTCCGCCTTCATCAATAATCGGCAGTCTTGTGGTCACAATTTGCAAATGATCGCCTAACAGCTGCTTCTGGTTGTATTCAGGCACTCTTGTTTTTAAAATCCGCGGCATCTTAGTGCTCGGAATCACTTCTTTTATTGGGCGCCCAATGACTTCCTCACGTTTTTTTCCGACCATTTTTTCGGCCATATGGTTAAAGAGAATGATTTCTTCATTGATATCAATAAAAATCATTCCATCATGGGTGGAATTAAAAATTCTGTCATATTTATAGGTTTGCTCTTTTAGCATTTGAATCAGGTGCTGCTTTTCTTCCATCAGCTGAAAAACGATGTATGCCATTTTTCCCGGCATGACAATGGTATCTTCATGCTTTCTTTGAAGGAGCTCGTCAAACACGGCTTGATCGCCGGTAGTATGAATGACGATATCCGGTTTTTGTTGTATGTAAGGTTTCCAATCAGATGATACGGCAATCCCATACTGTTCTGCTTCTTTCAATCCCGGCGCCTCGGGGTCTTTGTCAACTACGGCAATGATATCTATGATGGCTGTTTTAATCAGAATATGTAATAACGCCGTTCCCCTTTTGCCGGCACCTACTATCAGTACCTTTTGCATCCCGATACCCCTTTGTATGAAAAAATTTGCACACCTATTTATTCCGTTGCAATAATTTGCACAACCCTATGTTACCACGTTTTCTTCTCTTGACAAAATATTTTTTCCGCTGGACAATAAAGGAAATGAAAAGATAAAGGGGTTTTCTGAAGATGAGCCGACTTCTTGCGCTTTTAATATTAGTCATCCCCGGGGCTATTTCTGCTTTAGGCATTAAACTGATGAGAGATACACTTTTCGGCCATACAATCAAGCCATTTTCAGCTCTTTGGCTCCAAGGGTTGTCAGGATTCATCTTTTTTGCGATCGGCCTCTATGTGCTGGCCGGGTTCATTTTATACAGAGACAGAAAACGCAATCAAGTCAGCCCGCGATTCAGAAAACGATAGCTGAAAAAAAGCCGGAGAATGCTCCGGCTTTTTTTGTTGCATTATTCGTCAGGCAAAACGGTCTTGGCAATCGTTTTGTCTAACGCTTCATAGTCATAATAAGAAATCGTATCGTACAGTTCTTTTCGTGTCTGCATATCATGAAGTCCTTCTTTTTGTGAGCCGTGCTCCTTCATCAAACCAAACATCCGCTCACAAGCTTTTGCCGCCGCTCGAAGCGAGGTGACAGGATATATCACCATGTGAAACCCCATATCTTCGAATTCATCGGCACGATAATATGGCGTTTTCCCAAATTCAGTCATATTCGCAAGGAGCGGAACGGGGATACGCTCAGCAAACTGGCGGAATTCATTCTCCGCCTGTAGCGCTTCCGGGAAAATTGCGTCCGCTCCCGCCTCAATGTAAGCCTCTGAACGTTTTATTGCGGCATCAAGCCCTTCCTGCGCCCTGGCATCAGTACGGGCAACAACAATAAGGGAGGGTGCCGCTTGTTTAATGGCTTTTATTTTTTGCGCCATTTCCTTTATCGGAACTAGCTGTTTGCCATTTAAATGTCCGCATTTTTTTGGGAGCTGCTGGTCTTCCATTTGAACGGCTGCTACCCTGGCTTCAAGCATCTCCCGGGCTGTTCGGGCGGCATTTAAGACACCGCCAAATCCCGTATCGATATCCACAAGCAAAGGCAGATCAGCTGCACGCACAAGATCTTTGGCCCGTTCAGCTATCTCTGCCGATGTGATGATCCCTAAATCAGGCAGCCCCCTGCTGGCTGTATAGGCAGCACCGGACAAATAAATAGCAGAAAAACCGGCTTCTTTCGCAAGCAAAGCGGCCATCCCGTCATGGGCGCCGGGAATTTGAAGAATGTCCGGTGCTGACATCAGCTTGCGGAAACGCCCGGCAAGCTCCTCTTGTGACGATTGCTTATTGACGATCCACGACATGAAACAAAATCCCCCTTTTACATGCAGAACATGTCTACGAATTCATTTACGCGCATCGTTTGTAATGTCTCATAGCTGGTACAGCGCTCATAAATGTGTTTGTGCTGTTTATCAGGAAAATGGGTTTTGAGATTGTCAGAAAACTTTTCCAGCAGTTTCGGCACTGCTTCCTCTCTTCGAAAACGATGGCCGAGGGGAAACTCACATTCCACCATTTCCGTGCTCGTTCCATCTTTAAAATGAACCTGAACGGCATTTGAGATGGAGCGTTTATCAGGCTTCAAATAATCCTCGGTATATGTTTTATTTTCAGTCACTTCCATTTTATCACGAAGTTTATCTATTCTCGGATCATTCGCTGTTTCAGCTTCATAATGCTGTGCGGTGATATCACCAAAAAGCAAACCGATTGCTGTAATGTATTGGAGACAGTGATCACGGTCTGCCGGATTGTGGAGCGGGCCTTTTTTATCAATGATACGGATAGCGGATTCATGCGTTCTGATGACAACTCGGTCTATCTCGTCAATCCGGTTCTTTACCTGCGGGTGAAGAATGACGGCGCACTCCGCCGCTGTCTGGGCGTGAAATTCCGCAGGATAAGACACTTTAAATAACACATTTTCCATGACAAAAGCGTCAAGCGGACGGGCAAGCTTGATCTCTTTCTTATTGAATAAAACGTCTTGGAACCCCCAACCAGGTGCACTCAGGGCTGTCGGATAACCCATTTCCCCTTTTAACGACATCAGCGCCAAATGAACACCTCTGCTCGTTGCATCTCCTGCCGCCCATGATTTACGCGAGCCTGTATTCGGTGAATGGCGGTATGTCCTCAATGCTGCATTGTCAATCCATGCATTCGAAAGCGCATTTTTGATTTCTTCTCTTCCGCCGCCCAAAAGCTTTGCCGCAACAGCGGTTGTCGCAACTTTGACAAACAGCACATGGTCAAGGCCAACTCGATTTAAGCTGTTTTCTAACGCCAGCACACCTTGAATCTCGTGTGCTTTGATCATCATCTCAAGTACGTCGCGTACTGTTAACGGCTCTTTTCCTTCAGACAGCCTCACTCTTGATACATAATCAGCAGCGGCAAGGATTCCTCCCAAGTTATCGGATGGATGCCCCCACTCCGCCGCCAGCCACGTATCGTTGTAATCGAGCCAGCGAATCATGCAGCCGATATTAAACGCTGCCCTCACAGGATCGAGAACATATGACGTTCCCGGCACTTTGCTTCCATTCGGCACAGTCGTTCCTGGAACAATCGGGCCAAGCAGCTTTGTGCATTCCGGATACCGTAGCGCCAAGATCCCGCAGCCCAGGGTATCCAGCAATACATGCCCCGCTGTTGTATACGCTTCGGCACTAGTAATCTCTTTTTCAAGCACATAGTCTGTGATTTCTACGATTACACGATCCGTTTTCGGCATTCTACCAGCTCCTTTCATGATTTTGTTTGATATCGCGGACCCATGTAACTGACACGGGGACGGAAGAGCCGATTATTGGCATGCTGTTCAATCACATGGGCGCATAAACCGGACGTTCTCGCGCTGAAAAAGACCGGCGTATATAAAGGAATCGGTATGCCGAGCATCCAATACACCGGGGCAGCATAGTAATCCAAATTCGGGTAAAGCCCTTTTTCCTTCTCCATCAGCCGCTCACCCGCTTCGCACATCTCATATAAACGATGGTCACCGGCTTTATCGCATAATTGCTGCAGCGCCTCTTTCATCATGAGTGCTCTTGGGTCCATTTTTTTCATATACACCCGGTGGCCGAAGCCCATGATTTTTTCTTTTCTTTTCAGTTTTGTTTGCAGAAGCTGCTCAAAATCAGATGTCGTTTTTGCCTCCAAAAGCAAATACATCACAGCTTCGTTTGCTCCTCCGTGAAGATTCCCTTTCAGGGAAGCGACAGCCCCAGTCAAAGCCCCATAAAGATCTGAATGTGTAGATGCAATGACCCTGGCCGCAAAGGTTGAATTCGGCATCTCATGCTCACTGTACAGGACGAGCGACCGGTCAAAAATCTGTTCTTCCAATGAAGACGGCAATTTCCCTGTCATCATGTAGAGAAAATTCGCACTGTAGGATAAGGTATGAAGCGGAAGAATCGGTTCTTTCTTATTAATGATCCTGTAGCTGGCAGCAGTGAGGGCAGGCATTTTCCCAAGAAGCTGATAGGCGCGTTCTTTGTTTGCGGAAGGAGACCGATCATCAATTTGCCGATCATAGCCAGCAAGTGCCGACAGGCCGGTACGCAGACTATCCATTGGATGAGTGTCCTCAGGGAGCAGCTCAAGCAGACGGAGATGATCAGCAGGCAGGCTTGCGGCACTGTTTATTTTACGTTCCAGCGTCTCCATTTCACTTTCTTCTGGCAGCCTGCCCTCCAGCAATAAATGGACAAGCTCCAGATAGCTTTTTGTTTCAGAAAGTTCTATTAAATCATAGCCTCTTATCAAAATCTGGCTGGACTGCGTGTCAAGATAAGAAATATGAGTTTCTGCCGCAATCACACCGTCCAACCCTGGAGAATATTGCTGTTTCTCCTCCATATCCTCAACCTCCGTTTATGCGTTTTTTGTCTATCAGGTTCCGCCAAGCAAATACTTAGAAATAATCAGTCTTTGAATCTCGTTCGTCCCTTCATAGATTTGCGTCACCTTTGCATCGCGAAGCAAGCGCTCAACCGGATAATCCTTCATATAGCCATATCCTCCATAAATTTGAACGGCGTCTAACGCTGCCTTCACGGCTGCATCGGAAGCAAATTGTTTAGCCATAGACGCTTCTTTTCCACAATTTAGACCGCGGTTATGAAGGTCTGCGGCGTGGTAGACAAGATGTCTTGCCGCCTCTGCCCTAGTCGCCATGTCAGCCAGCTTAAATGATATGCCTTGATTGGCTGCGATCGGCCTTCCAAATTGCACTCGCTGCTTCGCATAATTAACGGCATGATCAAGAGCCGCCTCTGCAATTCCGAGGGCCTGTGCCGCAATGCCGATCCGGCCGACATTTAAATTCGCCATGGCAATGTGAAAGCCATCCCCCTCTTTGCCAAGCAAATTGGCTTCAGGCACTTCTGCATTATCAAAAATCAGTTCCGTAGTATTGGAGCCATAAAGCCCCAGCTTTCTTTCTTTTTTTCCAACGGTAAAACCGGGTGTGTTTTTTTCAACAATAAAAGCCGAAATCCCGTGCCTGCCTTGATCTGGAGCTGTTAAAGCAAATGTGATATAGATATCAGCTGCTCCGCCATTCGTTATGAATATTTTCGATCCGTTTAATAGATATTTGCCGTTCTTTTTGATTGCTGTTGTGCGGAGGCTCCCGGCATCCGACCCCGAGTGAGGCTCCGTTAGTGCAAATGCGCCCAAATGGTCTCCTGACGCGAGCTTTGGTATATATTTCATCTTTTGTTCTTCGTTGCCGAAATACAGAATCGGATTCGTGCCGACTGAGGTATGAACGGAGAGTATCACGCCGACAGCCGCACTGATTCTAGAAATCTCATGAATCGCCAAAATATAAGAAACAACGTCCGCCCCGGCACCGCCGTATTGTTCCGGCACCGGTATTCCCATCAGTCCGTGTTCACCCATTTTTTTGATCAGCTGAAAGGGAAATTCGTCCGTTTTCTCCATGATTTCCGCAGCGGGAGCAATTTCTTTTCGTGCAAAATCACGCACCATTTTTCGCATCATGACTTGCTCTTGGGTTACATGCAACTCGGCCACCCCCGGATGGAATAGACTTTAGGAAGTCCTCTCCTCATAGTCATAAAAACCGCGTCCGCTCTTTTTGCCAAGCCAGCCTGCTTTGACATACTTGCGGAGCAGCGGGCAAGGACGGTATTTGGAATCGCCAAGGCCTGAGTGAAGGACTTCCATAATTGATAAACACGTATCCAGTCCGATAAAATCCGCTAATGCAAGCGGACCCATCGGATGATTCATGCCCAGCTTCATCACTTCGTCTATTGCCTCCGGCTTCGCCACTCCCTCATACACGCAATAGATGGCTTCATTAATCATTGGAAGAAGCACACGGTTGGAAACAAACCCAGGAAAATCATTGACTTCTACCGCTGTTTTCCCCATCTTTTCCGCTAATGCCATAACATCTAAGGCCGTTTCTTCTGATGTAGCCAAGCCGCGAATCACTTCAACCAGCTTCATTACAGGGACGGGATTCATAAAATGCATGCCAATAACCCGTTGAGGCCGGTTTGTTACAGCAGCGATTTCTGTAATAGGCAAGGAAGATGTATTGCTGGCCAAAATCGTATGAGACGGGCACATGCGATCAAGTGTTTTAAACATCTCAGTTTTTGCCGCCATGTTTTCTGCGATAGCCTCAATCACAATGTCCGCATGCTCTGCCTCCTCAAGCGTTTGAGAAATCGAAATGCGGCTGATTACGCTCTTCACTTCCGTCTCGGTCCTTTTTCCTTTCTCAGCATCACGGGCCAGCTGTTTCTTCAGCCGTTTCAATCCTGCCTCCGCGGCCTCTGGATTCACATCATACATCCGCACATAAAAGCCCGCGTCGGCAGCTGTTTGAGCAATTCCGCTTCCCATCTGACCTGCGCCAGCTACCATGATTTGTTTGATTTCCATTCAAATCCCCTTTTTCATCATGTTTTAATGAACCTGCACTAAGACGGCGTCTCCCTGTGCTGCCCCGCTACAAATAGCGGCAACGCCCAGACCCCCTCCCCGTCGCTTTAATTCATAAACAAGCGTCATGAGAATTCTCGCACCGCTCGCGCCGATCGGGTGGCCGAGCGCGATCGCACCGCCATTTACATTTACTTTTTCAAGATCGAAACCTACGATTTTTTCACATGTCAAAACAACTGAAGCAAAAGCTTCATTTACTTCAAACAAGTCAATATCTTGGACAGTTAAACCGTTCTTTTTCAGAAGCTTGTTAATGGCAAATCCCGGTGCTGCCGCCAGCTCGTGCGCTGGCATTCCCGTAGTTGAAAAACCAAGAATTGTAGCCAGAGGCCGTTTGCCAAGCTCAGCAGCTTTTTCCTCAGACATCAGCACGAACGCGCCGGCTCCGTCATTGACTCCAGGAGCATTGCCGGCTGTGATAGAACCGTCACTTGCATAAATAGGAGAAAGTTTCGCGAGCTGATCCAGACTTGTGTCACGGCGAATCGCTTCATCTTTATCAACAACGTTTGGTTTTCCTTTTCGACCGATCCAATTGACGGGAACAATTTCATCCTGAAACTTCCCTTCATCGGCAGCCTTAGCTGCCCTTGCATGACTTCTCAACGCCCATTCGTCCTGCTCTCTTCGTGAGATTGCATATTCCATGGCAGCTGTATTTCCGTGAACAGCCATGTGCACCTCGTCAAATGCGCACGTTAATCCGTCATACACCATTAAGTCCCTAAGCTCGCCGTCCCCCATCCGTGCTCCCCAGCGCCCGGCGGGAACGGCATACGGAATATTGCTCATGCTTTCCATTCCCCCCGCAACAAGTATGTTCGCATCCTGCGCCCGAATCATTTGATCACATAAAGTGACAGCACGAAGGCCGGAAGCACAGACTTTATTCAGTGTTTCTGACGGCACACTCCAAGGCATTCCCGCCAGACGGGCAGCTTGACGGGAAGGTATCTGCCCTGAGCCGGCCTGGACAACCATGCCCATGACGTTTCCTTCTACATCATCTCCAGAGACTCCAGCCCGTTGCAGCGCCTCCTTCATCACAATGCTCCCAAGCTCAGCAGCTTTCACCTCTTTCAAAACTCCGCCGAATTTGCCAAATGGAGTTCTTGCAGCACTTACAATGACTGTTTTCCTCATGGTTTCACCTCATTCAGAAGATAGACAGCGCTTACAATTTCTAGTTGTCTTCTATGAATGTATGCTTTGAAAAGGGCATGAATGAATGAAAAAAGAAGGCTGCATCAAACAGCCTCCTTCTAACAACTATTCATTTTTCAGCAATGCCGAAGCCTTTTCTGGAAAGTCGGTAAACATGCCGTCTGCTCCCGCTTCAATGAGACACTTCATATCTTCCGGACGATTGACTGTATACGGCCTTACCTTAATCGAACTGTTCCTCATTTTCTTCAGCACTTCATCTGTGACCCCTGGGCTGTTTAACTTCGGGTGATAGCCGGAAGCCGGAATAGACGCGATATATCGATCTGCCTGATAAAGCACATCTGAAGTTAATACTGCCCGTTCGATATGCGGTGCAAGCCGGGCGCATAGCGCCAAGCTGTCATGATTAAACGTGGATAGGATGACTCTCTCCTCTACATTGAATCGCTTCACTGCCTCCAGCACTTTTTCTTCCATTCCCTCATAGCGGATCACGCTGTTTTTTAATTCAATGTTGATGAGAAAATCCTTTTTTACCGCCCACGAGAGCACATCTTCTAGCAGCGGCACTTTTATATCGCTGTACGCTTGATCGTGACCAGCGGCCGCATTCGCAGTCTTTACCTCATCATAGGCTGTATCCTTCACGAATCCTTTAAGTGATGTCGTGCGATTAAGTCTTTCATCATGAATCACAACAATGCGTCCGTCTTTCGTCAGCTGTACATCAAGCTCTATCCCATCCGCTCCGGCTTCAATTCCTTTTTCAAATGCAAGCATTGTATTTTCGGGAAATTGACCTGAGGCCCCCCGGTGGGCAAAAATCTTTGTCATCGTTTCACCTCAAACCCTAAAGTTTTCTCCATTATACTTATTTTGTCGGCTCCACTCTAGGATTAAGGCTGTATCAATCTACTGATCATAATAAGAATCAATGCCGTTGACAATCGCATCTGCGGCCTTTTGCTGGTATTCTTCACTTCCCAGCTTGTCCGCATCAGAGCTGTTCGTGATAAACCCAAGCTCCGCCAACACACTTGGCATTTGTGAATATGTAATGACGTAAAAGTCTGATTCTTTCACGCCCCTGTCTCTCGTTTGTAAGGAAGAAACGAGCTCTGACTGAATATCGGATGCTAGACGCCGGCTGCTCTCCCCTTCATAATCAGATTGAAAATACGTTTCTGTTCCTGAAGCTGAAGTAACCCCTGAATTCACATGGATGCTGACAAAAAGGTCAGCCTGATTGGCACTTGCCTTAGCCACTCTTTCCTCCAAGGTCAGAAAATGATCGTCAGACCGGGATGCAACAGGATTGGCTCCCTCCTCTTTTAGTTTGTCTGTCACATGCTCTGAGACAGCCAAATTAATATCCTTTTCAAAGAGCCCGTTTCCGACCGCTCCACTGTCTTCACCGCCGTGTCCGGCATCAATATACACTGTTTTCCCTTCTATCGGCTCTGCTGCCTGTGCACAAGGCGCGAGCGTCAAAGCCAATCCGCACAGCGCCAAGCTCCTCCATAACATTCTCAACTTACTCCCTCCGGTCACGAGTTCTTTCGCAGCTGAATATCTTCCAGCTGTAAAGTTCCATTATCCTTCTTTGTATATTTCACCAGGACATGTGTCTGATCTGGCAGTGATTCACATTCATCACGTTTATCCTTCGGAACTTGTATCATGGTTTCTTCTCCATTAAGAGAAACCGCAATCGTATGAGGATCAGCCGAGCCAATGTATTTTCCCTCTTCGGTAAACCTTGGCACTGAGTCATCCGCACTTGCAACACTGCACCCCGAAAGAAAGAGCGCAGTAAACAGCAAAAGAACCGTTTGTTTCACATGACCACCTCTTCCTGATGTTTGGCTTTTATCTTTGACCAGAATGGCGAATTTGTAAAGACAACGCGAATGCAGGCGAGCAAGTTCCATGATTTTCAAAAGGGCTATACGACCCGATCATTTCCTGTTGTTAGAAAGATAACGAGCAGATTTGTCTATGAGGATGGCTCTAATTGAGGCGCCAATTAGAAAAAATTAGCGGAAAGAAGCAACTTTTTATTCATTTTAAAAAATTTGAGAATAGGGTGAGCAAATCGTTTGACGGGTGGGTCAGCCAAGCGTAACCTTTTAAAGGATATTTACTTTATTGAAAGAAGTTAAAGCCATGAAAAAATTCGTTCTGCTGCTGGCGGCAGCTGTCATCACATGTTCCATCGGCCACCAAATCAGCGGCGGCTACAAAGGCCCCGAAAAAGAGCGGCGAAAACATCACTCTGCACTCAAGATATTCAGTCGGTAAAGCAGATCAATTGCATTAATTTTTACATATAGGCTAGAATATGTGCGAATCCAAACGAAAGAAGATGATCAAATGAATCCTAAGTATAAGCCTCTGTTTGAACCATTTACGTTTAAAAGCGGCGTTACAATCGACAACCGGATCGCAGTAGCACCAATGACTCATTACGCTTCTAATGAAGACGGTACAATATCTGAAGCGGAGCTCGACTACATCATCCCCCGTTCAAAAGAGATGGGAATGGTGATTACAGCCTGCGCAAATGTTACACCGGACGGAAAAGCATTCCCCGGGCAGCCGGCCATCCATGACGATTCCAACATTCCAGGTTTAAAAAAGTTAGCACAAGCCATTCAGGCACAAGGCGCTAAAGCTGTTGTACAAATTCATCACGGCGGTATTGAGTGCCCGTCTGAGCTTGTTCCTCAACAGGATGTTGTGGGGCCAAGTGACGTGTTTGATAACGGCAAACAAATTGCTCGCGCATTAAAAGAAGAAGAAGTGGAAAACATTGTGAAGGCGTTTGGAGAAGCGACAAGACGCGCCATTGAAGCCGGCTTTGACGGTGTCGAAATTCACGGTGCAAACGGCTACTTAATTCAGCAGTTTTATTCTCCGAAAACCAACCAGCGCACGGATCGCTGGGGAGGAAGCGATGAAAAACGATTAGCCTTCCCGCTCGCTATTGTCGATGAAGTGAAAAAAGCCGCTTCAGAACATGCGAAGGGTGCGTTCTTAGTCGGCTACCGTCTGTCTCCGGAAGAACCTGAGACACCGGGATTGACAATGACTGAAACTTATACGCTTGTTGATGCTTTAGGGGATAAAGAATTGGATTATCTTCATATCTCACTGATGGACGTGAACTCAAAAGCGCGCCGCGGTGCAGATCCGACTCGCACACGCATGGACTTATTGAATGAACGTGTCGGAAACAAAGTGCCGCTGATCGCCGTCGGTTCCATCCATTCCGCTGATGACGCGCTTGCCGTCATCGAAAACGGTATTCCGCTAGTCGCTATGGGACGCGAAATTCTAGTTGACCCTGACTGGACGGTAAAAGTAAAAGAAGGCCGTGAAAAGCAAATCGAAACAGTGATCAAAGGCACAGATAAAGAAAAATATCATTTGCCTGAACCGCTATGGCAAGCAATTGTGAACACGCCAGGCTGGGTGCCTTATAAAGATTAATGTGCAAAGACTGCCGAATCGGTACGGCAGTCTTTTTCCCTTTATATAAATAGTTTGTGTACACATCTAAACAGCAAAAGAAAGAGCTCCCCACCAACTTCGAAAAGAAAATCCAGGAAAAACCCCTCACGCTTTCTTGCTTTTTTCTTTTTCATTCGTACGTCTCCTTTTTACATGAATACGTCTTACTTACGATTTTGCAGGAGAAAGGTTTCATTTTATAACGGACACATTTAGGGTCGATCATGCTTCGTGATCCTATAAGATGTATGAATGGACCAAGAGTGCAGGTAATACCGCCATTTGCTTTCCTTACTTTTCAAACCTATCCTTTACTATATGCGGATACTTAATATTTTTCTCCCATACTACAAATGTCCCCAAAACAAAACGCCTCCTATTTATCAGCGCAAACTAATAAATAAAAGACGTTTGATTTAATGACCACTTAATAAGCTCATGTTTAAGAAGCCTTATGCTCTAATCTCAGCTTATCCGCAACCATTGCAATGAATTCGCTGTTGGTAGGTTTAGCTTTTGTCATGCTGACGGTATAGCCGAACAGCGAGGAAATGGAATCAATGTTTCCTCTGCTCCATGCCACTTCAATTGCATGGCGGATCGCTCTTTCTACACGGCTTGCGGTTGTGTTGAATTTTTTGGCGATGTCCGGATAGAGGACTTTTGTAATGCTGCCTAGCAATTCGATGTCATTGTATACCATTGAGATTGCTTCGCGCAGATAGAGATAGCCTTTTATATGTGCCGGGACGCCGATTTCATGGATAATGCTTGTGATGCTCGCGTCGAGATTTTTCTTTTTTGGTTCAGGCTGGCTGCTGCGTATAATACTGCTTTGCGATGATGGCGCACGATGCGTCACACTGCTGGCATTTCCGCTGACCTGGCGGATATGACCGACAAGGTTTTCCATATCAAACGGTTTGAGAATAAAGTAGGACGCGCCTAAATCGACGGCCTTTTTGGTGACATCTTCCTGTCCAAAGGCTGTCAGCATAATGACATTCGGCTGTTTTTTCAGATCTGATTCCCTCAGCCTCTCTAAAACCGCAAGTCCGTCTAAATGCGGCATAATAATATCTAATACGAGCACATCGGGATCTTTTTCTTTAAACAGCGACAGGCATTCCTGTCCGTTATAAGCAACGCCGATCACTTCCATGTCTTCCTGTCCTTCTATATATTCACTTAACAGGCTTACCAGCTCTCGATTATCATCAGCAACACAAACTTTAATTTTCTCCACGTTTCTTCCTCCCCAAATGTAGTTAACAGGATTCACCCTTGCTACATGTTTACATTCGACAAAACCGCTATATACCCTCTAAAAAAATCATAATCACCAATATTAGTGGCATATCTTTGTTATTCTATGTTTTTCTCTGTTTTTCGACTAAAAATGAAATTTGACAAACAAGGAAACGTGAATTTGTCGAAAAATCTTCTTTTGTATATTTTACCGTATGTATTCTGAGAAGTGAAGAGGGATCAAAATAAAAAAACTGCCGGAAACTCCGGCAGTCAGCTTGCTTTTTCTTTTCCATAAATATCGATTCCTGCTTCTGACAGCATCCATTCAATATGAACACCGTAGCCGCTTGTCGGGTCATTTACAAATACATGGGTGACAGCACCGATCACTTTTCCATTTTGAATAATCGGGCTTCCGCTCATCCCCTGTACGATGCCTCCTGTTTCTTTCAACAGCCTTGGATCGGTAATTTTCAACACCATTCCTTTTGTCGCAGGGAATTTTTGCGGCGTTGTGCTGACGATTTCAATATCGAATTTTTCTACTTTGTCATCATCAATAACGGTTAAAATTTCAGCCGGCCCTTTTTTGACTTCGGTAGAAAACGCAACCGGCAATGCTTGATCTGATATGTTGTTTTGAATCGGCTGATGCAGTGTGCCGAAAATCCCAAACGGGCTGTTTCTGTTAATATCCCCGATCGTTTTGCGTTCTGAGGAAAATCGCGCCAGTTTTTCTCCCGGATTACCGCCTGTCCCTTTTTCAATTGATGTTACAGTGGATTTAACGATTTCTCCATTCTCCACTACAATTGGTTTCTTTGTGTCCATATCGGAAATCACGTGGCCAAGTGCTCCG
The DNA here is from genome assembly GCF_046535495.1 of Bacillus sp. SIMBA_008. NCBI lineage: Bacteria > Bacillati > Bacillota > Bacilli > Caryophanales > Bacillaceae > Bacillus > Bacillus sp. SIMBA_008. The sequence goes on along the minus strand of NZ_JAWRWL010000001.1, from coordinate 674,438 downwards.
TATTTTTTTGTTTTCGGTTCATAAAAGGTCATAGTGCCGATGCCGGCAGCAGAATCTCTGATATATAACCCGATTCTGTATTTGCCTTCTCCTTCATCCTTTTCTGGGATCAGCTTCGTTTTGATTTTCTGTTTATCACGTTTGATCAGTAAATCTAAAGATTCACCAGTTTTCCCAGCCTTTTGAATAAATGGGGCTACATCATTCATTTTTTCAATTTTCTGTCCATTCATCTCAATAATGATGTCGCCCGCTTCAATTCCGGCCGTTTCTCCCGGAGATTTTTTGCCTTCACTTGTATTGATTTGATGAAATCCGACGACAAGAACACCGACGGAATGAAGTTTTACACCGATTGATTGTCCGCCAGGTATAACCTTTAAATCAGGAAGAACATGCACTTTTGTTTTTTTAATTGGAAATCCGGCAAGATCGTATACCAATTCTGACTCACCTGATTTTTTGCCCGTCACCTTGATTTCATGCGGATCTTTCTTTACTGTAAACGCTTCTGAGGATTCTGATGGCTGAGCGTTTACCGATAAACTCGTTTCAATCGCTTGTGTTTGGGTTTCAAATACTCTCATTTGCGTTGGAATCAGTAAATATTCTTTTAGCGGTTTGCATAAACCTACACTTAATAACGAAACAAGGAGAATTAAACCTACTGCTTTTCTGATGTTATCGGGCATTCACTACTTCACTCTCCTCGCTCCTATCCCACACCTTCTTTATGACTTGCTGCTACATCATTTAATTTTGCCTTCTGACGGCTTATTTATAACTGTCATATGAAGAAAAACATTGGATATACTGATGAACGAATGGATGCGCACGAAAAAAATAAGCTGCGCTTCTCGCGCAGCTTACCCAGTTGTTTTGACTTGATCCGCTTGTTTTAAAAGTTCTTTCGCATGGCGTTTCGTTAAGTCGGTTACTTCGACACCTGCAATCATGCGCCCGATTTCCGCTACCTTTTCCTGCTTAGAGAGCGGCTTGACACGTGTCGTCGTTCTGCCGTCTTTTAACTCCTTCGCAATATAAAGATGCGTATCGGCCATGGCAGCCACCTGAGGCAGGTGTGTAATGCACAGCACTTGTGAACCTATTGACACCTTATGGATCTTCTCAGCGATTGCCTGTGCGACCCTGCCGCTTACACCGGTATCAACCTCATCAAAAATGATCGATGTCACATCTTGTTGTGAGGAAAAAATGCTTTTTATGGCAAGCATCACCCGTGACAGCTCTCCACCTGAAGCGACTTTTGAAAGGGATTTCAGCGGCTCGCCTGTATTGGTTGAAATTAAAAACTTCACCAGGTCAATCCCTTGTTCAGTCAGCTGAACGGGCTGGCCGTTTACAAGCGGCGCCTCTTCATTGCGTGACGCTGTTCTGACCTTAAATTCCGTATCAAAAGTTGATTTTTCCATGTACAGGCTTTTTAATTCCCGATGAATCTCATCAGCCAGCTTTTTCGCCCATGTTTTTCGGATTTGTGACACATTTGCCGCTTCCACTGCGATATCTTTGCCGACGGAGTCAAGCTCCTTTTTCAAGCTTTGAAGGTGGCTGTCCCTGTTTTCAATTTGGTCAATCTCTTCTTCAATTTTAGAAGCATATTCCAAAATGTCTTCAACAGTGGCACCGTATTTTCGTTTCAGCTGTTTGATTTCATTAAGTCGCATCTCAATATAGTTCAGGCGTTCCGGATCAAATTCAAGCTCATCCAGCATATTTCTCATCTGAAATGTGGCATCCTCAAGCAAATAGTAGGAGTTCGAAACACTTTCAGACAGTTTTTTTAGCGGTTCGTTAATATCAGATATATCTTCAAGCTGCGCTGATGCCATTCCAACCCAGTCCAATCCGCCCTGCTCACTGCGAAGCGCGTTATATGCATTTTGCAGCGACTCATATATCTTCTCAAAGTTTGAAATTTGCTGGCGCTCTTCTTGGAGCTGTTCATCTTCGTTAAGCTCAAGCTTTGCCGATTCGATTTCTTCGAGCTGAAATTGAATAAGATCAAGACGATGGGCCATTTCCTGTTCGCTTTCAGAAAGCTGCTTAAGCTTTTTGAGCAGCTTCATATACCGCTGGTACCCTTCCTGATACGTTTTGAGCGCGCTTTCCACTTCGGCCCCGGCAAACTTGTCCAAAAGCTGGAGATGATTTTCATCTTCCATTAACAGCTGGTTATCGTGCTGCCCGTGAATATCTAATAAAAGCCTGCCGATCTCTCTTAGCGAGGCAATCGTGACAAGCTTGCCATTGACACGGCAAACGCTTTTCCCGCTCGTGCTGATATCCCTTCTCATGACGATCATTTCGTCTGAAACGTCGATTCCCTGCTCAGCGCATACGCCTAAAACAGGATGGCCGCTCTCCAACAGAAACAGCCCTTCAAGTTCGGCTTTTGCTTCCCCATATCTAACAAATTCAGATGATCCGCGGCCTCCGACTAAAAGAGAAATGGCATCTATGATGATGGATTTGCCGGCTCCGGTTTCTCCTGTTAAGACCGTAAGCCCGCGTTCAAAAGAAACCGTCAGTTCCTCAATAATGGCAAAGTTTTTAATCGATAGTTCAGCTAACAAACAGCATTACACCTCTTATCTTTGTTAGAATTTCTGTTACAGCAGTTCAAGGAGCCTGTTTTTTACACCGTCTGTATCTCCAGGAGTCCGGCAAATAATTAAAATCGTGTCATCTCCGCAAATGGTCCCCATAATTTCATCCCAGTCCAAATTGTCCATCAGCGCCCCGATTGCCTGAGCATTGCCCGGCATCGTTTTCAGTACGATCATATGGCTTGCAGAGTCTATTTTCACAAATGCGTCCATCAAGGCCCGCTTTAGCTTAGACAGCGGATTGAAACGCTGGTCCGCCGGAAGACTGTATTTGTAAGAACCATTATTTGTAGGCACTTTTACAAGGTGAAGTTCTTTAATATCCCGTGATACCGTGGCTTGCGTTACTTTGTATCCATCCTGCTTTAGCATGTCGACCAATTCATCCTGCGTTTCGATTTCATTGCTTGTAATGATCTCTCTGATTTTAATATGCCTCTGGCCTTTGTTCATGTAAGCACCTCTATTTCCAAGCTTATCTGTTCTTTTATGTTATATGATTCTCTGCACATTGTACATGAATGCAGAAAAAAGGAATAATAGCGCCCTATTATTCCGGTACATCTGCTTTTTTTTCTTTTAACGTCTTATGTGCTTCTTCTACAACGCGCATGATCTCTTCTTCCGGCAGCTCCTGGCCTTCCTGTCCCTCTCCCGGCCAATGCAAATGAAGGAGAAACTCAATATTTCCGTCTCCTCCCGTGATTGGAGAAAATGACAAGCCTTTACAGATATAGCCTTCAGCGGCAGAAAAACTGATCATTCGCTTGAGCACATCAGCATGCACTTTAGGATCTCTGACAATCCCTTTTTTGCCAACGGATTCCCGTCCCGCTTCAAACTGAGGCTTAACTAGAGCCATGCAGTCGCTGCCCGGTACGAGTAAAGTCCTTAGGACAGGCAGGATGAGCCGCAGTGAAATAAAGGACACATCAATTGTGGCAAACTCCGGCATGCCCTTTGTAAAGTCTGCCGGTGTTGCATAACGAAAGTTCGTCCGTTCCATCACGACGACCCGTTCATCCTGTCTAAGCTTCCATGCAAGCTGATTATAGCCTACATCCACAGCGTATGACTGTTTAGCTCCATTTTGCAAAGCGCAGTCCGTAAAGCCGCCGGTGGAGGAGCCAATATCAATCATAATTTTATCTTTGACAGAGACGGGAAATTCCTTCAACGCTTTTTCGAGCTTTAAGCCGCCCCTGCTCACATACCTCAACGGGTTTCCTTTGACGGTTAACGGAAGGTCGCGGTCAATTTTTTCTCCAGGCTTGTCCAAGCGGTTTTCGTTTGAATAGACGATCCCCGCCATAATGGCTCTTTTGGCTTTTTCACGCGTTTCCGCCAGCCCTCTTTCCACTAATAATACATCTAATCGTTCTTTCTTTGACCTCATGATCCAATTCCTTTGTGTGTCTTTGGCGGCATCAGTAATCTAATACGATTTGCCACCTGCTGTTTTGTCAGTCCAATTTCCTCAAGAAGCGCTGTTACGCTTCCGTGTTCAATAAACCGATCAGGTATACCCATTCTGTCAATCGGAGTATGATATTCACCTTGATCATGAGCGAATTCTAAAATCGAGCTTCCGAAACCGCCTTCTAAGACCGCTTCTTCAATTGTTAAAATTGGCAAGCCTTCTTTTAGGATACTCTTCATCATCTTTTCATCAATCGGCTTAATAAAACGCGCATTCACAACGCGCACGGAAAGGCCTTCTTTCTGCAGCTCTTCGGCTGCTTCAATCGCCATTTCGATTGTTGTGCCGAATGTTAAGATGACAGCATCGTTCCCTGGACGCAGCACCTCCCACGTACCGATCGGAATCGTTTTCAACTGTTCATCCATTTTTACGCCGAGTCCGTTTCCGCGCGGAAAACGCATCGCTATCGGGCCTTCGTCATAGCTAAGTGCTGTATGAACCATGTGCTGGCCTTCATTTTCGTCTTTCGGCATCATTAAGACCATGTTTGGAATGTGGCGCATAAACGCAATATCAAACACGCCTTGATGTGTCTCTCCATCAGCGCCAACGAGTCCTGCACGGTCAATTCCAATAAACACATTGGCGTTTTGGCGGCAGATGTCATGGACAACTTGGTCATATGCCCTTTGCAGGAAGGTTGAGTAAATCGCCAAAAACGGCTTCATACCCTGCATTGCCATAGCTGCCGCCATCGTTGCGGCATGCTGTTCTGCGATTCCTACGTCGAACATCCGGTCAGGGAATTCCTTTGCGAAACCTTCAAGCTTTGAACCGACAGGCATAGCCGGCGTAATGGCTACAATGCGTCCGTCCTCGCGCGCCATTCGCTGCACAGTTCCGCTGACAAGACCGCTCCACGAAGGAGCTGCGGCTTTCGGCTTTACAAAGTCACCGGTATTAATTTTATATGGTCCGGTACCATGCCATGTCCCAATCGTATCGGTCTCAGCCGGTTTGTACCCCTTCCCTTTTTTCGTGATGACATGCAGAAGAACAGGGCCTTTCGTTTTTTTGGCGTATTGAAGATTCTCAATCAGCTCATGATAAGAATGTCCGTCCACCGGGCCCAAATACGTAAAACCGAGCTCCTCGAAAAACATTCCGGAGACGAGCATGTATTTCAGGCTGTCTTTGACCCGTTCCGCCGTGGCGGCAAGCTTGCCCCCAACTGCCGGAATCTTTTTAAATAAGTATTCAAGCTCATCTTTGACCCACTGGTATTTCCCCGCAGTGCGGAGCCGTCCGAGCATAGAGTGAATGGCACCGACGTTTGGCGCAATACTCATTTCATTATCATTAAGGATGACAATCATGTCTTTTTTCTCGTCGCCGATGTGGTTAAGGGCTTCGAGCGCCATACCGCCAGTCAGCGCGCCGTCACCAATGATCGGAATAATATATTCATCCGTTCCTTTAATATCACGGGCAGCTGCCATTCCCATCGCGCCTGACAGAGAAGTCGAGCTGTGCCCGGTTTCCCAAACATCGTGCTCGCTTTCACTCCGCTTTGGAAATCCGCAAAGCCCTTTGTACTGGCGAAGCGTCGCAAATTCTTTTCCGCGTCCTGTCAGCAGCTTATGGACATACGACTGATGGCCTACATCCCATAAAAATTTGTCTTTCGGGCTGTTAAATTCCTTATGCAGGGCAACAGTAAGCTCTACGACACCTAAGTTTGGGCCGATGTGGCCGCCGGAAGCGGATAAACTTGTAATTAAAAACTGACGGATTTCATCACTTAATTTCTCTAATTCATCAATGGACATGTTTTTTAAAAACGACGGGTCCTGTATTGATAAAAGATCCAAAGCGGATCAACTCACTTTCAGCATGAATTTCTGCAATGATACATGTCTTTTGCATGCCGAGCTGACAATAATCTCAGACATAAAAAAAGACAAACGCGCTTTTCCTTTTCATTTTTCATATAAACTGCTTACATTTTACCATATCTCGTGCAGCCGCTTCAAATTAGGATCGTTTTAGTGATCTCTTGCCGCAATTAAATCACAAAGCTCATATAAAAGGTCTTTTTGAAGAGAGAGTCCGCCGATCAATCGCTTCGCCTCTTTTATATGAACATCCAATTTATGTTTGGCCCCTTCCAATGAAAGAAGCGACGGGTATGTCGATTTGTCATTTGTGGTATCCGAGCCGACACGTTTGCCGATTTTCTCTTCACTGCCTTCTAAATCTAAAATATCGTCTCTGATTTGAAATCCGATTCCAATATGGCTGCTGAAGGTACGCAGTGTTTCAATGTCTTCCTCAGGCGCATCAGCCAAAATAGCACCGGCGATTACACAAAAGCCAAGGAGCTTGGCAGTTTTCCGTTCATGAATGGATTCGAGCTCTTCAAGCGTGACTTGTCGGTTTTCCGCTTCCATATCAGCTACTTGCCCACCGACCATGCCTTCGGTGCCTGCCGCTGAAATCAGTTCATTCACAAGCCGCAGGCGCTTTTCTGCTGACACCTCGTCTGACACGTGGGAGGTAATCAGCTTAAAGCTTTCTGTGAGCAGCCCGTCACCCGCTAATACTGCCGTCGCTTCACCAAACACTTTATGGTTTGTCGGCTTCCCACGGCGCAAATCGTCATCATCCATGCATGGAAGATCATCATGAATTAACGAATACGTGTGAATCATTTCGACAGCACAGCCCACCGGAATGCCGTCTTTTTCGCTTTTTCCATATGCGTTTAAAACAGCCAGTACAATCAGAGGCCGCAACCGCTTTCCGCCGGCCTGTAGAGAATACAGCATAGACTTCTTTAATGAGTCCGGCATATCAAGCTTTTCTGTATAGACAGAAAGCTGATTTTCAATTGTTTTTTTCCGGTCCGCCAGAAAGCTCGTTAATTTATTTGTCACCTTCGTCTTCCTCCTGAACACTGAAAGGTGCCAGTTCGCCGTCTTCTTTTAAAATGAAGTCCATTTGCTTTTCGACTTTTTGCAGCTTTTCATGGCACATTTTTGACAGAGCCATGCCTTCTTGGAAATAGTTAATGGCTTGCTCTAGAGGCACATCTCCCTCTTCAAGCTTTGATACAATGCTCTCAAGCCCTTTCATCGCTTCTTCAAATGTCATGTTTTCATTTTTTTTCACGTCTGTCATTTTTCTTCCCCTCTCTTTTCTAATACTTCACAGGTCAGCACGCCATCCTTCAGCTTAACTTCAAGCCGGTCCTGCTCTTCTATTTGACTGACACTTTTAATGAGTTTATCTTCTTTATAAGCCAAGCTGTATCCTCTTTCCATCACTTGAAGAGGACTTAGTGCATTCAGCTTGCCAAGAACGGTTTGAAATTGGGAATGCAGCTGCTTCATTTGGATATTCATATTTTTTCTCAGCTGATTTGTTTGTTCCTGGTATCGTGTTCTTGCTTGTTTCAGCTGTTCATGAGGATGCAGTGCCTCTAATCTGTACGTTTCACGCTCCAGCTGTCTGCTTTTCCGATCTAAAAGAGCGGTCAGCTGTGCTTGAAACTGCTGGTACGCGAGGTCAAACTGCTGCTCTTTTTGCGCATACAAACGCTTTGGAAAACGAAAGGCATAGGACGATTGCAGCGTTTGTATCCGTTCTTTTTTCGAGCCGAGATGCTGCTGCATTGCTCTTGTCATTCTGACTTCCGCTGTTTTTGTCCGTTCGATTAAATCAGTGGTATGAGGCACAGCAATCTCAGCTGCTCCTGTCGGCGTCGCAGCTCTGATATCGGCGACAAAATCACTAATCGTAAAATCCGTCTCATGTCCGACTGCCGATATAATCGGAATATTGGAAGCGAAGATGGCGCGTGCTACAATTTCTTCATTGAATGCCCACAGTTCTTCTATCGAACCGCCGCCTCTCCCGACAATTAATACGTCGCAAATCTCTTTTTCATTTGCCTCTTCAATGCGCGTAACGATGGATCTGCTCGCATTTTCACCTTGTACGAGCGCTGGAAGAACAATGACTTTTACAAGGGGATATCTTCTTTTTAGAGTTGTAATAACGTCTCTGACAGCGGCACCCGTTGGAGATGTCACAACCCCGATTGTGGCTGGAAATGCGGGGATTTGTTTTTTGTAGCGGTCGTCAAATAAACCTTCGCCGGCAAGCTTCTTTTTTAATTCTTCGTACGCTAAATAAAGCGCTCCAACCCCGTCAGGCTGCATTTCTTTGGCATATAATTGATAGTTTCCGCTCGGTTCATATACGGAAATTCCGCCTCTGACCAGCACTTTCATTCCGTTTTCAGGTTTAAAAGGCAGACGCTCGCTTTGTCTCGCGAACATCACCGACTGCATTCTAGCGTTTTCGTCTTTTAAAGTGAAATAAATATGCCCTCGTGTGTGTATCTTTACATTCGACAATTCGCCTTTAATCCAAATATTTTCAAGGTGAGGATCTACATCGAATTTTCGTTTTATATACTTTGTCAGCGCTGAGACGGTCACATACGCTGCTTCACCCATGTCTAAAAACTCCTCTCCTAAGCATTCCTGCACCATAACTAAAGAAAACCCGCCCTGGCTTTAGGAGCCTGAAGAAGCGGGTATCGTGCTCATATTCAAGGCGGGTAAACATTTCGCCTGTGAATATCTCCAATTATCTATGATAACGTACGTTTCGCAGATTTAACAGTATTATGCGCAAGCATCGTGATGGTCATCGGACCTACTCCGCCCGGAACCGGCGTGATGAAGGACGCTTTTTCCTTTGCCCCTTCAAATTCAACGTCTCCGCAAAGCTTTCCGTTTTCTAGACGGTTAACGCCGACGTCAATGACAACAGCGCCCTCTTTGATCTGGTCTGCACTGATGAAGTTGGCTCTGCCGACTGCCACCACCAGGATGTCCGCTTTTTTCGTATGTTCAGTAATATTTTCTGTTCTTGAATGACAGTAAGTAACCGTCGCGTTTTCATTTAATAAAAGCTGGCCGACAGGTTTGCCGACAATGTTGCTTCGGCCGACTACAACAACCTCTTTACCGGAAAGGTCAATATTGGTTTTCTTCAAAAGCTCAACAATTCCATGAGGCGTGCAAGGAAGAAACGTATCTTCGCCAAGCAGCATTTTCCCTACGTTTAACGGATGAAAACCGTCTACATCTTTATCAGGGGAGATACGTTCGATCACCGCTTTTTCAGAAATATGGTCTGGGAGCGGAAGCTGAACGAGAATGCCATGAAACTCAGGGTCTTGGTTATATTGATCAATAATGGAAAGCAGTTCAGCTTCTGTGAGGCTGCTGTCAAATTGATCGAGCTTGAAATTCATTCCCATTGTTTCTGCCGCTTTTTTCTTTCCTCGCACGTAAGAGTGAGAAGCAGGATCATCTCCAATCAAAATAACCGCCAGTCCGGGAGTGACGCCTTGCTTTTTAAGCTCTTCTACCTCTTTTGCCAATTGTTCGCGTTTTTCTCTAGCCGTTTCTTTTCCGTCGATGATTGTTGCAGTCATTTTCTTTCCTCCTATGATTGTTCAATATCAGATTTAATGTTAGAAAGAACCCCGTTTACAAACTTTGTCGCTTTGTCATCACCAAACCGTTTTGCCAGCTCAATCGCTTCGTTCATGGAGACATTCACCGGAATGTCTTCGGCATATGCCATTTCATATGCTGCCAGGCGCAAAATCGCACGGTCAACATTGGCAATCCGATCGAGCTTCCAATTCACCAGATGCTTGGAGATCATTTCATCCAGCTGGTCTTGGTGTTCCAATACCCCGTGTACAAGCTGTTCAAAGAAAGGATCTGTTTTTTCTTCATCCAGTGCGTGTTCTATGGCTTCATTCACTGCAATATCGCTGACATCAATTTGAAATAGTGCCTGCAAAGCTTTTTCTCTTGCTGTTCTTCTTTTCATTTTCTTTCTCCTTTGATCCTCTTTATCCGCTTGTCGTTAAGCCACAAAGAGATCATAACATATTTTTTTCGTATCCGCATATTGAAATCAAGGTTTTTTTACCCTATTACCGAATATTTTCACACACCTTAATATGATTATTCGGATTTCACGTTCATGAAGAAACTCGGCTATGTAAGCCGGCTTTCTTCATGCTTTGAAATAAAGGGTAACGTGTAAAAAAACCAAAGGGCCGCCCTCCCCTTGGTTTCGTGTTAAGCCATTTACATTTCTTCGTCGATTTGGACTTCTTGGGCTTTTGTGTCAAATTGAATGCCGACGATGTGAATATTGATCTCGTTAATCGAAAGAGACGTCATATTTAATAAGGTTTGACGAATGTTTTCCTGAACGGATGCTGCAACTTTCGGAATCGAAACGCCAAATGTAACGACACAGTATACATCGATCGTAATTCCGTCATCCGCCAGGTCGACTTTGACACCTTTGCCATGATTCACTTTGCCAAAGCGCTCGACGACGCCTGTCGCAAAGTTTCCGCGCATTTCGGCAACCCCATCAACTTCTGATGCTGCAATGCCGGCAATGACCTCAATGACCTCCGGTGCAATCTCAACCTTACCCAAATGCGTATCTTCGTGATCCATTTTAAGCAAGCTGTTGTCTTTCATTCAATTCACCTCCGTAAAAATTATGAGCCCATTACATCATATGTTTCTAAAAATTTCGTATTAAACTCTCCGCTCACAAATGTTTCGTGTTCAAGCAGTTTTAAATGGAAAGGGATTGTTGTCTCAATGCCTTCGATGACGAATTCGCTCAATGCGCGCTTCATGCGGGCAATCGCTTCATCCCTCGTTTTTCCGTATGTGATTACCTTTGCAATCATGCTGTCATAGTACGGTGGGATGGAATAGCCAGGGTACGCAGCTGAATCGACACGGACACCAAGACCGCCAGGAGGCAGGTACATTTTAATTTCACCAGGTGACGGCATGAAATTTTTACTTGGGTTTTCTGCGTTGATTCGGCATTCGATGGCCCAGCCTTCAAATTCAACATCCTCTTGCTTGAGGCTCAGTTCCATTCCTGATGCCACTTTGATTTGTTCCTTGATCAGGTCAGTTCCCGTCACCATTTCTGTGACTGGGTGCTCTACCTGAATTCTCGTGTTCATTTCCATGAAGTAATAGCGCTGTTCATTGTAGTCATAGATAAATTCAACTGTTCCAGCACCTGTATAGCCAACCGCTTTTGCAGCCTTTACCGCTGCATCTCCCATTTGCTCCCTGATTTCTGAATCAAGGGCAGGAGATGGTGATTCTTCCAAAAGCTTTTGCAGGCGTCTTTGGATCGAGCAGTCGCGTTCGCCCAAATGGATCGTATTTCCGTAGTTATCAGCAAGCACTTGGATCTCAACGTGGCGAAAATCTTCTATGTATTTTTCGATGTATACACCTGGATTTCCGAATGCAGTTGCCGCTTCCTGCTGTGTAATCTTAATGCCATTAATCAGTTCCTCTTCAGTGCGGGCAACCCTAATTCCTTTTCCGCCTCCGCCTGCGGTGGCTTTTATAATTACAGGATACCCAATTTCATTAGCAAGCGAAACCGCTTCTTCCACATTTTCTATAATTCCCTGTGAACCCGGTACGATTGGCACGCCGGCCTGTTTCATCGTTTCCCGCGCAACGTCTTTTGTTCCCATTTTTGAAATGGCGTCAGCGCTCGGGCCGACAAACGTGACATTCACTTCTTCACATAATTCAGCGAAATCAGCATTTTCAGCTAAAAATCCGTATCCCGGATGAATGGCGTCCGTGCCAGTCAGCTTTGCAACACTCACAATATTTGTAACGTTTAAATAGCTGTCTTTTGATGCTTTCGGTCCGATACAAAAAGCTTCATCGGCCATTTGAACATGAAGGGCATCTTTATCAGCTTCTGAATAAACAGCGACAGTCTCAATTCCGAGCTCTCTGCAGGCTCTGATGATTCTGACAGCAATTTCTCCTCTGTTGGCGATCAATAGCTTTTTAATCATGTTCAGTCTCCTTACTCCGCTTTTACAAGAAATAGAGGTTGTCCGTATTCGACCAGCTGGCCGTTTTCTACTAATACTTCAACGATTTCGCCTTTCACTTCTGCTTCGATTTCGTTGAAAAGCTTCATCGCTTCTACAATGCAGACAACTGTGTTTTCATTTACTTTTGAACCGGCTGTTACATACGGGCCAGCTTCCGGTGATGAAGAAGCATAAAATGTTCCTACCATTGGTGAAGTGATTTTATGCAGATTCTCATCTTGCTTTGGTGCTTCTTGGGCAGGTGCCGCTGCTTGCTGCGCTTGCGGCTGAACTGCCTGCGGAGCCTGTGCTTGTACAGGTGCTGCAGGTGCCTGCTGCATGACTTGAACCGTGCCTGCTTCGTGTTTTTTCAGTTTTAAGGATACACCTTCATTTTCATATACGAATTCGTCAATTGTAGACTCGTCAATTGCTTTAATCAGCTCGTGGATTTCTTTGATATTTAACATTCAATCGCACTCCTATGTATGAAATTTCTTTTTTTATAGGTTACTACTAAAAGTACATACTATGTTCATCTTACAGGAGCGGACTTTTGAATTCAACTCTAATATGACAGCAACGCAAAAAGCCCGCTTGTTTAGCGGGCTTCTTTTTCCTCTTTCTTACTTGGATGGTTCAAATGTGACAGCGACATCTTTCATTGTTTTGATTTCTTTTGCCACAAGGTCTATAATGGCTGTCGCCTTCGATTTGGAGTGTTTGTCTGATTTGACTGTAATATTGATTTTATCTCCTTCAGCATTAACGAGCGCATCCTCGTAACCTTGTGTTTTAATCAGCGTTTCCAGCTGTTTTTCTGTTCCTTCCACTTCACTGAGAGCCGTCATTTTATCGTATGCTTCGCTTTTCTCCTTGGCTGTTGCATCATCGCTTGATACAATGGCATTCAGCTCTTCTCTTTCTTTGCTTCTGGCATCTTCTAAATCAAGACGGTACGTTGTAAACAAATCATCATCGGCTGTTTCCGTAACAACAGTTCCTTTTTCACTGGCTTCAGCGGATGTTTCCTTGTCTGCTGATGAATCTTTCGTTCCCTTTGTTCCATCTTCTTTTCCTTTTTCAGTTTCTGTACCGCTTTTTTCCTTCGTGTCTTGCTTGGCAGGCGCTTTTTCAGTTGCGACCTCTCCGCTGTCAGGCGCGCTTTTTTCACTTTGCATCTGCACGGCGTTTTTGCTTTCCGGCGACATGATATAGTAGACGCTTAACACCACGACAAGACTGAGCATTGTTAATAGCCAAACGGTTTGTTTTTTAAGCATTTATGAATCCTCCTTTATTTTTTTAGGGGCAACCGCAACCCGGTGGCTTGGAACATCCAGGACCCGTGTCACCGCTTCGATAATGGTTTGTTTTATTTGAACGTTGTCCACTCCTTGAGCAACAACGAGTACACCGCGTATATCAGGTTTTTTCGTTTGGACGACGACAGGTGTTTCTTTATCGCCGTTTTTGATCATGACGATTTCTTCCTCCGATGTTTGGTCTGTAACGCTTCTTGTTCCGCCTTCTTTGTCAGTTTCTTCAGTGGTTGTATTTTTGTTTGATTTGTTTTTTTCGTATACTTTCAGCGACGTTGCATCTACATTCACGACAACCGAGACATCGTCCACACCAATGATTGTTTCAAGAATTTCTTTCAGCTGATTTTCGTATTCTTTTTCATAGTCATCGATCGAGTCTTTAGGTTTATCAGATTTTGAGGTTTTAAACACTTCAGCTGTTTTCTCTTTGCTGCCCGCAGAATGTTGTGATGATACGGCCGTTATCGTTTTGGCGTTTTCTGTTTTCTCAGGTGAAGAAAACAGCTGGCTGACAAGCATAAAGGAAACTCCGAGAACAAAAACGAATAGAAAGTAATGATATTTGGTCAGCTTCGGCTTTTCGCCGTCCTTCATTTGTCCCGGAAGAAACTGCTTTTTCAATACATTCCATAATCCGTTTTTATTCATTGCCGACACTCTCCCCGCCTTCCATATGAACCGTAATTTTCTCACTTCCGATTTCCCAAATGTCCGCGAGCTGCGTTTGTATCTGTTTGGCTTCTTTTTGTTCGGCTGCTTCTTTCGTTACGTATGCATGATCTGTATCAATGTGGACCGGCGCGACCGTTTGGACCGTTTTTTCAGAAGACGGGGCCATATACACGCTGATTGTTTTAATATCCTCTTCTGAATCTACCTTTTCTCCTGCCGTGAGTTTGATGCGGCCTACTTTATATTCATCATGACTGAATCTCTCCTCCGCTTTCTTTTTTAGTTGGACAGCCATTTCTTCTAGAATATATGCGCGCTGGGAAGCTTGTATTTCTATTTTTTTTGAATTGATTTGATTTTTTATGTCGGCAGACTCTGACTGCCCGTTTTTTGTGAGATATTCAAAGATGATTTCGGGGTCTGTCTTGAAAAGTTTAAAAATCGGCGTAAGCATGACGACAATCAAGAGCAGGCTGACTACCATTTTTGCGTACTTTTGCATGCTGGAGCTCGGCAGCAGCATATCAATCACAATTGCAAATAGGATAAACAACACGATGGTGGTAAGCCATTCCGTTAAAAAACTCATTCGCCTGCCTCCTTCATTTCATCATCATCGTGAGGTTTCCGGCTGTGATTATGACAGTAAGGCTTAAAAAAAACATGAGAGACACAATAGCGAGAGCTGCAAAAATATAAATGACGCTTTTGCTGATGACGTCGAGGCAGGTGATGACGGGCCCGCCTCCAAGCGGCTGAAGAATCGCGGCTGCCAGCTTATAAATAAAAGCGAGGGAAAGCACTTTGATTGCCGGAAATGCCGCGATACAGATCAAAATAGCGACACCGAGAATCCCTACCGTATTTTTCAGCAGTAAAGAGGCGCTGATTACTGTATCTGTTGCGTCTGTAAACATTCGGCCAAGCACAGGAATAAAATTTCCGGTTATAAATTTAGCCGTCCTGAGCGTAATGCCGTCTGTCACTGCAGCTGAGGCTCCCTGAACAGAGATGACGCCGAGAAAGATGGTAAGAAAAACAGCCAGTGCTCCGATGGCGATATTTCTGAGCAGGTTAGCCAGCTGTGTTACTTTGTATTGTTCAGTCATCGTGCTGACAATGCTCAGAATCGCTGATAAAAAAATCAGCGGCATGACGATATTCTGAATCAAGAGACCGCTCGTGTTCATCAGGAAGAGGATAACAGGATGAAAGAAGGCAGCAGATACAGCTCCGCCTGAGGAAGCCAAAAGCGCCAAGAGGAGCGGAATGAGCGCCAGGATAAAGCTGGTCATCGTCTGAATCGCCTCAGTTGCATAGTTAATTGCCACATGAAAGCTATTAAGCGCAAGGATAATCAGCACCATGTACACAATTGAGTAAGCGACCTTACTGACGGTGCTTTGCTGAAAAGCATTTTGCAAAAGCTGCAGAATGACGCAAAAAATCGTGAGCAAAATCAATGTGCCCAGCAGCTTTCCGTTGGCAAGCACTTCATGAAACAAATAAGAAAAGAGAGCTTTCAGCCATTCTTGCGGTGAGAATGATTTATCGCCATTGATAAACTCCATTAAGCTGCCTTTTTGGCTTTCCGGCAGCAGTCCGCCGTATTCTGTCATAATGTCATTCCAAAATTCCCCGATCTTATCTGTTTCAAGCGAGGCTGCTGTCCTTTCCGCTAATTGCTCGGCTGTTTCAGCATGGTCTTCCGTTTGTTCTGCATTACCAGCTGCTTGTACAATTTCTGCACGGCCTGCTATGATCAGCACGGCCAAAAGCAAAACCCATTGAAAGCGCTTCAATCTACCACCTCCTTTCGGTTATGACATAGAAGGTATAAGTCCGAGAATCGTTTCGATAATGACGGTTAAAATAGGCACAGCCATTACGAGTATTAAAATTTTCCCCGCCAATTCTATTTTCGAGGCGATGGCTCCTTGACCGGCATCTTTTGTGAGCTGTGCCCCGAATTCAGCAATATAGGCGATTCCGATAATCTTTAAAATGGTTTCAACATAGACCATGTTGACATTTGCATTAATCGCAATTTTTTCTATCATTCGAATAATGTCGTAGATTTGGTCTACCAAATAAAGAAAAATGGCACATCCGGCAAAAACGACGATTAAAAACGCAAAAGTCGGCTTTTGTTCTTTTACAATTAAAGAAAGGAAGGTGGCGATCAGCCCTAAACCTACAATTTGAACAATGTCAATCTGCAAGCCCCCCTATCCTTGGAATAAAAACACAGCTTTTATCTTTTTAAATAGGTCATCTACAATCGTGGCGACCATAAATAAAATATAGATAAAACCTAACAGCGTCACCCACTGAGCATATTCTTTCTTGCCCATCTGATCCAATATCGTGTGTAAAAAAGCGACCACGATTCCCACTCCGGCGATTTGAAATATGACATTCACGTCTACTCCCATTTTATTTTTGCTCCCCTCACGTTTACATCAATAGAAGAATGAGTAACAAGCCCGCTAAAAAGCCCAAACTTTTTATCATCTTTTCATTTTTCGCTTGCGCCTGCTCAGCATCCGCTTCAGAGGCTTCCAAATGTGACAGCGCCAGCTTGATGTGCTTTTGCTGAGAGATTCGATCATGAATCCCGAGCGTCTCGCCAAACTGCTTCAGCACTTCGTATTCGCTTTTTTTCAAAGACAGGGTATCCCATACCTTCTTTAAGCTTTGCTCCCACGCCGTTTTCGCGGAATCACTTCCCTTGTCCAGCTGATCACTGAATGCGGAAAAAAGAGCTGAAACAGGCTGTGCGAGCTGTTTGGCAATCTGCTGTGAAGCAGTATGAAGCGGTGTATGGCCGTACATGATTTCAGCCTCGAGGGATTGAAGCGCCGCACGCAGCTGGCGGATTTGCCGCGGCCGTTCTGTATAAATCTTCGCCATCTCAAAACCTGTCCATGTTGTCGCTACCACAATGAATACAGCGCCCAGCAGCTTCAGCATGTTTTCACGCCCGTCGTCCTAGACAGCACATTTCCGTCTTTGTCATAAATTTGGCTCACTGTGCCCGGCCCTTTTGCTCTTGATAATTCCAAATAGCGGTCAAAGGCTCTTTCTTCCCACAAACGCTTCAATGAAGGCCGCTTCATCAGGTCGGATATACTCCAGCCATGCGCCGATACGATTACTGAAACACCGGCATGCAGCGCCTCCAGAAGTGCATCTGTATCTTCCATACGCCCGATTTCATCGACAATCATCACCTCAGGGCTCATGGATCGAATCATCATCATCAGCCCTTCAGCTTTTGGACAGGCGTCTAACACGTCAATTCTCTGACCAAATTGATGCTGCGGAATGCCGCGAAGACATCCGGCAATTTCTGACCGTTCATCGACGATTCCTGTCTTAACGGGCAGCATGGGTTTTTTGCCGGTGCTTGAGAGCCTCGCAAGGTCCCGGAGAAGTGTTGTTTTGCCGGTTTGGGGCGGTCCGATAATCAGCGTATTCAGCCAGCTGCTTTGATATAAGTATGGAAGCAGCGGCTCCGCAATCCCCAGCTTTTGCCGGGCAATTCGTATATTAAAAGATGCGATATCACGGAGGCCTTTCACACCTCCGTTTTCCGTAATGACTCTGCCCGCCAGTCCGACTCTGTGGCCGCCTCTGATCGTGACATACCCTTTCTTCAGCTCTTCTTCTAGTGTATACATACTATAGTTGCTGAGCCGGCTCAGGATCAGATGGGCATCCTCGGCCGTGCCCGCATAGGACAAATACACAGGTTGTCCTCTTCGAATCAATTCAACAGGGCGGTTGATCCGAATTCTGACTTCTTCGATTTCCAGCCATTGTTGTTCCGGTATTTCAGAAAGGGCGTTTTTCATGGATTCAGGGAGAACCTCAGCGATTTCATTCAACAGAGCCTCCTCCTTTCTACCGATTGGCTTCTTTAAAATGTATGATGTGAGGCAGACTTTATGACAAGCCTCTCTTTATTTATGAACACCCGCTAAAATCAAGACAACACCCGTAAAAATCAGAATCAGCTTTGCATACGAAAGCTGCCCGGCAATTTGGTAGATTCCGACAGTCATCGTAATGATAAAAATCAACGGACCGACAATAGCGAGAATGCTGTTAACCACAACCGCCTTCCGGACATCGTTGGTCACAAGCATGACAATTGCTGCCGTCAGCTCAATCATAGAGGATAAAACTCGTAATCCCGCCATTGTTAAAACAGTAGAATTGATATTTCCAAGTAAAAATTTCATAGCACTCTCCCAACCTCCCATTTTTTTATATGATATGCTCTAGCTTGCTGAAGTAGTCTTGTCATTTTCGTATAAAAGAAAGATTCTGTTTTTGGGCACAAAAAAAGCCTGCTCCCATTTGGGAACAGACTTCTTTTTTTCTTTCTATGCTCTTGAAACGTAAGAACCGTCTGATGTATTGACAACAAGTGTGTCGCCTTCATTCACAAAGAACGGCACGTTTACAACAAGCCCGGTTTCAGTTTTCGCAGGTTTTGTACCGCCTGACGCTGTATCACCTTTAATACCAGGTTCAGTTTCAACAACTTTCAGCTCAACTGTGTTTGGAAGTTCGATACCAAGTGTTTCATCCTGGTACATCATGATATGCACAGACATGTTTTCTAGCAGGTATTTTAATTCTTCTTCGATTTGAGTTGCGCTCAGTTCAAGCTGCTCATAAGAAGAAGTATCCATAAATACGTGCTGATCTCCGTTTGCATATAGATATTGCATTGTTTTGGTTTCGATTTGCGCTTTCGCTACTTTTTCACCAGCGCGGAATGTTTTTTCCTGAATCGCGCCAGTGCGAAGGTTGCGGAGTTTAGAGCGGACAAATGCCGCACCTTTTCCAGGTTTTACGTGCTGGAAGTCAACGACGCGCCAAATGCCGCCATCTACTTCAATTGTTAATCCTGTACGGAAATCGTTAACTGAAATCATGTTTAATGTCCTCCTATATTCCAATCACAAAATAATAAGTTCTTTTGGGGAATGGGTGATTGTCCGGTTGCCGTTTTCTGTAATCACGATGTCATCTTCAATGCGGACACCGCCTGTTTCTGGTATGTAAATGCCCGGCTCCACTGTGACCACCATACCCGGTTCAAGGATAGCTGAAGATCTGACGGATAATCCCGGCGATTCATGAACTTCCATGCCGAGCCCGTGCCCGGTTGAATGGCCGAAATAGTCACCGTAGCCTTTTGCAGCAATATGATCCCTTGTGAGGGCGTCAGCCTCTTTTCCTGTCATTCCCGGCTTAATATGTGCGACGCCAAGCGCCTGAGCATCAAATACAACCTGATAGATCTCCTTCAATTGATCACTGGGCTGACCTACAGCGACCGTCCGGGTAATATCAGAACAATATCCTTTATAATAAGCGCCAAAATCAAGCGTAACAAGGTCTCCGCTTTCAATCAGTTTGTCACTGGCCACACCGTGCGGAAGGCTTGAACGAAGGCCTGAGGCGACAATCATATCAAAAGAAGAGCTGTCTGCTCCCTGGCTTCTCATATAAAACTCCAGCTCATTGGCAACAGCGATTTCAGAAATGCCGGGTTTCATAAACGTCAAGATATGTCTGAAGGCATCATCTGCAATCTTCGCAGCTTCCTCTAATATCTTAATCTCTTCACTAGACTTAATCAAGCGCAACTTTTCCACGGATTCAGCCACAGGCACTAATTCGGCATCACTGATAACGGCGTTGTATGAAGCGTAAGTGCCATATGTCATGCTGTTCTGTTCAAAACCGAGACGCTTGATGCCAAACGATTCAACAGTGTCGGCAGTGGTCTGAATCAAGCTGCCGCCATGTTCAATGATCTCAAAACCCTTTACCTGAACCTTCGCCTGCTCAGTATAACGAAAATCCGTAATAAACGCTGCTTTGTCACCCGATATAACAGCCAAACCCGCCGAACCTGTAAACCCTGTCATATAGCGTACATTCGTGCTGCTTGTAATCAGCATGCCGTCAATTCCCAGCTGTCCAAACAGGTTTCTTAATTTCTCTAGCTTCATCTTGATTCTCCCCCTTGCTGGCTTAATAAGTAGCGAACAGCAAGCTTGTAGCCTTCAGCTCCAAGACCGACAATCTGCCCTTTCGCAACAGGAGCGATAACCGACTGATGCCTGAATTCTTCCCTGGCGTATAAGTTTGATAAATGCACCTCTACCACAGGAAGACTGATGCTTGAAACAGCATCCCTGATCGCATAACTGTAATGACTCAGGGCGCCGGGGTTCAGAGCAATCCCGCTGTATTGCTCCTCAGCCTCATGTATCGCATCTATCAAATCACCTTCGTGATTAGACTGGAAGAAAGTGAGCTGGATATGTAAGGCTTCAGCAAACTGAAAAAGATCTGTTTCAATATCGGTCAGTGTCTGGCGGCCGAATACTTCAGGCTCACGACTCCCAAGCCGGTTAACATTCGGTCCGTTTAAAATCAAAAAATGAGGCACATAATCTCTCCTTTTCGCGAGGGTTTCTCATGTAAAAAATGTTCACTTCTCGTGAACATTTTATCATACTGGAAAAGGATTATACACTATTCTCTATGCATTCCCAGCGCACGTGCAAGCTTTTCCGAATTCAGCTCATTGTATTCAAATGAAATGGAATACCCGACAAACAGCCCGTAAAGCAAATAAATGCAAATGGTCGTAATAATTGTATCTGATGTCAGTTCGGTCACCGTGCGCACATCTGGAAAAATCGGATTAAAAACAAAAAACACGAGCAGCCAAAGCACCAAGCCGTATAAAATACCCGGCCACATTGTTTTTAAACGTTTCAATAGAAGAAAATAAAGAAACGCTGCGCCAATTGAAATTACTCCAATCAAAATGATGCTGATTACCGTTCCCAGCCCATGTTTTTTCCACTCTCCGAGCACAAACGGCTGCAATATCATATTCGGGCTGATTTCGGAAAAATGAAACAAATATGCGATATAAGCAACGAAACTCCAAAGTACTCCCCCGCAAAAACCTGTTGCCGCCACTCTGCCGGCCATTGAAACAGGCGGCTTTTGCTTCTCATTCAATTCTTCATTTTGTTCTGTATCTTTTTCGCTTGTCATCATGGCACCTCCAGTTAAAGTGTGCCCAAAAAATGAAATGTCAATAAAAAAGCTCACACTTTTTGACAGCTGCGAGTAAAATTTGAAAATAAAGGGTATAATGCATGTAGAAAAAGCAATGCTATGGCAATTTTTTCAGCCTGTCAATCTAGAGGTTTAGCGCTGTTTCCTGTACAATAGAGTGAAAGGAAATGGTTAGCAATCCTAAAGAAATAGGCAGGTTGATAATATGTCAAAACATAAAGTTCCGCCCGCTTACGGCGGGCAGGCTGTTGTGGAAGGCGTTATGTTTGGCGGAAAGCATCATTACGTTACAGCCATCAGAAGAACGGATGGAAGCATTGACTTTTTTAAGCTTCCACGCAAACACAACCCGAAACTGAACATCGTGAAAAAGATACCGTTTTTACGGGGGATCGCGGCCATTATCGAAGCGAGTGCAAACGGCACAAAGCATTTGAATTTTTCAAGCGAACGTTACGGGCTCGATCCATCTGAAGACGAGACACTTGAGCAGGAAGAAAAAAAATCCTCCGGGCTGTCTATGTATCTCAGCCTCGCAGTTATAGGCGTCCTATCATTTTTGTTCAGTAAATTCGTATTTACATTGGTTCCAGTTTTCTTAGCGGAACTGACAAGGCCGATTTTTTCCTCGGACACGGCGCAAATCGCGGTTGAAAGCCTGTTTAAGTTGATTTTGCTGCTCGGTTACATCTATTTTTTGTCCATGACACCGCTTATTAAAAGAGTGTTTCAATATCATGGAGCCGAACATAAAGTCATAAACTGTTATGAACAGAATTTGCCAATTACTGTGGAGAATGTCCAAAACCAATCTCGGCTTCATTACCGCTGCGGATCAAGCTTTATTTTATTTACGATTATTGTCGGCATGTTTGTTTATTTACTCGTTCCGACAGATCCGCTTTGGCTGCGTGTTATAGATCGTGTCGCACTGATACCGGTCGTGCTTGGTCTATCCTTTGAAGTTCTGCAGCTGACAAACAAAGTGCGTGACATTCCCGGTCTGAAATTACTTGGGTACCCGGGACTTTAGCTTCAGCTGTTAACCACAAAGGAACCTAAGGATGACTAGGTTGAAGTTGCCATCGAAAGCTTTAACGAACTTCTCAGACTCGAAGCATTGTCTGAGCAAAATCAGAAGCCTTCTCACAACGTCATCTAAAATCCGTTGCCCTGCTATTACTTTCGGAGGTGGACAGTTATGAATCATCGTGTACAACCTATTATTGCTGTATTAATTGCGCTGGGAGCGTTCGGTTTCCTCTATGTGCTGGTAACCAATCCCGGAGAAATGGCAAAAATGGCGGTAACCGTCATCGTGGCAGGTATCATTATTTATTTTATTGTGAAATATGTAATGAATCGAAATGCGGGCAGCGAAGGAGCAGCCTTCAAAAAAGCGGCGAAACAATCGCGGCGCCGGATGAAAGAACAAAAAGCAAAACACCGCGCCGGACATAAGGGACGTGTCAGCCACCTGCGAAGCGTTCCGAGCGCCAGCAAGCCTAAACCGATGATTCTCAAGAAAAAAAGCCAGACTCAGCTGACTGTTATAGAAGGGAAAAAAAATAAAAAGAAAAACAGAGCGCTTTTTTAATAGGTCCACTGCTTTAAAAACAGCTCTGTCCGTCTTTTACCTAGCTCAATCAGGGCTAGTTTTTTTTGTTGTGTTAAATGAAAATCAGTGGCCATTACGTCATCGACAGGGAGAAAAATGATATTTTGTTCATAGCGTGACGCAATGTGCCTTGCGTCATGAGCATCCTTCATCGTTTCAAACAGGGCGCCGAACAGTTCAAAAGCGTTGCGGATATTTTTTTTCGGACGCTCTCTTTCACGCGGCGCAAGTGTGACACCGATCACAGGGCGCTTTCTTTCCTTTGAAAACAGCCAGATTGGAAAATTGCTTAACACGCCTCCGTCGACAACCGTGGCGGTGCCTGTGTCCGTTTTTAATTTTATCGGTTCAAAGAAATACGGGATGCTGCAGCTCATTCTGACCGCTCTGGCAACCGGGAACATATCAGGATTTAACCCGTAACGGGCCAAATCGTCCGGCAAAACAATCATGGTGCCGTTTGTCAGATCAGAAGCAATAAGGCGCAGAGACCCTTTCTGCAAATCGCCGAAAACCCTTATGCCTTTCGCTCTTAACAGATCAGCAATCCATTTTTCTATCGTATCGCCTTTGTATAAGCCAAGACGCCAGTAGATGGACACCCACTGGAGCATCTTTAAGGGGAGAAATGAGTACCTCTGATCCAGCAATTTCTCTCCGTCCACTTCTTCAATTAAAGCGTGGATTTCCTTACTGGTGTAACCTGACGCAATGAAAGCGGCAATAATGGCGCCGGCGCTTGTACCCGCAACTCTTTTAAAGCGGAAGCCTTTTTCCTCAAGCACTTCATAAGCGCCTGCGAGCGCAATGCCTTTTACTCCTCCGCCGGAAAACACACCGTCAATATACATCTCATTCCCTCCCCCTCCATCCGATCGTTTATTACCATTTTAAGAAAACACGCGAAGAAATAGACCAACGAATGACGGGTGGCGTAAGCGTATCAAAAAAGACGGCCTCCTTCGAGACCGCCTTTTTACTGATTATGATGTTCTGTTTTCTTTTGGATTGATTTCAGATCTTTTTTACGGGCATCATCTTCTTCAAAATATTGAACAAGATCCCCGATGCGATCAATACTGTTCCAGCTTAAATGATGTTCGATTCCTTCGACATCGTTATATATTTTCTCTTCATCAACACCAATGATTCTTAAAAACTGCTCAAGCAATTCATGTCTGTATACCAGCCGTTTGCCTATTTTTTTCCCTTTAGACGTTAACACGAGACCGCGATATTTTTCATAAATTAAATATTCGTCTTTATCTAGTTTTTGAACCATTTTTGTTACAGAGGAGGGATGGACTGCCAATGCTTCCGCGATATCGGAAACTCGTGCATATCCTTTTTCTTCAATCAGCATATAAATCTGTTCAATATAATCTTCCATACTTGGTGTTGTCATCGAAACCCTCCCAAAAAGCACCTTATCTTTATAAACCATTACAAGTTTACACTAATGAACTTGAAAAAACAAGGATGCTCCGCGGGTCAAAAGCCCTGTTTACCGCTTATAATTCCATTCATCTGAAGCGTACTTTGTTTCAGCCAAGTGATGAACAAAATCAAGCTCTTCCTGAGAAAGTTCATATGGCTCCAAATGAATGTTAAGACCTGTTTCAAATCCTTCTTTAAAGGCTTTACGAGCCTCATCCATCGTCACCCGCTTTTCGGTGAGTTCATTAATGGCAACCGCTTTATTTTTGAAATTGCGCTGCATCCGCTCTCTTACTCTTTCACTTGGATATAAGAACAGATCGAACAGCTTGTCCTCATCTAAATCAAGAAGAATGGAGCCATGCTGAAGAATCACACCTTTTTGTCTCGTTTGCGCGCTTCCCGCCACCTTGCGCCCCTCAACCACTAGTTCATACCACGAAGGCGCGTCAAAACAAACAGATGACCGCGGATTTTTTAAGCTTTCTTTTTCTTTTTCAGTTCTCGGGATGGCAAAGTAAGCGTCCAGCCCGAGATTTCTAAAGCCTTGAAGTATGCCTTCTGAAATAACCCGGTAAGCCTCAGTAACAGTCGCCGGCATCTCGGGGTGCTCTTCCGAAACAATTACGCTGTATGTCAGTTCCTGATCGTGCAGCACACCTCTCCCGCCGGTCGGGCGTCTGACGAATCCTAGATTATATTTATGTACTGCTTCAAAATTGATTTCCTTTTTAATATTTTGAAAATACCCTACAGAAAGTGTCGCCGGATTCCAGCCGTAAAAACGGATAACCGGGGGGATTTTCTTTTCGCTGTGCCAATATAAAAGCGCTTCATCAAGCGCCATATTGAATGCAGGACTTGCATTGCCTGAGTCTATAAACCGCCAAGTTTCTTTTTGCATTTTAAGACCTTCCTTACCGTTTTAATAGAATCAGTTTATCAAACTGTCGGGAAAATGAAAAATATTTTAGTTCCATTATAGATGACAATCACGCTGTGCTTTACTATAATAGTATTTGTCGAAAACGGCTCTATGACCTTGTTTTATGAAGCAGGGTTTTGATTTTATATGCTAAAGGAGTAGAATCACATTGTCTAATATGATCGTTTTGATTATTTTTGCTGCGTTTATCATCTATATGATTGCTTCATATGTCTATCAGCAGCGAATTATGAAAACACTTACCGAAGAAGAATTCCGCGCGGGTTACCGCAAAGCACAGCTTATTGATGTTCGTGAGCCAAATGAGTTTGAGGGCGGACATATTTTAGGCGCCCGCAACATTCCGCTTTCCCAGCTGAAACAGAGAAAAAATGAGATCCGTACGGACAAGCCTGTTTACCTGTACTGCCAAAACAGTGTCCGCAGCGGACGCGCGGCACAAACCCTGCGCAAAAACGGCTGCACTGAGATTTACAACCTAAAAGGCGGCTTTAAAAAATGGGGCGGAAAGATTAAAGCGAAGAAATAAAGCAAACAGCTGTCTGGTAGACAGCTGTTTTTATTTATCTTTCTACCGCCTCGTATCTGAGCACCGGGTGTCTCGCCGCTTTTGTTTCGTCCATTCTTTTTACAATCGTTGTATGCGGGGCCTCCTGAACAAGCTCCGGATTCTCCTCCGCTTCTTTTGCGATTTGAATCATAGCATCAATAAACGCGTCCAGTGTTTCCTTTGATTCGGTCTCCGTCGGCTCGATCATGATGCATTCTTCAACATTAAGCGGGAAATAAATAGTCGGCGGATGATAGCCGAAATCAAGGAGCCGTTTTGCAATATCAAGCGTACGCACTCCCAGCTTTTTCTGCCGCTTCCCTGATAATACAAATTCATGCTTGCAATGGCGGTCAAACGGAAGATCGTAATAAGGCGCGAGCTTTCTCATCATATAATTGGCGTTTAACACTGCGTTCTCAGTAACAGCCTTTAATCCGTCAGGCCCCATGGAGCGAATATACGTATACGCTCTCACATTAATGCCAAAGTTGCCGTAATACGGCTTCACACGGCCGATCGCATGAGGGCGGTCATAATCAAACGTAAAGCGCCCTTCTTTTTTAACTAAAACTGGCTTTGGCAAATAAGGAATCAGATCTTTTTTTACGCCGACAGGGCCTGAGCCGGGGCCTCCGCCGCCATGAGGGCCTGTGAATGTTTTATGCAGGTTGAGGTGCACCACGTCAAATCCCATATCTCCAGGTCTCGCCTTGCTTAAAACGGCATTTAAATTAGCGCCGTCATAATACAGTTTTCCCCCCGCTTGGTGTACAATTTCCGCCATCTCTGTAATCTGCTCCTCAAACAAGCCGAGCGTGTTCGGATTCGTCAGCATGAGAGCTGCAGTTTCTTCATTCACTGCTCTTTTTAAATCCTCTAAATCAACAAGCCCATTTTCATTCGATTTCACCGTAACAGTTTCAAAGCCTGCTACTGTCGCTGATGCAGGATTCGTCCCATGCGCGGAATCAGGGACAATGACCTTCGTCCGCTTGAAATCCCCGCGAGCTTCATGATAGGCACGGATCATCATCAGCCCCGTCCATTCGCCGTGCGCTCCGGCAGCAGGCTGAAGCGTAACCTCATCCATTCCCGTTATTTCTTCAAGGTGCTTGCTTAAATCATATAAAAGCTCTAATGCGCCTTGCACCGTGTCTTCATCCTGAAGGGGATGAATTGCAGCAAAACCGGGTATACGCGCGATTTTTTCATTGATTTTCGGATTGTATTTCATCGTGCAAGAACCGAGAGGATAAAAACCGGAATCCACCCCGTGATTGCGTTTGGACAGCGCTGTATAATGGCGCATGATGTCCAGCTCTGAAACCTCCGGCAGCGATGCGTCTTCGTCACGAATATAGGTGTCTGACAAGAGGTCCCCCAATTCGATTTCCGGTACATCGAGCTCCGGCAGACTATAGCCGATTCGGCCTTCTCTTGAAAGTTCAAAAATAAGTGCCTGGTCCTGATTACTCATGGCGATCCCCCAATTCCTGAATGAGTGCGTCAATTTCTTCTTTTGTTCTCAGCTCCGTTACAGCAATCAGCATATGGCAGTCCAGCTCCGGATACGTCAACCCAAGATCATATCCGCCAATCATGCCTTTTGCCAGCAAACGCTTGTTCACAGCTCTCACCGGCTCATCCAGTTTGATGACAAATTCATTAAACATCGGCCCGTCAAACATAACGGTAAGGCCTGCTTTTTTTGCTTCTTGCTTTGCATAGTTGGCTTTTAAGAGATTTTGGCGGGCTATATCTTTTACGCCGTTTTTTCCGAGAGCAGTCATGGCTACTGATGCTGCCAGCGCATTTAAAGCTTGGTTCGAGCATATATTTGATGTTGCTTTATCCCGGCGGATATGCTGCTCCCTGGCTTGCAGGGTAAGCACAAAGCCTCTTTTTCCGTTTTCGTCTTCCGTTTGTCCGACGAGACGGCCCGGCACCTTTCGCATTAATTTTTTAGTAACGGCAAAAAAGCCGCAATGCGGGCCGCCGTATGCTGAAGGAATGCCGAAAGGCTGCGCATCACCGACGACGATATCAGACTGAAACTTGCCCGGCGGAGTGAGAAGACCTAGCGCCAGCGGGTTGGCTGAAACAATAAACATGGATTTCCCTTGATGAGCGATAGGCTCAATATCCTTTAACGGCTCGATCCGGCCGAAAAAATTCGGGTACTGAACGATCACTGCGGCTGTGTTCTCGCAAACGGTTTGGCGCAATGCATCAAGATCCGTAACGCCATCCGCAGCGGGTACTTCAACAACATCAATATACTGACCTTTTGCGTACGTTTTCAGCACCTCTCGCGATTCAGGATGCACGGTTTTTGACACAACGATTTTTTTCTTTTTCGTGTGGCCTGAAGCAAGCATTGCTGCTTCCGCCAAGGCTGTTCCGCCGTCATACATCGAGGAGTTTGCGATATCCATGCCTGTCAGTTCACAGATCATCGTTTGGAATTCAAAAATAGCCTGGAGCTCTCCTTGTGAAATCTCTGGCTGATAAGGCGTATATGCGGTATAAAACTCAGAGCGCGAAATGACATGATCCACAATGACAGGCTGATAGTGGTCATATACACCCGCTCCTAAGAAAGAAGCGTATTGTACGGTATCACAATTTTTAGAGGCCAGCTTTGTCAGTTCTCTTGTTAATTCTGTTTCTGATTTCGCTTTTTTGATTTGATACTCTTTTTTATATTTGACGTTTTCCGGTATATCAGCAAATAAATCATCGATGCTGCTTACGCCGATAGTAGCAAGCATCTCCTGTTTATCCTTTTCTGTAGCGGGCAAATAACGGTGCTTCATGTGTTGTCTCCTCTCTCCAAGAAAAAATATTAGCGTTTATAAAATGGTGTTTTGACAACCTTTGCTTTCACTAATTTTTTGCGAATCTCTACATCTACAACAGTCCCGATATCACTTGTTTCCGAATCAATTAAGGCAAGGCCGACGTTTTTCCCTAATGTCGGTGACTGCGTGCCGGTTGTCACCTTTCCGACAGACTTGCCATTTTGGAAAACCTCATATCCGTGCCGCGGTATCCCTTTTTCAATCATTTCGAGACCGACAAGTTTGCGCTTCGCTCCGTTTTCTTTTTGTTCACTCAATACTGACTTACCGAAAAAGTCAGACTCTTTTTTGTGCTTTACAGCAAAGCCTATACCTGCTTCAATCGGTGTAATATCCGGGGTCAGCTCCTGACCGTAGAGCGGGAGCTTCGCTTCAAACCGGAGTGTATCACGTGCACCGAGACCGCATGGAATCAATCCGTATGCATCCCCTGCATCGATGATTTTTTTCCAAATATGCATAGCATCATCACTGCGGCAGTAAATTTCATACCCGTCTTCTCCCGTATAGCCAGTGCGTGAAATAAGTGCTTTGCGGCCGCTGATATCGGCTTCATCAATAAACGCAAACGGCTTTAATGCAGACACATCTGCATCTGTCAGATTTTTTACGACCGCTTCTGCTTTCGGTCCCTGTACAGCCAAGAGCGCGATTTGATCTGACTGATTGTCAATCTGCACATCACCTGCTGCATGTTCTTTCATCCAAGCCAAGTCTTTATCTATATTAGAAGCATTAATGACAAGCAGATAGCGGTTCTCTCCTTTTTGATAGATAAGCAAATCATCGACGGTTCCGCCATCCGGGTAACACATCGCTGTATATTGAGCACGGCCTGGCGTTAACGCGGAAACATCATTTGTCATCAATCTTTGCAAAAAAGACAGACTGTCGTTCCCTGACACTTCGACTTCTCCCATATGAGATACATCAAACAAACCGGCTGCAGTTCGGACAGCCTCGTGTTCTTTTTTTATAGAAGAAAATTGAACAGGAAGCTCCCAACCTCCGAAATCAATCGTTTTTCCTCCATATTCCTTATACAGGTCAAATAACGGCGTTCTTTTCAGCATCTAATTCCTCCCCTTTATCAACGGCGCAGCTAAAAAACATACAAAAAAGGACAGAGAAACACCTCATGTAAAATGAAGGTTCTCTGTCCTGGCACCTGAAAGTTTACTTTGCATACGCAAAGACGTCCCCTTTGGTGGTTTGCGCATCCGCACAAACACTCTCCAGAGTTGCGTCGAGCAAGAGTTCTTTTGCCTGAGAGATTCACTCCGCAGTTTGCTCCTTCGGCGCCTGTATCCCGAGGTTTTCGGTCAGGTCTCTCCCCTTGCTGTCATTCGCTCATATTTTCATGCTGTTATGGACATACTATAGCAATATCTTACATCAAATACATACTCATATCCTACCATCATCACTATATGCTGGGCAACAGCAATTTGGGCAGATTTTTCTTATATTATTCATCTTAAGAATCGAAGAATAAGAAAGGCGGTTTCAAAGCAATGAATACAGAAATGATCTACGATGCAAAATGGCCTGAAGAATTTGCTGAAAGACTGAAAAACGATGGCCCTTGGGCAAACTGGGAACTGTACAAGCTCTCTGCAGAAATCCAGAAAACATTAGCAATTCCAGAGTTTGAAGGCTTACGGGCTCCTTTATATCTGCCTTCCTTTACGCCGCTCCCCCACCAGCTTGAAGTGGCGCAAAAAGTGGTTGAAAAAATGAACGGGAAAGCGATTTTAGCAGATGAGGTTGGTCTCGGAAAAACGGTTGAAGCTGGACTGATTCTAAAAGAATATATGATTCGCGGGTTAGCAAAAAAAATTTTGATCCTTGTGCCCGCTTCCCTTGTGTCACAATGGGTCAAAGAGCTTCAGGAAAAATTTTTGATTCCGGCTGTTGAACAAAAGAAAAGCTATGTGTGGGAGCAATGCGATATTGTCGTCTCATCAATAGACACCGCGAAGCGCTCGCCCCATCGCGAAATCGTTCTGTCAATCCCATATGATCTTGTCATTATTGATGAGGCACACAAACTGAAAAATAGCAAAACGAAGAACTATGAATTTGTCCGGAATCTCGTAAAAAAATATTGCCTGCTTCTTACCGCGACGCCAATCCAGAACCGTATCGAAGAGATTTTCAATTTGGTGTCCTTATTAAAACCCGGCCATTTAGGCAGTCAGAATCACTTTCAGGAGGAGTTCGCCAAGAAGAAATCCAGTTTAGAAGCGCATGAACATTTAAAAGATCTTGTGAATAAAGTCATGATCCGTAACAGGCGGCATGATACCGGGCTGAATTGGAAACAGCGCCATGTTGAAACAGTGCCGATTGAATTTTCTCCATCAGAGCAGGCGCTTTATGATGAAATTTCTCGTTTGAAGGAAAGTATCAATAAACCAGCCAGCATGTTCTCGATTATGACCTTGCAAAGAGAATGCTGTTCGAGCAGAGAAGCGGTGTATATGACGCTGAAAAAGATGCTTGATCAAAAAGAGAAACAAGCACCTGCCATTGATGAGGATACGATTTCAGTTTTGATAGATCGCATCAATCAAGTGACACAAAACTCTAAAGCGCTTCAAGTTGTTGACTTGATCAAAAAGATCGACGATAAGGTCATCATTTTTACAGAATACCGTGCAACCCAGATTTATCTGCAGTGGTTTCTTCAGCAAAACGGCATCAGTTCTGTGCCGTTTAGAGGCGGATTTAAACGTGGAAAAAAAGACTGGATGAAGGATCTTTTCCGCGGAAAAATCCAAGTCCTTATTGCAACTGAAGCAGGCGGTGAGGGAATTAACCTGCAATTTTGCAATCACATGATCAACTATGACCTGCCATGGAACCCGATGCGGCTTGAGCAAAGAATCGGAAGAATTCACAGACTCGGGCAGGAGCGTGACGTGCATATTTATAACATGGCGACAAAACATACGGTGGAAGAGCATATTCTAAAGCTTTTATATGAAAAAATTCATTTGTTTGAAAAAGTGGTCGGTGAACTTGATGATATTTTAACGAAAATTCAAGTGAACAATTTTGAAGAGCACCTTCATGACATTTTGTATCACTCAGCAACAGAAGAAGAAATGAAAATAAAAATGGATAACTTAACCTCATTTTTGTCTTATAAAAAACAGCTGCCTGCTGAAAAAAGAGGATCTTAGCCTGTAAGGAGGTTTTATTAGTGAGACAGCAAGAGGTTCACGATTTTCTGCTGCGTTTTTTTCAAGCAAACAGCTGCCAAATCGTCGATCAAGGCTTAGGCTATATGACAGTGCAGCTTACAGTTGAAATGGACAAACAAATCATGAACCGCCCTTTCTACTGGCATTGGCGCGAGAAGACAGGCGGTGATCCGAATCCAATGAAAATCACTTTTATTACAGATAAAGAAAATGCGCCAAAAGACCTAGATGGTGAATTTATATATTTTGGGGCCCCGCGTCTTTTTCAAATATTTAAAGCTGTTAAACAAAATGGGAGATTTACCAGAATGTATGAGAAAATTGAATCAGCCGGAGCTAAAGTCCCACTTCAGCCTTGGCTTGGTATAAATGTCACGATTTCATACCAGTCCGACATGAAAAAGGATAAGTTATTGTCACTAGGTCTTCACCTAGTCTCTGGAACGATAATTGAAGATTTTCAAAGCAAGCTGACCCAGTTTTCACTGACGTCTCAAATATGTGACTATTGCTTCACCATTTCACCTATGATCAAACCAGAAAGCGGACTTAAGCGTATGGAAAACTATATTTCCAAATCCGCTATGCAGGAGCCGTCCGACTGGGCGGAACAGGCGGTTAACAGGTGGAAGAATGATATGACATTGCTTGATAAGTTTTACGAGCATATAGAAGAAAAACCAGAAGAATACCATCTAGAAAAACAGGCGCTGAAAACCTTGTATCAACCAAAGATATCAGTTGAAATTGAAAATGGCGGATTGTTTTATCTGCAAAATAATATTTCAAGCTAACTTTTTTACCATTCGACATCATTCTCGTTTTTTTTGAGAAAATACGATTATAATAAAGGTATATTGGAAAAAAATTCTGGCGATTTAATGGCAAATGACTTCCAGAGACTAATGAAGCATACAATAAGTCATGGCCGGACTGGCTGAAATACATAAACAAGTATTTTAGGAGGAGAAACTGCATGAAGAATGCAAAACAAGAGCACTTTGAATTGGATCAAGAATGGGTTGAATTAATGGTGGAAGCCAAAGAGGCAAATATCAGCCCGGAAGAAATACGAAAATATTTACTTTTAAACAAAAAGTCTGCTCATCCTGGTCCGGCAGCCAGAAGTCATACCGTAAATCCTTTCTGAATGTGCTATAATATCACAAGGAAGGTGATGACATTGATTGGCCAGCGTATTAAACAATACCGTAAAGAAAAAGGCTACTCACTATCAGAACTAGCTGAAAAAGCTGGGGTAGCGAAGTCTTATTTAAGCTCAATAGAACGAAATCTACAAACGAACCCCTCCATTCAATTTCTCGAAAAAGTCTCCGCTGTTCTGGACGTCTCGGTTCATACTTTGCTCGATGAGAAACATGAAACCGAATACGATGGTCAATTAGATAGTGAATGGGAGAAATTGGTTCGCGATACGATGACATCCGGGGTATCGAAAAAACAATTTCGTGAATTTTTAGATTATCAAAAATGGAGAAAATCTCAAAAAGAGGAGTAGTGCCTGAGCAGAGGCACTAACTCCTCTTTTGTCAATAACCATCGAGACGGCCCAGTGATAGTTTACTGGGCCGTCTCTTTTTATTGCTGTTATTAATTTTTATCCTCGCTGTGCGCTTTTTCATTTTCTTTCACATAACCGTCTTTATCAGTATGGTCCTTTTTGATTGTCAAGCCGTTCCACTGTGTAGCTTCGAACGAGAATTGAAGCTTAATGGAGTTGCCTTGATATTTATTTTGAACCATAAGCCCGTTTTCATCTTTTGTTTTATCATCTTTGAATTGGATTTCCATTTGAACCTGATCGAAGTCAGTTGGTGTTTTTGGAACACCATCATATTCAGGAGCGGTTTTACCGTCAATTGTTGCTACATTGACTTTACCGCTTGCATGTAAGAATTTAGGGTCTATTTGTTTTTTGATTTTTTCAGCAGCCGCTGCATCATTTTTAGCAGACATCAAATACAAGTCTTTAAGGTTCGCATCATCTAAAATAATGTTTTTCGGGTAACCATTGCCGCCCTCTTTTCCAACTGTCAACAATGTCACTTCAAACTGGCTGAGGAAATCTTCTGGAGATGTATTGCTGCCGCCGTTTGCTTTAAAATCTCCATAATTAAGCGCCATTAAAACTTCTTTGATCGCAAGTGATCCGTTATTTTCAAATTGGAAATCCTTTGTCAACTTATCTCCCGGCTTTAGATTTGATAAGTTCACACTCGCTGAATTCTCTTTAGCAGATAAATCAAGCGTACCTGATGCAAAAGTAGCATCCTTTGATTTAATGTCGTTAAATGCTGCCCATGTTCCTCCTCCAACTAAAGCTAATCCTAGTGCTGCAGAAGCAACTCCTAAACTCAATTTCTTTTTCATACCCATGGTAAACTCCCCTTTTATTGAATGATTTTATATCGAAACCTGTTGCCAGGTTTACAACTGAAGTTAAGTAGACATGGTGCTGTCCTTTGTATCTGTTTCCAAGGCTTTTGTCTTTCTTTCAATTTCTCTAATGGCGCTGCTGATCGTCACAAAAGCGTACACTAACAGCATCACGCCGGGAACAATCAATAATACAGCCGTTCCAATCGGCTGGCTGGCAAAATGAAGCATATAGCCTGCATATGGAAGCTGAAAACCTGTGTATTGTGCGCGAACATTTTCGTCCGATACAGGCGCTGAATCAGCTGCTGCATTATTATCACCTTTTGTTTTAAATAACAAATGGTCTCCTTGCTTTGTTATGTCAACAATTCTGTGGGTGACCGCCGTATTTGCATCCTGCATAAATGTAATAACGTCACCTTTTTGAAGCTCTTTCACATCAGCGATTTCTTTGACCAATATTAAGGAACCTGTATTGAACTCCGGCTCCATCGAACCTGACAAAACTGATTTCAGCGTATACCCAAACACCGCCGGCTCTCCCCCGGATGAACGTGTTGAAATCACGACAAGTGTCAGCACAATAATAAGAGTAAAGATGATCACGTATAAAATATTACTGATCAGCTTCATTGCTTTTTTCATCCTCTTCCCCGCTTTCCTTCTGGTCTGATTGAGTTTCTTTTTCTTTGGTTACAGCTTCTTGAGATGTTTCTTCTTTCATTGTTTTTTCCTGTATATCCTTTTGTGTTGTTTCATTCTCCTTTTTGACGTCCGACTTTGTTTCTTTTTTAGGGACTGTCGGTTTTTCATTGCATTTTGCAAGCGTCATAGGCTCCGACCACTCAAATGTACTGCCGTTTGCCGGGTAGCCTGCCGGTTTATATACTTTAAATGCATAAATGCCGGGTTTCATTTTTTTCTTCGTCTCAATTTTATAAAGTGAATCGCCAATTTGATTGGAGACAAATTCTTTTTCGATCACGTTCCCATCCTTTAACGGTTTGCGGGCATTTTCAAGCTTATGAAGCTCCCACTTCCACTTTGATTTCTTAAGTTTCTCACCTGTATTTTCGAGCACAGCAAATAAGGCGAAAGGTGAGCATACAGTGCCTTTCGTATCCGTTTGATCTGATATGTGCAAATCACTTTGATCCCAGCGTTTATCATAATGGCAGTTTTTATCTGTATACTGAAAGTCTTTACATGTTTGAAGTGAGACATCAAATGTTTCAATATCATGAAAAGCAGCGCTTGTATCATCGGAAAATTGTAAGCATATTGCGGCAGTCAGACTGAAAATGACTGAAAGCTGAAAGATAAGCAGAACTTTCAGTTTCGTCTTCGCCTTTTGCTGATTGTGAAACAATCGAAACATATCTTACCTCCTGTAAAACACTGTAACTTGATATGACAATCGTTCTCTTTAAAGAACTACACAAATAGAGTATAATCAACGATTTATAGATTTAAAAACACCGAAATCGCTCATTTCGTTCGTTTAAAAGAATGTTTTCATCATATTACAAAGTCTTGCTCAGTATTGCTCATTTTTTCAATTTTTTGAAATTTTTGGGATTGTTATGTGAGAATTTAAATGCATATCCCGTTATTATTTGGTAATAATAAACAAAGAAAGGGTGACAGCATGATGATCAAACAATGTGTGATTTGTCTATCTCTTCTCGTCTTTGGCACCACAGCCGCTCACGCAGAAGAAACACCGCTTATAACCGCCCGCCACATGTCCAAATGGGAAGAGATTGCTGTAAAAGAAGCAAAAAAAAGGTACCCGCTCGCACAGGTACTGTTCAAACAAAAAGTATGGGACCGTAAAAGAAAAGATGAAGCAGTGAAGCAATACCATTTAACTCTGAGGGAAGGGTCAAAAGAATTCGGCGTTTTTGTGACGATTTCATTTGATCCTTATAGCCAAAAGGTCAATAAAATTGCCATATTAGAAGAATATCAATAAGGTCCTCCATTTTTTGAAGGACCTTATTCGTTTATTTGCGATTATTTTTTCCGTTTCAGCCAAAGTCGGAAGCCATAGGGTAAAATACCGAACCACTGCTGGGAAGCAGGCGTTTTTGTTTCTTTCCGCACCTCTTTTCGTTCTTTTCGCTCATCTCTCGGGGTATCTATATATTTGACAAATTGCTGCGTCATATATTTAACATAATCATTCGTTTTCACGTGATCACCTCATCATTCAATTATTATGAGTGTTGTCTCACATGACTTTTTTTATACCCTTTACGCTGTATTATTCTGTCCATCTCAGCAGTTTTTTCTGTTTTTGATCAAACACGATCTGTGCAGTTCTTTCTGTTCCCGACTCCGTTGACACTCTTAAGTTGATTTCTTTTTGCTCTTTTATCGATGTATCATGAATGTAATAAGAAACCCGTCCATATGGAAATTGCTGCGTACCCTCCTGGCCTTTCCGTTCCTCTAGAACATGCCGAATTGAAAGAAGCACCCCATTTTGAAGCAAATTCTCTCCTATGTATAACTCTTTTGTTTCCTTCTCAAACATGCAGCGTGAAATATATTGAGCAGTAGCAAAGTTCACGATTAACAGCACAAGCGCTGACACAAAAAGAACAGCTGGATAAATAAACCCTCTTGTACGGTACATTTACCCCCCTCCTAAATACGAATAGACTGGAAAAGCAGTTTGATACACTTTTTGGTCCTCACTCTCAATTTTCAGCAAAACAACACCATTTTTAATATCAGCTTTCATGGCAGTAATATGATCTAAAATCGGAACATGCCCTTTGCCATCCACTCTTTTTCTTATCATTGAATGATAAATTTCGAAACGGATGTCCTGCCCGGAAAGATTGGTGCAGATTAACACGCTCCCATGCTCGGCTGTCTTAACTGCCTGTGACTCCTTGCATTCATTCATCATCTGTTCTATCGAAATCATCCATTCTTTCTGTGTGAAACCGTCATATTCCTGCTGTCGAGACAAAAACAGATGGAAAATCGCAGCTAACGATCCTGATATGAGCAAAAAGACTGAGAGCGAAAATAATACGTTAAGAAGCGTGTAGCCATTCTGTCTGCAGGATGCTGAGGCAAAATGATTTTTCCTTATAAGCTGCGGCTTTGATACATACGTTTTGATATTCGCCCTCCTCCTCCCACTTCATTGCATAGATATGATTGTTCTTTGTAAACGTTTTTGACGCGGCTCCTTCACCACTCATGACATATTTGCTAATGCTCTCATTCATCATCTGATAGCCGATTTCTCGTGATTCCGCCATTTTTTCATCAGCTATCAGCTTGTCCCACAAGGGGACGACTGTCAGCAGCACAAACAGCCACAGGCTTAGCGCAGACATTGTTTCTATTGTAGAAAAACCTTTATTTTCTCTCCACATTGACTCTCCCGCTCCCTAGATAAACTGTTATGTCATAAACGGCATGGCCTTTTACTCGTATTTTTCCGCCTGCATTCGGGTGCCCTTTCTCATTAAATTCCAAACGGTCTTTTAATGTCAGCAGTTCTATAGAAAGTCCCGTTGCATACGGACGTTCAATGACCGTATCACCAATGACTAATTGATATTCTTTTTTATGAAAGAGAATTTTTGTTCTTTGTTGACGGGAAATAGCAGTCTGCTGTGTGAGCATAATATCATTTTTCAGCTGCCTTGCTGCCTGTCGGACAGCTGTATTGTCATAAGCAGGAGGAAGTGTAGTGAAGACGGCAACCAGGAGGATAGAGGCAAGGCTTAACACAAGCAAACTTTCTAAAAGGGTAAACCCCTCCTCCTCGTTTAATTTAATGTTCAACCTTAACTTCTCCTCCGGTGATGATAATGCGCTTCCCATTTGGACAGACAGCATCCTTTTTCACATAGCCCTCTGACTGTAAATCGGCAAGGCTCGGAGTTTGTCCTTCATGATCAAGCTCAAATGCAGTTATTTGTGCCTTAACCATGTTTTGTAGGCCTTCACAGCCCTTTTTTTGAATGGTTTGATTATGTTTCGTGACGTTCGGTATCGTAATTAAAAGCAAGATCGAAATAATAAAGAGCACAATTAACATTTCAACAAGTGTAAATCCTTTCTCATTCATCAGCCTCTTCCTTTCACATTTGATTCATCATCTGATACATAGGCAAGAGCATAGATAAATACACAAGTAAGATCATTGCTGCAACAAATCCATAAATCATTGGCTGAAGAATGCCTGTCCATTTTTGCGCTTTGTGTTCCAGCCGCTGCAATATGAACTGGCTGTATGTGAATAGCTCTCGATCCAATCGGCCGCTCAGCTGGCCGTGAGATATGACTTTTGATAAATCAGTTTCATAAAAAGGTCTTCCACAAATAGCGGCTTCAATTGACTCACCGGCTTTTAGCCGTTCAATCAATTGTTCAGCCTCGCAGCGGTAGAAAGGGAGAAACGTTTGATGTTTAAATGCATTAAGGCTTTCATAAATTGAGAGGCCCGATTTTAAAAGGCTGCTTAGCTGCAAAGAAAAAAAGTAGCTGTTAAACAGTTTGACAAGCTTTCCAACCAAAGGAATCCTGACACAAATCAGCATTTGCCGGGCAGGTGATTTTTTCTTAAACACAAGCCAATAATAAATCCCGATACCTGCTGTAAAAAGAGCCAGCAAAATGATCACAAGATCAATATGCTGAAAAAAAACAAAAAGCATATCGGTTGAACGTGAGGTTTCCATATTCATCGATTGATAGATACCGGAAAACTGAGGAATGATGATGGACTGTAACATATAAAACATGACAGCGACCGTAAAAATGAGGAAAAGCGGATAGCGCAGCACTCTTTTCAGCTGGTCTGACTGTGCAATTTTTCGTTCCAGCAGCTCTCCGCTCTGGATCATGGAAGCAGGCAGTTCACCATGTGTTTCAGCAAAATAACAAATACCTACGGCTTCCTTATGAAATGACAAACTCTTTAGTACTTGATAAAACGGAGCCCCTTCCCTCAAAAAAGTGACCGTATCAGTCAAGTCAGCCGCCTGCCTCTTATTCATCTGAAGTTCCATCAGGCGTAATCCATCCAGAAGCGTATATCCGCCCGCAGTCATTTCACCGAGCCGCTTTAATAACCTGGCTTGATCCTTTAACGACCAGACTTTTCTAATCTTTATCATGATAAACCCACCGGTCATAGTTGTTTGTCGTTAAATAGCCGAGCGCAATTCCTTTTCTGATAATTTGACGAAGCGTTTGATATTGGTAATTTGCATGATTTCCTTTTGCCTCCTGAATACATTGCTGAAGATTTTTCCCGTATAGAAGCTCATAAACACTAGCTCTCCTGGTATTTCGTGACTGGCGGCAATACACTGATGAACATCCGTTTTCACAAAACGGGCAAGCCAAATCAACCAAGCGCTGAGCCGCTATTGCAATGACAGTCTGTTCGATTTCATTCATATTGATACCGAATTCAAGCAGTCTGTAAATTGCGCCCTTTGCGTCTCTCGTATGAAGGCTCGTCAGTACCAGATGTCCCGTCATCGCTGCCCGCACCGCAATTTCAGCTGTTTCCGCGTCTCTGATCTCACCTAAAATAATCATATCAGGATCATGGCGCAAAATTGCTTTCAGACCTGCGGAATAAGTTACACCGGCTTTTTCATTCACCTGAACCTGAAGAACATCTTCGTCCCTTGTTTCAACAGGGTCCTCTAATGTGACAATATTTCGATTAAAGTGTTTTTTTGCATATTGAACGAGAGAGTATAATGTGGTAGTCTTCCCTGAACCAGTCGGCCCGGTAAAAATGAGCATGCCATGGGAATGTTTTAAAAACGAGAGTAATGTGGCTCCTGTCTTCGGAAATAGCGACAATTTATCAATCGAAGGGATATTGTATTGGGGCATCACTCTGATCACGAGGCTTTCTTCATTAATTGTGGGCAGCGTTGACATTCTTAAATGAACATTTCCCTCTTTCAGCTTTAACGTAAGCGAACCGTTTTGCGGCTTTCGCCTTTCACCTATATCCATTGCTGAAAGAAATTTAAAATGTGAAATCAGTCTTACGCACTCTTCTTTTTTCATGTCCCTTTTTTTCAGCAAGGCATGATCGACCCGAAAATGAATGATAGCGTCCCGCTCCCTCGGCACGATGTGAATATCAGAAGCCTTTGTTAGATATGCCTCTTCAATCAAGTTTTTGCTTACCTTTTCTATTGAATCCAATTTGATTCCCTCTCCTTTCAACGCATATTGTAGAAAAAGAAGAAACGGTAATCAAACAGGGAAAACGTGATTTTGAGAGATGTTATATGCTGAAAAACCAATTCTTTCTGGCAAGAAAAAAACTTTCAACTGAATGTGCCCCTTTCATTATAATTTTCCCTATAAATAAAAAAGCAGACATGGTCACCATGCCTGCTTGATTCCATTTTATTATGCTGTTTTCGCTTTTTGACCAGTATCTTTTTCAACGGAAAGGTCGCCTAATGCAACAATACCGGTCATTTTCAAGAATCGATAAACTGCGGATTTGATGCTCTGCCATAAGCGCCTTGACATCGTATCCGGTCACCCTGATATGTCTGGTGAAAAAGCGGGGCACGCTGCACAAAATGTGAAACATCCTATAGAGTCCGCCTTTTTCGAGGTTTCTTTTTCTTCTTCCGCTCCTGCAGCATATCTCCCGTCCAGCCTTTTTTTCTCAAATAGAGATAGATCAGAACTGTAGATGTGACAATCAATAAGAGAGAAAAGAGATATCCGTATTTCCAATTCAGTTCCGGCATCACTGAAAAGTTCATCCCCCATAAGGCACCCAGAGCTGTAATCGGTGTAAAAAGCGTCGTGAAAATGGTCAGTGCTTTTACAATTTCATTCCCCCTATGTGAGGTAATGACTTCCTCTGAATGCAGCAGATTGTTAAGCTCCCCTTCAAATTCGCTGATGTATGTAAATCCCCTGTCAATCTTCAGTTGTGTCCGCTGATAATCCTTTTTCTCTTCATTTTGAGGTAAAAAGGTTTCTTTCAACGCCATTTCAATTTTTTTAGCGCTCAGTATCAAATTTTTCCAAATCATCAGTTCATGGCGCAGGAGATGGACGCGGTTTAAAATGCTTTTGCTATTGTCGTCTTTAATCTGCCATCTGAGCTTTCTCAGCTTTACTTCAAATTCATCAACACCGATTAAATACGCATTCATTAGTTCGCCGAGAAGAATTAAAAACCCCTCTATCGCATTGTCCGCTCTTTCCATTTGCCGGACAACTTCTTTTCCTTTAATCTCTCTCAAAATTGAAAAGTCAAAATTGATTGTAAAAAAATATTGTCTGGTGATATAAAAGTGAAAAACAGTATGGTCTTTTTCTTCACCAAGCCCCTGATCATAAACAATCGACCCAAATACCGCTTCATTTTCCGTATCAGTTGTATCTACCCGCAAAAAATTAACGTGGTGGTTATTTTCAAACCACTTTTCACACTGAGGCCAGTGAGAAAAATGGATTAGATCTCTTGCCTTACTTCTTTCTTGAGGCCCCATTTGGTACCAAAACCAATCCTTTCCTGAATGTGCCTTCATGTCAAGATCCTCCAAACTTTTGTTCTTTATTCTTTAATTGCCCAATAACCGCGTCACTAAACCAGTCTGCCGCTTCAACACATGTTTTATGAGCATTTTCAGGTGGTATGGAATGTAGAAAGACATCGGAAAAGGGAGGTGCATGCCTTCCTTGGAGAAGGCAGTTGTTTTGGAATTTGTCAATTTACTAGCAGTCGCTATTCTCATTTTGTTAACAGGATTTTTTGTTGCCGTAGAATTTTCAATCGTAAAAGTGCGGCGGTCCAAAATTGATCAGCTTGTCGCAAAAGGAAAGAAAGGTGCTAAAGCGGCAAAGCATGTCATCACTCACCTTGATGAATATTTATCAGCCTGTCAGCTGGGCATCACAGTCGCAGCTTTAGGACTGGGATGGCTTGGGGAACCGACTGTGCAAACTCTGCTTCGACCGCTTTTTCATAAAGCAGGCTTAAATGAATCGCTTACCCACCTACTTTCACTCGTCATCGCATTTTTAGCGGTTACGTATTTAAATGTCGTTATTGGGGAACTGGCGCCAAAGAGTTTTGCCATTCAAAAAGCAGAAAGCATTACCTTGTTGTTCGCTAAACCGCTTATTTGGTTTTATAAGATCATGTTTCCATTCATTTGGCTGTTGAACCACTCTGCCCGATTGATTACAGGAGTGTTTGGGCTGAAGCCGGCATCAGAGCATGAGCTGGCTTATACAGAGGAAGAACTTCGGGTCCTATTGGCTGAAAGCTATAAAAGCGGAGAGATCAGAAAAAGTGAATTAAAGTACATGAATAATATCTTCACCTTTGATAAACGAATGGCAAAGG
This sequence comes from Bacillus sp. SIMBA_008, assembly GCF_046535495.1. Classification (NCBI taxonomy): domain Bacteria; kingdom Bacillati; phylum Bacillota; class Bacilli; order Caryophanales; family Bacillaceae; genus Bacillus; species Bacillus sp. SIMBA_008. The sequence goes on along the minus strand of NZ_JAWRWL010000001.1, from coordinate 631,875 downwards.
AAATTATGGTGCCGCGAAATGAAATGGTCAGTTTGTCACTAGATGAAGACTCCATTTCAAATCTTCAGGAAACAGTCAAGCAAACAAAATATACACGGTACCCAGTTGTAAGAGAGGATAAAGATAACGTCATTGGCGTGATTAATATGAAAGAAGTGCTGTTTTCCATGCTGACGAAAGATTTTTCAATCAAGAAGCATCAAATTGAACCTTTCGTACAGCCCGTTATCCATGTCATTGAGACGATTCCTATTTATAAACTACTGCTGAAAATGCAAAAGGAACGCACTCATATGGCGATCCTCATAGATGAATATGGAGGGACGTCCGGTTTGGTCACTGTCGAAGATATTATCGAGGAAATTGTAGGAGAAATCCGTGATGAATTTGATGCGGATGAAGTGCCTCATATCCGCGAACTTGGAAAGGATCATTACTTGTTAAATGCAAAATTATTAATCAGCGATGTTAACAGCCTGCTTGGAACCGATTTATCAGACGCAGAAGTAGACACCTTGGGCGGCTGGTTTTTGACACAAAACATAGACGCTGAGCCTGAAAGTACCATAGAATATGATGGCTACTCTTTTAAGGTAAAAGACATCAACAGCCATCACATTTTATTTATAGAAGTTAAAAAAGCTGAATAGCCCGTGAAAGGCTGTTCAGCTGCTATCTTTCAAGATAAACATGGCAAAGGCATCAACACTCTTTTATTTTAAACCCTTTATTGGCCAGGGCTTTAGCAAGACTTTGCTCGGTTTTCACATTCGAAAAATCCAGACCCAGCTTCACGACAGTTTGGGCAATTTCCGGCCTGATTCCTGAAATAATCGTCTCAATGCCGAGCAATTTGGTGCTGTCAATCACTTTAAAAATTTGATAGGCTACCATGGTATCAACGATAGGAACGCCCGAAATATCTAAAAATAAATACGAGAGCTTTAACGCTGAGCACTGCTCCAGCACAGACTCCAAAATCGTCCTCGCTCTGTGCGTATCAATTTCACCGACAAGCGGAAGAATCCCAATTCCATCAGTAATCGGCATAATCGGCGCACTCAATTCATTAATCATTTCTTTTTGCGCGTTTAATTGTATCATGGTCACCTGGTGATATTCTTCCGTAAACACTTCGATGATCTCATCAATGTTTTGATTCAAGATCCGGCTCCACTCATAAAATTCCTGAATGCTGATGTCTTGAGAAGAAGCTTCGCTGAATTTCTGAATCCATTCAAACATGATGTGCCTGAAAGTGTTAAACTGGCCGACACTTTGTGTAACCGTCACTTCATGAACGGCACGGTCTCTGGCGCATTGAAGAGACCACCGGTTGAGCTCATCCTCTACGTCTTCTTTTCTAAGGGATTTTGCTACGATGGTCACCAATAATTCATGCTGGTCTTTTAACTTTTGTTCTAGTTTTTGCTGATCTTTCGCTGAATACAGCCAGCTGCCGTTTGACGTACAAACTTCCAGCCATTGTTGCGTGATATCTTCTTTGTGCTCTGTTAAGTGCTGATCAAGAGCTATCATCTTAATGAGCTCCCTCCTGTTTTTGAAAAATGTACGCTATATATGTATAACGCGTCTGCCTTTACACATACTATGTTTAGATTCAATGGGCTATAGCCAAGCGGTAAGGCAATGGACTTTGACTCCGTGATCGTTGGTTCGAATCCAGCTAGCCCAGTTTCTGAACAGGTGAAAAACCGAAGATAAGCTGATTCGAATAAATCAGCGGATCTTCGGTTTTTCATCATGCAGATTGATGAACTGTTTTCTTCTTCGATAACTTCAACAATTCTCCCGGGTTATAACCAATCACCAGCTTTTTGTTGTCTACTAGAATCGGGCGTCGCAAAAGCTTCGGCTTCTCGATTAAAAGTTCCAGCACCTCATTTACCGTCATTTCTTCAATGTTTAAATTTAAATTTTTGAAAGTCTGGCTTCTTGTCGCCAAAATTTCATCAATTCCTTCTGTCGTTAACGATAAAATGTACTTTAATTCTTCTCTTGTCGGGGTTTCTCTGAATAAATGCCGTTCGTTAAATTCAATTTGATGTGCTTTAAGCCAATGTTTTGTTTTTCGGCATGACGTGCAGCTTGGATATGAGTAAAAAGTTAATTGTTGTTCCATTCGTTTTTTCCTCCTCAGTTAACCATCTCTTTGTAGAATAACTACCCGGATCATTTTTCATTTAAACCATTTACAGAACTTTTTTCGGATTATTTTTTAAAAAACATTCATACAATAGAAAACACAATCAAAGGGACAAATTCCATTTGTATATTAATAATGAAAATGTTTACATTTCTAGGTGTGATCTATTATAATAACAGTCAGAGGGACTCTCGGGAGGGGATAAAAATGAATCGCATGTTCCGGGTGTTAGGATTTTGGACGGGAATTTTTGCAGTCATGTTTTATTTAGGTGATATGAAAGATGCTTCCCTTTTATTTTTTGGACAGACGATCTTATTTGTGTTTCTATCGTATTTGAACTTAACCGAACGCATGTATATTTATATTTTTGGCGCTTATTTAACGATTTTCTTCGCCGGCTTTACATATTACTCAATTTTTATTATGGTGCCCGGCGGCGGAGGCCATTAAATGCAAAAAGAGACAAACCTTATCGGTTTGTCTCTTTTTTTACAATGAAAACCCATTTAAAAACGGATTTTGATCCTGCTCAGTCAGTACGTCTGTTTCAGGTCCATGGCCGCTTAACACCAGCGTGTGTTCCGGAAGCGTAAGCAGTTTTTCATGAATGGACGTCAGCAGCGTCTCTTGATCGCCGCCTATTAAATCCGTACGTCCTATACCGCCTTGGAACAAGACATCTCCGGAGATAACCAAGTCTGCATCTTTCACGTAGTAAGACACACTGCCTGGTGAATGTCCCGGCGTAAATAATGTTTCCAAATGAAACGGCCCGATATTCAACTCACCGTCGCCTTCAATTAGATGATCTGCAGGCTTAGCTGTGACTTCTATCCCTCGCAGCATGCCGGAGCCGTTTAAAGAAGCGTCCGTAAGCCAATTTTTTTCATTTTGATGCAGGTAAACAGGGATATCCCATTTTTCTCTCACTTCATCAAGCGCCCCAATATGGTCAAAATGGGCATGTGTAAGCAAAATGGCTAAAGGCGTCAGCCCTTTTTCTTTTATGTATTGATTGATTTTATGTCCCTCGCCGCCCGGATCAAAAATCAGGCATTGATCATCATTGATGAGAAAATATGCGTTCGCTTGAATCGGCCCTACTGGCATTCGTCTCCATTTCACTATTATCACCTCTTTCTTTTTTATGCTCTTATTATGAGGGTTTTTTAAAAAAGATTCAAACAATCGCAATGAAAACGCTATCGACAAACCTATAAAAAACAGGTAGAATAAAACTGGAAAGAATTGCAGGTTTTTCAATGTAAAGGGGGCTGTGTTATGTTACTTGTCGTGATTTTCGGCCTTGTCGCTCTTTTCGCTTTATGGGGAGTCTTGCGTTCTGTTAGAAATAAAAATATACTCGGGTTTTTATTAGCCGGTGCCACCTTATTTGTCTTTGGATGGTTTACCGTGATGACCGTAATAAACAGCGGGTATCCAACCGCACATTAAAACCTGTATCCGATCGGATACAGGTTTATTTTTATGGCTGTAAATGTTTATTGACACTTTCTATTTTGCTCTCAAGCGTCGTTTTTTTGTCACGCCTGTCATCGATGCGGATATTCGTTGCCACTCTGTGCAACCCTTTTTGAAATGGCGCTTCGTGAATTGCCTGAATGACTGCAAAAAGGTCACTGAGTTCTCCCTCGATCAGCGTATTCATCGGTGTCAGCTGATATTTGATTTTCCCTTCTGCTTGATATCCTTCTAATATCTTTTGTACATCGGCTACGTAAGCACTGACACTGGGTGTTTCCGTACCGATTGGGATAATGGTTACATCTGCGATAGCCATCGTTATTCCATCTCCTTTTGATCAATGATGAGTTGCTTCGTTTCATGTGATTTCAATAAAATAATTTGCTCAAAATGAAAGCCGTATAACGCATATTTCCCGTTCGGAGATATTTGAATCGGCTCCATTTCCCGCAGAGACACAAGATCTTTTGTCTCTCCCGATGCTACATTGACTGCTGCGAGCTTATATGCATCGCCGCTTTGTTTGAATGTATAAAACAGGCCTCCTGCTTCATCATAGTCATACTCCATTGGAGACAAACTTGTATATTTCGCTTGGAGCGGCCATTTCACTGTAACAGGTGATGTTGATTGCGGCGTTTTAAACTGATACGTCCCTTTTCCTCCGGAAGCTGATTTGACAGTAAAACTCATTTGATGGAAAGAATCGAAGAATAGAACGTCATCCTCAAGCTTCTGTTCCGTCTTAGAAGCTGTATCGAATGTATATAAAGGCCCTGTTTTATCGTCTCTTCCCTCTTTTACATAATCAAATGTATTTTTGGATGTCCAATGAATGAACGGAACCTGTACTGGGCTTAAGAAAGATTCGTCTTTTTTAGCATTCACCTGATATGTATGGAAATCCCAGTTTTCATTGAATTCCGTCACCATCATTTGATAAGGATCATACTGATTCCAAGCAGCTTCAAGCTCATACGTTTCGTAATCTTTTTCGTAAAGCGTCTCCCCTTCTGCATTAAGCAAAACCACTGCCGTCTTTTGGCTATGTGTGATTTGCAGCAGAATCATCTGCTCCCTCGCATTGATTTGAACATCAACGATTTGACCATCCGTTTGATAGAGCTTTTTCGCTTTGCCTGTAAAGATGCGGTACGCAAAAAGCTCTGTTTTTGTCGGATTAGACGCAGTATATAATATTGTGCTGTTATTCAGCCAGCCTTCCGCCCCATCCGCTTTTTCCGCGGAAAGCGGTATGATGTCTTTTTTCTCATCTTTTGCCGCCGATGCCTGTTTTTGCTGCTGATGAGATGGTTCGCATGCCGATAAACTAAACAGCAATACCGCCAGCAGAATAAAACAAACTGATCTCATCAGCATTCCCCTCCGATCATCTTTATTCTCTCATATTTGCTTCGGCAGAAAAAAGAAAAAGTTTCAGTTATTCATAAAAAAATAACGCCCTCCACAAGATGCCGCTTGTGGCGTTATATATGTGTGAAAACTGCTGAAACGGCAAAGGATTTTGGCCTTTTCCAAGTTCCACCGTATACCCTTCCTTAAAATAATGGTGAATAAACCAATCACGAAATCCAGCATAGCTGTCTATATCCCTTACTCCCTTATAAATGTTCCCGCTTAACTCCTCAAACTCTTTTATGACGGCAGCAGATTCCTCAGGCTCAAGGCCTTTATAGCCCCAATAAATTTCTTCTCCTTGAGTATGAAGAGCCAGCAGTCTGTCAGGCGGATTCTCCGTGATCAGCCGGTACATCGCAATAGATTCCGGCTCCGTAAGCGGAGAGATTCCCGGAAAATCGCGGTAGCTGGGTGCTGTCGGTTTTCGGTATTTTTCAATTTCCCATAATGATGGAAATTGTTTATTTAAATCAACCCCGTTTATATTCGCCTTCCATTCATTAAAATTCGGACGATGTTCATTTAGCCTTTCGAGCTCATCTCTTCTGGCTCCCATGACTTCTGATCCGTTTAAAACAAGATCAACGCCATCCGGATTGACAAGAGGAACGAGGGATAAGGATGTGCTGTTAAACAGCTTCATGGGAGAAAAGCCAAAATAAGGCGAATTGCAGCATAATGACATACAGTATTCCTTAAACCATTTTAGCAGGACAGACGTTGTAATCCACTCATTCGCATGAAATGACGCGTTCATATGGACCTTTTTTACGGCATGCTCCCCACCAGCCTTCAGCTCCCAGATAGGCCTGCCGAGTACAGAACGGCCAATTTCCCGGCATGAGACAAACGGAAAAACATCAATAATCTTCTTTATTTCCTTTTCAACAGCTGAATCATCATAGATTTTCTCTTGCTCAATCCAGCTATCAGAAAGTTTCAGCTGCCGAGGCTGTAAAAAGCGCTTTATGTCCTGAATGGTTTGAAGCTCTTTGCCGCTATGCTCCTCTATCACATAACCAGGGCAATACAATTGATGTTTTTGTGCGGAGCGATTTGCACTTTTAAGCAATTCCTCGTCTATCTTCAGTTCTTTCGCCACTCTGGCCAAATTGTTCTTGATCTCAGGTTTCACCGTAATAAACGCCATCATCATCCCCCTTTTTTGTTACTATATGACAGCGTATTTAAAAAAAGAAAGCCTCCCGCTCACTTTAACGCGGGAGACATTGTGATTACGATGCCTGATCAAGCATTTGTTTTTCTTTCCGTTTTGACGAATTGTCCAGCCTTTTCTGATCATAAAATCGCAACAAATCCCCATAAATGATTTCATCAGAAAGTGATAGCTCCTGTTTTGCTTTATCAGCAAATGCTTCACATTGTTTTGTCTCCTCTAACGGTTTTCCCGTCTCTTTGTCATAACACGCACCGTCTGTATAAACAACCTGATCTGTGATAAAGCTCCCGTCCCGGAGCACTGTAAAGTCCAGTTTTTCGTTTGAAAGCAGATCGTTGCCGAATTGAATTTGATCTTTCGTATCAATCCCTAAAAGATTCATTAGCGTCGGCCTGATATCAATCTGCCCGCCTACTGTTTCAATGGTTTTCGGCTTTTTATCAGTAATACCCGGAATATGGATGACCAGCGGCACTTTTTGGAGCTGTACCTCTTCAAATGGGGTTATTTCTTTTCCTAAAAACTGCCCCATCGCTTCATTATGGTTTTCTGATATACCATAATGGTCACCATATAATACAATAACAGAGTTGTCGTATAACCCGTCTTCCTTCAGCTTTTCGATAAACCGTTTCAGCGCCTCATCCTGATAACGCACTGTCGGAAAATATTTATTTAGCGTCTGGCTGCTTGAATCATATTCATCAATCAATTGGTCCTCTTCATCAAGATCAAACGGGAAGTGGTTCGTCAGTGTAATCAGCCTCGAGTAAAACGGCTGAGGCAGATTTTTCATCAGCTCTGAAGACTGCTCAAAAAATTCTTTATCCTTAAGTCCCCAGCCGACTGAATTTTCGTCAGTTACATCATACGAGTTAATATCAAAAAACGAATCATATCCAAATGAGTCGTACATTAAATCACGATTCCAAAAGCTCTTATTATTAGCGTGGAGCACCGCTGAATAGTATCCGCTGTTTTTCAAAATTTCAGGAGCGGCCATATATTGATTGCCCGCATTCGTAAAAAATACGGCACCTCGTCCAAGCGGATACAGTGAATTGTCCACGATAAATTCAGAATCCGAGGTTTTCCCCTGGCCTGTTTGGTGGTAAACATTATTAAAGTTGTAGCTCTGTTTTATAAAGTCATTCAGAAAAGGCGTGATTTCTTCTCCATTCAATTTTTCATTAATCACGAAGCTTTGCGTCGACTCTAAGGATACGAGAATGACGTTCCTTCCTTTTGCAGCGCCGAATAAGCGTTTGTTGGCATCCTTCACATTAGCGGTTACGTAGTTTTCAATCTCCGTCAGGCTGTTGCTGTCTGCCAACGCTCTCTGTGCGGATTGCTTTGACTGAAGAACGCCATCGTAAATATGAAAATTAAACAGGCTAATGTTTTTAACAAGCATTTCTCTGTCAAATGAGCGTGTCAATAGCTGAGGTCTTTCCGCCTCAGACAAGCCCAGGTTGAAGAAATAAACAGAAGCAACGAACAAAAAATAAGCCGCCCGTTCATTTTTCGTTGAGGGAATGTCCGATTGAAAAGCTTTTTGCCGGATGTGAAGCCATATTAAAACCGCAATATCTACAGCTAATAGGAGGTCTGTCGGCTCAAGAAGTGTTCCGATGCTGCTTCCGAGATCACCCATATTGCTCGTTTGAAAAAGAACAGGGATTGTTAAGAAATCATTGTAAAAACGGTAAAAAACCATATTTGCCAGCAATACAAACGTGACAAGACAGCTCATCGCGATAATGTAGCGATTTCTGTTTTTGCCTTTTAAAAACAGGCTGAGGCCAAAAATAAGCAACAAAAAACTCAATGGGTTGATAAACAGAATAAATTCCTGTGTTAGATTGTCGATTTTAATATGAAAACTGGTTTTGTAAACAGCATACGTTTTCAGCCACATCAATAAAATGGCAATCAGCATAAATGAAATCTTCGAAAAAAACGTTTTTCGCATTTCAACCTCCTATGCAGCACGCTCAAAAAAATCAGTCTATTCCCAACATTCTCATTAACACATCAAATTAAATCTTAACCTGAGCACAACAAAAAATCAATTTCATTTACACAATTTTAACAATTTTGATGTTTCAGCCATTCATTTTTAGCGATCCAAGCGCCTCCGATAACGCCGGCATCATTTCCAAGTGCTGCGATTGAAATATCAGCAGCTTGGGCTGCCCGCGGAAACGCGCATTTGCGGAATGTTTTCTCGACTTTTGATCTCAGCAGTTCTCCGGCTCTCGATACGCCGCCGCCAAGAACGATTTTGGATGGATTAAGCGAGCTTGCCAAATTTCCGAGCACCAAACCAAGATGCTTGGCTACATAATCAACCACCTCAAGGGCAATTTCATCATTTTCACCCGCCGCTTCAAACACATCCCGCGCTGACAATTGTTCGGTTGCTTTTAAACGTGTCGTCTTTTTAGCATTTGCTATTTTTTCTTTTGCAATTCTTACAATTCCGGTTGCTGACGCAATTGTTTCGATACAGCCCGTTTTGCCGCAGTTGCAGGGCGCTCCGCCTTCAGGGATGCTGCAAATATGGCCGATTTCTCCGCCGGCGCCATTTATACCATGTACAATTTCACCATTTGCAATGATGCCGCCGCCAACTCCTGTGCCAAGCGTCACGAGAATGACGTCTTTTGCGCCATCACCCGCTCCCTTCCACATTTCCCCGAGCGCAGCAATATTCGCGTCATTTTCTATAACAGCTGGGATGCCGGTTTCTGTCTCCAGATGGTTTTTCAAAGCATAATTTTTCCACCCTAGATTTACTGTTTCATAAACCACTCCTGCCGCCATATCTACAGGGCCTGGTGCACCCATTCCGATGTATTTGATGATGTGCTTCGGTTTTTGCAGCTCATCCAGCTTGCTGTCGATTGTTTTTGCAATTGTGACAGTAATCGTGTCGCCGGTTTTATCAGTCGGAACTTCCCACTTATGCTGAATTTCGCCATATTGATTAATAAAAGCGAGTTTAATCGTCGTTCCTCCCAGGTCAATGCCCGCAAACCATATCTCGTCCATTTTTATCACCTTAGCCTTTATAAAAATCTCTTCCGTTTTTTGTTTGTTCCAATTCTTTTCGAAGGACAGCTGCCGCTCTGGCCCACTGCTCCTTTTCAATCATGTGGTTCATGTATAATTCCTTTAATTCATCCAGCATAAACTCAATTTCAAGCTCTCTGTCTCCAAAATAAACAATGTGGCCAAACGTTTTTAACAGCTGCTGCACATCATAAAATGTATTCATTTTCCTCACCATTTCTTGAACTTAACTATCATAAGCGTATTCATAAGGAAGCGGTCAGTCAAGAAGAAAACGCTGACAAAAAAGCCAGCTTCCTTTCCATATTCCACCTCTATGATTCTTTATTGTTTTCAATTTGCCGCTGCAGCTCCTTGTAGCGCTGCTCCTTCGGCTTCAGTTTCACAGCCGTCTGGATGGCCTTTTCTGCTTGTGCAAGCTCATTTTTTTCCGCATACAATAACGCTAAATTGTAATAGGAAGCATGGTCTTTAGGTTCTTTTTTCACTGCTCGTTCCAAAAGGGAAACCGCCTGATCATATTCGCCGATTTGAATATCAGAAACAGCAAGAATTTTCAAAAGATCGGCAGAGGCATCTTTTTGCGCTGCTTCTCCGTTCAGCAATTCTGTTACTTCTTCATACTTTCCTTCCTGATACAGCTCGCTTGCCTGCTGAATCAGCGCTGACTCCTGGTGTGAAGGCGAATGCAATCCGTAATATAAAAATCCAACAGCCAAAGCAATCAGCAAAACCGCTGACAACAATCTTTTTCCAAAGGCTCCGGCTTTAGGCAACCCCAGTGCTGCTGCAGCGAAAAAGCCGCCAATCAAGCCGCCGATATGTCCTGAATTATCAATATTCGAAACCGCAAAACCAAAGCCCAGATTGATGATAATAATGACAATAATATTGGTTCCTATAGTTCTTAAAAACATTTTTCGATTAGACAAAGCAACATACAGTAATGCACCTAAGCATCCGAATATGGCTCCTGATGCCCCTGCCGAAGGATACGGGCTGAACACAAAACTCGCAATCGAACCCGTAATGCCAGCAGCCAGATAAATCAGCAAAAATCTCCCCGATCCATACATCCGCTCAACCGCTGTACCAACCGACCATAAAGCCAGCGTATTAAAAGCTAAATGCGCTATGCCGATGTGAAGCACGATCGGTGTCAGAAGCCGCCACCATTCTCCTTGTGCAATCAGGCTGTTTTCTTTTGCTCCAAAAGCCACCAGTGTCTCCGTATTAGTGCTGCCTCCGTTTATTTCGAGCAAGAAAAACATCAGGATCTGAAGCGCAATAAATAAATATGTAAAAGTCGGTTTTCCGTTTTGAAAAACCGCCGCTTCAGTTTTTCTCTGTTCTTCTTGTTTCAGCACTAGCGAAAGGAAGCGTTCTCGCGCCATTTGCGCGTTTTCAAACGAAGCGTGTTCCTCTGAACAATCTTCTGTACGAAATGATGGAAAAACCGCTTGAAGATCATCTCGAAGCATCGTTCCTCTAACGATCGCCGGCTCAACTGACACAGTTCCCTTCTCAAAAGTTTTTTTTGCAATCTCTTCCCAGTCATCAACAGGGGCTTCCGTTGAAAAAAACACATTCAGCAGCTTCATCCTTCGTCTGCCCAATTGATGTCTGACTCGTTCTACTCGTTCGGCCTGCTCTTCGATGTCTCTAACCATTTCTTGACGGAAATCAAGATCGTGCTTATAAAGACGAACTAGATCATGAGAGGACTTGTCCGGCGCTTCCAGCCATATTTCATCTGACTCACCGGCTTGTATGACGCCATACCCGCTATTCACCAGGTGCGCCGCAATTTTCCAATATGTATACTCCAGCAAAAACATGTTTACCGCTCCAATAGTTTTTTTTTCATTATAACAGCTGGCGCTCCGAAACGCCTACTGAAAGCAAAAAATCCCGTTTTTCACGGGATTTTAGAAAGCTTGCTGTATAAACTTATTGCGGATAAATGGAATTCTTAAAAACAAATGGATAAAAGACCGCCTGATTCCTGGCTGGCTGAGTACAGTATTCATAAGACGGTAGCGATTTTGATAAAACATGACGGCAGAAACCGCGAAAATGGCATATATCAAAAGTTTTTTCATGATATCCCTCCTGCCAATAGGGTTTGTTATTCTGCCTTATTTATTCTCGAATAAGGGACAGGAAAGTTATGAAAAACAAGAAATAATCCGATCCTCTGTTATCAGCTTATGTACCGGGATGTCATGCGGCAAACGGGGTACGTGCGCAAACAGCTGGCACTCCAAAAGCAAAGAGACTGTCTCCCCTTCATATTCACTTAAATAGCGATCATAATAGCCGCCTCCAAAGCCGACCCTAAACCCGTTAACATCAAAACAAACACCTGGAACGATCACCAAGTCAATTTGTGATGGGTTTACTTCTTTTGTTTTTTCAATTACCGGCTCGAGCAGTCCGGCGTAAACGGTTTCGAGCTGATCATCGGTCTTATATGTCCGAAATTGCATTTTCTTCGTGTCCGGATGGCATTTTGGGATGCAAACTTGTTTCCCTTCTTCCCAAGCCTGCTCAATGACAGGACGCGTCGGTATCTCTAATCCTCTGGAGATGGTGACCGCAATGGTGCCGGCATTTTGCCACTCCGGCAGAGAAAACAAGTACTTATACATACGTTCCGTTTTTTGAAGCAGATCTTCATTTGATAAAGCAGACAGTGCCTCCAGCGTCTTTTTTCTTAATTGTGATTTCATCTCTCATCCCCCTCGGAATAGAAAAAAAGCCAGAACCTTTTTCAAAGCTCTGGCTTTTTTCTTACACCTCAAACAGCAAAGCTGTTATTTTGTTTCACGGTGTAACGTAGATTTTTTATCACGTGGGCAATATTTTTTAAATTCAACGCGGTCTGGATTGTTGCGTTTGTTCTTTTTAGAAATATAGTTACGCTCACCACATTCAGTGCAAGCCAAAGTAATATTAACGCGCATTATTTTCCCTCCAAACTAAAATCATTTACTTATTCAGACTTATATATAATACCACTATAATGGACGGAATGCTAGGCTGTTTTTCAATGAATTGCTGAATTATTGAAGATACGCTCATAAAGCTGCAAATATGATGACATAATGAGTCGGGGGTGGTGGAGCTTGAACACTTGTTGTCTGCCAGCTTCTTTTATCCGGCGGGCTTTTTCCCGGTCTTTTAAAAAACTGTCCAGCAGATCAGCCGCTTCCTGTACGAGCGTAAAATCAGCGATGATTGCCGTTTTGTCATGAACCGCATAATCACAAAAACCACCTGACCGAGAAACGACAGTCAGCACACCTTGTTCCATGCTTTCTTGCGCGGCAAGCCCAAACGGTTCATAAGAACTAGGGAAAACAGCCATTTCACAGTGAGACAGTAACGTTCTGATATCTTTCCTATTTAGAAACGGCAGAAACATGACGCGATCCTTCAGGTTATATGCCGCAGCCAATTTCTCATAGCAGGACAGAGACGGCCCCTCCCCAGCCAGCACTAGATAGAGGTCAGGCTGACGCTGCTTCAAGATGGCAAACACCTTTAACAGCTGCGATAATCCTTTTTCCGGAACAAACCTTCCATATGAAAAGAGGAATCTTCTATTCATGCTTCTCGGGATTTTCCCCTTCTCTTTCTCCATAGATGCAGGACTCGGGATAGCGGTTATTTTCTTATGTGCCGCCTTATCAAGAGACCGCTTCATAAATGTGCTTAATACGATCAATGCATCAGCGGATTCTATAAGGAGCCGTTCGGTCATGAGCCTGTATGGGTGTGGGGCTTCTCGGCACACCTTCTTCCTTTCGCTTTCAAGACCGTGGATTGTCGCAGCAAGCGGAAGGCCAAGCCGTTGTTTCAAATACTGGGCGGCAGGGGCAGTTGTGTCATCATGGGCATGAATCAGATCAAAGCGTTTATTGTGTGATAACACATGGCGAACCATTGTAAAGTTAGCATCAGCTATGTAATCTTCAAACTTCGCATACGAAAACAGCTGCCCGCTCGGAGTACAAACCGTAATGTTGATATGAGGGTTTAAATAGGAAATGAGGCGGTTTAAATGGACACCGAGCCCGCTTTTCGGCTCATCGGGATGTTCGGGTGAAAGCATGAGAATGTTCACCGTTCTTTTTCCCCTCTCCCATAACAGGTGTATGCAGAAAATTGCGCCTCCCACCTGGTGTGCGCTTCTTCAATCTGAAAACTGTTTATATGACGAATCCCATTTTCATCAAGATAGATGTCGTCTGTACCGGCAAGCTTGAGAGAGACATTCATTGAATTCACAATTCTGTATTCAGCCCGATATACAGCATCACCAGCCGCCTGTCTAATCGTCCATTCTCCTTTATCATACGTTGTGCGTTTTGTCCTGACAGCTTCAATGTCTTTTCTTTTGATGACAATGCGCAATTCTTTTATCATATCCTGCGTTTTTTCGAAAAGGACCGCTTCAGCCAGCCGCATTGTTTCTTCCGAGATTTCCCAGCTTACGGTCAAGGTGTGAGCGTTTTGAATGATTATGTCGAATGTGTCCCTAAAAAAGGAAAGCTTATGTCGTATATTATAGGGAAATGGGTGTTTATCCATGGACTCCTAACATTCTCCTTTCCAATCGTTCACTTCGTGTTCCTATTAAACCATTACATAAAGAAGAAGCAAAGAAAGATTTCTCGACAAAATCTCGTTTTTTTCGCGAATTCCTTTAGAAACTATTGGTTTTATGGTATAAAAAAGAAGGATAAAAAAAGAATAGAAGGTGATGAAACGTGGAAATTGCTATTATTGCGTTGTTTATCGTCAGTATAGCGCTAATTGCATTCTCATATTCTCAAAGAGACCCGATGAAAGATGTAGAACAGGAGCTCGAAACACTGCAGCTTTCTGCGATGCAGGAAATTTACAAGCTCAAAAAGAAAATGACAGTGCTTGAGGAAGAATTACTGGAAACAAACCTTGTCATTCGCAAATCAAAGCAGAGCGACATCAATCAAAAAATCGCTAAACAAATACTTTCTAAATATAATAACGGTATGTCAGCTGAAGCGATTGCTAAAGCTGAGCATGTATCAGTGGAAGACGTGAATACGATTATCAAAGATAATGAGAAGGTGCTCGTATGACAAAACGGGGCATTCAGGCATTTGCTGGCGGCATCATTTTAGCGACAGCCGTTCTTGCAGCTGTTTTTTATCTGACTGACGAAGATCAGGCCGCTGCTGTAAAAGATAATAAAACAGTAACTGAACAAGACGTGAACAATTACCTTGATTCTAAAAAAATGGTTTCTGTGAACCGTGATGAATATCAAAAACTTCTTGATTCAAAAGAGAAATCGTTGACCGATGACAGCAGCTCAGACACGAAAACAGACAAAGTCAAAACGTACAAGCTCAAAATTAAAGATGGCATGAGCACTGCGGATGTATCTGCTATTCTTGAAAAAGAGGGCATTATCTCTTCGGCTCAAGACTTTAATGACTATGTCATTGATGCCGGCTATCACAAAGAAATTCGTGCCGGCGAGTTTAAAGTAAAATCAGACATGAGTTTCAAAAAGATCGTAAAAACGTTAACACGATAAAAAAACAGGCTGACTCAGCCTGTTTTTTTCATCCAAACTTTCCTGAAATGTAATCGAGCGTTCTTTGGTCCTTCGGGTTAGAGAACATTTTATTCGTATTGTCGCATTCAACAAGCTCGCCCATGTAGAAAAAGGCGGTTTGATCAGAAACCCTTGCTGCCTGCTGCATGTTATGCGTGACAATGACAATTGTATATTTATTTTTCAGCTCTAGAATGAGTTCTTCAATTTTTCTCGTTGAGATTGGATCTAGTGCAGATGTCGGTTCATCCATCAGCAAAATATCAGGATTGGTCGCAAGTGCTCTGGCGATGCAAAGACGCTGCTGCTGGCCCCCTGACAGCGAAAGAGCGGACGTATGCAATCGATCCTTCACCTCATCCCATAACGCCACGTCTTTTAATGACTTTTCCACAATTTCCTGAAGCTTCTTCTTATTTTTGGTGCCGTGGACTCTCGGTCCGTAAGCCACATTATCAAAAATAGATTGCGGAAACGGATTCCCTTTTTGGAATACCATGCCGATATTTTTCCGTAAATCCACGATGTCCACTTTATCCTTTAAAATATTGCTGCCATTATAGTTCAGCTCACCTGCAAGCTTTACATTTGGCGTCATTTGAATCATTAAATTCAATGTCTTGATAAAGGTCGATTTCCCGCATCCGGATGGACCGATAATCGCCGTAACCTCATTTTCATAAATGCTCAAATTGATATTTTTTAAAGCATGATGCTGTCCATACCATAAGTTCATTCCATTGACTTGATAGACTTCCTGTTTCATTACAGCTTCGGTAGCAATACTCATTGCCGCCCTCCTATCCGAATTTCCCGTTAATATAATCCTCTGTCTTTTGCTTTTTCGGACTCGTGAAAATCTGTTCGGTCTGTCCGTATTCTACAAGCTCGCCGTTTAAAAAGAATGCCGTCCGGTCAGAAACCCGCAGAGCCTGCTGCATATTGTGCGTGACAATAATAATTGAGTATTCTCTTTTCAATCCTGTAATTAATTCCTCTATTTTCGCATTTGAAATCGGATCAAGCGCTGAAGCTGGTTCATCAAGCAGAAGAACAGCCGGCTTCATCGCAAGTGTTCTCGCGATGCATAAACGCTGCTGCTGGCCGCCGGATAACGAGAGTGCGGATGAATGTAAACGATCCTTCACCTCATCCCAGAGGGCCGCTTTTGTTAAACTTTCTTCCACAATTTCATCTAAAACAGCTTTATTCCGCTCTCCGGCATATTTCAATGCATGTGTGATATTCGCATAGATCGATTTCGGAAATGGATTTGGTTTTTGAAAAACCATTCCGATTTCTCTTCTCAAGCTGACAACGTTAATATTGCCGCCCAATATATTTAATCCTTCATAAAGGATTTCACCTTCCGCTCTTGCAGATGGAATTAAATCGTTCATTCGGTTAATATTTCTCAAAAAAGTAGATTTTCCGCATCCCGACGGCCCAATTAAAGCAGTCACCGCATTTTTTTCAATATCCATGTTTACATGATGAACGGCTTGTTTATTTCCGTAATAAATGGACAGATCTTTGACCTCAAGCACGTGATTCTGCTTCGGAACAATAACAGCTCGCTCAGGTTTTTCTTTTACCATTTGTTCAGACATGTTTTTCGCCTCTTTCCGTTCTAATTTGCCGTAAGCTTTTTGTAGATCATCGTGCCAAGCCATCTCGCCGCGAGATTAAACACAAGAACAGAAATCACCAGCACGGCAGAACCACCGTTGGCAATCGCTTCAGCATCCGGAATCATTCCTTGTGTATTGACGTTCCAAATGTGGACCGCAAGTGTTTCAGCGGGCCTGAAAATATTAAGCGGTGATGTTTCCGAAAACGGGTTCCACTCCGTAAAATTAAGACGCGGTGTTGTCAGGCCTGCCGTAAATAATAATGCGGCCGCTTCCCCGAACACCCTTCCTGACGCTAAAATTGCTCCTGTGATGATAGAAGGAATCGCACTTGGAATTAAAACTGTTTTTACGGTATGCCAGCGTGATACACCTAAAGCGAGAGAGGCTTCCTTCAGATCTTTAGGGACTGAACGGATCGCGTCTTCTGTCACACGCACCATGACAGGAAGGTTAAAAACAGTTAACGCAAGCGCTCCGCCTATGATCGTATATCCCCAGCCTGTTAAGTTGACAAACATCAATAATCCAAACATCCCAATGACAATAGACGGAAGAGATGAAAGCACCTCTATACATGTTCTGATGAAGTCAGTTACTTTGTTATTAGGCGCGTATTCAGCCATGAAGACTCCGCCGCCCACACCGAGCGGGATTGTAATCAGCATTGTAATAAACAAAATATAAAAGGAGTTAAACAGCTGATCTCGTATGCCTCCTCCAGCTGCAATGGCGCTCGATTTTGTTGTAATAAATTGAAAACTGAGCTGAGAAACACCGTTTATAATAATATAGGAAAACAAACCTACTAAAATGGCAGCGATAATGGCTGCACACAAACCAAACATTCCGGTCGCCAGTTTATCTGTTATTTTGCGGTTCATTACACTTTCCTCCTAGATGACAAGTAGCGAATAAGCAGGATGAACAAGAATGACATCACCAGAAGCACAAGCCCCATTGACCACAGCGTATTGTTTTCAACGCTTCCGTATGTGGTGTGGCCCATATTCAGCGTGATGATCGTTGTCAGCGTTCCCGCAGTGTCAAACAGGCTTTCCGGCAATACTCTTGTATTTCCAATGACCATCTGAACAGCCAAAGCTTCGCCGAACGCCCGAGCCATGCCTAACACAACAGCTGTCATCAATGTTGGAAAAGCTGCAGGCACAAGTACTTTTCTGATCGTCTGCCATCTTGTCGCACCAAGCGCGTAAGAACCCTCTCGTAAACTCTTCGGAAGAGAAGCCATTGCATCAGCAGAAATCGATGTGATCGTCGGCAGAATCATGACGGAAAGGACAATCGTTCCCGCCAATAAACTGTGCCCTGTTCCGCTCGATTTGAACTGGGCGATAAACGGCACCAATACTGTAAGACCTATGAATCCATAAACAACAGATGGAATACCGACTAAAAGCTCAATCACCGGCTGCAACACTTTCTTTCCCCAATTCGGGGCAATCTCTGTCATAAAAATCGCACCTGCAATGCCAAGCGGCGCAGCGATTAGAGCAGAAAGAATCGTTACTGCAAATGAGCCAAAAATAAATGGCAGCACTCCGTATTTCGGATCAGTATCTGTAGGATTCCAATTTAAGCTCGTTAAGAATTCAATTGGGCTTACACCATTTACAAGAAAAGATTGCAGCCCCTTCACGCCGAGGAAAATGGTGATCGCAACAGATGCCGCAATCATAATCAGCGCACATGCTGTCACAATCATTCTTCCCCGAACTTCATCCAATTGCCGATTTTGCCTTGAGCTGATTAAACGCTCGCTCACAGACATATTTTCTCTATTGTTTATCATTGTTTTACACTCCTATGAATGTGTTAAGAGGAGAAACGGTTGTCCCCGCACTCCTCTTTTTATTAAGATCAGCTTTGCTTCCCGTTGGCATCGCGTGTCACTTTCATATCAGTAACCGGAATGTAGCCTTGGTCAGTAACAATGCTTTTTTGAATGTCTTCACTCTTTAGATAATCAAGAAATTCTTTAGCTAAACCTGTCGCTTCACCTTTTGTATAAGAATGCTGATATGCCCAGATCGGATACTCGCCAGTTGCTACATTTTTCGCTTCAGGTTTAACACCGTCAATAGATAGAGGAGTTACTTTGTCATCTGTTAAATATGAGAATGCAAGATATCCAATCGCTCCCGGAGTATCAGCAATGATTTTTTTCACCGTGTTGGAGGAATCTTCAGTAATGCCTTCTGCAGGCTCCGCTCCGTCAAGCGCATATTTCACAAATGTAGCACGTGTGCCGGAAGAATCAGGACGGTTTACAAGTGTAATCTTTTGGTCTTTGCCGCCGAGCTCTTTCCAGTTTTTAATTTTGCCAGTGAAGATTTTTTTCAATTCATCTTTTGAAATATCCTTCACACCAGCATCAGGGTTTACAGCTGCTGCCATACCAACTACAGCGACTTGATGATCGACAAGCGCTTTTGCATCGATGCCTTCTTTTTCTTCAGCAAAAACGTCTGAATTCCCGATCTGAACAGCTCCTTCAGAGACTTGAGAAAGCCCTGTTCCAGAACCGCCAGCTTGTACCTGTATATCAGCATCAGGGTTTTCTTCCATAAATTTTTCCGCGGCTGCAAGTACTAGTGGCTGCATGGCCGATGAACCAGAAATGGTTAAAGAACCTGATGCCTTTTCTTCTCCTTTTGCAGAATCGCTATTCGATTTTTTACTTTCTCCTGCATTTCCGCATGCAGCTGCAATCATCATAAAAGCAGCCATCAGAAGCATAAGCACCAATTTGTTTTTTTTCATTTCCTGAATTCCCCCTGCGTATAATGTGTAATTTGTCCTACACGTATAGAGTAAAGGTTCTATGTAAAAAGGGTTTGAACCGAATGTTAAGGTTTTGTAAATCAGTGCGTTTTTTTGTATAAAAAAAACGCCCACATCATGTGAGCGTTTCTTTTTAGTTATCAGAAGACGTTGTGTTTTCTGCATTTTCTTCAATTTTGTCTTTATTCTTTTGCTGAGTATCTTCTTTGTCCTGCTTCGATTTCAGCTCAAAATATTTATCCATTACTTCCCTGCCGATTTCGTTTGTAATGGTATATTTAGCGCTGTAATCAATATAAGCCCAAGGGACTACTACAGAGATCGCAATCTCAGGATTATCAGCCGGTGCATAGGCAACAAGTGTCGTATTATAAGTCGCTGTTCCTGTTTTTGATTTATCAGGTCCATCATAGAACGATTGTGCTGTTCCTGTTTTGCCGGCAGGCTGATAGGACGCTGAAGCAAATTGGCTGGCAGCTGTCCCTTTTGTCATCACCCGTCTGAATCCGGCCTGAACCTCTTTAATGTATTCACTCTTCATGTCGATTTTATTCAGCACTTCCGGCTGAACGGATTGTACGACAGCACCGATCCCTCTTTTAGCATCAGGTTCTCTGACTTCCTTTACAAGCTGAGGCTTTAAGCGATATCCGCCGTTTGCAATCGTTGATACGTATTGCGCAAGTTCCAGCGGTGTATATGTGTCGTATTGCCCGATCGCATAGTCAAGCAAGAATCCCGTCAATCTGTCTGTTCCTTTATAGCCTGTCATTTCATTCGGAAGATCAATTCCAGTTTTGACACCTAATCCAAATTGGCTGAAATAATTACGGAACGTATCAAAGGCCGTCGTATCAATCGGTAAAGCTTGGTGCGGTTTATATTCACCTTTTCCGAGCGCGATCGCTGTTTTAAACATAAATACGTTGGAAGACTGCTCTAAGGCTCTTTGAATGTTAACAGGTCCTAAAGTAGTCCAGGATTTTTTACCATTTTTATCCTGACCGATATACAATGGTTCATCCTGAAAAACTGTATTCAGGTTGATGGCACCGGTTTGAAGGCCTGTCAAGACTGTTGCCCCTTTGACTGCTGAACCCATGGCGTAAGATGACGTCATTGTACCTAAAGCGTAATCATCAATTTTATATTTCCCATTTTCTTGTTTAATCTGCTTGCCCGCCATTGAAAGCACTTCACCGTTTCTTGGGTCCATCATGACAACGAATGCCCGGTCTAACAATTGCGTGCTTGGTCTTGCTTTAGCAGATTTGAGGTTCTTCTCAATGATTTTTTCCACTTCTTTTTGCAAATCAATGTCAATCGTAAGCACGAGATCTTTACCGGCTTTACCTTCAGAAACGGTTTTCGTTCCCGTGACATTGCCGTTTGAATCTGTGATATTTTCGACTTTGGCTTTTTGGCCCTGCAGAAGGCTTTCGTATTGGTATTCCAAATAGCTTTTTCCGACCCTGTCATTACGGCTGTAGCCAAGCGACAGATAATGGTCGAGCAAGTTGGACGGCAATCCTTCATTAGAGCTGGAAACACTTCCGAGCACTGAGCGAAGAAGGTTTTTATAAGGATATTCACGTTCCCAATCGGACGTGACATCAACACCTGGCAGTTCGTCTAAATGTTCACTTACCACTGCCATTTCCTTCGCTGATACATCTTCGTTTTTGATATATTGAGGGGTCAATGCATAGCCCGAATCCATCTGTCTTTTGATAGCAAGGATCTGCATATCTTTATCCGTCAATTCATTCAGCTGCTTATCAGTAATCCGTTTTAGCTGAAGCTGGTATAAATCGTCATCGGATATTTTTTTGTCTTCAACCTGCTGTCTTTCTTTAGAGCTAATGAGCTTTTTCGCTTCTTTCGGTCTAGTCAAAATCCAATAATCTTTTTTATCCCGTTCTGTTACTTTTTTTGTATCGACTTTGATCATGTCAGACAGCTTTTTTGCGATCTTTAAGCGCTGTTCTTGCGTGGTCGATTTAGATCTCGTGTATGTGATTGCATTTAAAGCCTTATTTGTCACAATGGCATTAAAGTTTCGATCATAAATTTTCCCGCGTGGTACCGCTGAGCTGACTTCACTTTGTTCCTGCTTATTCGCTTGGTTTTTGTAATCATCACCTTGCACGATCTGCTTGATGCCCAGTTCCACAATAATCCAGGTAAATATAACAAAGGCAGCTAAAAATAAAATATTCAGCCGGATCGGAAGCGACTTCTTTTTCTCTTTATGATTTTGCTTTTTTGGTTTATTTCTCCTCATAACATCACCTTTTCTATTTACAGAAAGAAAAGACACTCAAGTAAGAGTGCCAGTTTTCATTTTAAAGGTTTTTTCGACTTTTTTCTACAGATAACCCCTTTTTGGCAAAAAAATTATCTCTCGCCTTTTAAAAGGGTCGGTTCTGTTACCCGTTTTTGGCCGTCTTCTTCCATGGTTTCATTTTCCCCTTCTTTCTCCTTAAAACGAATATCCTTGACAAAGTAATAAATCAAAGGATGTCCTATACCCAATATCGCAAGTGACAAAGGAATTCCCACATCCTCTTTCAGAAGGGCCACAATCAGGAGAAAGCACAAAATGGAAACAATTCTGCCGGCGTTCAAGAACATTTCTCTAAGCACGATATATTCAATTCTTGCTTTTCTGGCATGCCTCGCGCGCCCTATCACATCATATGTAAGTGATACATATGGCACAAGCAACAGAGGATAGCCGATGGCAATAAAAACGCCGTACGTTAATAATGTCGAAAAGCTCATATGGAACAGAATCAAAAACAGCGCGCCATACAAAATAAGTCCGCCCAGCAAAATCGATTTTTTTCTCGCCTTTTTCTTAATCAGCCTGGATGCAAAGTAGTAGGCAAAGAAGGAAACAGCTGAATTGACAAGACCGAATGTACCGAGAGCAAGCTCGCTGTTTGTCTCAATAAATACAAACACACTGATTAAAAAGACAAAAATCCCTTCTCTCAAACCCTGAAAAAAATGCGCATTCGTGATTCTCCGCCAATTCATATTGCTATGGCGCTCTCCAAATACTTTGCTCAGCATAAAACGGCCCTTTGATTCTCTCCGTTTTAAGAAAAAGCTCATCACGACAGCCAGGGCAAATAAACTGAGGGAGAGACTGAAAATCACTGTATAACCCGTATTATTTTCAAGCCTTGAGATCACGAATCCGGCTACAATCGGGCCGATCATTCCTGCAGAGGAAGACAGAATGCCCATAAACCCGTTGAAAAAGTCTCGTGTATCCGGCTCTGTTATTTCAAAGGTCAGCACGTTAAACGCTAGCCAATAAAAGCCATAGCCAACTCCGAGCACCGCGCCGATTAGCACGAGGCGGCTGGCCGCCGTTTCTCCGGCTAAAAGCACACTTAAATAAAAGGCAGCTAAAAAAATGACGCCGAACCTTAAAATGAATACCCTGTCTATTTTTTTGGCTAACCGTCCAGCCAAATAAAAGGTTATCGGCTGCATTGTCACAATGGATAAATTATATATCGCCAAATCAATAAATTTCCCTGACTGCTTCCAAAGATACACATTAACAAATGTATTGGACAGTGCAATTCCCAGCGAGTAAAGCCCGCCAATGGTCAGCAGAAAGAGTAACCCTTTGTTTACGTCTACATCGCCTATCACTTTTTTTAGTTTGCTCATTACTGACTCCCCTTTACTATCCCTTAGTCTGTCTCACTCAAACCGAGATATGTAAAAAGAAGACATAAAAAAACAAGGTCCCATAATGAGGACCTTGTTTGTGCCATTATTTTGCTTCGCTGTATAGACGAGCCACTTCGTCCCAGTTTACAACATTCCAGAAAGCTGAAATGTAATCAGGACGGCGGTTTTGATAGTTAAGGTAGTAAGCATGCTCCCAAACGTCAAGACCTAAGATAGGCGTTTTGCCTTCTGAAAGCGGAGAATCTTGGTTTGGCGTGCTTGTGATTTCAAGTTTACCGTTGTTCACAACAAGCCATGCCCAGCCAGAACCGAAGCGTCCAGCTGCTGCTGCTGCGAATTGCTCTTTGAATTTGTCAAAGCTTCCAAATACACTGTTAATCTCTTCAGCAAGCGCGCCAGTCGGTTCGCCTCCGCCGTTTGGAGATAAAAGTGTCCAGAATAATTTGTGGTTCGCGTGTCCGCCGCCGTTGTTGCGGACTGCAGTGCGGATGTTTTCAGGAACAGAATCAAGATCTGCAACAAGCTCTTCAACTGATTTGTTGGCAAGAGCAGTGTTTCCTTCAACCGCTTTGTTTAAATTTGTCACGTATGTGTTGTGGTGTTTCGTATGGTGAATAGTCATAGTTTCCTTGTCGATATGCGGTTCTAAAGCATCGTACGCATAAGGTAATTCTGGAAGTTCGTAAGCCATGATAATTCCTCCTTAGTATATATGTACTGAAATGCCGCTTCACAGCGAGCCTTTCTTCATTCAATGTAACAAAAGAATGCTTTGTAATCAATGAAAAAGCTCACGATTTGGCTCATTTCAGCGGACATATTTCACTTTAACCGATAATCTGCCCCATTAAACCTGCCGCCAGCATTTCTTATAGGACCGTCCATAAAAAGTATCCGATCATCAAAAGCTGTATGATGCCCTTGGCAATAACCCCTGTTAAAAAACCAATGAGTGAGCCGAGGCCAATTTTAAACGCTGACTTTAAGTCCTTCTGATGGACGATAAGTTCTGCGCAAACAGCCCCGATAAACGGACCCAATATGATCCCTGCAACCGGAATGACAAAAGGCCCGATTAATAAACCGATCGTGCTTCCCCATATGGCAGCTTTGCTTCCTCCGAACCTTTTTACTCCAAGCAGATTCGACACGTAATCTGCTGCGAATAATACTGCGGCAAAAACTGCCTCAACAAGCCAGAACATATAAGAATACGGACTGAATGAAAATAAAAATCCGTACAATACAAATCCGGCAACAATAAATACTACGCTTGGAATAACAGGATACACCAGCCCGATAAAGGCAATGATAAAAACCGCTGCAATTAACAGCCAATACAACATATCCATAGCTTCCATCCTCCCATTTTACTCTGTCTTCTTCATGTCTTCCTTGTATTCACACGCATGCAACGATACAATAAGCAACATATATTAGTTTAGCTAGGAAGTGAAGATAGTGAATGTGTTTCAGCTTTTCATTAAAAGTACATACTCTCCCCGTGATATTGCAAAAACAAGATTTCAAGGAATCGGAAAAGCGATTCTTTATGTATTTTTGCTCTCTGTCCTGTTTGCAATCCCTACCGCTTATTATGTAAGTACAGGGACCGTAAAATCAATGAACGGCTTTAAAACTGTTTTAAACAAAGATTTCCCTGATTTCACAATTTCAAACGGCAAACTTCAAACGAATGAGAAAAAAGCCACGGAATCTCAAGCAAATGGTTTCGTTATCGTGTTCGATCCGACAGACTCCTATGGCACTGAACAAATTGAAGCAAAGCAAAACGCGATCGGCATCCTTCAGAACAAATTTGTTTTGGCCATTGACGGACAGGCCCAAGAAATGTCTTACTCAATGATGCCGTCAGAGTTACAGAAAAAAGATG
This sequence comes from Bacillus sp. SIMBA_008, assembly GCF_046535495.1. NCBI lineage: Bacteria > Bacillati > Bacillota > Bacilli > Caryophanales > Bacillaceae > Bacillus > Bacillus sp. SIMBA_008. The sequence continues at coordinate 606,891 of NZ_JAWRWL010000001.1, read as the reverse complement.
TCATTGCAGGGTTAAACCAAAATAAAGCGATGATTGTAACTGTTCTCTCAGCTCTTATTTTTCTCGTAACAGCAGCGGGAAAATTTATTGAAGTATCGTTTTTAGCGCTTATCGGGTTAATCATTAAGAATTCGCAGAAAAAACATTTATCCTATCATCAGCTCTGGAAGCTTTCTGCTTATTCCATCACCCTTTCAACTGTATTCTTTACAATCATGCGGGCATTAGAAGCAACCGTACCAAGTGAATTTTTGCTGAACTGGTTTGTCAATTTTGTCATCCTGTTTCTCGTTTTAAAAGAGATTCCGTCCAAAAAAGCTGCTGTATAAACCGAGGCTGCATTCGCAGTCTCTTTTCTTTTGTCATGAATCGAAATGGACAAGCATACTATGATATAAAATTTCGTATGCGGGAGGAAAAGCGATGAAGCGTCTCACCTTAGTATGCAGCATTGTTTTTATACTTTTTATTCTTTTTTATGACCTTAAAATTGGAACCATACCCATTCAGGACCTCCCTGTCTATGAAGCATCAGCAAAAACGGCTGCACAAGAACCGGCTTATAAAACGGTGAAGGTAAAACCGGGTGATACGGTTATGTCGATAGTCGGATCAGCAGGTTCTCCGGATGACATTGTAAAGGATTTTGAAGCACTGAATCCAAATGTGAAAGCCAATGCCATTCAAGCGGGAACAGCGTATAAATTCCCGGTCTACCCTTAATTTAACGTTAATTTCTTGTCAGTTCGGCGAAGACACTGTTACAATGTAATTTGTAAAATAAATTCACATAAACCATACTAGAATTGTTATATCTAGAAGCGGCAACTACAATTAAGGAGCGATTGCAAGTGAGTGAAATCACACATCGTACAAAAACGCGTCCCGTCAAAGTGGGACCTTTAACAATAGGCGGCAACAATGAAGTTGTCATCCAAAGCATGACAACAACGAAAACACATGATGTAGAAGCAACGGTTGCGGAAATTAACCGTTTGGCTGAAGCCGGATGCCAAATCGTTCGGGTAGCATGTCCGGATGAACGGGCAGCAAACGCCATTGCGGATATTAAAAAGCGCATTTCCATTCCTCTCGTTGTTGACATACATTTCGATTATAAACTTGCGTTGAAAGCCATTGAAGGCGGCGCAGATAAAATCCGAATCAACCCCGGCAACATCGGCCGGCGCGAAAAAGTTGAAGCGGTTGTTAAAGCGGCCAAAGACAAAGGCATTCCGATCAGAATCGGAGTAAACGCCGGTTCATTGGAAAAACGCATTTTAGAAAAATACGGTTATCCGACTGCCGATGGAATGGTAGAAAGCGCACTTCATCACATTAAAATTCTTGAGGATCTTGATTTTCACGATATTATTGTCAGCATGAAGGCCTCTGACGTGAACCTTGCAATCGAGGCTTATGAAAAAGCGGCGAAAGCGTTTGACTACCCGCTTCACCTCGGGATCACCGAGTCAGGAACACTGTTTGCCGGCACAGTAAAGAGCGCAGCAGGACTCGGCGCCATTTTAAGCAAAGGCATCGGGAACACCATGCGCATTTCACTAAGCGCAGACCCTGTAGAAGAGGTAAAAGTAGCAAGGGAGCTTCTGAAATCTTTCGGCTTAGCCTCCAATGCTGCCACGCTCATCTCATGCCCGACTTGCGGCCGTATTGAAATTGATCTAATCAGCATTGCCAATGAAGTGGAAGAGTATATTTCTAAGATAAAAGCGCCGATTAAAGTTGCTGTTCTCGGCTGCGCTGTAAACGGACCTGGTGAAGCGAGAGAAGCTGATATCGGAATCGCCGGCGCACGCGGTGAAGGACTGCTGTTCCGGAAAGGGAAAATTGTCCGTAAGGTTCCAGAGGAAACGATGGTAGAAGAACTCAAAAAAGAAATTGACATTCTTGCTGAGGAACACTACGCAAAACTTGAAGCTGAAAAAGCAAAATTAAAAGAAGAAACACAAAAAGCTTGACGGGAACCCGTCAAGCTTTTTTGTGTTAGAAAAATGGAATAATAAATATTCCAAGCACTAATGAAACGACACCGATACCCATTGCCCAGGCGCCAAGGCCTTGAGCACCTCTTCTTCTTGCGATATAGCCGACAATAATACCGGCAGCTCCCAATAAAACAGGCAGTACAAACAATGAAATAATAGACAAGGCTAAAGCGATATATCCTATTCCCCGTCCTTCATTGACATTGCCGCCGCTGCGATCATTGTCTTGGTCATTGCTGCGGTCAGCAGCACGATAAGGCTCTGCGATTTCAGCAGCTGTTTCCTCAAAAAAACCGTCATTGTCACGGGTAATATTTGTCCCTTCAGATCCATGATCAACATAGTAACTGTTGTTATCACGCTTTTCGTAATCGTTTGCCACCTTCAATTCCCCCTTCTGTTTTATTAAAGGAGCTTTTATAGTTTGATCCATTTTGCCTGATTCATGTTTGCTAAACTTTTCTGTTAATGTCAATTGTTTATGTTACACTTGAAGGGATGAAACTGAAGGAGTGTGGGCATGTTACGCTTAGGAATAGATATTGACGGCACAATCACGGCTCAGGATACATTCGTCCCTTATTTGAACCGTTCGTTTAATCTTTCCATTTCATTAAACGATATGACGGATTATGATTTAACAAAGCTGTTAAACATTACCCAGGAAGAATTTTGGGATTGGATGAATCAAAATGAAGCGATCATATATAAGGAAGCATTGCTTGCACAGCATGCGAAACAGTCACTTGATCTTCTCAAAGAGGAGCACAAGCTTATTTATATTACAGCGAGACGGACTCATTTAACTGATATTACCTATGAATGGTTTGACAGACAAAACATTCATTATGACCACATCGAACTCGTTGGCGGTCATCACAAAGTTGAAGCGGTCAAGAATCATAACATCGACCTGTTTTTTGAGGATCATCACGGTAACGCCATGATGATTGCGAAAGAAGCCGGGATACCGGTGATTTTGTTCAATTCCCCTTATAATCAGCTTCCGATTGATTCAAACATCATCAGAGTAAACAACTGGCTAGAAGCCGTTCAATGGATGAACAACAACAAGCATCACTTAATACGCGTCAATAACTGAAAAAGGAGCCCAAACCGGGCCCCTTTTTCATATATACGCATTTTACGCAGTAGTGTTGTCTTGGTTTTCCGCTGTACAATCAGGGCATGTGCCGTAAATCTCAAATTTATGTCCGCTGACCTGATAGCCATCCAAATCATCACAAAGCTTGTCCATCGGACATGATTCAATTTCCTTTGTTTTGCCGCAGGCAAGACAAATAAAATGATGGTGGTGATGGGTGAATGAACACTTAAATCGGAAGAGCTTTTCACCGGACAGCTCAGTTGTTTCCAAAATCCCAAGTTCTTCATATAAAGAAAGATTTCTGTAGATTGTATCAAAGCTTAAGCCTGGATAATCATCATTCAGTGCAGACAGTACGTTTTTAGCGGTAAGATATCTGTCTGAATCAGCAAAAAGCTGCAGCATATCCTCCCGTTTGTTTGTATATTTATATCCGTTTTCTTTTAGTAGGTTCAGCGCTTCTTGTACGTTCATGAAGGGTCCCCCTTTTCGCTTTGCTTAAGAACGTATCACATGTATGAAAAAGAAAATGGCAGCTGTCTGTCCAGCAAGCCATTTTCTTTACTGCAGATAAAATTATACCCATAAAATGAATAAAAGTAAATGAAAGCCTAGTGGATTGCGTTTTTGAATTTTCCGCCTCTCGTTTCATGAGTATTCATAATTGTTATGAATGCATTTTGATCAACTTCAAACACGATCGATTTGAGCTTTGTCACTTCCAGCCTTGTGACAACCGCGTAAATTACGTCTTTTTCTTCGTCCGTATATCCGCCTTTCCCCTTCAGCTTCGTTGTGCCCCGACCGAGACGGTGCAAAATCGCGTCGGAAATCTCATCATACTGCTCAGACACAATAATGACAGCTTTTGTTTCATCAAGCCCTTGGATCACGGCATCAATCGTTTTCATCGCAATATAATAAGTCATGAATGAGTACATCGCTTGCTCAGGACCGAACACAAAAACTGCCCAAATGAAAATGAACACATTGATGAACATAACGAACTCACCTACAGAAAACGGGAGTTTTTTGGTCAGCAAAATACCGAGAATTTCTGTACCATCCATTGAACCTCCATTTCGAATAACAAGCCCGACGCCAAAGCCGAGTAAAAGACCTCCGAACACAGTAGCCAAAATAGGCTGGGTTGTAATGGCTTCTACATGGTGAAGTGAGGATTCAATAACGGCAAGCCCGACAATCCCTATAAACGTAGAGACTAGAAAGGTCTTACCGATATATTTATATCCGAAGATCATAAAAGGAATATTTAATATGACAACGAAAAAAGCGAAATTCAGAAAGGGGTTTGACATAAAGAGGTGGTCTAAAATAAGAGATACACCGATAATCCCGCCATCAATAAAATCATTGGGGATTAAAAATAATTCAATACTTACAGCCGCAGATGCAGCTCCTACCAGAATCATAAAGACCCTGAAAATAAAATGGGTAAATGTTTCTTTCTTATGTTGTTTTGTTGGGGTCATAAAATCTCCTTTCCTGCAATAACTATTTTAAATACATTATAAATCTATTTTACCATTAAACACTGACACATTTTACTGATTTGCCCATACATTAAGTCTGGAGGTGGAATGACCGATGATTTTATTTCAAAGAATTATTTTGCAGCGGCTTAATCAGGCTACTGCTGATGATTTGCTGAAGTACTCAAAACAATACGGAATCAGCTTAACAAGATCGCAGGCCGTTGAAGTAGCGAACCTGTTATCCGGGAAAAATGTAAACATCTTTAATGAGAGTGAACGAATGCGGCTGCTGAAACAAGTAGAGACGATTACATCGAAAGAAACAGCTCAAACAGTTAATGAACTATTCAAACAATTTACAAGCTAAAAAATGGGGGTGTTATCCCCCATTTTTTATTGCTGTAAAATCTTTTCAAGCAATGTATCATCAAATTGTTTTTCTTTCAGCATTTCAATCTCAAAACGGTATGGCGGTTTTTTGTTCTTTTTATCTTCACCGACGTATGGTGTTTCAAGAATTTTTGGAATGTCTTTTAACTGCTCATGGTGAACAACATATTGCAGTGCGTCAAAACCTATTTCACCAAAGCCAATATTTTCATGGCGGTCTTTTCTCGCACCTTTGACATTTTTGCTGTCATTGATATGAAGCACTTTAATACGGTCAATGCCAATGATTTTATCGAACTCATTTAGCACTCCGTCAAAGTCTTCGACAATGTTATACCCGGCATCATGTGTATGGCACGTGTCAAAGCACACTGACAGCTGCTCATTGTGTGTAACGCCTTCGATAATCTGCGCAAGCTCCTCAAAGCTTCTGCCGCATTCTGATCCTTTTCCAGCCATTGTTTCTAATGCAATCTGGACATTTTGATTCGGATCAATCACTTCATTTAAGCCTTCAATAATTTTTTTGATGCCGGCTTCAGCTCCTGCCCCTACGTGAGCGCCAGGATGAAGGACAATTTGCTTCGCTCCGATGGCCGCTGTCCGTTCAATTTCTGAACGAAGAAAATCAACACCCAGCTCAAAAGTGGACGGATTTGTCGTGTTGCCAATATTAATAATATAAGGCGCGTGTACGATAATCTCGTCAATGCCGTTTTCTTGCATATGTGCCCGGCCTGCTTCTATATTTAAGTCTTCAATTTTCTTTCGGCGCGTATTTTGCGGTGCGCCTGTATAGATCATAAACGTATTCGCCCCATAAGAGACTGCTTCCTGGCTTGCAGCCAGAAGCATATGTTTTCCGCTCATAGAGACGTGTGAGCCTATTCTCAGCAACAGGTTCCCCTACTTTCTTTTCTTAGATTGGTTTCTTCTCTGTTTTTTCTTGATTTTCTCCATCTCATAGCTCATTTTCTTTTTATACCCAGGCTTAACCTTCTTCGGCTTTTTCACGAGACGATGAGCAATTTCATCCGCTTCATTCGGCGTTTTTTTACGTTTTTTGCGGCGCTGACGGTCATCGCCTTTTTTCCATTCGCCCTTTTCAAGCTCTAAGTACTCAAATTCGATGCCCATTTTTTCAAGTCTTACTAATGCATCCTCATCAGTAAGCTCATAAATGGTCATCGCTTGTCCTGATGAGCCGGCACGAGCCGTTCTGCCCACACGGTGAACATAGAAATCGAGATCATCCGGCAGCTCATAGTTGATAACATGGCTGACACCTTTAATATCAATACCTCTTGCGGCAAGGTCAGTTGCAATGATATATGTGAATTCCAAATCATTGATCTGCTTCATGACTTTTTTCCGCTCACGTGGTGTTAATCCGCCGTGCAGCAAGCCGATTTTCATGCCTTTGCCAGTCAGATACTGGGCAATATGGTCAGCCGTATTTTTCGTGTTGGCAAACACAATCCCCAGGTATGGATTCAGATGCGACATGATGTCAAAAAGGAGCTTGTCCTTGTCACGATGTTTCGAAGGAATGAGGATATGCTCGATTTTCGCAGCAGTCACCTGTTTTGGCTCCACATGGGCGTATTTCGGATTTTCCATGTATTTCTTCAAGAATGGTTTCAGCTTTTCCGGTATGGTCGCTGAGAACACAAGCATTTGCAGATCCTCAGGCATGCGGGAACCGATGTAATCTACATCTGCAAGGAATCCCATGTCCAGCATTAAATCCGCTTCATCAATAACAAGAGATTCCGCTTTATGAACACTTAACGCCTGTTCTTTGATTAAGTCAGCAATCCGTCCAGGTGTACCGACAACAAGATGCGGCTGTATTTTCAATTTATCAATTGATTTTTGTTTATCAGTGCCTCCGATAAAACATTTCGAGCGAATCTGACTTCCTTCTTCACCCTGCGTGATTTTAAGCGCTTCCTGATAAATCTGGTTGGCAAGCTCTCTTGTCGGAGCCGTAATGACTACCTGAACGACATCCTTAGCAGGATCGATTTTGTTTAATAAAGGCAGTAAATAAGCGTGAGTCTTTCCAGTACCCGTCTGAGACTGGCCGATGACGCTTTCTTTTTTTAACACTGCAGGAATCAGCCTTTTCTGGATATCAGTCGGTTCGTAAAAACCAAGGCGATGTACTGCATCTATAATAAATGGTTTCAATTCATAAAGTTCAAATTTCGTTTCTTTCATTTTTCCCAGCTCCTTAAAGCGGCACATTATGTGTCCATCATCACATTATACCCGATTTTGCTTAAAAACACCACGTTTGCAAGGCGTTTGTTTTATTCAGTTATGTAAAGCAAATACCGCAGCCCATGCATATTCTAATAGCAGAGAGAGCTGAAAGGAGGTACAAGTATGTTTTCACCGCAGCAGCCAATGAGAAATTACCCACAGCCCGGACCGCCCCGCCCCATGCCAAATCAGCGAATGATGGGCAGAAGACCGCCTAATATGCGAGGACCTTCATTTGGAGCACAGCAGCAAGGTTTTCAGCAAGCCGGACAATTTCTTCCTCAGGCAAATGCCGGAGCGAGAAATGGTGCAGGTGCAGGCGGAGGCTTAAAAGGAATGCTGTCAAGGTTCCTCCCCGGCGGAGGAGGCGCTGGCAGCGCCGGGGTTCCCGGAATTCCAGGAGCAGGTGCAGCAGCGAGCGGAGGTGCTGGCCTGCAAGGCATTCAAAATATTGCCAATCCTGCATCATTATCCAGTATGCTTGGAAATGTGCAAAAAGTACTCGGCATGGCGCAGCAAGTCACCCCTATGATCCAGCAGTACGGCCCATTAGTCCGCAATCTGCCAGCAATGATGAAGCTGTACAGCCAATTAAGTAAAAGTGATGATACTGAGACAGAGGCCAATGAGGAAAGTGAAAAACAATCCGTTTCAGAAGAATCATCAGAAAAAGAAAAAGAGACTGAAACAAAAACCTCAGATGGGAACAAAAAATCAAAACCAAAAAGTTCTTCTCTCCCAAAGAAATCTAAAACAACTGACAATAAAGAACAAGAATTAAAAACATCTGCCCCGAAGAAAAAGGAAGCTGCCTCTCCTGCTCCGAAAAGAACATCAGGCAGTTCAAAACCGAGATTATATATTTAACATTCTTTGATATCTTAAGTGAGATTGGCTATAATGAGATCAGAAGAATGCAAGAATAGAGCCGTTTGATTACGGCTTTTTATATTGCCTTTACTCACTTCAGTATTGGAGGACAACCGAAAATGGACGTAATTAAAATTTCACCGCGCGGCTATTGCTATGGTGTTGTTGATGCTATGGTCATTGCCAAAAATGCGTCGCTAGATAAAAGCTTGCCAAGACCCATCTATATACTCGGGATGATTGTTCATAATAAACACGTCACTGATGCGTTTGAAGAGGAAGGGATTTTTACATTGGACGGCTCTAACCGTCTGGACATCTTAAAGCAGGTTGACAAAGGAACTGTCATTTTCACTGCGCACGGTGTTTCTCCCGAAGTCAGAAGAATCGCAGAAGAAAAAGGGTTAGTCGCAATTGATGCTACATGTCCGGATGTGACAAAAACTCATAATCTAATCTTAGAGATGAAAGAAAAAGGATATCACGTGATCTATATCGGCAAAAAAGGGCATCCAGAGCCTGAGGGAGCCGTTGGCGTAGCGCCGGAGATCGTTCACTTAGTTGAAACAGAAGAAGATGTAAAGAACCTTGATATCCAATCTGAGAAGTTAATCGTGACGAATCAAACAACAATGTCTCAATGGGATGTTCACGACATTATGGAGCTTGTCAAAGAAAAATATCCTCATGTCGAATATCACCAAGAGATTTGCCTCGCTACTCAAGTGCGGCAGGAAGCTGTATCAGAGCAGGCAAAAAAAGCGGACTTAACAATCGTTGTCGGAGACCCGAAAAGCAACAATTCAAATAGGCTTGCTCAAGTGTCAGAGGAAATAGCCGGGACAAAAGCATACCGGATCGGCGACTTAAGCGAATTGAAGCTCGAATGGCTGAAAGGCGTTAATACCGTTGCAGTTACAGCGGGAGCTTCAACACCGACGCCGATCACAAAAGAAGTCATTCGCTTTTTAGAGCAGTTTGATCACGAAGATCCATCAACTTGGACAACTGAACATAATATACCGCTCAAAAAAATACTTCCAAAAGTAAAAGCAAAAAACTGAGGCTGTAAAAGCCTCAGTTTTTTTATAGAAATGTAAATGGATTTGTATCTGTTTCAGAAACAAAGATATTCACGCCAAACTTTTTATCATTACACATTGATGTAAGTTTTCTCGTGACGCCTTCTTTCATGATTTTTTCCGCGTAATGGCCCGGATCAACCACATTTAGGCCAAGCATCATCGCATCATGGGCCACATGGAAGTATAAATCTCCTGTGACGTAAACATCGGCTCCCTTTCGTTTTGCATGATGAATATACTTGTTTCCATCTCCGCCAAGAACAGCTACTTTTTTCACCATGCTGTCAGCATCCCCAACCATTCTGACACCATTGACGTCAAGCTTGTCTTTCACAAATAAAGCGAATTCCTTGAGCGTCATCTCATTTTTAAGGGTTCCGACACGGCCGAGCCCTTTTTCGGCGGGAGTCTGTTCGACAGGATAGATATCGTAAGCGACTTCTTCATATGGATGGCTTTTTATCATTGCATTGATAACAGCCTTTTCGACGCTTTTAGGAAATACAGTCTCAAGCCTTACTTCATGAACAAGCTCAAGCTCTCCCACTTCACCGATAAAAGGCTTAGCTCCGTCCAATGGCTTAAAGCTGCCGATTCCTTCAGATGAAAACGCGCAATGGCTGTATTCACCGATATGGCCGGCCCCCGCATTTCCGAGCGCGGCTCTGACCTGCTCTTCATATTCCTTCGGCACGTAAACTGCCAGCTTTTTCAGAGGATCCGTATAAGTAGGTGCCAGCACTTCCGTCTCACTCAGCTCTAATGCTTCAGCAAGCAAATCATTCACACCGCCGTCCGCAACGTCTAAATTTGTATGAGCTGCATAAACAGCAATATCATGCTTCAAACACTTTTCAATTAACCTTCCGGCAGGCTGATCTGTTGAAATATGCTTTAGCGGCCGGAAAATTGGTGGATGGTGTGCAATAATCAAGTCAACCTCTTTTTCAATCGCTTCATCGATAACGCTCTCTAACACATCAAGTGTAACCATCACATTTTTAATTGGTTTGTTTAAGGTGCCGATTTGCAGGCCGATTTTATCTCCTTCAACCGCATAGGCTTTCGGGGAAAATTGTTCAAACAGCTGGATGATCTGCTGCCCATTTACACTTTTAGCCATGATCGATTACCTCCTTTAACAGCTCCATTCGATCGGCGAGCTCCTTTAATTTTTGTTTGTTTTGCTCTGTATCCGCCGCTTGGCTGATCTGTTCATAAATGCTTTGAGTGTGCTGAAGCTCTTGTGTCCACTTTTTCAAAAAGACAGCATTTTTTTCTTTTGCCAAGAAAGGGCCAACGAGCATCCCGGCTGATAAAGAAATACCGTCATAAGCCGCATCCCTGTCTCCCGCTTCTGCCACCAGCACCTCATAGCACTTTCCGTCCTCTTCAAGGATTACCTCATCTATCAGCGCATATCTTTCTTTATAAAGCCACTCCCTGATATGAACAGCATGAATATTCGGCTGTAAAATGAGCCGTTCCTTCCCCGTTAATTTGTCTTTGCCCGCTTCTAAAATGTGAGCGATCAAAGCCCCGCCCATTCCGGCAATCGTAATGGCATCAGCTTCACCTTTTTTAATCACTTCCAGTCCGTCTCCCTGCCTTACAGAAATGTGCGAGTTTAAGCCTGATTTTTCAACCTGCCGCTTTGCAGACAAAAATGGGCCGTCTGTTATTTCTCCGGCAATCGCCCCGCTGGCTTTATGATTCAGCACCGCATAACAAGGAAGGTAGGCGTGGTCAGAGCCGATATCGGCCATCACCGCTCCATTCGGTATGTACTCCGCTACTGTTTGCAATCGTTTAGATAATTTTAATTCGTTCACTTGTCATCACAACTTTTCTCAATCATTTTTTCCTTTACTATCATATAAAAAATCAGCCCGGAATCCAAGCTGAAGCAAATGATTTTGAAATTATTTCTTTTGATGCGGGTCTGCACGCAGCAGTCAAAAATAAAAGGCTGTCGAGAACATCTCGGCGGCCTGTGAATGTATAAAGAGAAAAATAGTTCTTTTATTTAATTTTTGACACCCACTCTGCCATATCATCCAGCTTATCGGCCGGAACAAGACCGGAAGGCATTCCATTACCGCCTTTTTCGATCTTTGTTTTAATTTCAGCGACATCTTTCTTATCCCCTACACCTTTTAAGCTAGGACCCGAAACACCTTCATAATTTTCACCGTGGCATGCGATGCAGTTTGCCTTGTAAATTTCTTCTGGTGAAGCGTTTGCATCTTTCTTTTCAGCAGATTTGCTTTCTCCTCCGCTCGCAATCTCCCGAGAGTCATCAAGTCCTTTTACTGATAAAAAGAAAGTTAGACCAATTCCTAAAACAGCGATCAGCAAAAATGGAATAAGCGGGTTCCATTTCATTTCCCTTCCCCCTTTTTGATCCTTCCCCCTATGTAAACACTTCTAATTCTAACTTATTTTTACAAAAAGTAAATGGATTGCTATACAAAAGTTTTTTATTCACACTTTATACAAAATTGAATAGAAACATGCCTAAATCTCTAATATCCTTTTTATTCTATTGTATAATGTATTGTATACGCTTACAATAGAAAATATGGAATTAGATTTTGAAATTTTTCACCACAATGTTCATTTGCAAATGACATCATTTTTCAGTAAAATAAAGGCATATTATCCATATATCTTTTTAAAAAAAGAAGAACGGATCTTCAAGACCCGTTCCATCTTATTCAAGGAAATCTTTCAAACGTTTACTTCTGCTAGGATGTCTTAGTTTCCGCAACGCTTTGGCTTCGATTTGTCGAATACGCTCTCTCGTTACTCCAAATACTTTGCCGACCTCTTCTAATGTTCTTGTACGGCCGTCATCAAGACCGAATCGAAGACGCAATACATTTTCTTCACGATCAGTTAACGTATCAAGCACATCTTCCAGCTGCTCTTTCAATAGCTCGTATGCGGCGTGGTCAGAAGGTGAAGTTGCTTCTTGGTCTTCAATGAAATCACCAAGGTGCGAGTCATCCTCTTCACCGATCGGTGTTTCCAGAGATACCGGCTCTTGAGCAATCTTTAAGATTTCGCGTACTTTTTCAGGCGTTAAATCCATATCTTCCGCAATTTCTTCAGGTGTTGGTTCTCTGCCTAAGTCTTGCAGTAATTGACGCTGCACACGGATTAATTTATTAATGGTTTCAACCATATGAACGGGAATCCGGATCGTTCTCGCCTGATCGGCAATGGCGCGTGTAATCGCCTGTCTGATCCACCACGTAGCATACGTACTGAATTTATAACCTTTGCGATAATCAAATTTTTCAACGGCTTTCATCAGGCCCATGTTTCCTTCCTGGATCAGATCAAGGAACAGCATACCGCGTCCGACATACCGTTTTGCGATACTGACAACAAGCCGCAGGTTCGCTTCAGCCAATCTGCGTTTAGATTCTTCGTCACCTTCTTCAATCTTTTGAGCGTAGGCGATTTCTTCTTTTGCAGAAAGAAGGTTAACCCGACCGATTTCCTTTAAATACATACGAACTGGGTCATTGATTTTAACGCCAGGCGGTACACTTAGGTCATTAAGGTCAAATTCTTCTTCGGCTTTGGCAAGCTGCTGAATATTAGGATCTTCTGTTTCTTCATTCTCACTAATTAATTCAACACCTTGTTCACCTAAAAATTCATAATACTCATCCATTTGGTCTGATTCAATTTCAAAGCTGGACATACGCTCAGCAATTTCTTCATATGTCAAAACGCCACGTTTTTTACCAGACTCTGTTAATTGCTCTTTTACTTGGTCGAATGTTAATTCTGTCTCGTGGGTTTGTTTATCAGCCATTATGGATCCCTCCTTCCAAAGCTTGCAACGAATTCTATAAGCGGTATGATTCTTATTCGGTCCATTCAGGCGTTTTCTATGTGAACTGCCTTTAACAATGTGCGAATAATGAAATGACAATTCATGATGAGGTTAAGCGATCTATTTGCTCCTCCGCAAGGAATCATTGCCAATAAATGCTCCTCATCAGTTCTCCAGTTATTTTAAAGATCGGTTCAATGTAACGATTTCTTGAGCCAAAGAAGCAGCTCTTAAAAAATCTTTTTGCCTTTCTGCTTCGGCTCTTTCCGCCTCTTTTTCTTTTATCATTGACCAATTTCTTTGATTCAACACTTTTTTTACATAATCTGATAACTCGGCTTCGCTAAGCTCTTGATTAACCTGAAGCATTAATATATCGGACAAGAGCTGGCTTATATGATCATCCGTCACCCTGGCCATCAGATGCTGAGGCGTCAGCTCGGCTCCCTCTTCATAAAAAGCATAAAGATAAGCGGCTAATGCCCGGTGCTCATCAATATTAAATTGAAACCCTACCCGGTCAATCACTTTTTTGATGACGCTCCGATCTCGAAGCATGTGAGCGAGTAACAGCCTTTCTGCATTTTCATACGCCGGACGCAAACGTTTTTGCCTTGCTTTTGTCGTCAGATGCGCTCGCCGCGTTTTAGTTTCACCGCTATTGTCAGCAGGTTTGTTTTGCTTGCTGAAAACAGACAGCTGCTCAGTTAAAGACTCCTGTGAAAGCGAAAACTCTGAAGCAAGCTGCTTTACATAGACTTCCTGCTCTAGAGACCCTGAAAGCGTGCTGATTTCTTTCAGTACGTCTTTAATGTAAGCTAGGCGGTCGCCTTCATCGGACAGGTTCTTTCCTTTTCGGAAATATTGCATTTTGAACGCCATTACGGTGACACTTGCGTCAATAATGTCGTTTTTAAATTTTTCCCCGCCGAATTTTTTGATGTAATCATCAGGGTCCAATCCGTCAGGAATCATTGCAACTCTGACTTTGCAGCCTTTTTTTTGCAGAAGCTCCGAAGCTTTTAAGGTGGCTTCATAACCGGCTTTATCAGAGTCATAGCAAAGAATGATTTCTTCGACGTTTCTTCTCAGGATCTTGACATGATCATCTGTAAGAGACGTTCCCATCGTGGCTATGCTTTCCTTTACATCCGAGCTTACGGCCGATATGACATCAGCAAACCCTTCAAATAAGACTGCTCTTTCCTGCTTTCTGATATGAAGGCGGGCCTTATAAAAATTGTAAAGCAGTTTGCTTTTATGAAAGAGCGGGGTTTCAGGACTGTTCATATACTTAGGCTGCTGGCTGCCAAGAGCCCTGCCTGAGAAAGCAACAACAGCCCCGTGATGATCATGGATCGGAAACATGACACGGTTTCTGAAGCGGTCGAAATATCCGCTTCCGTCTTCGCGTCTGATCAGGAGACCCGCTTTTTCCATTTGCGCCTCACTAAATCCCCTCTTTACAAGGAATTTCGTGATAAAGTCCCAAGAATCAAGAGCATAGCCAATCTGAAATTCATTAATCAGCTCTTTCGTAAAGCCCCTAGAAAGCAGATAATCCAGTGCCTCTTGACCTTCTTTTGTATTTATTAACAAATGATGGTAAAATTTCTTCAGGAGCTCATGTGCCTCAGCCATTTTTTGTTCTCCAGAAGACTCTGGCCGGGCTCCGGAATGGACTGTTATATCATCTGGAAAATCAATTTGGTATTTGTCAGCAAGGTGAGAAACCGACTCGGCAAAAGAATAGCCTTCCATCTGCCTTAAAAAAGAGAAAACATTGCCGCCCGCTCCGCAGCCAAAGCAATGAAAAATCTGTTTGTCGGGCGATACGGAAAACGAAGGTGTGCTTTCTCCATGAAAAGGACAGAGTCCAAAGTAGTTTCGGCCTTGCTTCTTTAATTGAACATAATCACCTATGACTTCAACGATATCTGCCGACTTTTGCACCTGATCCACAATTTCATCTGGTATCCGATTTCCCATCTTATAACACTCCGTCGTACATTATTCGATGCTTTAGTGCAAAATCCCTTCATCGTTCGACAGGATTTTTTGCAGCAGTGTAATAAATCGTTCTCGATCTTCTTTATTCAATTTTTTAGGCCCTTTGGCATATACGCCTTTTCTTCTTTGTTTGCCGGAAAAATGACGGCCCTCTAGGGCAAAATCAATCGTGTCTTCCTTGTAAAGACGACCTCTTTCCGACATAACAGAGACATTTCTGTTCAACAGCAGAGATGCTAATCCGATGTCCTGCGTCACAACAATATCTCCCGGTTTCACGTGATTTGCGATATATAAATCAGCAGCTTCTTTATGAGGATCAACATACTTCCATTTTTCTTCATTGCTTCTGGAAAGCTGATAATGTTCAAATGAAGCGACAAAAAGAACTTGAACTTCATACTCGGATGCTGTTTGTAAAATTTCATCTTTTACCGGACAAGCATCAGCATCGACAAAAATCGTCTTTTCTTGTTCATTAAGAAGAGTAATTCTCCATCCCTCCATTAAACTCCTGCATAAAAGCAAGCAAAATCGCACATCCTTTATTATTGTGGATGTATATGAATTTGTCGAAAAATTTCCGGGAGAAATTCTTGACATCTTACCCATAATAGTTTATTCGTATCACACGATCCTTAAACCTAAAATTAATCATTTTATCACAATTTTTTATTATAATACAAACTTCACAAAGATGCTATTGTTTTTCATTATTCCCTTTTGGCACAGCCAAAAACCCAGGATAGAGCGTCCTGAGTTATATGTTTTTTGTTTTGAGATGATGGATAATATTTGCTGTTTCCTCAACCGCTTTATTTGAAACATCAACAACCTGGCAGCCGATCCGATCCACAATCTTTTCGAAATACTCGAGTTCCTCTTTGATTCTGTTGATATTTGCATAAATCGCTTTATCATTAAGCCCGAGTGATTTTAAACGTTCTTTTCTGATATGATTCAGTTTATCAGGGCTAATCTTTAAACCGATGCATTTTTTCGGATCAACGTTAAAGAGTTCTTCCGGCGGATCAACCTCCGGTACAATCGGAACATTGGCAACCTTCAGGCGTTTGTGTGCGAGATATTGAGACAGCGGTGTTTTAGACGTTCTTGACACGCCGATCAAAACGATATCAGCTTTTAAAATCCCTCTTGGATCACGTCCATCATCGTATTTAACTGCAAACTCGATGGCCTCCACTTTTTTGAAATAATCTTCATCAAGCTGGCGCACCCGCCCCGGTTCGTATTTCGCTGTTAAACCGTAGGCTGTTTCCATTTTATCAATCAACGGGCCGATAATATCATAATATAAAACATTTGCTTTTTCCGCTTCGGCTATCAAATATTCTCTGATTTCCGGCACCACGAGTGTAAAACAGATAATGCCGCCGTCTGCCTTTGCAAGTGAAATCACTTCATTGATAGTGCCTATATCTTCAACATAAGGAATTCTTCTTACATGAGTATCATCCGCCGATCCGTTAAATTGGCTGAGTGCTGCTTTTACTACCAATTCAGCCGTTTCACCGACGGAATCCGATACAACATAGATGATGCGGTTATTCATATTATCCCCCCGTTAGTTTGCAATCTTATAGGATTTCATTTTCAGATAAACTGACAAGTATTTTGGTCATATTTGTTTTTGTCACTCTGCCGATCACTTCAAAGCCTTTATCGGTGTCTTTGATGACAGGCAGTGCATCAATTTGTTTTTCTATTAAGTGCTTTGCAATGTCCATCACATAATCCTCGCGTCTGCACACCGTAATGTTCGGCATCCTTGTCATAATGATGTGAACAGGGACCGATGTAAGCTCCTGCTGGCCAATGCTCGCTCTGAGCAAGTCTTTTCGTGAAAGCACCCCGACTAAAACAGCATCGCGGTCCACCACAAACAGAGTACCTACATCTTCTAAAAACATGGTGCAAATCGCATCGTACACAGAAACGTTTTCGTGAATCACTACGGGGATAGATTGAAAGTCTTTCACCTGAAGCTTTTTGAGTTTATCCGCCAAAAGCTGTGTGCCGGTTTTTCCCGTATAGAAATAACCGACTCTCGGGCGCGCCTCGAGGAATCCTGACATGGTGAGTATGGCTAAATCCGGGCGCAATGTCGCCCTGGTTAGGTTCAGCTTTTCTGCAATATGCTCCCCTGTAATCGGCCCGTTTTCTTTTACAATCTGCAAAATATGTTCTTGCCGTTTATTTAGTTCGATCGTACTCACCACCTTTTCACTTCATAGCTATGTAAAGAAATAATAATCCATATTATAACGTAAATATCTTGTAATCAAACAAAAAACTTATAAATGGGGAAAAGACGATTACCGATCACACAGCAACCGCCTTTTCTCTCTTTATTTTACAATAAGGGCATTCATATTCGCAAAGGACTTGATCTCATCCGCCAAGCTTACCATTTGCGCTAAACGATTTGCCTTTAATGACTCATTATCCGCTATAACCATTGTATGATCGAAGTAAGCATCGATCGGTTCTTTTAAGGCTGCAAGTGAAGCAAGCGCCGCCTCATAATCTTTGTTGCTGAAGTTTTCCTGCAGATTTTGCTTCGCTGTTTGGTAGGCATCAAACAGTTTTGCTTCGTATTCATTTTCAAAAAGATCAGGCTGAATGTCTCCGCGGACTCCTTTTTTGCTGATAGAGATCACTCGGCCTAACGCTTCGGCTGTTTCCTTAAAACCAGGTGCACCAAGCTTTTGCTCCAGTACTTGTGCTTTATGCAGCGCAGAGTACGGCTCAAGCTCAGAGCTTTCCAGCACGGCGTCAATGACATCATGTCTGATTTGTTCAGCATTCAAGACATATTTCAAGCGCTGAGTGAAGAAATCCAGCAGTTCAATTTCTTTATCGGTTTGTACGAAAGTTAGCAGCTCTTCAAATGAAATTCCCCAGTTGCGGTCAAGAAGAATCGCAACAATACCGCTAGCTTGGCGGCGCAGTCCGTAAGGGTCCTGGGAACCGGTCGGAATTACGCCGATAGAGAAGAATGAAGCGATTGTGTCAAGCTTATCCGCCATTGCCACAACAGCTCCGGTGAAAGTAGAAGGCGTTTCTCCGCCCGCTGATCTAGGCATATAATGTTCATTAACTGCCGCCGCCACAGCTTCATCTTCGCCAAGCATTCTCGCATACTTTTCGCCCATAATTCCTTGAAGTTCAGGGAATTCATATATCATATGCGTCACAAGGTCGAATTTAGAAATTTCAGCAGCCCGCTTCACATGTTTTAATGTATCTTCATCAGCCTGAAGACGAACGGCAAGTTTCTCTGCGATTGATGTGACTCTTCTAACCTTATCAGCAAGAGAACCAAGCTCTTCATGGAAAACGATATTTTCAAGCTTCTTCACATTTGCATCAATGTTTAGTTTCTGATCTTCCTTGTAGAAGAATGACGCATCAGATAAACGTGCGCGCAGCACTTTTTCATTGCCTCGGGCCACATTTTCAATCGCGTGGCTGTTGCCGTTTCGGACTGTGATAAAGTGAGGCAGCAGGTCACCGTTTTTGTCTTTGACAGGGAAGTAGCGCTGATGCTCTTTCATTGTTGTGACAAGCACTTCTTCAGGAATTGACAGAAACTCGGATTCAAATGAACCGTAAAGAGCTGTCGGGTATTCTACTAAATGATTCACTTCATCAAGAAGGTCTTCGTCAACTGGAATGCTCCAATCGTTTTCAGCAGCCATTGCTTCCAGCTGAGATTGAATCATTTGCTTTCGGACGCTAGGATCAGCAATAACATGCCGTTCTTTCAGCTGCTCTTCATAAGCTGAAGGTGATTCAATTGACACTTCATGTCCGAGGAAACGATGTCCCTGTGTTGTCCGTCCAGACTCAACGTTTGTGATCGAAAATGGAATGACATCCTGTCCAAATAATGCGACAATCCATTTGATCGGTCGGATATAACGCAAATCTTCATTTCCCCAGCGCATGTTTTTCGGGAAATGCAAGCTTGTAATTAAACCGCTCAGTTCCGGCAGAAGCGACTTCGTTTCTTGGCCGGCTTGGAATTTTTGCACGAATACATACTCTATGCCTTTTACTTCTTTGATGTACAGGTCTTCCACATTTGCGCCTTGGCCTTTTGAAAAGCCGATTGCCGCTTTTGTCCAGTTCCCGTCCGCATCAAGGGCAATTTTTTTCGCAGGCCCTTTTGCTTCTTCTTTTATATCATCCTGCTTTTCTGCGACATCCTTAACGAACACAGCAAGACGTCTCGGTGTATTGAAGAGTTTCACTTCACCGTGAGTAATATTTTTTTCTTTAAGCCAGCCTGTCAGCTTGTCGCCAAGCTGAACCATGCTTTCATTCAAAAAGCGCGCCGGCATTTCCTCTAATCCGATCTCTAAAAGTAAATCCTGTTTACTCATGAGAAGAACCCTCCCCTTTAAGCATTGGGAACCCTAGTTTTTCTCGTTCCTCATAGTAGGTTTTTGCTACTTTTCTAGCTAAATTCCGCACTCTTGCGATATAGCCCGTCCGCTCGGTAACAGAGATCGCACCTTTGGCATCAAGCAGGTTGAAAGTGTGCGAGCATTTCAGCACATAGTCATATGCTGGATGAACAAGTCCGTTGTCCATTTGCTTGATCGCTTCTTTTTCATATGTGCTGAACAATTGGAACAGCATATCGACGTCTGATGTTTCAAACGTATAAACAGAATGCTCATATTCAGCCATCATGAATAAATCTTTTACTGTAAACCCTGACGTCCATTCCAAGTCAAACACGTTTTCTTTATCCTGGATATAAGACGCGAGACGCTCAATTCCATACGTAATCTCTACAGAAACGGGTTTACACTCTAATCCCCCGACCTGCTGGAAATACGTAAATTGAGTTATTTCCATTCCGTCAAGCCAAACTTCCCAGCCTAGACCCGCACAGCCTAAAGACGGATTCTCCCAGTTGTCTTCAACAAAGCGAATATCGTGCTCAAGCGGATCAATTCCAAGAGCACGCAAGGAATCCAAATACAGCTCTTGAATGTTATCAGGTGACGGTTTAATAATGACCTGGAACTGATGATGCTGATACAGTCTGTTCGGGTTCTCCCCGTAGCGGCCGTCTGCCGGACGTCTGGAAGGCTCTACATAAGCCACTTTCCACGGCTCAGGACCGATACTGCGCAAAAATGTATACGGGCTCATCGTGCCGGCTCCTTTTTCTACATCGTAAGCCTGCATAAGCACACAGCCCTGACTGGACCAATGCTTTTGCAAGGTTAGAATCATGTCTTGAATATTCATTTCAAGCACCTCCACTTTTCTTTCATAAGTTGACTGCGGCAGCAACCAAAAAACTCCCGTCTCTATGCTTGCCAGCCGCAAACATAGGGACGAGAGTTCTCCCGCGGTTCCACCCTAGTTGCTGAGAACAAAATCCCAGCCTCTTTTTTTAAAATTGCTCAAGAATGCCTTTCGTTGCGTGCTCATCCTTAGCTTACACCGCCCTAAGGTCGCTTTCATGAGGTAAACGCAAGTACTTCTTTCTCTCACTGCAACATATTTTATAATAAATGATCATATAAAAAGATGGACCAAATGTCAACTTTTGTTTTCACCCATAAGATGTTTCATGCTTTCCATTTGATCTAAAAAGCGCTTTGATTTTAAATACAATCCCGAATATTCTTCGTAATATAAATCAATCACTTGCTTTAATTCAGCTTTTGTTTCCTCTTTTAAGGACACATTGCCGAGTCTCGACAGATCAAAATAGTAAAAGAGCCTTAACAGCCTTGCCGTTTGCGGTTTAATCGGTATCCTGTAAGGATCTTTTTCAAAACAGCGGTGGCATATAAAACCATTATCACGAACAGAGAAATGAAAGGTTCCGTCTTGGCTTTTACAATGTACACAATGATTCAGCTCAGGATACAGGCCCATGACACCGAGCATCTTCATTTGAACAATGAAGGTGATAACATCCGGATCTGTTCCTTCATTCAACTGTTTTAATGATTCTAATATGAATTCAAATAAATAAGGATTTGGCTTTTTTTCTTCTGTGCCTCTGTCGACTAACTCAGCAACATAGGCAGCATATGCTGTTAAAAACAAGTCTTCCCTGATGCCTCTCATGCTGAGGATCATTTCCCCCTGCTGAAGCGTTCCGAGGCCCGATGTTTTTTGCATTAAGAAAGAACCATACAAAAAGGGCTGGCTGACTGCTGATAAACGGCTGTTCGGTTTTTTGGCGCCTCGTGCCATAACACCTATTTTTCCGTGTTCTCTTGTCAGTAATGTTACGATTTTATTCGTCTCTCCGTAATCATTTGTGCGAAGAACGATCCCTTCACATTTTGTCAGCATTTCCGCACCTTCCTCAAGCAGGAGCGGCCAAGAGGTTTATAAAATTGGATAATCAAATCGGGCTAGCTCATCTTCTAGTTCTTCGGGTCTTTCCATGTTCTCTTTTTCCAGTTCTTTAAAAAGAAGATACGTATCAACATTTCCTGTTTGAGAAAATACGTTCCAGGTAAAATTCAACACAAGAAACCCACCTTTCTGTAGTTAAACTAGCTTACCTAAACTCCAAATTCTTACCTTTATCTTGACCAGATGTCCTCCATTTCATGTTAAACAAAATTTGCTAATGTATCCCTGTTCCTGTGAGATAATGACACACACGGGAAGAGATTAATATTCGTCCTCTTTAAAGCCAAAATCGCGAAGCTGGGACATTTTATTACGCCAGTCTTTCTGCACTTTCACCCACAATTCAAGGTAGACACGGGAGCCCAACAGTGCTTCAATATCCGCTCTCGCTCTTTTTCCAACCTCTTTTAGAAGGCTTCCTTTTTTACCGATCACGATGCCTTTCTGGGAATCCCGCTCGACCACAATCGTTGCCGCTACGTGCACAGAACCGTTGTCCTGCCCTTTGATGGATTCGATGGCCACCGCAATGCTGTGCGGGATTTCTTCTCTCGTCAAATGCAGCACCTTTTCCCTGATTAATTCAGAAATGATAAATCGTTCAGGGTGGTCAGTTACCTGGTCACTCGGATAGAATTGCGGCCCTTCCGGCAAATACGCTTCGATCTGCGCGAGCAAGGTTTCGATGTTATTTCCTTCTAAAGCAGAAATCGGAACAATTTCCTTAAAAGGATAACGTTTGCGGTATTCGTCAATTAGCAGAAGCAATTGGTCGGGATGAATTTTATCAATTTTGTTTACGATTAAGAATACAGGCGTAGACATCGTCTGCAATTTCTCAATGATGAATTCGTCGCCCTTCCCGTAGCCTTCCTCAGCATTGATCATAAACAAGATCAAATCGACTTCTTTTAATGTATTTTGCGCCACTTTCATCATAAAGTCCCCAAGTTTATGCTTAGGTTTATGAATCCCTGGTGTGTCAATAAAAATGGTTTGTGATGTGCCTGTCGTCAGTACTCCTTGCACCTTGTTTCTCGTCGTTTGGGGCTTATCGCTCATGATCGCGATTTTTTGTCCAATGACTCTGTTCAAAAATGTAGATTTTCCTACGTTTGGTCTTCCAATAATGGATACAAATCCTGATTTAAAGCTTTCGTTCGTCATGTAAATCCTCCGATGAAAATGCGCCTGGCAATAATTCTTCCACAGTCATTTCTTTTATTTGTCCTTGTAAATTAGTCAGTACGACAATAACGTCTTTTGTGCAAAGCTCAGAAATCACCTGTCGGCAGGCTCCGCACGGAGATACTGGTCCAGGGGTGTCAGCCGCAACGGCCAGCATCTGAAACTCTGTATCCCCTTCAGAAACAGCTTTAAATAAAGCGGTACGCTCGGCGCAATTGCACATGCTGTATGCCGCGTTCTCAATATTGCAGCCTCTGTACACTTTTCCATCCTTGGTAAGAAGAGCGGCTCCTACTTGGAATTTGGAATACGGCGCATATGCCATATCACGCGCTTTTAAAGCTTCTGTTATTAATTCTTGTCTGTTCATGTGTACATTCCTCTCTTACCTATAATGGTACCGCTATCACTTTATATTTTACATAATCGCGCGCTTTTTTTCACGCCCATTTCTAAAAATGTAAAATAAATGTAAGAATTTTCAGCCATTACAGCTTTGGCAAAAAAATAAGTAAACCAATGATACACGAAATCACGGCAAAAACGCAAACAGCCCCGGCAGCAGCGTCCTTGGCCGCTTTAGCAAGAGGGTGATGTTTGTCAGTTATTAAATCAACCGTATGTTCAATGGCTGTATTTAAAAGTTCAAGCGAAAACATACCACCTATCAAAAGGAATATAATCATCCACTCAATAATGCTGAGCTCTACAAGGAAGCCGCAAATGAGAACAGCGCAGGCGGCTGCGGCATGAAATTGGAAATTCCGCTCCGTCCGCGCTGTTTCCCATATGCCCCGGCCTGCATGCACGAAGCTTTTGAAGAATCGATTCAGCTCATTTCTATGATCTTTTGAGTCCATAAGCGTCCAGCAATTCCTTTTGCTTAGTAAACATCTCCTCTTCTTCCTCTTTCGTCATATGGTCATATCCTAAAAGGTGCAGAAATCCGTGTACAGCTAGAAATCCGAGCTCTCTTTTAAAAGAATGATTATACTCCTCTGCCTGCTCTCTTGTGCGATCGGCACTGATGATAATATCACCTAAAACCGGAGGCATTTCGGCGCCCACGATTTCGATCTCGCCTTCTCCCTCTTCTTCAAGAGCAAATGAGATGACATCTGTCGGAGCATCCTTTCCCCGGTATTCTTTGTTAATCTGATGTATGTCATCATTGGAAACAATCGTGACAGAAACTTCAGCCTGATCCTGAACGCCTTCACGCTCAGCGGCAAATTGAAGCAGATTTTCTACTTCTTTGAGCATCTCTTCTGAGACGCTTCCCGTTTCATCAACGATATCAATCAGTAAACTCATCTATTTCACCTTCTTAGTAGCCTCCGGATATTCAATCCGGGAGTGGAAAATTCCTTTTAATGTTGCACAGAGCGTTTTTGCGATTGTATCCAGCTCTTTAAATGTCAAATCGCATTCACTGAACTGTCCGTCCTGAAGCTTATCGGATATAATACCCCGGACAAGCTTTTCAATTCGTTCAGGATTTGGATTGTGCATGGATCTGACGGCCGCTTCAACACTGTCGGCCACTGATATAATTGCGGCTTCCTTTGACTGCGGCTTCGGTCCCGGATAACGGAACTCTTCCTCTGTAATCTGGTCGCCTTTTTCCTTCGCTTTATAGTAAAAAAACTTTAAAAGCGAGGTTCCATGATGCTGCTCAGCAATATCGACAAGCTCTTTCGGAAATTTATAGCTTCTCAGCATATTCGCACCGTCTGTCGTATGCGAGATAATAATATTTTTGCTCAACTGAGGTGACAGCTTGTCATGCGGATTGTCAATATTCATTTGGTTTTCAATAAAATATTGCGGGCGCTTTGTTTTTCCGAGATCGTGATAATATGCGCCGACTCTTGCAAGCAAACCATTAGCCCCAACCGCTTCACAGGCTGCCTCTGATAAATTGGCAACCATTACACTGTGATGATATGTACCTGGTGTTTCCGTCAGTATTTTGCGCAATAGCGGATGGTTAGGATTAGACAGCTCGAGCAGCCTCATGGTGGATAAAATGCCAAAGCCCGTCTCAAAAAACGGCATCAGACCGATGATCAATACAGATGAAGCAAACCCCGACACAACCCCCATGAGCATTAACGTGCCGATTTCAAGACCCGACAGCGCAGTGTTCTGGATCAATAATAAGGATAGAACGACAACCATATTAATAAACGCCACGAAAAGTCCGGTCTGCAAAATCTTTGATCTTGCATTGTGTTTTCCTAAAAATAATACACCTGAAATGCCGCTGATCAAATAATAAATCCCTATGACATAATTGAATGTTCCTGTCACACCCTGATTAAACATCATACTTCCGCAAATCGCAAGAATGATACTTCCCAAAATGGCAATGCGTTCATTCATCAGCAGTTTGATTAAGATGGCGCCGGCCGCAATGGGGACCAGATAGCCGATATTATTATACTCCATCTTCTGAAACAAACTGACAACCTCCATGATCACAAGCAAAAGTGTTGTGATTATGGAGAATAACAGAATGGATTGGTTTTTAAACTTCAGATTTTGTTTCTGTTTTTCAAAATAATATACAAGTGTTGCAATGAAAAGTCCGATCATAATCAATAGCCCGCTGATCGGTTTAAAGAGATTTGAGTTATTTAATAACCCGGTCAGCTCAAGTTTCCTGTACACTTCCCGATCAATGAGGTCATTTTCTTCCACGAGCACTTGCCCCTGTTTGATTTGAACCTGCTGGACATTATCTGAGGCTTCCTGCCGTTTTGCCTCTGTTGCTTTCGGATCGAAGACGTAATTCGGAATAATAGCAAAACGCCCGATTTCTGTCGCGGCTCCCAAGTATTTAGAAGGAATAGAATTGCTTTTTAGCTCTTTTTCTACCTTATCCTTTGCATCAGATAGTTTATCCGATGGGATTTCACTGCTCATGACCGTATTTACTGCGGTAATGACCGTATCTCTGACAAAAGAAAAGTCTTCACTGTCTGCTTTCAGCAATGTCTTGATGGAATCCTCCGATATAGAATCATTCACATCTGATGTCAATTTGTCCTTTACAGATTTGACCATTGATTTTTCCGATGGTGATTTACTGCCTTCTTCCGATGATTTTTTCACTTCACTAATACTGTCGAATATTGATGACACAAGGTCAATCCGATTGTCTGTATATTCTTTTTTTAATGTATATTGATCTTCAACCGCGTCCTCAGCGGCTTGCTTTTTTTCCTCTGTGGCTTTTTGATCTTCTACGGTTGCCGGAGCGTAAATGGTCTTGTCGCTGACTGAAAACAGGTCTAAATCAAGTGTTTCCGGCTTAACATGTACAAAAAGCAAAGCAAACATAATGGCAGCCAGCAGAAGATACAGCAGTACATGCATGGAGCGGGCATTTTTAAAACTGCTCCATTTTTTCGAGCTGCTTTTGGTCTTAGCCTTCTTTTTCAACACAAGAACCTCCTCTTGAAACATCAAGCCCATAAGCAATCATAAAAATGACCCGATAACGCGCGATCGGGTCATTCAGCATTAATTTTGCTTATCGTATGCTTCAATAATTTTCGCAACAAGCGGATGTCTGACCACGTCTGTCTGGTCTAGCTCAATCATAGAAATGCCGTCTATTCCTTTCAGCATCTCCTTCGCTACTGCAAGTCCCGATTTGACGCCTTTCGGCAGATCAATTTGGCTGACGTCACCTGTAATGATCATTTTAGAGCCAAAACCCAGTCTCGTCAAAAACATTTTCATTTGAGCAGGCGTGGTATTCTGTGCTTCATCAAGTATAACATAAGCATCATCGAGCGTCCGCCCCCTCATATATGCGAGCGGAGCAATTTCAATGATGCCTCTTTCCATCAGACGTTCTGTATGATCTGCCCCAAGCACATCATGGAGAGCGTCATACAGCGGGCGCAAATAAGGATCTACTTTTTCTTTTAGGTCACCTGGGAGAAAACCAAGGCTTTCACCGGCTTCCACGGCAGGTCTTGTTAAAATGATTTTTTTGATATGTCCGTTTTTTAAAGCATGGACTGCTTTTACGACAGCCAGGTACGTTTTCCCGGTTCCCGCCGGACCAATGCCGAATACAAGGTCATTCCGCTTCATAGCGGCCACGTATTCCCGCTGTCCCATTGTTTTTACACGGATTGATTTGCCTTTTGCGTTTTTTGTAATTTCTTCTTCATACATGCTTTCAAAGTATTCAAGTTCATTCTTCTTTGCCATTTTGATGGCGTAAATCACATCACGTTCAGAGATCTCTATCCCCTTGCGAATTAAAGCGAGGAGCGATCCCAGCAGCCTGTCTGCAATCTGAAACGATTCATCATCGCCTGAAACATAAATCGTCTCGCCGCGCGTAATGATATTTAAATTCAGATCTTTCTCCATCAATTTCAAAAAAGAATCTTGGTTCCCGAAGAGTGAAAGCGCCTCGTCCGGGTTTTTCAGTTTTTGATTCATCGCAAGTAAATGTTCTGTCATTCTTCAGTCTCCCTGACAATAGGTGTGGTTTGAACGATATCTTCTATAACTTGGTAGAGAATAATCAACTTTACTTTACCATTCTCAACAGTCTGGTGCAAAACTTTTTCACTTTTCACCTCGCCGTTTTCGCCTATTTTATCCTCTACATCCTGTTTACCCAATTTAATGCCTTCTTGAACTGCTTCTTCTTTTGTATATTTTCGCAAAGCCTCTTCACTTTCTCTCGTTTGCTCTTTGACATAGGATACAGGGAGCTTAAATCCGAGAAAATGAAGCGAATGCTTTTCTTGTTCTGTTTTTGGATGCTTCAATTCCTCTTTTTTAAACGTCATCCCCCAGATCGGGATTGCCAAAGAACCAAAAGAAAGCTTGTGCTTTGTCCTTACTTTGCCCGTATAGACGTTAAATAATGTTTCAAGCGGGACTGTCACTTCTGATCTATACCAGGTTTCTCCATAAATTTCTGCTTTTGAGGCGACTTCCTGCTGATGGTCTTCGCTGCCGATCAGTCCCGAAACAAGCAGCTGCCCCTTTTCAACATGATCGTGTATGGCGGCCATGGGCTGTCCTTTTTGCACAAACATTCTCGTAATGGTTGCTTTCTTTTTGGCGACAATATTGCGCGGGCTAACATACTTTTCTTTTTCGGGCTCATTTTTCTCCACAACTTTCATGTGAATGGTCGTCCCCTTCAGATCAACTCCGACCCAAGTAATATTGTCTATTCCATTGGTTAATGATTTCTGTATTTTTTCGGGCGACATCATTAAAAACTGCAGACGGCCCTTTTTGACGCCGATTTCATTAAGATGCTGCCTCATTTGATGTTCTGTTTCAGGCTTAGCGCCTGTCACATCAATTTTCCACACCATATTGGACAGCAAAAACAAAAGGATGAAAAAAATCGCAAAACCGATCGTAAACCCTATATTCAGCTTTGATTTCAGCAACAGGAAGGGAAATCCCTTCCGATTGATAAATCGGGCTTTACATTTAAATTTACTTCTCACCCGCCGAAAGGCATGTACATCCTGAAGCTGTATATATAACGATACGGCTTCTTTCTTTTTTTTGACATGAAAGACCGGAATCCCCTGTCTTGTGCATTCATTAAGGAGCCGCTCAATCCCTCTTCCCGTCAATTCAAGCTGGACCTTACCCGAAAAAAAAGACAGCCATTTATTTTTCACAACATTTCCCCCTCGGCTTTATGACTCAACATATCGAACGACATCAATCGTACCCTCCAAAAGTATCTCTTCCGGAAGAATCGCCTTGATGACAAAATTTTTACCAGATATGATGCACTGGCCCTGCTTCAGCATCAGCCTCACTTCATTCTCACTGAAAAGCAAAAGGCCTCTGTGGTTTTCTATGTAGATATGAAGTCTGCCAACCATTGTAATCCTCGGCAGATCCATCATAACGTCCGGGGGAATTTCCAATGCTCTTGTCAGCCAAGCTTTCATACGATTCTTTCTTTGCCCCATACAAAAAGAACCCCCTTTCATCTCATATGTATGATTTGAAAGGAGGTTCTAACACTTTAATTTTTACGGGCTGAGCGCATCGTACGGTGAGGTTTTTTCGCCCGTGGAGGCCCGAACACCTCTCCTAGAACGATCCCCTGTACGACGGTGTCCTTATTCACCTGAAGCATTTTTTGTTTTGTGTATACTGTTTTTTGTTTGGCAGCAGCAAGATCTCGTTCCAGCCCTTTCAGGTTTCTTGCTGTTTCCCTGCGTCTTTCTTCCGCTTCCCGTCTTGCCTGTTCCATACGGTTAGGGATAGGTGCAGGGGCATCTTCTTTTGAGTGCTTCTTTTGAGGAGAAGCAGATTGCACGTGTTGAGGTTTTTTTCTTTTTTGGCTGTTTTGCTTTTCTTCTTTGCTCTTTTTGCCGAAAATCGCAGAAATGATTCCGATGATCGCTGCAATAATAAGCGGATTGGTCAGTAAATCTTCCATCAGCGTTCTCCCTTCTTAGAGAGATTATGATTTGCGGTCTTCATCCGAAGGGTCTTTCGTCAGCTTGCCGAATGAATCACGCATTTCTGTGTCAGCATCGATGTTCTTGATATTCATGTAATCCATGACGCCAATATTCCCTTCACGCAAAGCTTCTGCCATCGCAAGCGGCACTTCCGCCTCGGCTTCTACCACTTTCGCGCGCATTTCTTCTACGCGGGCACGCATTTCCTGTTCTTGAGCGACAGCCATCGCACGTCGTTCTTCCGCTTTTGCCTGCGCGATGTTTTTATCAGCCTCGGCCTGATCGGTTTGTAAAATTGCACCGATGTTTTTGCCGATATCTACATCTGCAATATCAATTGAGAGAATTTCAAACGCAGTTCCTGAGTCCAATCCTTTTCCAAGGACTGTCTGAGAAATCATGTCAGGGTTTTCAAGCACTTTTTTATGATTATCAGATGAACCGATTGTAGAAACGATCCCCTCACCTACACGAGCTACAATGGTTTCTTCCCCTGCTCCCCCAACGAGGCGCTCGATATTCGCTCTTACTGTGATTCTCGCTTTCGCTTTCACTTCAATCCCGTCCATTGCGACACCGGCTATGAATGGTGTTTCAATCACCTTAGGATTAACGCTCATTTGAACAGCTTCCAACACGTCCCGGCCTGCAAGATCAATGGCAGCACAGCGCTCGAATGTAAGTTCAATGTTAGCTCGCTGAGCGGCGATAAGCGCGTTGACGACTCTGTCAACATTACCTCCAGCCAGATAGTGGCTTTCAAGCTGGTTTGTTCCAACATTAAGTCCCGCTTTATGCGCTTTAATCAGCGGGTTAACAACCCGATTCGGAATGACGCGGCGAAGCCTCATCCCAACTAGAGTGAAAATGCTGATTTTCACTCCGGCTGCCAAAGCTGAAATCCAAAGCATTACAGGCACAAATGTAAAAAATACTGCCAAAACAATGATCGCTACTGCGACAATTGCCAGAATCATAAGTGTTGACGGATCCATATAACTTCTCCTCGTTTCTATTTAAATTTCTCTCACAACAATGCGTGAGCCTTCTACTTTAATCACTTTTACTTTTTTATCTTTTTCTGTAAACGATCCCTCCGAAACAACGTCAAGGCGTTCATCATCAATAATCACGGTACCGGAAGGACGCAGCGGTGTAAAGGTTATACCCACTTTTCCTATTAAGTCCGTTCGCGTTTGATTTGAAACGTAGCCGCTCTCCGTATTTGTAGAATCATTTAATATCAATTTCTTAAAGAATTTCATACGTTTTCCCAACACCCTTGTCAGTAAAATAAACGCTGTAATCGAAACAGCTGAGGCGATCAAGAGAGAAACCGCCATGACAGTGAAGCTCCCCGCAGCTAAAAACAGGCTCGCAATAATCGCTCCCAAGCCCAGTAATCCAATGATTCCTCCGGGAAGAAAAATCTCAAGCAGAATGAGAATCACCCCTGCTATAAAGAGGAGAACCGTCTCATACCCGGCAAGACCGGCTGCAAGATGCCCGTAAAAGAACAGCAATAACGCAATGAGTCCAGCCGTTCCAGGGAGGCCGACACCCGGGGAAAAAAGCTCCACCGTCAGACCTAAAAAAGCGATTGTCAGCAGAATAGGGACAATGACCGGATTCGTCAGCCATCTTGCTGTCTTTTCCGCAAAGCTCTCCTTTGCGTAGCTGATCTGCGCTTTTTCGAACCCAAGCTTCTTTACGAGCGTGGACAAATTGTCAGCAGTGCCTTCTGAATAGCCTACCTCAATTGCCTTGTCTGCGTTAAGTGTCAACAGATCTCCCTTAGGCGCGCCGACTTCCTTGGCATCTATATCCGGGTCAGCCATTGCGAGCGCATATTTTGGATCGCGGTTATTTTTCACTGCGGCATCTTCCATCTCTGCCAGCCAAAGTGATTGAGCTTTTTGGTCAGCGGCATTGCCTTGGCCATCAACAATCGCGGCGGCTCCCATTTTTCCGCCAGGCGCCATATAAATGTGATCTGCTTGAAGTGCAATATATGCACCAGCAGACAACGCGCGTTTGTTGACATATGCAGTTACGGGGATCTCGCTTTCGGTTATCAAATCGGCCATATCAATAGCAGATTTGACCAATCCCCCCGGGGTATTGATATCAAGAATAATATGGTCTGCATGTGCATCCTTTGCGTCTTGTAACGAACGGGACAAAAACGTGACGAGACCCTGTTCGACATTTTTTTCAACCGGAATCACATAAACAGTTTGTTTTTCTGCTTTAGCGTTCAGCTGTACGCCTAATAAAGAAAGCAAAAATATACCCAAAAGAGCAGCACGGAATCCTTTGATTTGAAGCAAGGGCGGTGTATCCCTCCTTCCTTTTATAATAAGTGCCTTCTCTTCATACGTAACAAATGTATCAAAGGTTTCATTTTTTTATGTATAAAAAAAGACATCTCTCTTAGAAAGATGTCCTTTTCTTTGCCATTTAAGACAGTTGACTGCTCACAAGCTTATTAATTAAACTTCCGTCAGCTTTACCTTTTACTTTAGGCATAATTGCCCCCATCACTTTGCCCATGTCCGCTTTTGAGCTCGCACCGACCTCCGCGATGGTTTCATTTACGATTGTACGCAGCTCTTCTTCTGACAGCTGCTCAGGTAAATAAACTTCTAAAATGTCCAGCTCTTTTTGAACTTTATCTACTAAATCTAAACGATTAGCGTTTGAAAATTCCTGGAGGGAGTCTTTACGTTGCTTAAGTTCACGAGAAAGGACAGTGAGTTCCTCATCCTCGGTCAAACTGTCTTTCTTAAGCTTAATTGCTTCATTTTGAAGTGAAGCCTTAACCATTCGAACGACAGTCAGTTTGTCTTTCTCACGGTTTTTCATATACAGCTTCATATCCTGGTTGAGACGCTCAAGAAGACTCATAAATCCACCCTCTTTTAGAATTTGCGTTTTCTAGCAGCTTCAGACTTTTTCTTGCGCTTTACGCTAGGTTTTTCATAAAATTCACGCTTTCTTGCTTCTTGCAAAGTACCTGTCTTTGATACACTGCGTTTGAAGCGACGAAGAGCATCTTCAAGCGATTCGTTTTTTCTAACGACCGTTTTTGACATTCTCTTTCCCTCCCTCCGAATACACCAATCGACTACCTTTAAGTTACACATATAAACATGTACTTTGACATTATAATATAAGCCATCAGTCAGGTCAACTAAGTGAGTTCACTTTTCCGTCATGAGTGCGACTGCCTGTCTATATAATGATAGAAAGGGGTTGGTGAATAGGATGTTAATTCTGATTAGCTTTACTGCTCTTATATTATTCTTTCTCACAGGCATGAACATGCTTCGAAAAGGCTTAATTTCTATGGCGTACTCAAAAATTGAAGATCGTTTGCTTTTATTTACAGACCATCCATTAAAAGCGTTTCTTATCAGCATTGTATTTACGGGGATACTTCAGAGCAGTTCAGCCTTTATGGTCATTGTCATCGGCTTTGTTAGTGCGGGTGTGCTTTCTTTTAAGCGGACGATACCGATGATTCTCGGAACAAACGTTGGGTCTACCTTTACAACTGAATTTATTGCTATCAAAATGGATATTTTGATTTGGGTTCTTTTAATAGGAGGTTTATTGTTTTTTCTGACTGGCAGGTATCCTTTGAAACAGCTGGGAACAAGCTTCCTCGGACTGGGCATCATCTTCTTTTGCATCAGCGGATTCAGCCACCTTGCCGGGCCGCTGACGAAGCTGAAAACGGGAGCCGACGTTCTATACCATGTTAACGATTCAAACTGGTCCGCTTTGCTCATCGGCATGGTGTTAACTGCCATCATTCACTCCAGTTCTGTCTGTATCGGCATTTTGATGAGTTTTATGAATGAAGGGATTATCGGACTGACACAGGCGATGAGCGTCGTACTCGGATCAAATATCGGGACATGCATTACAGCTGTCATGGCTGCTGTATCCGGTGGATATGCGGCGAAACAGACAGCGTATGCGCATGTGGTATTTAACGTGCTAGGGGTGGCTCTAGTATTGCCTTTTCTGACCGCAGCGACCGGCTTTGTAGAGCAGTTATCACCCGATCCTGCCCAAAGGATTGCTCATTTCAGCCTTTTATTTAATGTAGTAACAGCTCTTTTATTTCTTCCGCTTACAAACTTGTTTTACCGCTTGATTCACCTTCTTATCCCGGCTAAATAAAAAACCGGTACATTTTAATGCACCGATTTTTTAGGTTAAGAAGACAAACGCATGTGTTCAGTTATTTCATCCTCAACCACACGGACAAACTGTCCTTCGTTGTAAGGATAACCTGCTTTTAGGATTTTGACTTTTACGATTTTGCCGATCATATCTTCCGTACCTTTGAAAACAACCTTCATATAATTGTCTGTGTAACCGACAAACATATTTTCTTCTTCTGTTTCCTTAAACGCTTCCTCAGGGATAATCTCAAGCACTTCATTTTCATACTGAGAAGCGTATTCTTTTGCAAGCTGGTCAGAAAGAGCAATCAGGCGGTGCACACGTTCGTTTTTCACGTTTTCATCCACTTGGTCTTCCATTCGCGCAGCTGGTGTTCCTGTACGTTTACTGTAAGGGAAAACATGCAGTTCAGAGAATTTATGTTCTTTAATAAAGTTATAGGTTTCCATAAATTCTTCTTCTGTTTCTCCAGGGAATCCGACGATGACATCAGAAGTAACAGCTAAGCCTGGCAGTGCTTTTTTCAATTTATTTAAACGGTCTGCAAAGAATTCCATTGTATATTTGCGTCTCATTCGTTTAAGCACTGTGTTTGATCCGGATTGGATAGGAATATGCAAATGATTCACTATCTTATCTGAGCGGTCTAAGACCTCGATCACTTCGTCAGTGATTTGGCTGGCTTCGATTGAAGAAATTCTGATCCGTTTCACGCCTTCCACACGGGTGTCTAATTCGCTCAAAAGCTTCGCGAAGTTGTAATCTTTCATATCTTCGCCATAGCCGCCTGTATGAATACCCGTAAGAACAATTTCCTTATATCCGGCATCAACAAGCTGCTGCGCTTGTTTAATGACTTCTTCAGGATCGCGGGAGCGGAGCAGGCCGCGCGCCCACGGAATGATACAGAATGTGCAGAAATTATTGCAGCCCTCCTGTATTTTTAATGACGCTCTTGTGCGGTCCGTGAAAGCAGGCACATCAAGCTCTTCATATACTCTTGCTTTCATGATGTTGCTGACGCCATTAATCGGCTGGCGTTCTTCTCGGTATTGGTCAATGTAGCCAAGCATTTTTTCACGGTCCTGTGTTCCAACTACAATGTCGACACCGGGGATCGCCATAATCTCAGCAGGTGAGGTTTGCGCGTAGCAGCCTGTGACACAGATGACACCGTCAGGATTTTGACGAATGGCGCGTCTGATCACTTGGCGGCTTTTTTTATCTCCCGTATTTGTAACCGTACATGTATTAATGACATATACATCAGCTGTTTGTTCAAAGTCTCTTCTTTCATAGCCCGCTTCTTTGAAAAGCTGCCAGATTGCTTCTGTTTCATAATGGTTGACTTTACAGCCAAGCGTATGGAAAGCAACAGTTGCCATTACTGATCACCTCTTAATAACTCTGTTTGATAAGAAATCGCACTCAACGCGTATAGCGGAGCGGTTTCTGTCCTTAAAATTCTCGGTCCAAGGCCGCACGTCACACCGTCTTGCTCTGTGAGCCGTTCAACCTCCGCTTCTGTTAAACCGCCTTCGGGACCAAATACGATCAATAGAGATGATCCTTTCGGAAGGCTGCTTACAATCGCGCTGAATGCGCTTATTTCCCCTTGCTTCGATGACTCCTCGTATGCAACGACACATTTATCGAAATCCTGCATCCTTTGAAGAAGCTGCTGAAAAGAATGGACATCCATCACTCGCGGCACTTCGTTACGGTACGATTGCTCAGCCGCTTCCTTCGCAATTTTCGTCCATCTTTCCCGCTTTTTCTTTGCCTTTTTGTCATCCAGCTTGACAACAGAACGCGCGGCTTGGAAAGGAATAAAGGCATGAGCTCCGAGCTCAGTCCCCTTTTGGATAATCCATTCAAGCTTATCTCCTTTCGGAAGGCCGCTCGCAATATAGACCTTTATCGGAAGCTCTCTGTTTTCATTCGTCCATTCTATCACAAGGCAGGACACTTTATCTTTGGAAACAGATTGAAGTTCACATTTTGCCTCGAAGCCGTCTTGAGAGCAGCAGATAATCTGATCTCCCTCATTCATTCTCATCACGTTCACAATATGATGAACTTCTTCGCCGGTAATCGAAAAAGTCGGCGCTTCCTCTATTTGCTGCTTCGTGAGCTCGATAAAATATCGTTGCATACGCTGTGACACCTACTAACTGTTATTTTTTCGCAATAATGCTGACCCAATCTTCCATTGAAAGGATTTCTACAATGGTAAAGCCAGCTTGTTCCAGTGCTTCTTTTACTTCTTGTTTTTTATGACCGATGATTCCTGACGTAATAAAGTGACCGCCTTCTTTTAACAGGCTGTACGCTTGTGAAGTAAAGCGAAGAATGACTTCAGCCAAAATGTTGGCCACAATCACATCATGTTCCCCTTCAATCCCGTCTAACAAATTGTTTTGCTTCACTTGAGCAATATCGCTGACTTTGTTCAGCTTGAGATTGAGGCGTGCACTTTCTACAGCCACGGGATCAAGATCGTAGGCATGAACCGATTCAGCCTCAAGCATTGCAGCCGCAATACTTAAAATTCCCGAACCAGTGCCGACATCAATCACCTTATCACCCTTTTGCACAAAGCGTTCAAGCGCCTGAATGCAGAGTACGGTTGTCGGATGTGTCCCTGTGCCGAAAGCCATTCCCGGGTCCATTTCAATAATCAGTTCATCAGTATGGACCGGCGTATATTCCTCCCACGTCGGCACAATTGTAAACTTTTCAGAAATTTTCACAGGATGATAATACTTTTTCCAGGCAGTCGCCCACTCTTCTTCATTTACTTCAGAAATAGTGATGTGGTTTCTGCCCAAATCAATATTGTAAAGAAGGAGATTATTAATCGTTTCTTTGATGCCGTCTACAGTTTCGCCCAGAAAACTGTTAACCGGCAGATATGCTTTGACAATGACACCCTCATCTGGGTAATCATTGGGGTCGAGCTGGTAGATTTCCCCGTACACATTCTCACGTTCTTTAATTAAATCAAGCGGGTCCTCTATCACAACCCCACTTGCACCAGCTTCATGCAATATATTTGAGATAGGTTCGACCGCTTCATGTGTTGTGTGAATGCTTAATTCGGACCATTTCAAAACTACCAACTCCTCATCCAATAATTAATCGCCTTTAAACGCGCGTTTTACCTTGTCAAAGAAACTCATTTCCTGTTCGTCAGGCAGGTTTCCGCTGACTTCGGCAAATTCGCGGATAATGTCTTTTTGTTTATCAGTCAGATTTGTCGGCGTAACGACGCGGACGACGATATGCTGGTCACCCTGTCCATAGCCTCTGACATTTTGAACGCCTTTGCCTCTTAATCTGAATTTCGTTCCTGTTTGTGTACCGGCCGGAATTTTCAATTTCACTTTTCCATGCAGCGTCGGCACTTCTACCTCATCTCCAAGAGCAGCCTGAGCAAACGTTAACGGCATTTCACAGTAAATATCATCGCCGTCACGCTCGAAGAACTCGTGTGCGCGTACATGGAACACGACAAATAAATCCCCGGCAGGGCCGCCGTTTATTCCTGGTTCACCCTGTCCCGAGAGACGAAGCTGCTGCCCGTCATCTACACCGGCTGGAATTGTCACATTGATTTTCTTGCGTTTTTTGATTTTTCCTTTGCCGCCGCAGTCCGCACATTTGTTTTTAATGATTTTGCCTGTACCTTCACAGTGGTGGCAGACCCGTCTGTTAACGACTTTTCCAAACGGTGTATTTTGCTCCACGTTTAACTGGCCGGAGCCTCCGCAGTGGGAGCATGTTTCTGGATTTGTTCCAGGTTTCGCACCTGAGCCTTTACATGTTTCGCACGTTTCCTCGCGGGGAATTTCGATGGTTGTTTCTTTACCGAAAGCCGCATCCTCAAACGACAGGGTCATCGTATACTGTAAATCAGCACCCTGGCGCGGAGCGTTTGGATCTCTTCGTCTTGTGCCTCCGCCGAATATACTTGAGAAAATATCATCGAAACCAAAACCGCCGAAATCGCCGCCGCCAAAACCTCCGCCGCCGAAGCCTTGGTTAGGGTCAGTGTGACCAAATTGATCGTAATGCGCACGTTTTTGGTCATCTGACAGCGTTTCGTATGCTTCTTTTACCTCTTTAAATTTTTCATCTGATCCGGCTTCTTTGTTAATATCAGGATGATATTTTTTTGACAGCTTCCGATAAGCTTTTTTAATTTCATCCTTTGAAGCGCTCTTACTTACTCCCAGCACTTCATAGTAATCACGCTTACTCATCTCGCTTCACTCTCCCGAATTTCTCACATAAATTAGATTGTATCATTTTGAATTATGATTTTTCAATTCCTTTTATCCCGGGCAAGAAAAAAAGTCAAAGCCAAGAGATGCCTGACTTTGACTTTCTAATCATTGAATCAGATTATGAAATGTGTTCTTTTCGGTCAGCTCCGGAAGCGGGGCTGACACTAAAAAGAACTTATTTTTTGTTTTGGTCGTCGTTTACTTCTTCGTATTCAGCGTCGACAACGTTGTCATCCGCTTTGCCTTCAGCGTTTGCTCCGCCTTGAGCTTGCTGTGCTTTAGCAGCTTCTTCATAAAGCTTCATAGAAAGCTCTTGAACGATTGTTTGAAGCTCATCTTTTTTCGCTTTGATCTCTTCAAATTCGTTTTTCTCAATCGCTGCTTTTAAAGCGTCTTTGGCATCGTTGGCTTTTTTCACTTGTTCTTCGTCCACTTTGCCTTCAAGATCTTTTAATGTTTTCTCAGTTTGGAAAACAAGCTGATCTGCTTCGTTGCGGACTTCGATTTCTTCTTTTTTCTTCGCATCAGCGTCAGCATTTTCTTCCGCTTCTTTTACCATGCGTTCGATCTCTTCATCTGAGAGACCTGAAGAAGATTTGATTGTAATGTTTTGTTCTTTTCCTGTGCCTAAGTCTTTTGCTCTTACGTTTACGATACCGTTTTTGTCAATATCGAAAGAAACTTCGATTTGAGGCACGCCGCGCGGTGCTGGCGGGATATCAGTAAGCTGGAAGCGGCCGAGTGTTTTGTTGTCGGCAGACATTGGGCGCTCACCTTGAAGAACATGGATATCAACAGCTGTTTGGTTATCAGCAGCAGTTGAGAACACTTGAGATTTGCTTGTTGGGATCGTCGTGTTGCGGTCGATCAGTTTTGTAAACACACCGCCCATTGTTTCGATACCGAGAGAAAGCGGTGTAACGTCAAGAAGAACAACATCTTTTACGTCACCTGTGATAACGCCGCCCTGAATCGCAGCACCAAGCGCTACAACTTCATCCGGGTTTACGCCTTTATGCGCTTCTTTTCCAGTTTCTTTTTTGATTGCTTCTTGTACGGCAGGGATACGAGTTGATCCGCCGACAAGGATGACTTTGTCGATTTCGCTTGCAGAAAGTCCTGCATCTTGAAGCGCTTGACGGACAGGACCCATTGTGCGCTCTACTAAATGAGAAGAAAGCTCTTCGAATTTAGCGCGAGTTAATGTAAGTTCAAGGTGAAGCGGTCCTGCTTCTCCAGCTGTGATAAACGGTAAAGAAATTTGCGTAGAAGATACGCCGGAAAGATCTTTTTTCGCTTTTTCAGCTGCGTCTTTCAAACGCTGAAGCGCCATTTTGTCTTTTGACAAATCAATGCCGTTTTCTTTTTTGA
Source organism: Bacillus sp. SIMBA_008 (assembly GCF_046535495.1). Classification (NCBI taxonomy): domain Bacteria; kingdom Bacillati; phylum Bacillota; class Bacilli; order Caryophanales; family Bacillaceae; genus Bacillus; species Bacillus sp. SIMBA_008. The sequence continues at coordinate 567,861 of NZ_JAWRWL010000001.1, read as the reverse complement.
ATTCAGACACCAGATGATCGATGATAACTTGGTCAAAATCGTCCCCACCCAGACGGTTGTCGCCGGCAGTTGAACGAACTTCGAATACACCGTCGCCAAGCTCAAGGATGGAAACGTCGAATGTACCGCCGCCAAGGTCGTATACTAGGATCGTTTGATCTTCATCTGTTTTATCAAGTCCGTATGCAAGCGCTGCTGCAGTCGGCTCGTTGATGATACGTTCTACTTCAAGACCTGCAATTTTACCAGCGTCTTTTGTTGCTTGACGCTCAGCATCGTTAAAGTATGCAGGAACTGTGATAACTGCTTTTGATACTGTTTCGCCAAGATAGCTTTCAGCGTATGATTTAAGGTGTTGAAGGATGATAGCAGACACTTCTTGTGGAGTGTAATCCTTTCCTTCAATTTCAACTTTATAATCAGTACCCATATGACGTTTGATAGACATAATTGTGTTAGGGTTTGTAATAGATTGGCGTTTAGCCACTTCCCCTACTTGACGTTCGCCGTTTTTAAATGCAACAACTGATGGCGTTGTGCGGTTTCCTTCAGCGTTAGCAATAACTTTAGGCTCGCCGCCTTCAAGCACTGCCACACATGAGTTTGTTGTTCCTAAGTCGATTCCGATAACTTTACTCACTTGAATAACCTCCTGCTATGTAATTATTGATTCACTTTGACCATGGAAGGGCGAATGACGCGATCCTTCAGCTTATAGCCTTTTTGCATTTCCTCAACAACAATGTTGGAGCCGTAGTTTTCGTCTTCAGCCTGCATAACAGCTTGGTGCAGATTAGGATCAAATTCCTGCCCTACAGCTTCGATGGCTTCGACGCCTTCTTTTTTCAAGGCTTCTACGAGCTGACGGTGGACCATTTCCATTCCCTGGAGCAAACTTTTCGTCTGTTCATTGTCGGCTTCAACCTGAAGCGCTCGTTCAAAGCTGTCAAGAGCCGGCAGTAAATCAGTCACGATATTTTGAGAACGGTATTTTTGGGACGCTTCCATCTCTAAACGGCTGCGTCGTTTATAGTTTTCAAAGTCTGCTTGAACACGCAAAAGTTTGTTTTCTTTTTCCTCAAGCAAACCTTGCAATTCGTTAATTTGGTTTTGAAGAAGTTCGCTTTCATTTGTTTCTTCCTGCTGTTCATCAGCGGCAGCTTGTTCTTCAATGATTTCTTGCTCTTCTGTTTCGTTTTGTTCAACGGTTTGTTTTTCTTCTGACATTGTGTTCACCTCCCTCAAAGTGTAAGGAGAAGGACAGGTGCTGCCCTTCGATAAAATTTGCCAAAATTCCCTTATTCATCATACAGACTTGTTAATGCTTTTGACAAGTCCGAAGTCACATGCTGAAGCAGGCTGACAACCCTGGAATAATTCATGCGGGTCGGGCCGATAATCGCAATTGAGCCGATCTGCTTCTGGTCTACGGAATAAGAAGCCGTAATCAGACTGCAATTTTCCATCTCTTCATAGTCGTTTTCTTTTCCGATTTTAATCGAAATTCCCGTGTGCGGGGATTGAACCAGCTTTAAAACATCCTGTTCTTTCTCAATTAATGAAAGCAGCGACCGAACTCGGGTGATATCATGGAACTCAGGCTGGTTCAGCATATTGATTTTCCCGCCAAAAAACAACTTTTCAACGTGATTTGTGGAATGAAAGGTTGAACGAAGCGCGTCGAGTATATTGTCATAGTTCTTAATGTGCTGTCTTAGGTACATGACAACTTCCTTAAATATGCGCTCATTCAGTTCATCCATTGGAACGCCGCTTAATCGGTCGTTCAGTATATTGACCAGTTTTTCAATATCAGACAGATCCATTTTGGTCGGAAAGTTAATCGTTTTGTTTTCCACATGCCCCGTATTGGTAACGAGAATCGCTACCGCCATATCAGGCTGAATCGGAATGATTTGAATCTGTTTAAGGTAATTCTCACTCAGCTTCGGCCCGAGTACGATGGATGTGTAATTCGTCAGATCGGACAAAATTTGCGCTGATTTTTGAACTGTCTTCTCCAGCTCGAAAATTTTCTCTTTGAAGATCGAGTGGATTTGGTCCAGGTCGCTTTTCGTCAGTTTGACGGGTGACAGCAAATGGTCAACATAGTACCGATACCCTTTTTCTGACGGAACACGTCCTGAGGATGAATGGGTTTTTTCAATAAAGCCCAATTCCTCCAAGTCAGCCATCTCGTTTCTTATTGTTGCAGAGCTAAATGTGATTTCATCTTTTTTCGAAAGAGTTCTTGATCCCACCGGCTGTGCCGATTTAATAAAATCGTTGATTATAACCTGTAGGATCAGCAGCTGACGATTTGTTAACATCATCATCACCTCTGTTAGCACTCTCAATAAGCGAGTGCTAATTCTATAACAAAAGTATCAAACCACAAGAAAAATGTCAATTATAACTCACCCAAAAAAGCGCCAAAAACTTCATTGCCTAATAATTTCCCTTGATGAGTCAAATAAACGGCAGACTCCGAATTGTGAATCAGCCCTTTTTCAGCGAGGTCTTTTAACACGCTTGGGAAAAGTCCATCCAGGGAGCGGCCGTATTTTTCTGCGAATCGTTTTTTGCTGACACCGGCTGTTTTTCTCAAACCTAAAAACATTTCTTCCTCAATCTGTTCTTCTGTTGTCACTTCATGTGTATCTCTGTACGGAAAACCCTTTTCAGCTATCAGGTCAATGTAATGCTTAACAGGTCCGACGTTCACTGTTCGTGTGCCGCCAATATATCCGTGAGCGCCAGCTCCGAAACCGAAATATTGTTCGTTGCTCCAATACGTTAGATTGTGCTTAGATTCCATGCCTGCCTTAGCAAAGTTGCTGATTTCATATTGATGAATGCCGTGAGCTTCCATCTTGCTCATCACTATTTCATACATTTCAGCTTCCTGCTCCTGCGGCGGAAGATGAAGCCGCCCTTTTTGCATCAAATTATAAAATACCGTTTTCGGTTCTACAATAAGGGAGTAAACGGAATAATGCTCAGCGTCCAATGATAAAGCAGTGTTTATGGAATGTTCCAGATGCTTGAGGGTTTGCCCCGGAAGCCCGAACATGAGATCAAGACTGATATTCTCAAAACCGATTTCCCGCGCTCTTTCAAAAGAGGTGAATACATCTTTTTGCTTGTGCACTCGGCCGATTTTTTCTAACAGATCGTCTTCGAACGTTTGCACACCAAAGCTAAGGCGATTTACGCCTGCTTCTTTTAATATTTTTAATTTCTCTGCGGACAAATCGTCCGGATTCGCTTCAACCGCAAATTCCGATAAGTCGCTTGAGGGCTTTAGCACGCGGTTGATCATATCCATCAGCTTTTTAAGCTGTTCCTCAGACAGGGAGGTCGGCGTGCCTCCTCCGATAAAGATTGTTTTGAGATCAGGCTGCCCGGTTTTTGCTATTGTATTTATCATTTCCTGTTCGAGTGCGTTTAAATACTCGTCGACTGGCTGACTTTGAATAAAATATTTATTGAAATCGCAGTAGTGGCAAATATGCTCACAAAATGGGATATGGATATAAGCTGATTTCAACGGATTCACCTTCTTTACAGAAAGAAGCCGCAGTACAAGACTGCGGCGGCTTCTATTGTTTTTTCGGACTGTCGTCCATTTTCAGAACTGCCATAAATGCTTCTTGCGGCACTTCAACTGAGCCGACCTGCTTCATACGGCGCTTTCCTTCTTTTTGTTTTTCAAGAAGTTTCCGTTTACGCGAGATGTCCCCTCCGTAACATTTAGCCAATACGTTTTTACGCATTGCTTTTATGGTGGAGCGGGCCACGATTTTCTGGCCGATTGCGGCTTGTACCGGAACTTCAAACTGCTGGCGCGGAATGAGTTCTTTCAGTTTTTCAACGATCACTTTTCCCCGTTCATATGCGTAATCACGATGCACGATAAAGGAAAGGGCATCGATTTTTTCACCATTCAGCATAATGTCCATTTTCACAAGCTTGGACGGTTTGTAGCCGATCAGTTCATAATCAAAGGACGCATAGCCTTTAGTGCTTGATTTCAGCTGATCAAAAAACTCATATACGATTTCCGCTAATGGCATATCATAAATGATGCTGACACGGTTTGCGTCTAAATACTGCATATCAATGAAATTGCCGCGTTTTCCTTGGCAAAGCTCCATTACAGCGCCGACATAGTCATTCGGCACCATCATCGTCGCTTTTACGTATGGCTCCTCAACCCTTTCGATCTTTTGAGGATCCGGCATGTTGGACGGGTTGTCGACAACGACCTTTTCGCCGTCTGTCATATACACGTCATAGATAACGCTTGGCGCTGTCGTAATCAGGTCGATGTTGAACTCACGCTCAATTCGCTCCTGAATGATCTCCATGTGAAGCATGCCTAAAAATCCGCAGCGGAACCCGAATCCAAGCGCTTGCGAAGTTTCCGCTTCATATTGAAGGGAGGAATCATTCAGCTCAAGCTTTTCAAGAGCTTCCCTTAAATCATTATACTTCGCTGTATCAATCGGATACAAACCACAGTACACCATCGGGTTTAGCTTGCGGTATCCCGGCAGCGCTTCTTCTGCAGGATTGGCAGCGCTCGTTATTGTATCACCGACACGTGTGTCACCAACATTTTTGATTGAGGCAGTCAGGAAGCCTACATCACCGACCGTCAGTTCATTTGTCGGAGTTGCTTTCGGCGTGAACACGCCCACCTCTGTTACTTCGAATTCTTTGCCGGTTGCCATCATTTTGATTTTTTGTCCCGGCTTTACCGTTCCTTCAACGACTCTGATATAAGCCACGACACCGCGGTAGGCGTCATAAAGCGAGTCGAAGATCAGCGCTTTGAGCGGCGCCTCCGGATCTCCGGTCGGAGCTGGCACCTTTTCTACGATTTGTTCTAAAATCTCCTCAATCCCGATACCGGCTTTTGCTGAAGCAAGCACGGCTTCTGATGCGTCAAGGCCGATAACGTCTTCTACCTCTTGGCGCACACGTTCGGGCTCGGCGCTCGGAAGGTCGATTTTATTGATGACCGGAAGGATTTCAAGATCGTTGTCAAGCGCTAAGTAGACATTGGCGAGCGTCTGCGCTTCAATCCCCTGGGCTGCATCCACGACAAGAATCGCTCCCTCGCAGGCAGCAAGGCTTCGGGATACTTCATACGTGAAGTCGACGTGTCCCGGCGTATCGATTAGATGAAAGATATATTCTTCTCCGTCTTTTGCTTTATATTTAAGCTGAACAGAGTTTAATTTAATGGTTATGCCCCGCTCACGTTCAAGATCCATAGAATCGAGCAATTGTTCTTTCATTTCTCGTTGAGTGATTGCCGACGTTTTTTCTAAAATACGATCCGCTAAGGTCGATTTTCCGTGGTCAATATGGGCAATGATAGAGAAATTCCGTATTCTCGATTGCCTCTCTAAACGCTTTTCTTTATCTGTCACAATCTATCACTCCTACTATTAAACGCAAAATACACTAGCTTAGATTATATCAATAGGATTGTAAAGATTCAATGTAAAACAAGAAAGAGAAAAGTTCCCTATCATATCTGGGTTGCTTTTCTCTTTCACGTACTTATTGATTCATATCCCGTATCCATTCATACATTGACTGGGCAGTATTGGTTACGGTGTCCGAAAGCGCTTTTCCGGCTTTTGAAAACATATTGAATGTCTCCACCTTTTCCAGCTCTTTTTGTTTTTCTACTAAATCTTTTGCCGTGACTGTTTCTCCTAGGATTGAGGCTTCTTTTTCATTATCTTTTCCGTCGGTGAGCGTAAACGCCCCCTTCAGTGAAGGGTCATGATAGCCTTTCATACTCAGCATCCCGTGGTTTGCCTGCTGCATGCCGAACAGAACGCCTAAAAACATGATCGTGACAAGCAGTAAGCACTTTCCAAAGTATGCAATCAAATCAACCACCTATTTCTTATTGTTTTTTCGTCTCCCCGCTCGCTGCGTTGACCTTTTCAGCATCCCAGTACATTTCGCTGAATACGTCCGCGGCCGCGTTAGCCGCACGCTGCAGCTCTTCGAGATTATTATCCACTCCGCCAAACTCGAGCAAAAGCGCTCTATCGGTTAAATCCTGATTGTAAACACCATTATCGCCTGGCGAGCCTTTGGAAAAGACACCTGTGCTAAGTCCGGGGTATTTTTTCTCCATCAGTTTATGAAGCTCACTCGCAATTTTATAGTTTTCTTCGAAGTTTTTGCTTTTTTTCCCGACGACAAAGGCTACCCTGGCATAGCTTTTCCCTTTAATCGTTGCGGTTGTGTCTTTTTTGCGCCGAGAGTCTCTGTGGATGTCAATGATATATTGCAGATTTTTGTTTGAAGCGAGGGCGTCTTTCACGACCGGCCTTGATTCATCATAGGACCTGGCATAGTTTAAGCCTTTTTTATTCAATTTTGACTGTATATCGGTTTTATTCACTGTGGCTCCGATTCCCTGGGATTCAAGCGCTTGTCCGAACATATCTCCTACAAGCGTGACATTGGCTTTAGAATGGCGCGCCATGTCAGGATCGGTCTCGCCTTTTAATAGAGGGAGATATGATTCCGTATTGTGCGTGTGATAGATAAACACGACCTTTTTATCACCTGTTGTTTGTTTCGGCGGATCTTTTTGCGCATTATCTGATTGCGTTTGCTGTTTTTCAATCTCTGCCAAATTCGCTTCTCTTTCTTCCTCCATCACCTTAGACGGCGGCGGCGATTCCGCAGGCATATTCGTATAATCCGTTCCTTGTCCAGCTAACAAAATCTCGGTATCAAATTGTGCAAATCCTGGCAGCTCCCGACCGAGAAAGCTCCGCGGATCTTCGAGGTTAATGCTCGTCGCCAGCTTTAAAGAAAGACGAGAAAGATGAAATGAGCTGTCTGTTTGAGAGAGGTCAGAAGCGAAATAATGGTTTTCCATCTGCAGCAAATGTGCAAATACGTCACCCGGCAATTCTTCAGCAATCCCATAAAAAGAGTCAGACGACGGCCTAAGTTCCGGCCGGAGAGACGTCAGCACACCGGATAGAACAAAAATCACGATAAGGCTTACGATAAATAGAAAGATGGCTTTTACCGCTTTCCCTCCATTTACCGCAACAACAATCTGTCTGTTTCTGCGTTTATTTCTCATTGAATCCCTCCAGCGCTTGTCTAGTAATTACTCTATGAACAAGCTAGAGGAAGTAGAACTGTTTAGTGATTGTAGGAGCCTTTGTTTTCTTGTGACACTTTTTCATGAAGCGCTGTGTTTAATCCGTTCGCTAAAACATTTGCCATATCGTCGATAAATGAATCGACTTCCTTCGGTGTAACCATTAAGTTGTGCCCTAAAGGCGAAAGCACCTCGTGAATGAGCTGCCGTTTTTCATCTTCTTGAAGGGTTCCGACAATACCTAGGAACGATTGGCGCTGCTTTTGATCGGGAAGATCGTCTTCAGTGAGCACTTTCTTTTTCCCAAACGTCATGCCTGCCGGAACAAGCGATCTTGATGGCCTGTTATCCTTCATTTCTCTGCCAAAATGTTTTAATATGTAGTCCACCGTGTCGCTGGCAATTGTCACGGCATCAACTACTGTCGGAACACCGATAGCAATCACCGGAACACCAAGCGTGTCTTTGCTTAAATCTTTTCGTTTATTCCCCACTCCAGACCCCGGGTGAATGCCTGTATCCGATATTTGAATGGTTGTGTTGACCCTTTCCACCGCCCGCGCCGCCAACGCATCAATGGCGATGACAAAATCAGGCTTCGATTGCTCAATCACACCTTTAATAATGTCACTTGTTTCGATTCCTGTTATCCCCATTACACCCGGTGCAAAAGCACTGACAGGCCTGTAACCCTCCTGTACGTTTTCCGGCTGAAGCTTAAACAAGTGCCTTGTTACCAACAGATTTTCTACTGCCATCGGTCCAAGCGCATCAGGTGTCACGTTCCAGTTGCCGAGCCCAACGATCAAACAGCTCGCATCTTTTGAGATATTAAGGTTTTCAAGAAAAGCTGAGAATTCCTCCGCAAAGACAGCAGAGACCTTCTCCTGCATTTCCGAATCATTCTCCCTGATTCCCTGTGCTTCAAGCGTTAAATAGCGCCCTTCTTTTTTTCCCGAAAGCTCTGCGCCTTCCTTTGTAACATCAACTGTGCGGATTTTAATGCCGCCGTGATCACGCTCTTTTTCAATAAAGCCTTTAATTTCTTTTGTCGGCACAGCCTGCTGATTGGCCATTGCTTCCTTCGTTTCCACTGCCAAATCGGTCCGTATCAAATACTGATTCACATCCAGCTCACTCTTTTTCATACAGGGGCCTCCTTCACATTAAGTACCTATATTGTTGCCATTTGCTGAATAAATCATGCTAAAAAGAGAACCTTCAATGAAAAATACTTTACATTTATATTGCAATCTAAAGGTGTGTTTGATAGAATACAATTTGTTCTATTGTGAAGAAGATTTAACCTTAAGACACTGTGCTACAGGTTGTATCTTAGGAGGTGAAACACATGCCAAACATTAAATCAGCGATTAAACGTACAAAAACAAACAACGAACGCCGCGTTCATAACGCGACAATCAAATCTGCTATGCGTACTGCAATCAAACAAGTTGAAGCTTCTGTTGCCAACAACGAAGCTGACAAAGCGAAAACTGCTCTTACTGAAGCAGCTAAACGTATTGATAAAGCAGTGAAAACAGGTCTTGTACACAAAAATACCGCAGCTCGATACAAATCAAGACTAGCGAAAAAAGTGAACGGACTTTCTGCATAATATAAAAACGATCCTCAATAATGGGGATCGTTTTTTTCATTTCTTTTTAACAGCTGTAAAAGGAACAGTTCGAGCAGGAGCTGCTTGTCCTTTTTCCCGGTTTTCATCTCATAGTCCATGACGGCAAGCTGTTCAATAATTAAACGGAGCTCCTCCTCTGAAAAAAGCCTTGCTTGATCCATCGCCAGCTTTACCCGAAATGGGTGAACTTTTAGATTAGAAGCGATTTGTTTTTGTCCGTATCCCTGTTCCGCGAAGTACTTCGTCTGCAGAATCAGCCGGAACTGATTCGAAATAAGCGCCATAATTTTGATCGGTTCTTCATTTTGTTTTAGCAAATCATAAAAAATTTGCAGACTCTCTGTTCGTTTTCGGTTGACGATTTTATTGATCAGCTCAAAAATATTTTGTTCAAGGCTTCTAGCAACAAGCATTTTTACATCATCCAGCGTAATTTCTTCACGATCTCCAATAAACGTGCAGAGCTTTTGAATCTCCTGAAAAATCGATGACAGATGACCGTTCACAAGCAGAACCAAATGCTCCGCCGCTTCCGTGCCGATTGTTTTCTGCTCTGTTTTTGCAAGGTTGACAGTAAAGTCTGTCGTTTCCTTTGCATTTAATTCCTTCGCCTCCATCATAAACGCGTGCTTCTTTAACGCTTTCGTCAGCTTTTTTCGCTCATCAAGCTTTTCATACGGAGCAAGCAGGACAAAGACTGTGTAAGGCGCAGGTGATTGTATATATGATTCAAGCGCACTGACGTTGTGCTCAATTTTTTCTTTTTTCTTTTCACCTGTTAAAAAATATGGATTTTTCACAATGACAAGACGCCGCTCCCCCATAAACGGAAACGTTTCAGCATCTGCAATCGCTTGATCCAGCGGGTCCTCTTCCAGATCAAAAACGGACAGATTGAAATCCTTTGTCTCCTGATCAACGACCGTCTGTCTGATCCTGCTGACGGTTTCTTGCAGCAGATATGTCTCTTTTCCGTATAAACAATAAACCGGATGGACCTCTCCTTTTTTCAGGCTTTTCCACACATCAAATACCATTGTTGTACGACTTCCTCTCTTTCATCATCCCCTTCTATCCTAAATTGAGTTTGCAAAATAGTAAAGAGGAAGCCTGACTGCTGCTTCCCCATTTATATTAAACGCCTGTTCGCAAGCCCCCGGGACAGCTTGTAAAAAGGCGATAATCACCAGAACAGAAAACGTTACCTTAGCTTCTAGATTTTTCAAAACAATTCCATTATACTTAAGTCAGTCAGGAGGGATAAAGTTGAATGATTTTGAAAAAAACGTTCAAAGCAAACGAAATGATGCTGTAGATTCAGCTGTTGGTTTTGTTGTGTCCTTCGGATTTTTCGCCTTCTTGTTTGTCATGGCAACGGTTATTCACCTAGTTGGTTCATAACAGCGACTGCCCGGGCTGCTGATTTCTCGGCAGTCTTTTTTAGTTCGTCTCTGTTATATCTGATGTATCATATGGAGGATAGACAGAAAAGGTTCCAACTCTGTTTTTGTATCTATATTGGATCGTTCCGTTTTGATCTGTTCGCAGCACGCGGATAGAATGTCTCTGTAATAGTTGCAGAACTTTTTGATGAGGATGATGGTACCGATTGTTTTTCCCGGCTGAGATAATGGCCGTTTTCGGCTGAAGCTGTTGGATGAAGTCTTCACCGGTAGAGCCTTTGCTCCCATGGTGCCCCACCTTTAAGACATCTGCTTTAATATTTGGAAACACGTCCATCACCTCCTGTTCCCCTTCTTTCTCCAGATCACCCGTCAAAATCCAGCTCAGAACGCCCGTCTCCATCCACAGAACGAGAGAGGAATTATTTTTGCTTGCCGGATCAGGTGTTTCAGGTGACAGTACATGGAACTGCAAATCCTTTATTTGCAACACATCGCCTCGCTTCACCTCTTCAATTGTCACTCCCTCTTTTCTGGCTGTCTGCAGCACTTTCTCATCTTTAGGTTCAGAAACGAACCCTTTCGGAATCACGAGGCGCTTTACTTTATGATGCTTCAGCAGAGTCTCCGCCTCTCCGATATGATCTTGGTCAGCGTGCGTCAGGATTAAAGCGTCAAGCTGTTTGATTCCCTTAGCAGTTAAAAACGGAATCAGCACCTTTTCCCCCAGTGAAAACGGATGCTGTTTTTCGCGCCAAGGCTCTGACGAGTAAGACAAAGTGCCGCCGGTATCAATTAAGACACGACCCCGCTGATGCGGAGCACCTACAAACATGCTGTCACCCTGTCCAATATCTATCATATCCACTTCTCCTTCGGAACTAAGACACGGATATATAAAGAGCAGAAACAGCACCGTGCAGCAAATGCCTCCGGTTACCATCAACTGCGACAAGGAGCGTTTTTCAATCGCCATAAGCAATAGGATGATCGCAACCGTGAATAAAAAAAGCAAAACAGGGGCAGGATGTGCGATCATAATCGTGAACACATCAACATCTGCAATGTTTGTGATTAGCCTATTGGTCCAGCTTATCAATAAATCAAACCAGCTGAAAAACAATCTCCCAAACGAAGCGGAAAGACTTAATAGAAGAACACCTGCTACAGCTCCCGGCAAAATACAGAAGGTATAAAATGGTACCATCAACATATTCATCGGTACGCTGATGATAGAAAACTGATGAAAATGATATAGAAGAATCGGAAGCGAGCCCAGCTGAGCGATGAGTGATACAATTGTCAGCTGTCCCAAGGAGGTTTTAACCTGCTGAAAAATAGAAGAGGATAGAATTAAAGAAAAACTGACGGCGAACGATAGCTGAAAACCGGCTTCAAAGAGATGATAAGGATTGAAGAGCAGAAGGACGATGTATGAAAGGCAAATTGCAGTTGCAGAGTGGACACGCCATTTGACAAGGCTTCCAGCTAAGTAAACACCCGACATGAGAGCGGCGCGTAGCACTGAAGGAGCAGCGCCGGTCAACATCACATAGAGTGGCAGAAATAACAGCAACAGAATTGACGCCTTTTCTCTAGTTATACCAAGGCGAATCATGATATAAAACAAACCTGCTGTCAAAATCCCCACGTGGAGTCCTGATATTGCCAAGAGATGGACAACACCAAGCTTTTGATACGCGGTAAGCACTTCGTCCTCCACATAAAATCTGTCACCGACTGTAAGTGCCTGTACAATTCCTGCCGAATCAGGAGGCAGAAGGCTGTTTGTGAATGATATGATATGTTTTCTCAAGCTGAGCACCTTGTACTTAAAATTTTCAGGTTCACTGCAGTTTTGGATAGACGTGACAGAGTAGTTCCAATGAATATGCTGCCGATAAAGATACTCGTTATAATCAAATGCACCCGGCACAGTTGCGTGATTCGGTTCTTCCAATGTACCAGTCAACTCACATGACATTCCTGGTTCTATGTATAACAGCTGTTCTTTTTCACCAGCAGACTGAATGCGATACGCAGCAGCCCATTTTTCCTTATCAGGTGTCTTAACCATCATAGACATACGGTCGCCGTCAATTTTGGGAATAGTGTCAATCACTGCCTTGAATTGATAGGTTCCCTGCCGATAGGAAGAGACATTCTGAGAATCTGTGACTGCATACAGTACAAAAAACAATATAAAAGAGAAGAAACAAACAATAATAAGAAAAGCGTGCCTCGTTTTGATTAACATGATGAGGAGAAAGAGGATGAAAAGAAAAATAGCGGGGAAATAAGCGGCGGCAGTAATTCCAACCGTTGCCGAAGCTGCCGCCATAGGCAATAACAAACGCGAATTACGCATTCATCACACGTAGCTCGTGAAAAGTATATTCGCCTGTTCATGTATCTTTTTCAATTCTTCCTCCGCTAAACCGGCATCGGCCAATTTCCCTATAAGACCCGCTACAAATGAAAGCTTTTCTCTGTTTTTCAGATCAACGATCATTTCATCGAGTTCAACCTGTTCAACAGTTACACCCGCCTGTTCAAATAATTCCTGCGCATACGGATGTGTTTTGTAATCCTCAGCATAATAAACCGTTTTGATACCAGCTTGAATAATAGATTTGCAGCATTGAATGCACGGATAATGCGTCACATAAATCTCCGCTCCATCAGTCGGCACCCCAAACTTAGAGCATTGAAGAATCGCATTCATTTCAGCGTGAATCGTTCTTGCGCAATGATCATCTATCATTAAGCATCCTTCATCTGCACAATGTACACCGCCCGCGATTGACCCGTTGTAGCCTCCTGCTATCATGCGTTTGTCTCTGACTATAGTAGCGCCGACAGATAATCTCGGACATGTGCTGCGCAGCGCCAATAAATGGCTTTGAGCCATAAAGTATTGATTCCATGAAATTCGTTCCACGTTGTTCCCTCCAAATGTTGTGTTGCCTGACCTATAGTTTACCTATCATAATGCATGACCGTCAAATCACTTTACTGTAATGGAAGACTTTATTTTCTCAAATGACTTTTCACCTATTCCTGAAACCTTAGTGATTTCTTCAATTGTTTGGAAACGCCCGTTTTCTTCCCGGTATGCAATAATAGCTTCAGCTTTGGATGGCCCCACCCCTGAGATGCCTTGTAACTCCTCTAAGGTTGCTGTATTGATATTCACCAGCGCTCCCTTCCCTCCATCGCTTTGGACAGACCCTCCGCCACCTTGCTGCACTGCTGTTTCCTCTCCCTTTTTCGGGATGTACACCACTGTCCCGTCCTGCAGAATCTCCGCCAAATTTACTTGCGCTTCGTCTGCTTGTTCACTGGTCCCGCCCGCTTTCTCAATTGCCTGAGATACTCTGTCCCCTGTTCGCAATTCATAAACGCCAGGATGCCGAACAGCACCTTTGATGTCTATCACAATTGTTTCATTTGACTCGTCGTTGTTTGCTTCCTGCTTTACCACTGTATTTTCTGTCTCTGTTGGTACAGCTTGCTTCACCGGCTCTTTATTTTTCCCTGTGGCCAGAAAGATCATAATCGCTGTGAAAACAGCCGCAGAAGCCGCTAAAATAATTGCTTTCTTATGCTGATTCAACCAATTCATCGTGCATGTTCCCCGCTTTCGTCATATTTTATTTTCATAACACATATGGTTTAGAGGATAATAGCTCAAAGGAGGGGAAACCATTGAAGATAGGCTTTATCGGCACAGGAAATATGGGTACGATCCTTATCGAATCATTTATTGAATCAAAAGCGGCCGATCCCTCAAACATAACAATCACAAACCGCACAATTGAAAAAGCGTTGCACATAAAAAACCGCTACAACAGCATAAACGTTACCGAAAGTCTCGAAAAGCTCGCTTCTGAGAACGAGATGATTTTTATTTGTGTTAAGCCGCTTGATATATATCCTTTACTGGCAATAGCGTTACCTTATTTAAGAAAAGATCATATTCTCATTTCAATTACAAGCCCCGTTCAAACCGAACAGCTCGAACAATATGTGCCGTGTCAAGTGGCGCGAGTGATCCCAAGTATTACGAACAGAGCGCTGGCAGGTGTTTCTCTCGTCACTTTCGGCACAAGCTGCGGCGAATCTGCAAAAGCGAAAATCAATGAGCTGATGCAGCATATCTCTCATCCGCTGCAAATTGAAAGTGACATCACGAGGGTTGCATCAGACATCGTAAGCTGCGGCCCCGCTTTTATGAGCTATCTGATTCAGCGGTTTATAGATGCAGCTGTTTCGGAAACATCAGTGTCTAAACAGGACGCGATTTTGATGTGTAAGGAAATGCTTGTCGGAATGGGAAAACTGTTAGAAACCGAATTGTATACCCTGCCTGCATTACAGGAAAAGGTTTGCGTTAAAGGCGGTGTAACAGGAGAAGGCATTAAAGCGCTGGAAAGCGGTGTGCAGGATATGTTTCACCGGGTATTTCAAAATACTCATATGAAGTACGAGGAGGATATTTCCGCAGTGAAAAAGCAGTTTCATGTGTAGACGAGTATGTCATACGTTCGTCTGTACTGCAAAAGCATAAAAAAGCATTTTAAAAAACCATCGTTTTAGGAAACGATGGTTTTTGATTTCTGCGCCTTGAAAAAGAGGCGTTCTGATTGTGCTGATGGCTCGGTATCCGTAAAATCAGCTGTCACGCGATGGAGCTGAAAGCCGCAGTTCTTAAGCATTTCTTCGTATTCTTCCACCGGGAACGTTCTTTGCTCGTGTGTCTCATCAAAACGATCATACGCTTCTCCGTTCCACACAAAAAACGACATATCATGAATGACAGAAAGCTCGTCACTTCCGGCAAAGCTCTGCCAAATATAGCTGATATCTTCGTCCTGGTCAGCAAATGTGCTATCCGGAAAGACTTCCGCAATTTTAAAAGATGAATGAACATCAAACAGCAGGATGCCTTCAGGCTTTAATACCCGAAAAACACTTTTAAAGGTTTCGATCACATCATTTTTTGTTTTTAAATAATTTAATGAGTCACAGCATATCACAACAGCGTCAAATTGACCGTCAAAGCCGGTAATCTCTCTCATATCCTGCTGAAGAAATAAAATAGGCTGGCTACTCGATACCTTTTGCTGGGCGAAAGAAAGCATCTCTTCGCTGAGATCGATGCCTGTAACCTCGAAGCCTTTTTCGGCAAGCCGGATGGAGATTTCCCCCGTGCCGCATGCCAGATCGAGAATACGGCCTTTTTCCGGGAGAGATGCTTCAATCCATTTTGTCCATTGATCGTAAGGCGCGTGTGACATTAACTCGTCATACACGCTTGCAAAGCCTTGATAAATCATTGATTCATTCCAAGATCAAGATCTGCGAGTGGAGCGTCTCCCCACAGCTTTTCAAGGTTGTAGTAGCTTCTTTCGTCCTTGTGGAAGACATGGACAATCACATCGCCTAGATCAACGAGAACCCATCTTGCTTCATCAAAGCCTTCCATCTTTTTGACTTGAATGCCGTTTTCATCAGCTTGATCCTTGATTTCACGGGCAATAGCCTGTACCTGTTTATCTGAATTTCCGTGGCAGATCAGAAAATAATCAGCAACCAGAGAAATACCTTCCATATCCAGTGCTAAAATATCCTCTGCCCGTTTATCATCGCAAGCCGCAGCTGCGATCTTTAAAATGGACTTTTGGTTCATTCACAAATTCCTCCTGTTCAGCTGCCAGACACAAGCCAGTTATACGTTAAAAATGTGTCTGGAAAAACCGGTTGATTTTTTTTCATAAGAAAAACCATTGTATTTTTAATGGACTGAATCAGCGCTTGATTCAAATCTGTCTCAGCAAGCTTACGCACCTCATCGACACCGGGAAATGCCCGGTTTGGCTCAATGTAATCGGCAACGTAAATGACTTTTTCTAAAAGTGTCATGCCGGGGCGGCCTGAGGTATGATACCTAATGGCGTCAAGAATGTCTTCATCTTGAACCCCTGCCTCTCTTTGGACCAAATAAGCGCCGACCGGAGCGTGCCAGAGCTCCGGATTATGATCCAATAAATGCGCAGGCATTTTTTCACGCGCAATAATTTGTTTCATTTCTTCTTTCGGGCGGAATTTGGCGTAATCATGAAAGATTGCCGCTGTTTCCGCTTTTTTAGAATCGGCTCCAAAACGCTCCGCAAGTTCGATCGCCGTGTTCATCACGCCAACCGTATGGATATATCGGTGTTCGGTCAATTGCTGCTTCACGCATGCAAGTGCCTCCTCACGATTCATATAAACCATTCTCCTCTACATACTTCTTCACTTTATCAGGGATTAAGTAGTCAGTGGGCTTCTTGCTTTTAAACCGTTCCCTTATCATAGTTGATGATACCTCAAATTCCGGAACGTCTGCAAAGAGAAGCGGATAAGGGGTTTCAACATGAAAACCGGGGCGCTTTACTCCAATAAATTGAATGAGGTTCAGCAGCTCGTCCAGCTTATACCATTTCGGCAAATATTCAATCATATCAGCGCCGATAATAAAGAACAGCTGATCATTTGGATAACGCTGCTTCAGTAAAGAAACGGTATCAAAGGTATATGATGGCCCTTCTCTTTCCATTTCAACAAGCTCCAGCTTAAAGGACGGATTAGATTGAATTGCAAGCTTTAGCATTTCCACGCGATGAAAGCTGTCGGTATAGTCTTCGTTCTGTTTATGCGGCGGAATTTGATTAGGCATAAACCAAATTTCATCAAGCCCCGCCTGGTACAGCACCTCATTCGCCATTAAGAGGTGACCATTATGCGGAGGGTCAAACGTGCCTCCGAAAATTCCGATTTTCTTCATTTCAACCACCTTTAAGGAAGCTCGATTTGTTTATTTTCCTTTGATTCCTTATATAACACAATCGTATTGCCGATTGTCTGCACCAATTGAGAGCGGCTTCCTTTTACAAGAGCTTCCGCTACATCGTTTTTATCCTCTTCGCAATTCTGAAGCACGCTGACTTTAATCAGCTCTCTCGCTTCAAGCGCCTCAGCAATTTGTTTAATCATGTTGTCGTTTACTCCGCCTTTACCTACTTGAAAAATCGGCGTTAAATGATGCGCTTTTGAACGCAAAAAACGTTTTTGTTTACCTGTTAACATTCTGTTCCTCCTAATTTTCCTATTACAATAGATCTCATTTTTTCAATATCAGGCTCTTGTCCAGTCCACAATTGGAAAGACAATGCTGCCTGTTCAACAAACATGCCCACACCATCGAGTGTTTTCAAGCCTTTTTGGCTTGCTTCTTTTAAAAGGGCCGTCTGTATTGGATTATACACGATATCACATACGACGGCACTGCTCGCGGCACGCTGTAATGAAAGCGGCACATCGTCCACGTTCGGATACATGCCCACAGACGTTGTATGGATGATAACATCATACTGCTCAAGACGTTCTTCTGCTTCTTTTATGCTTAATACTTCTTTATTGTGAAACGAGGGAGTAGCTTCTGTAAGCCGCTTTGCTTTTTCTAACGTCCGGTTGCAAATGTCAAATTTTTTCGGGGTATTTCGGACAATTGTTGTAAAAATGGCTCTCGCCGCTCCGCCAGCGCCGATCATTAAGAATGACAGTTCAGAGATGGGCTTGTCTAATACCTTCATTAATGACTTCACGAAGCCTTCCCCATCGGTATTGTATCCGACAAGCTTATCTCCCTCTCTTCTGACCGTGTTTACGGCACCGAGCACTTTTGCACTCTCATCAATATGATCCAAATAATCCATAATGGAAACCTTGTGCGGAACAGTCACATTGATTCCTTGTACGCCTAGAGCTCTTATTCCTTTTACCGCATCCTCCAGATCATTCTCTTCTACCTTGAAGGCATGATAATGTCCGTCAAGCCCGAGGTCTTTCAATGATGCGTTATGAATATCAGGTGACATAGAATGGCCAATAGGATTTCCGATAACCCCGTACAGCTTTTTCATACACCTCTCCCCTTTTCTTAAATTAATGAACGCCGAACAAATACATGAACGCCTTTTGGCGCGTATGCAGTTACCTTTTTATCAGCGTCATGGACAGTAACCCAGCCTAACCCAGAGAAAACGATATCTGTCTTTTTGTCTTTTATCGTAAACGTATGGGCGACCAATTCCGGAAACTCATCCATTTCATCTTTACCCGGAGGTGTGAGCAATTCCCCTGCATGCTTTTCATAAAGCGCGTCTGCATTTTCAAGTTTTGTTCTATGAATCATCAGCTCATTCGGCATATAGCAAATAAAAGGAGATCTTTCCCCAGACACATAATCAAACCTTGCAAGTCCGCCAAAATACAGTGTTTGCTGATCATTAAGCTGGAATGTGCGAGGCTTCAGCTCCTTTTTAGGAGATAATATTTTCAGATCCTTTTTATTGACATAATGCGCCATTTGATGGTTGTTGATAATTCCCGGTGTATCATAAAGCGATGAACCGTCATCCAGCGGGATTTCAATCGCATCAAGGGTTGTGCCAGGAAATTGGGATGTTGTAATAATATCTTCTTCTCCTGACACTTCTTTAATAATCCGGTTAATAAAGGTTGACTTTCCTACATTTGTACATCCGACAACATAGACGTCTTTTCCGTTGCGGTAATGCTCAATCGCGTCAATTACTTCTCTGATTCCCTGGCCGCGTCCCGCACTGACCAAAAATACGTCAACCGGTTTTAAGCCAAGCTCTTTCGCTTCACGCTTCATCCATTGGATCAGACGCTCTCTTTTCAGTGACTTAGGCAAAATATCCGCTTTATTGCCAACTAATAAGATAGGGTTTCCCCCCACCAAGCGCTGCAGCCCATTAATCCAGCTGCCGTTAAAATCAAAAATATCAACAATTTTTACGACAAGAGAGTCCGTTTCTCCAATACCGTGAAGAATGTTCAAAAAATCATCATCAGTTAAGGAGACATCTTGTATTTCATTATAGTTTTTCAGTCTGAAGCAACGCTGGCAAATCACATTTTCTTTCGTAAGCGATGCAGGCGGCGCGTACCCCAAACCTGTTTTGTCCTCGGTTTGGATCGTAACTCCGCACCCGATACAAACAACCTTTTCCATTTCTTACTCCTCCCACTGAATGTGCCCTTTTCGTTTGAGAGCACTCAGTATTCTGCGTTCGACCTGGCGGTTAAAGCGCGTAATGAATCCGTCAGAGGAAGCGACTGGCACGACCAAAATCGTATGGTAGCCGTTTCGGTTTCCCCCGAGTACATCGGTCAGCAGCTGG
This sequence comes from Bacillus sp. SIMBA_008, assembly GCF_046535495.1. Taxonomy (NCBI): domain Bacteria; kingdom Bacillati; phylum Bacillota; class Bacilli; order Caryophanales; family Bacillaceae; genus Bacillus; species Bacillus sp. SIMBA_008. The sequence continues at coordinate 548,409 of NZ_JAWRWL010000001.1, read as the reverse complement.
TCTCCGATGACAACGCAGTCCTCTTTTTTCAGCTCCATATTGCGCACCGCTCTATTAAAGGCTTTACCCATCGGTTTTCTTGCTTTATAGATGAATGGGATTCCAAGCGGTTCTGAGAAAAGTTTCACTCTTCTTTCGTTATTATTAGAGACAATTGTCACTTTAATGCCGTGTTCCTTCATTTCTTCAAACCACTCGATCAATCGCGGCGTCGCGTTCGGCCTGTCCCATTCAACAAGCGTATTATCCAGGTCAGTAATAATTCCTTTTACATTTCGTTCCTTTAATTTCTCAGGTGTAATATGAAAAATATTTTTTACAAACTCGTCAGGTAAAAAAAACTTTTTTAACAAAACCCGCACCCTTCCCTTTTCTTTCTCTCAAAATGATTGTCGAAAAAAATCGAACTTGCGCCTAAAGAAAAACTGAGCAAAAAAATTTCGACAAAAATTGGGTTTCTTCACCAGGTGTGGATAAATTTACACACACTATCCACTCTTATTACATCACTCTTTAGACAAATTATAAACACGATACTCACAAGTTATCCACTTTTTGGTGTGGATAACAGAACGATTGTTCTTATATGCATTTCATGGTAGATTAAAGATAACTTCAACCTCAGATGAACGCAACTTATCATTGTATGCGTTAAAATCATGAATGATTCCAACTTTTAAGGAGGTGCCTCTCCCATTAATTGGGTTCCTAGCATGAGAAAACTGTCTGATGAATTACTAATAGAATCTTATTTCAAAGCCACCGAAATGAATTTAAACCGTGACTTTATCGAGTTAATTGAAAACGAAATAAAAAGAAGATCGCTCGGACATATTATTTCCGTATCTTCTTAATAGGAATTTGTCTATTTTTTCCGGGCGTATTTCCTTTTTTTACTCAGATGACTGATATTATATCACTTTGGCTGCGCGCTTTACTACTATTTTCAGCAAAAAACACCCCTAAAAAGAGGTGTTTTAAAGGGCCGGTTATTATGCTAACCAGTATATGCCGCCCACAACCAGGAGAACAACAACTAAAACAACAATAAAAGCGTATCCATATGCTCTGCCTGCGCCATACATGTGAAGCGCCTCCTTAATAAGGTTTTATAACAGCCTATGTAGGAGAAATAAATCGGACTAGGCGGTTGTCCGGCTCAACGCTGCAGGATCTGCCCATCTTGTATTCCTTCATATACGATCCTTGCCCCTTTAGGTGTCATATGATTTCCAGAAGGATCTATAAGACCAGATTGGATAAGCGCTTCATCAGTTGCTTTTCCGCCGTCTGCTTCTATAAAATGCTTCCAGTTATCTACAAGAGGGACATCCAGGCGCTTCGACACATCTCTTGTAATATCGTTATATGAGTTGTGCCATTTCCTTGCTCCGCCTTTTGGTTCAAAAGCAGCTGCTTGATATCTGGAATAGTAAAACAGATGATGCTTCCCATTACCTTCTATAATTGGGATACACGTCATTAAGATTGGCTTGATCCCGTGTTTTCTGCTTTCTTCAATAAAATAAACCAGATTTTCTCTAAAACGCTGCTTCGACACTCTCGGTTTCCCCTCAGTCAGTATGGCAGCGTCATTGGTGCCGAACATAATAAACAAATACTTCGGTTTTTGATCCAGCACATCTGTCTGAAATCGGAGACGGGCATCCTCTGTCGTCTGTCCGCCGATTCCCGCATTGAGTATATCAAGGTTACCGCGCTCAGCTGTTTTTAATATATTGACCCACTGCTGTGCTTTTGGATAATCGCGATAATCCCAATTAGAGCCACGCGTATTGCTGTCACCAAATGCTACAACGTCTTCGTATCCCCTTCCCTCGCATCCTGCTGTAACAAACAGCAGAAGGAAAAGGATGATAAAATGTTTCATCTTTACACCCCCAAAAGCCTCACCTTAATGTTATACCTCTGTTTCTCTTCATTCAATGAAGAGTTTTTCGCTATCACTGTTTTTTCCTATAGTTAACGTGTCCCCCTCAGTGAATATCATTCTGCTTTCATTGCGGCGCAGCTGATGATTTTTTAAAATTCCCTTCTTTCCAATCTGAAAAACACACAAACCAAAGAAAAGAAAATAACCTGAATCCGCACTGGAAACAGGTTATCCGTTAAATCCTGCATTTACTTTAACTTCGATTTAAGCTTGGCCTTTGTTTTTGGCCCATAAATCCCGTCTGCAGTTAATCCGTTCATGAGCTGAAAACGCTTGACGGCATTCGCTGTTTTCGGTCCGTAAACTCCATCTATGCCATTGTTTTTGGCTCCCTTATCAGGGTAAAAGTGAAGTGCAGCTAAAGCCTTTTGCAGCTGGAGAATGTTTGTGCCCTTTCGATAAGGCGAAGAGAGCTTTATAACCCCAGACGGCAGAGGATATGATGGTGAAGTTTCTTTTGGAGGTGTATCCGAGGAAGAAATTCCGTTTATAAAAGAGTTCCAGTGGTCCAAGAGTTTCCGCGGACATTCTTTCCCGGACCATTTTTTGTGGGGAACAACACGATGTAACGGAATATTGTTTTCCTTCATCAGCTTTCTGATCAGCCACTGGGCATTTGATGTTGCTTTTTCAAAATCGCCGTCAGCATTTTCGCAGATTTCAATCCCGATCGATTTGCGGTTTCCTGTCCCGTTTGTACCGTCTCCCGCATGCCAGCCGTTTTCATCTATCGGGAGATGCTGATAAATGACTGAATCGTCAACTGTAAAATGCCAGCTTTCGGATGTGTTCGGGTTTTTCACAAAATTGGCGTGCATTTTCGCATCAGCGCCTTTTGCTGTATTCGCTGTATTATGCACCGTAATATAAGCAGGCGTCATCGAATAGCCAGGACGATTATTATTTGATAGCGGTATAAAATCCTTTTTTATGGTTACCATTTCTATCCCTCCCTATTATTAAGAATGCAGAAAACACAGAGATGGACAGCCTTTTTTATGAGGTAAAAAAGAATTGTGTTCTTAACCTGGTTTTCAGTTGAACCGCTGAAATGGCACCAGTTATACTAATTTAGATGACGGAGGTTTTGGCTCCTGACATCACCTAAGTTGGGAGTGACCATAGACATGTTAAAAAAAGTAATAGGTATACTTGTGATTATCGCTATCATTGCAGTCGGTTTTTTTCAGAAAGAAGCTTGGCTTGATGCAATCAAAGCAGGAGGGATGTTTTCCGTTTTATTTAGTATGCTGCTGATTGCTGCCGATGTTTTTTTCCCAATAGTGCCGTTTGCTTTGGTTGCTGCTTTAAATGGCGCAGTGTTCGGGACTGCAAATGGAATTTGGATTACACTGACCGGCTCAATGCTTGGTACAATATTGCTGTTTTTTCTCGCCAGGTACAGTTTTAGAGATTGGGCCAGAAAAAAAGTTCAGGCCTATCCTGCCATACAAAGCTACGAGGCTTCCTTCAACAAAAACGCTTTTACCGCTGTTTTATTAGGAAGGCTGATACCTGTCATACCTTCACTTGTAATGAACGTGATCTGCGGGCTGAGCCAGGTTCGCTGGCATGTTTTTTTCTTTGCGTCTTTAATAGGGAAAATCCCCAATATTGTTGTTGTCACTATTGCAGGTGCCAATTTCACCAGCAATAAATTATTGTCTATCACCATTTACGGTGCATATATTCTGATCATCATGCTGGTCATTTATAAAAAGTTCCCTCATCTTCTGAAGGTGCCAAAAAAATAAGGAGGCTTGTTGGCCCCCTTACTTTTTTTCTGTCGCATGGCCTCCAAATTCATTTCGAAGCGCAGCAACCACCTTTCCTGTAAACGTATCGTCTGTTAAAGAACGGTATCTCATCATCAGTGACATGGCGATGACCGGAGTTGCCGTCTGCAGATCAAGCGCGGTTTCCACCGTCCATTTTCCTTCACCTGAGGAATGCATAATGCCCTTGATCTGATCCAGTTTCGCATCCTTAGCGAAAGCTCGCTCAGTCAGTCCCATAAGCCAAGAACGAATGACAGAACCATGATTCCACACTCTGGCAACCTTCTCGTAGTCAAAATCAAATTGGCTGTTTTCAAGCACTTCGAATCCTTCACCAATCGCGGCCATCATTCCATACTCAATTCCATTATGGATCATTTTTAAAAAATGTCCGCTTCCCGCTTCACCAGCGTATAGATAACCATTTTCGACGGCAGTATCACGAAAAAGCGGTTCCACAATCTCCCATGCTTCATGATCGCCCCCCACCATAAAACAGGCTCCATGCCGTGCGCCTTCCATTCCGCCCGACGTTCCGGCATCGAGATAATGGATACCCGCTTCTTTCATTTGATTGTAGCGGCGAATTGATTCTTTATAATGAGAGTTTCCAGCTTCGATAATCATATCGCCTTTACTTAATAAAGGTGATACATCACGCAAAACAGCATCGACAATGCCATGCGGTACCATAACCCATAGGATACGCGGCGGGTCTAATAAAGAAATGAACTCTTTAAGATTCGTTGTCCCCTCAGCCCCGTATGCTTTCAGTTCATCAACAGCCGCTTGATTTACATCATATCCAACCGCTTGATGATTGCGGTCAATGAATTGCTTTCCTATGTTTATGCCCATTTTCCCTAAGCCGATTAATCCAATTTTCATATCTGTTCCTCCTGATTGTCTAAAAAGCCTTTACTCTTTATGTTCCCTTTGGATTGTATTGTGATACGCAGAAAACAAATGGGGCTTACATCGTCTGCGCATGTAAATTTTATTTTTCATGACTGACTGTGCCTGCCAGTTCTATTACTGAATCTCTTTATATCCATAATTATCACTTTATCCTTGATTTACCATCAGTTTAAGTTAAAATATGGGAAGGTATTCGATTTTTTTAGTAAAAAGAAGGTGACATGTTGCAGAATCAATCTCATACTCTTATCGGAGTTACGAAAACCGCTGTATTCTTTTTATACGCTGCACTTGCAATCATCGGTTTTGCAATCGGGTATTTTATTCCGCAGATTGCGAAATGGGCATTATCCCTCCCCTGGATCCCTCTTGAAGGACCACTTCGGCTCATTACCTCTTTTCAGGGATCTACAGCTTCATTTATCACTGCTCTTCTCGGTATGTGTGCGGGGATTTGGTTCGCTCATTCTGTTATTGCAATGCTGCTGTCTGTCAAAATTACAGATCACACAGTGGAATTCATCAAAGGAAAAAAAGTGCAAACAATTCATTCCGATGACATCGCTCTTGTATTTATGGATCACAAACGGCTTGTCCTCCTGGGAACAGCCGGATATGAATTGGTACGGGAAGAAATTGATGAAAAACCAGTAAACGTTGAGAAGGCCTTTAGACAGCATCATTACGAATGGGCAACAGATGGTGATCCGTTTAAAGATCAATTTCGCCGATGGATTCCTGATGCACCAGACCTATCGCAAGGCGCCCATGCCTTATTAAAAGCTCGTCACAAAGCACTGCAGGACGAAGAAAAAGACGATATTGAAGAATTCCGTCTCGAACTGGCACAGCTGGGCATCGTTGTACGGGACGAAGGCACACGCCAATATTGGCGAAAAGCAGAAACCTATCCCCCGAAAATTCAGCTCGGCGAAGGATTGTAACAACAGAGGCTCAAGAAAGAGCCTCTTCTTTATTACTGCACAATAAACAGCACTCTGGTGCCGTCAGGGTAGCTGCTCATTTGATTCCCTACCCACGAGCCGGCGCCGCGATTATCAGAAGGCGTCACATATCGGACATCAGCCCCTGCACCGCCTTCCTCGCAGACCGCCATCGGCCACTCATCCCGGTCATAGCCCGGCTTGGTCGGGATTCCCTTTAAAGATTCCTCCCGCCTTTTGTCTGCTCCATCTCTGTCAATGGTACAAATATCTGGATGTCCCTCTGCAATCGCATCCCTAATATGACTGCCGGTTTCCGGATAACGAGACAGCGGAAAATATAACACTTTGTCATACGAAGATGCGCCTTGGATCTGTTGCGGAACCATTAAACAAAGAAGAACTGCTGCAGCAAGAAACAGGCCTGCCATCCATTTTTTCATTCCCATCCCCCCATACCTTTGTTCATTTCAATGTATGGGCGCTTGATGAAGAATATTTTTAACATTTGAAGTTAGTATGCTGCTTACCAAAGCCGGACTCCCCCGCGAGAAATTTCCCGGTACAGACACAGACAGCCTCCCGGTCACATACATTTACATATAGGCTTTTGCCTACATACTTTTGTGGAGGTGACGATGGTGACAGGTGTTTTCGCAGCGCTCGGCTTTGTTGTTAAAGAGCTTGTCTTTTTAGTATCTTACGTGAAAAACAATGCCTTTCCACAACCGCTCTCAAGCAGCGAAGAAAAAAAATACTTAGAGCTCATGGCTAAAGGGGATGAACATGCCAGAAACATGCTGATTGAGCATAATCTTCGCTTGGTCGCCCATATTGTGAAAAAGTTCGAAAATACAGGTGAGGATGCAGAGGACTTAATCTCCATCGGAACGATCGGGCTGATAAAAGGAATTGAAAGCTATTCCGCTGGTAAAGGGACAAAGCTGGCGACGTATGCTGCGAGGTGTATTGAAAATGAGATTGTAATTACAAAAGGGGGGTGCATACACCCCTCTTTAATACGTTTCAATATATATGGTGTCAGAATCCACAATGGTAACTTCTTTCACGATAAAGTTAACAATTGTTTTTTTATCTTCAAGAGTTAAGTTATCTGCACCGATTGATTGAAAATAGTCGATGGCTCTTTTTAGAGCATTTTCACTTGAGCTCGTATCATCTAGGACTTTCATTTTTGACTGGATTTCGTTACACTTTTCAGTAAGCTGATTTTGCTTTTTTTGCAGTTCAATAATTTGTGCTTTGATTTCATCTATGTCTAAATCATCGTCATCGCTTAGGCTGATTAGCGTTAAAAGACGCTTGCGGCCTTTTTTTGTTTTCTCTATCTCTTTTTCAATAAGTTCTAATTCATCAGACAGGTGATTTGATTGTTCAGCCTCTTTAAAAGAAACATACTTTTGAGGATTTGTGATGAATTTAAAAATTTCACCCCATACATGCCGGTTCAATTTATTCTCAGACATTTCTTTTCCGCAGCCGCGGTCCTTTGCGCCAGAATAATTTTTCCGGCAAGTATATACATAGTAGTCTTTACCATGTGATTTTCTTTTCTTCCCTGTCATGGTATTTCCGCATTTTCCGCATCTAACCAAACCCGATAACAAGTAATTGTGAGGGCTGATACTCAAGTGTTTTCTTTTACTTTGACCTAAGAGTTCTTGAGCATAATCCCATTGTTCAGCTGGAACAATTGCTGGAATTGTCACAGTGATTTGTTCTTCTTCAGGCCTTATTTTAATTATAGATTTGTTCCCTGCCTGCTTTGAAACATAGGAACCCTCTGTATCATATTTATACTGTCTATGTTCACCCTTATAGGAAGAGTTCATTAATATTTGCCGAACAACCTGCCTGTGCCATACTTTGGCGCCTTTTTTTGTTTTAACCCCCATCTGAGTTAAATGTAGAGCAATACCATTTACTCTGCCGAAAAAAGGGCTTTTATGATCGGTGAAATAGTTAAAAATCATCCGAATGATTTTTGCTTCCTCTTCTAATATCTCAAGAGTTCTTTTCTCTTTAACAAATTTATAGCCATATAGTTTAGAATCTTTAATGATCATGCCTTTTTTCATTTTTTGAAGTCGGCCGCTTGATGTCCGTTCTTTGATTTTGGCTTTTTCAAATTCTGAGATTGCCCCGCGCATTGCGAAAAACAATTGACCTTCTGGAGAATTGGCGTATTCACCATTTACAAAAATCAAAGGTATGTTTCGCTTTCGCAATTCGTCATCAATGATTAGCTGATTCATTAATTTCCGAGAAAGACGGTCAGGATCGTAACAAATGACTTGACTTATAAGTCCCTTGCTTGCATCCTCCCTCAAGCGATTCAAAGCCGGACGTTCTAAAAGCTCTCCTGAAAATCCTTCATCTGCATACTTCAGCACATCTTTAGTCCCTGCTTTCTTTATACAGGCCTCGATTTGGCTGTCGATGCTCGATCCCTTGATCGCTTGTTCCTCGGTCGATACCCTTACATATATTGCTATCACCCTGAATCTCCTTCCTATAAAGTTTTATTAAATAATGATAGCAATCGTTAATGCATTTGTCAGCTTGCGGTCCCTCGATGATTATCACTTTCATAAAATGCATCACCCCTTGGGTAATGCTATGTAACAGCTGTTTGTCCAAATGAGGAGATTTTAAATTAAACTATAGTGTTATTAAACGTTTCAATGAATATGCAAAAAATTTAAAAAAAGTTGTTGTGACTTTTCTACACTCCTTTAGGTCCTCAATAGAAAAGATTTTATTTTCTATGCCTCAACATTCGCTTATTATAGTTTTCAATGATTTATTATTATTTGAGAGTACAATGGAGTAGTGTTTTTCATTGTTAGATAGTTAATGACATTTCACTGGTGTCAAGTTCGTATAGCTAGACATTAATAAAAAAAGGACACATATAAATATGCATCCTTTAACAAAAGAGTTTATTTATTTCCCTGTTTCAGCAAATTCCTTCAACCTATTCCCTATTTCATCACGAACTCTTTGGAAAAACGCCCATTTTTCTTCTTCTGTCCCTTGTGCTCTTGCCGGATCATCAAAACCCCAATGCTCACGTTTTACATGTGGAGGCGTCATCGGGCATTTATCAGCAGCATCTCCACAAAGCGTAACAACTAAATCAGCATTGTTCAGAATATCAGAATCGATTATATCTGACGTTTGATTAGAGATATCTATACCAACTTCCTTCATCGCTTTAACAGCATTCGGATTTAATCCATGTGCTTCTATCCCCGCGCTATACACTTTCCACTCATCACCTAAATATTGTTTAGCCCATCCTTCAGCCATTTGGCTCCGGCAAGAGTTCCCTGTACATAAAAAGTAAATGATTTTATTCTCCATATATTCCACCTCTACATCGAGTGACTTCCAAAGTATTTTCGTTGAAACCATAAAGCAACCTTAACAAGTGCTATCATGACTGGCACTTCTACAAGCGGACCAATTACGGCGGCAAATGCTGCACCCGAATGAATTCCAAATACACCAACAGCTACAGCAATCGCTAATTCAAAGTTATTGCTTCCTGCTGTAAAAGCTAAAGTAGTAGTTACAGCATAGTTTGCCCCGATTTTCTTCCCTAAAAAGAAGGAAACAAAGAACATTAAAACAAAGTAAATCAATAATGGAATCGCAACTCGGACAACATCTAACGGCAAGCTAACAATTACATCACCTTTTAAGGAAAACATGACGATAATTGTAAATAGCAAAGCAATTAACGTAATTGGACTAATCTTAGGAATGAACACTTTTTCATACCATTCTTTGCCCTTCACTTTTACAAAAATATAACGTGTCACCATTCCTGCAATAAAAGGAACTCCAAGGTAAATGAATACTGATTTTGCGACTTCTGCCATCGTAATATTCACTACTGCTCCTTCCATCCCTAACCATTGCGGAATAACTGTTACAAAAATGTAAGCATAAACTGAGAAAAAAAGCATTTGGAAAATTGAGTTGAAAGCAACTAATCCTGCCGCGTATTCCGTATCACCTTTTGATAAGTCATTCCAAACAATAACCATCGCAATACAGCGAGCTAATCCAATCATAATAAGCCCAATCATATACTCCGGTTTATCTGGCAAAAAGATGATAGCCAAAATAAACATGAGAGTCGGTCCGATGATCCAGTTTTGCACTAAAGATAAAATTAACACTTTAATATCTTTAAATACCCGTCCAATTTCTTCATATCGAACCTTTGCTAGTGGTGGATACATCATTAATACTAATCCAATAGCTAAAGGGATAGATGTAGTTCCTACTTGTAATTTGTTTAATCCACCAACAAAACTCGGAAATATAAAACCTAATCCTATCCCCAATGCCATCGCAAGAAAAATCCAGATGGTTAAATAACGGTCTAAAAAAGATAAACGTTTCATTACTTTATCCTCACCTTTTTTACTAACAGCAAGAGTTCGTTGTAATATCACTTGGCGGTGTTACACAACAAGAGGAGGAATCTTGTTTTTGAACCTCGCTGTTCGATTTGGTATAGAAAAATTCCCACTCGTTCCCATCTGGATCAGTAATCCAAAATTTATCTTGGACTGCATAACAACAAGTCGTATCCATTTCTTCACGTGCAAAAAACCCTTCTTTTTCAAGCCTTTTCTTGTGTTTCAAAACTTCTTCCAAACTATCTACTTGGAATCCAAAATGATTCACTTGATTTCCCTTCACCTCATCTGCGACATTTAAAGTGAAATTCAGTCCAGGAGTCTCTAATAGAAACTTTGCATAGTCTGTTTTTACTTTTACAGCCTTTACTCCAAAAACTTTTTCATAAAAATTGATCGATTTCTCTAAACTGACAACGTTAACCCCTACATGAACATATTTCATTTTAATTCCCCCTCTTATATATTAATCAAAAAAATTTGATATAATACCTAAAAAATTTTTTTAGCAGCAATCTCCTTCACCTTTTTTTCTAAATATACAACAAAGCTCTTCTGATAATAAACCATTTACTTCCTCATCATTTAGATCATAATAACTCCATGTTCCCTTTGTCTCTTTCGTTATTAAGTTGGCATCCAATAAAATTTTTAGATGATAAGAAAGTTTAGATTGCGTCACCTCAAAAATCTCAGTCAGATCACAAACACAGGTTTTTCCCCTTTGACAAAGTTCATACATGATCTCTAATCGTTTCTGATCAGCAAGAGCCTTAAATTTTTGTTCATATTTCCGTAGCAGTTCTGATTTCGTCTCATCCATTCATATCGCCTTCTTTAATCAATTTTTTTTGATGTATTTATTATACTCATGATTTTTAAATTAATGCAAGCAAATAAATCAATTTATTTTGATTAATTGTAAAACCCGCTAAAAGCTTGTGTAACCAGATAGAGGTTTTCCATTTTTATTATTTCCTCCATCGCTACTTTGCTACTACAGCAACGGAGATCATAAACGCTAATTTCTAATTTCAAGAAAAAAACATTAAATAATTTTTGTGAATATGTAGAATCGATAATAATTCGAGATAATACGTATTTAGTCAGAGCACACAGATTTATCATCAATTAAAACCTTATGTGAAGATATAAGCCATTCAATCCATCCTTCCACATAAGGTTTTAAACAATTTAATCAGACCTTTTCTTTTTGAATAAGTTCTTCATTTTCATAAAAGGGCATTGTGACACTTGATTTTCATCATCTCGCAAGAAGTACTGTTTCCACTCCAGATTGTCTTTTTTTCCATACCATCCTAAATGCGGATGGATAGGTACTTCATCATATGCCTCAAGCCTTTTTCGAATTTGCTTACTCATATTTCGTCCAAATGCAGTAGTATCATTTAGATCCTCAAAAACCCATCTAGGCTGAAACGTCAACATAAAATAAGGAAAACTTCTGCTTTTTCTTTTGCTGTGAGCCGGTGTAGCACACAGAACAAAATATGGTTCTCCATTAAAACAGTATTCCCATTGAAAGTTATCTGGATTTTCTGGTATATCATCTGGCCAATCAGCTGGATCTTCCATACTCAATGAATTGAGCAACTGCCAAAACAACGATTCGTAATCCTCAATTTTGTAATCAGTCAGTAATTCTTCTGGTGTATGAAATATTACAGTTAATGATGCATACTTTCCTGTCTCTCGTGAAATAGTTCCATACCGAGTAAGCAATGGCGCTAATTCCTTCGCAGTCTCGGGATTCCTAGGATCACCGACAAAAGCAATTCGCAGCTGGTCGCTTAAAAATGCTTGCCTTCCCGGTATACAAGGAAATTTATTTTCTTTATCACCTATTTTTTCATTCAAATAGTTAAACGAATCTAATTGCCAACCAGGTAGCGTTTCTTTAATTTTTTCAAGATCACTTTTAGCATATAACTCAGTCAATAAATCCACCTCCGAAGGCATTTATCATAATGTATTGCGGGAGCACGAAGGAGGTGAATGTCTAATTACTTTTTCATAAATCCGAATGAATATTAATTAAATGGTTAATGCTTTAATGGGTAAGTAGTATTTGCTTATCACAAAAAACAAAAATCCAGGTTTAAGTCTGCGTTTAGACGTTCATGCACACTCAGCCCTCAAAACGTATAACGCCGGACTTTCTGGATTTTTTTATTTTAACACCAACAAACGATCTTTAATTGAGTAAAAAGTAAACATATTGGTATTATCTCTAAAACAGTATGCACTTAGATTAGTGATGATTTTGATGCTCTTGATGCTTTTTGTTATCAGGTTTAAAAACGTTCTTGTCCTCTTCAAGTAGCTTACCGACTATAACCTGTCTGGTGGGCATTACATGTGCGTCTCTTGTTTTTACATCTGCTTTAATATTATATAAGCCATCATCAGTAAATGTCTTTGTAGCAACGTATATCCCATTGTTTTCATACTCAGCTTCTACCACTTCTAAATGCTCTTTATGATTTTCTTTCCATATCTCAAACTTTACATTCGTTGCATACTCTACTTTTTTTCCTTCTTGCGTCAGTTTCATTTTTAAATTTTGTTCTTTATTCTTTGATAGGCTAGAAGGTAAAATTATCTCTACATCAAGTTGTTTTGATTGTACATACTGGTCAGCAGCATTAGGATCAACAGTGCATGAAGTTAATAGGAGCATTAATATGATTAGGAAAAAGAAAGACAATCCTCTACTATTCAAATCGACCTCACTAATCAATCAATTTTTATTAATTTATTATGGTTTTCAACTTTGAAATCCTTTTAATGAGGAGATTATCAATTATCCAGACTAGCACAAGAGATATTCCTACCAAAGGGAATAGGACACCAAACATTATGATGATAAGTATTAGGAGTTTCATGGTTTTGAGTTCGGGAGATTTTGGTGCCCCTAACTTTCCGGCAGGTTTACGTTTCCACCAAAGAATAAATCCACTTATCCCAACTGCTACAATTCCAATACAGATCATTAAACCGATCAATTGGTTAACCAGTCCAAACTGTGTCCCTTTGTGAAGAGTTATTCCAAGAGCAATTATTTTTCCCATAGTGCCGTAGTTGTCATAACGATAATCTGCTAGGACAGCCCCCGTGTATTGATCTATATGCATCGTTGCCTCATCTTGTGCTTTGGGCGGAAAAACGGACATTGTATAAACTCCGTCAGTTTTTTGAGGAATGTAAATATCATAACCAGGCGTAATGTTTTGTTCTTCTGCAATCGTTACAACATCATCAATAGAAAGTTACTTGAAACAGGAACTTCTAGATTCTCAGCTGCCCAAGGGACATCGGCAACTTCTTTTGTTTGAGTTGATGTCGGAGCTTCTCCAACCCAAATAGATGGAGGATATCCGAATCCTGAATTTGTAGTTAATTGCTGAAATGTGTTTCCCCATAAACCAGACCATGGTAATCCCGTTAAAACCAAAAATAACATGCCTGCAGAAATCCAGAATGCAGGTACTGCATGTAAATCCCTAGTCAATATTTTCTTTCCTTTTGTAACTCTGGGAATCATGACACCCCGTACCTTCATTCTATTTCTGGGCCACCATAAATAAATACCGGTCACGATAAGTATTAGCGCCCAACAAGCTGTTAATTCCACAATTCTGTCCCCTGCTGTTCCTGCCATTAATTCACCGTGAAATTCTTCGATTTTATCCATTATTCGATTATCATCAGCAAGTTGCCCTATAATTTGCCCATTATGTGGATTAACAAACACAATATAGGAACTGTCTTTGGAAACAATACCCACTTCGGCAGATCGTTCTGGATGATCACTGGGTCTATATTTTATTATTTCAGCGTCAGGATACCTTTCTTTTATTGCTTCAAATTGTACTGATGGAGAGACTGTTTTTGATTCTGCCTGAACCTCGTATAGATCTTTGTATAAATGATTTTCGATTTGAGGCTTAAACAAGTACACACCACCTGTGACAGCCAATATAAGTAAGAAAGGCAAAAAGATCAAACCCGCATAAAAATGCCATCGCCAAACTGTCTGATAAAGTGAAGTTCTCGCTGTTTTTCTCTTAGAATATTCCTTCTTTTCAATTGCAGAATAATCTGATTTTAACATTTGTTTTCTCCTTTTTATTTTCTAAAACAAATTATTGTCTTATCACAAAGTCAATATTTAATGTTGTTACAAAAAGAAATGTGCAAGACAAATTACATAGCCCCTTCCTCATTCTCTCTTTTTAAAAAAATACTAAAGAGACCTTATAACAACAATACGATCATGTTAATATTTGTTAATTTTTGTTGAATTATGTTATTTCATAACAAAAAAAGACTCTTTTAAGGTCTTTTAAGATTTTACGCATAGGTTTTGTTTAGATTCCATTTTTTCAAACAAGAATAACCTTACTTTGGTGCAAGTCATGAAATCCTAAAGAAGATTTAATAAAACTCCAAAACAAAAAAGATACCAATATAGTTTGGTATCTTAAATAAAGTGAATGCTTATGAAGTAGTGAAGTCATTCATTATATGGTTTTAAGGCTAGCACTATAATCCTTGCTTACCTCAACGCTTGTTATACTTCAGGCCTCATTTCTGTTTTTATATTCGCTATATCTTTTTCTGTTACGTAAAGAGTAGAGATTGAACCAATAGAATTAAGTGAGCTTTAGAAGACTTAAAAAGCTCTGATAACAAATCTCTTTATAATATTCATGTGAATTTATATCTTCACTCATTAGCCATTGAATGAGCAATCCATCTACAATAGATCGCATTGTTTTTGAAGCTTTTTCAACATCTATACTTTGGTCAAATACTCCTGTTTCCTGTCCAAAAATAATAATGTTAGATGTGATGCCCCAGCACTGTTGATAAAAGCTATGGTTAATTTTCCTGTACGTTTCATTTCGGGTTGCCTGAGACAAGAAATCTAAATAAACCTTGTAAAACTTTTCATTTTCCTCGGGAGAGACAAATATTGAATTTACATAAGCTTTCAACTTATCCAGTGGCGTAGATTCCGAATCCACTGCTTTCAATTCATGTTTATAAATTTTATTTGTAATCCACTCAAGTAGTTGAGAAAGGGTATCTTCCTTATTATCAAAGTAATAATGCACGACGCCCTTACTAACTCCTGCGTGATCAGCAATACTTTGTAGTGTAACTGAATTATAACCTTGTGTTGACACAGCTTGGAAAGCTGCCCTTAATATTTGATTCTTTCTTTCTTCTGCTTTTTTCTTCATAATAAACCTCCAGAAAGCTAACCTTCAATTAGTATACAACAGTTCATGAAATCCACACAAAATTATTCTGACCAGACAAAATAGTTTGACCGGTCAGAATAATTGTGTATACTTAAAGTGGTTTCACATCAAGATAGCATATTGGAGGATTTATAAAATGAAAGACGAATTCAAGGCTCTAGTTGTAAACAAAGTTGATGATGAATTTTCAATTAAAGTAAAGAATGTTTCTCCAGCGTTTTTACCAGAAAGTGATGTCCACATCCAAGTACACTACTCTGGAATTAACTACAAAGATGGACTTGCAGGGAACCCCAATGGGAAAATCGTAAGAAAATACCCATTTATACCGGGTATAGATTTAGCAGGTGTAGTCATTTCTTCTAATGATCCTCGCTTTAAAGAGGGAGATAAGGTGATTGCCACAAGTTATGATATAGGTGTTTCTCATTTTGGCGGTTTTAGCGAATATGCAAGTCTCCCTGGAGACTGGATTGTACCTTTACCTGATAATTTGACCCTCAAAGAAGCAATGATAGTAGGAACAGCTGGCTTCACAGCGGCACTATCTATTCAACGTCTAGAAGAAAATAACCTATCTCCTGAAAAAGGAAAAGTTCTGGTAACAGGAGCAACAGGTGGCGTTGGTAGTTTTGCTGTTTCATTCCTTAACTCTCTCGGTTATCAAGTAGAAGCTAGTACAGGTAAAGAATCAGAATATGATTACTTACGAAAACTTGGAGCTAGTACAATTATTTCACGGGATATGACCTATGGAGGGAAGGTCAAAGCCTTAGGATCACAAAAATGGGCGGCAGCTGTTGATCCTGTAGGCGGGGAACCTCTTGCCTCTATCTTAAGCCAAATTCAATATGGAGGTTCCGTTGCTGTTAGTGGATTAACAGCTGGAACAAAACTGCCAACTACTGTTTTTCCATTCATCTTAAGAGGTGTTAATTTACTTGGGATTGATTCTGTATCTTGTCCAATGGAAACACGGTTAAAAACATGGCATCGTGTAGCAACTGATTTTAAACCATCTAGTTTAGAGGAATTTATTTCACAAGAAATTACTTTAGATCAACTTCCTAACGTTCTTCCTGAAATATTGGAAGGACAAGTAAGAGGGAGAACGATTGTAAATATCGTATGATTATTCATCAGAACTCATCCAGTTGCTAAAGATGAAACAATGTCTTAAAGGGCTAGTAAAGGGATTCTCAACAGGAATTCCTTTACTTATTATAGCTTACTTTATGTAAATGCAAAAATATAAGGAGTGATCCTCCCCATTCAGCTTACACAGTCTTAATGATATGAAAACGCTTATTCATCGTACATTATAAATGTGGCTCCTAGTCTAGAGTTTCGTTTATGGGCAAACAAAGCTCAAATAAATAGGAACCCACCTTGTCACAATAAACTCAATAGACTAATGCTGAGAAGTCTCCATATTTACTACAATACACCCACACCCCTGTTTGACTGGTTCCCTTGGAGAGAAGAAGACTTTGAAAAAGCCAAATGCGAAAACAAGCCGTTTCTGGTCAGCATCGGTTATTCGAACTTTCATTAGTGACAAGTTCGTGTATCTACACATATCCCTTAAGATGTACATAACTTTGAAATTGTAATTAAAGACAAATAAAAAAGGAACTCATTTGAATTCCTTTTTATAACTTATTAGTTTAATCGAATGATAGTCAAGGCTGCTCCGGTTGATCCCCCTCCTAAAAGAATAACTGTAGCTACTACTCCGAATAATTGAAGTGATATTCTGTCTCCTGCATCCAAAGTAGCGAACACATCATCATTGTAACTAGAAGTTGATACTGCTGGAGAAATGATTGAACCTGGTATTGGATCACCATTACGCATTAATCTAGAACCAGCAAGTAATGAAAGAGTGGTATTGATTTGATATGAGAGATAATAACGTCCTGCCACTGGCACAGTAAACATATTATTACCTCCATTTACTGTAAAACCGTCTAAGCTTTGATTGTTCGGTAAGGGTACTGGGGAACCACCCAGTACCACTGCAATTGTACTACCAACTGTATTAGATGCATACATAGAGTTTCCTGTTACACTTCCGCCTGTTCCTGTTGGTCCGGTTATTCCTGTTGCTCCCGTTACTCCCGTTGGTCCCGTTGCTCCCGTTATTCCTGTTGCTCCCGTTATTCCGGTTGCTCCTGTTGCTCCCGTTGCTCCTGTTGCTCCCGTTGCTCCGGTTGGTCCTGTTGCACCCGTTGGTCCGGTTATTCCTGTTGCTCCCGTTACTCCCGTTGGTCCGGTTGCTCCTGTTATTCCGGTTGCACCCGTTGGTCCGGTTGGTCCCGTTATTCCTGTTGCTCCCGTTACTCCCGTTGGTCCGGTTGCTCCTGTTATTCCGGTTGCACCCGTTGGTCCGGTTGCTCCTGTTATTCCGGTTGCACCCGTTGGTCCGGTTGCTCCCGTTGCTCCGGTCGGTCCTGTTGGTCCTCTACTACTACCTCCACATGCGTTAAGTTGAGCGCACATTTCTGTCACTACTTTCAGCAAAAGTTTGTGGAATCAAAGATACAAACTGATTAATATTGATAATTTAATGAAAAAGAAACGGTCACATTTGCTGTTCCAGTTCCCCCTGCCCCAACAATACCTATTGAGTTGATATCATTCAAAGTGATTGATCTACTTTCTCCTGGTGCTACTGTAAATCCCGCAACTGCTGTTCCATTAACTGTAAGAGAAGCTGTGGGGCCTACTCCTACAATCCCATTGTTTTCTACCATTATTGTTCCATTTATAACAAAAGAAGTTGCGTCTTCCCAAACTGGTGTAGCTACAGCTCCAGTATCCCCCAAATCAATCGTGAAACATACAGCATCGTTTACAAAACCCGTTTGCTCGTTACTACAACCGCCCAAAATAGCCATAATTATCCTCCTCATTCATATTATCTTTATAAAAATATGTTATTAAAAACAATTTCGATTGGATAATCAACCAAACTTAAAAATATTTAATAGATTTAATAATGTGATTCAGCTGAACATCTATTTGTCCTTTCGATTTTCTTTTTGATGATTCGATCTTAAGACACTCAAGATCTTTAACCGTAATAGAGCAACTTTCTCCTTTATTCACACCTAATGAATATATATTTTCTTTAGTCTGAAGAATAATTTTAATCGAAGAATTCTTGGTATCTTTATGATGAAGAGTGACTGTAGCAGTATTAGCAAAGTTAGATTCGTTGTTCCATAGAACTCCTGTTTTATTTTCATTTGTTAAAAAACAAATTTCAAATTTATCTTTTATACTTGGTTTTAAAATCAGATAATCATATACAGGAATTTTAACTTCACCAATACCACAAAAAAATGAAATATCAATCAAAATACGTGAATCTGAACGATACAAAACCTTATTGGCACATAATGTTTTCATACAACAAGGAACGAGTAATTCTAGCACAACACATTTTCGCAGTTCATTAACCGAAATAACTTTAAAATAACACGTCTGAAATAGTTCTCCATTCGATATGCCAGATGCAATAAAATGTTCTCCTTCTTGATTAATTAAAAAAACTGGTGTTACAGCAAAACATTCATCAACTTTTATTTGTTTTTCACTTTGAATTCGTTTAAGTTTTTCAATGATGCAGCATGTCAAGTTAAACCAACTCAATTCATTGCTTTAAAGTTAAAGTGGCTTTTTATAACTTATAATATGTGACGTGAGATTAATTGTGCATTTGGTGAGGTACACCTTCATTGACTTGTATTTGATGCTATGTAATTGGTGATCTTCTAGACAAATTGACTAACTAAAACAAGAAGATGAGAGGCCAACAAGTGTAATAAAAAAGTTATTGCGGTCTCACCGAAAATTTAAATTGCGGTGCCCTATTGCCTTTTTCTGCGAACAAAAACTTGTTAATATTTACATTACTAGTAGAGTTAAGGGAAGGGTGAATATCTTGATATCAATCACATCAGCTGAAGTGGGAATGAAGATTAATGAATGGCATAGGCATATTCAAAAATTCAACGTTACTGATGCTGAAATGTTAAAAGCTGAAATCGAACGTGATATAGAGGTTATGGAAGAAGATCAAGATTTGCTTATTTATTATCAATTAATGGCCTTCCGCCATAAAATCATGTTGGAATACACGATGCCATCCGATGAAAACCGAATGGAACTTTCAGAATATTTAAAGAAAATCGAAGGGCATAAGAAGAAGCTAGACAATATGCGGGCATATTATTATAACTTCTTCCGCGGGATGTATGAGTTTAGAAACGGTGAATACACAAAGGCCATTACATATTACAAAAAAGCTGAACGCAAAATTCCTACAATCTCCGACAAGATTGAAAAAGCTGAGTTTTATTTTAAACTGTCTGAAGTCTATTATCATATGAAAATGACACACATTTCGATGCATTACGCTGAGCTTTCATATAACATCTATAAAAAACACGAGCTTTATTCTGTTCGGCGTATACAGTGCCATTTTGTCATTGCCGGTAACTATGATGACCTTGAAAATCATGAGAAAGCTCTCCCCCACCTTCAAGAAGCTTTAAAAGGTGCTGAGCTGCTTAAAAGTAAAAATACTCATATCTATGCCACTGCGTTTTTCAATCTCGGCAATTGTTATCACAAAATGGACAACTTAAATAAGGCTGCTCGTTACATCGAACAAGCCTTGGTTCAATACAGAAAAATTAACTCTGACGTACTTCCGCAAGCTTATCATGACCTAGCATTGATTTATTTTAAACAAGGCAAAAAAGAACAAGCAATGGATTGCTTCCGCAAAGGAATTAGAAGTGCTGTAGATTTTAAAGACGAACTTTTTATGAACTTATTTGAAGCATTAGACGTTCTTTATATAAGAAATGGCGATACACCTAAACTCCTCAACATTTTTTCTCGTTTAGAGAACGGCAAAGGATACCCTTATCTGGAAGAGCTGGCATTGTTAGGAGGCAACCTTTTCGATTATAATGGAAAAATAGAGGATAGTATCATCTGTTTCAAGAAGATGGTATATGCTCAAAAGCAAATATCGAAAGGGGAATGCATGTATGAAATCTAAATTGTTTATCAGTTTATCCGCCGTTTTAATTGGACTTGCCTTTTTCGGATCTATGTCTAATGGCGAAATGAAGGAAGCATCCCGGAATGTAACTCTAGCACCTACTCATGAATTCCTTGTTTGATTCGATAAACAACATTAGTTCTGATTCCCTTTAGCCGTTTCATAACGGCTTTTTCTTATTTCTGATACTGAAAAAATCCATCATACATAAAGCTTTTGAGGTGAACATTTTGGACTTATTTGATGAATGCTTAGAAGCTCTAGGGAAAAACAAAGAAATCTTATCAGAAGAATTAACGGCAAATTATTATGAACTGCTTTCAAACAGTTTTCCCTTTACATCTTGGGGACAAATCAAGTGGAAAGAAGTTTGTTGTCATCAATCTATAGTTTACGAGGACGAGATTTACGATTGGCTAGCTAAACACCATTTTAAAGATAGGAACATTATTATTCTTTGGGGTTACGGAGAACAGCCAGCATTAAAAACCAGTCTTGAGCATGCATTAAACGTAATTGATGATGTAACTGCCGTTGGATCAGATACTTTTATGTTTAGTGAATTTGGCTACGTTATCGAATTTTTTCATGATGGCGATGTTACAATTGGAAAGTCCCCTTTCATTGAAAGGATTAACAAATAGGTAAAATGACACAGATCGAATGATTCATTTCCACCATTTGATCCACATAACAGTTAGTTTCATCATTCTTCCATGGTAATATTTTGTTATGACGATTAAATGAAAGGATATGATCATGAAAGTATTTGAAGCCAAAACCTTGCTCACCGAGGCTGAAAAGCGAGCAAAGGAATACAAAGATTTAAAAAGTAAAATGGTCAAATTAAAGAAAGCGTTCAAAGCTGTTGCAGATTTAGATGATAGCGAGTTTTCAGGCAAAGGTGCTAATAACATCAAATCATTTTATGAAGATCAAGCTGGCATTGCTGACCAATGGATTGATTTAATTGAGATGAAAATTTCTTTCTTAACGAGTATTCCTGGTTTCTTAGAAGACGCCAACTTATCAGATGCCTACATAGAAGAAACCTTTTTAGCGCATGAGCTTGCTAACGCCTCCACCAAATCAAAATCCATCATGTCTGAACAGAAAAAAGCCATGCAAGATATATTAAATGATATCAACGATATACTGCCTTTGGATCTGTTCTCGACAGAAACTTTTAAAAATGAACTTTCGTCTGCCGAAAAGAAACGAAAAGAAGCCATTGAGAAAATGGATGAAGTTGACGAAAACTTAACATCAGAATACGGACTATCAGAAGCAAATGAACAAATGATTCAAGCTGATTATCAAGCTTTAATGAATGCGACAGCAAAAGGCAAAAGCGCCTCTCCTATTCACTATAATGCGATGGCTTATAGAGACAGTGAGATTCACAAGATGACTGAGGATGTAAAGAAACAATCAACAGACTACATCTCTTTTAAGGACCAACAGGCGGAACAAAGAAGAATAGCAAAAGAACAAGAAGAACTGGCGAACAGACCATGGTATGAAAAGTCTTGGGATGCTGTTTGTAATTTTACAGGAGAGGTCTCTGGATATTATGATTATAAAAGAGCCGCTGATGGGGTTGATCCTGTTACCGGCGAAAAGCTAACTGCTGGACAACGGGTCGCTGCCGGTGCAATGGCTGCGGCAGGATACATCCCTATCGTAGGATGGGCAGGTAAATTAGCTAAAGGCGGAAAAGCTGTTTATTCAACAAGTAAGGCATTGTATAGAGCAGACAAAGCTCTCGATGTATACAAAACACCTAAGACATTCCATGCTCTTCAAAACTCCAGCAAAGGACTTTATGGACTTGCTTCTGCAAATGGTTTTAGCGAGGCCATAACAGGACGCGATATGTTCGGGAATAAAGTCTCTAAAGAGAGGCAAGAACAGAGCCTTAGTGGAGCAATGGCAATGTTGGTTCCTTTCGGAGCTCGTGGAATTAACAAAAAGCTTAATGCAAAATCGAGTTCCCGAGTTAGCGAAACATCTACTAACACCAGCAAAAAACCTAAAGTTCCTAAAACGTACAAAAGACCAACTTATTTCCGTAAAGGCGTTAGAGATAAGGTTTGGGAAAATGCTAAGGATTCAACCGGATCTGTTAAAGACCCGTTAACAAAACAGGTAATGAAAAAAGATGAACCATGGGATATGGGTCATAAACCAGGTTATGAATTTAGAAAACATCAACAAAGTGCAATGGAAAGAAATATTAGTCGAAAGCAATTTTTAGATGAACATAATAATCCAGACCATTATCAACCTGAATTACCTTCCTCCAATAGGAGTCATAAAGGGGAAGATATGACGGATGATTACTTTGGAGATTAAGGAGAGATTGTCTAATGGGCGTTACACAAGAAAATAAAGTAATTGCTAGAACAGTTTTAGGAGCTTTTGGAGGTAAACCGAAGGTTACGAAATATTGGGATGATAACAAGAGTAGCAGCATTGATATTTTATCGGTCAGTGACCAGCCTCAGGAAGGTATCACGTCATATTCAACTCTAGGTTTGTCGGATCATTCTATTAATTATGAGGTGAATGGCACTCCGTTGCGGATAGAAATCGTAGCTGCAATGGAGTCAGCTTCAGACATATATGCTAATGTTTTATCAACTTGTGCCTTTAATATAATCAACTCAAATTTCACTTGTGCACCAGGTGTTATTTTTAAAAATGTGATTAGTATGTATGATCAGGAAACCGATATGAAACATATTATGTTCGTTCCCCCATTTTTATGGGAGGAAGATTTAGAACTACTTGAATTTAGTAACAAAAATGTTACTTGGCTAATGGCTTTACCTATATCCGAAGGAGAATTGCAAGTAGCTGAAAAACACGGCTCAGATTATTTACAAGATCTTCTGGAATCAAAACAGATTGATATTTTTGATATAAAGAGAGAATCTGTTGTTTAATGACTTTAATAAAGAAGAGTCACTTTATAAGCCCCTCTCAATGAGAAGGGCTTATTTTATTTAATTTGAAATCAGCTGCAAATAATAGAAGAAAATGACTGAGGTAAGGAGAATTCTATGATTAATGAAGAAAAACACACAAACCCTCAAGCTAATAACAATATATTTGGAAGGATAGATACCTGGTATTCTGTTCATAGGAGTTCGAACTTGAGGGAAAATAAAGAAAGACCAGCTTATTATGTGGCTGGTCCTTATCTTTAATTAAAGAAATGGTTATGTAAAGCTTTAGAAAATCCAAAACCTTCTTCTGGTCCCTTTAACCAGAGAGAAATAAACTTTTCGAAATCCACTTCTTTTTCAATATCTTTCAAAATTCTTTTAAATTCTTCAGTAAAGTTATGAAGAGAGACCTCTTCGCCATTTTTAATCTTATCAGTGTACTGGCTCGTTAACTCTCTTAATTCTTGATACTGTTTTTCACTTAAATCATAGGCCAAAACTTGATCAAATAAGCCAAACCGATCATAATCAGCTGCTAATTGTTGGACTAACCTTAGTTGAAAAGCCTGCTTCTCGACTTTTTTTTCTAGGTTGTCAAGCCTTTCTTCTACTGTTACCAATTCAAATCACCTCAATTAAAAAGCTAAGAAAGTAAATACACTTGCAATAGTTCTAGCTGTAGAAGATTTTACACCAGCATCAATTAGATATGAGGAAACCGTGTCAATAATTGCGTCCTCCACAACGTCACCTCGTTTAACTAACTCGTCCAAAGCATCTGCTACATCATCAGTATGTTTTGCGAATGTTTTTCCTGCTGATCCACCTAACTCATCGACTACCTCACCAACAATTCTCCCACCATGTCGAAGCGCACTGGCTGTTGCCTTCATTGCTTCTTTAGCAATCCATTTTTTAATACCATTTGTGTGAAATTCACCAGATTGTTCAGTTGTATTAGTTGGTAATTCGGATAGTTTAACGGGAGTTTGATAAGTGACTTCCTGCTGTGCCTGTAATGTTACCTCTTGAGCTTTGGCATGTCCATCCAACGGAAGAACTAATGATAAAGAGAATGTTAATGCAGATGTTGCTAAAAGTAATTTCTTAAACATGAAATCAATCCCTTTCTTTTAAATTATTTACATGTAAATGATAACATTATGTTCAGACTAGAAAAATAATACTTTTTACTCAAATATTAGAATAATTTTGAACTATCTGTAACAAAATAAACATAAGTATCTCCTTGAGAAAGATACTCAAGGAGACTATTTATTTACTTCAAGAGAGCTTCAAGTTTCGCTTTCGTTTTTGGTCCGTAAATACCGTCTTGAGTAAGCCCGTACATAGACTGGAATCGTCTAATTGCATCTGCTGTTTTCGGACCATACACGCCGTCAATGCCGTTGTTTTTTGCTCCTTTATCCGGGTAAAAGTATAGTGCAGCCAGTGCTTTTTGAATTTGTGTTACCTTTTCCCCTCTCATCATTGGGCTCTTCACTTTAAAAATACCGGATGGTAGCGCATATGACGTTTTTTTGCTGCTTGTGTTTGTTGTTTTCTTTTTAGCTACACTTGCTTTGCTTGAGTTTGTTTTTCCGCCCAACTTTTTCAATTCTGCTTCAATTGCAGTCTTAACTTGAATCCATCTTCCCTCTGACAAAATGCGGTGCGGGCAATACTTACCATTCCAGTCTTGATGTTTGCGGACTCGATCAATACCCCATCCACGTTCTTTAAGTAGCTGAGCCACAAACTTAATAGCAAGCTTTTCCGCTGCCTTATATCGTACCCCTCCTGACTTGCTATAACAAATTTCGACACCAATAGACTTGCGATTCCCTGTACCGTTTGTTCCATCTCCTGTGTGCCAAGCGTTACGATTCGTTGGAATACCTTGAATGACTTGTTTATCGTCTACTGCAAAGTGAAAACTTGTTGAGCTAGAGTTATTCTTCATGTAAGAAATCTCATTGGCTGCTGAAGCATCATTCGCAGTGTTATGAATAGTGATATATTCAGCTTTCATTGGATTAGGACATTTCAATCCATACTTTGATTTAGAGACTAGATTCTTTACAACTTTAATGGCCATATACCCTCTCTCCTTCTGTCAGTAAGATAAAAAAAGCCACTGGCTTAGCCAGCAGCTTTGTCTGCGTTATTCTTACTCTGTTCTTTTTCGTTCTCAATTGTTTGTAATCGATCTGTTATTGATGATGGTATTTTAACACCAATCTGTGCTAAGTTTTCAGTTATTGACAAACCTTCATTAGCGATATAAAAAAGAACGGTACCAAAGGTTAAGACACCGTTCAAATTGAGTACTGTATCAATCACGTTTGCTAAAATGACCGCAAAGAAATTGAGTAGCTTGCGGACATAGCCAAACCATGCGCTTCGACTTCGCAGTTTTTTGAATTTCCATGCCTTGATTACTCCTGTTAAAACGTCAATTATGCTAAGTACTAGAAGTAAATCAAGGTACTTCACCCCTCCAAATAAATATACTCTTGCTAAATCTAATGTTTCAAAATTGATAAACAAACTTGTCTCCTCCATTCTAATCACCTCCTCCGAGGCAAATAAAAAAGGACAGCCGGATCTTATGAGACGGCCGTCCCTCTAACTGAAAAGTTTCCATTTGTTAAAGCTGTAAGCTCCATAACAATTTCTTTAAAGCCAGTAATGCTAAAAGACCAAGCTTCTGATTTTCCTTTTGTGCTAGTGGCAAACGTTCCGTCATCCACTTTCTGCCCTCTAAGGGCTCTTTTTGTTCCCGATAAGGATTTACCCCAGAACTTCAATTCACTTGTCTCAGCCGTCCCATAAACCTCAATGAGCAACGTTTTGAATGATCCAACGGTGAATGGGTTACCCTCACCTATGGTTTCTGTTTTATCGTGAAAGACAATATCCATTGTTTTTGATTGAGTGTCTAATGAGCTAAGATTCAAGCCTTCAGTTTGAACTTTTAAACGACCATCATTAGTTAACCCGCTTTTATCTAACTGGACTGAGAACGGAGCAACTGCTGTAATAGGAACAGTATGGTTAATGTTTATATCCTCTTCACCTGCGCCCAATGACTGGTAAAGTAAGAATTCAGATTGCTGCAGGTTACCATTTGCGTATCTGAAACGGAAATATCGTTTAGTTAAATGAATCCACTCAGTCTCGCCAAGCGTATTTGCTTTAACAACCAATGAAGAGATTGTGGTCCATGAATTCATATCGTTACTTTCTTCAATGAATAAGGTACCTTCACGATCAGAATAAGCGTGACCTTTTACTTTTGAAATTAAAACCTGACCTAATCGATCTTGTCCATATTGCGTGTAGACTTCAGTGGCTTTTAAAACTGCGTTCGTCAGCAGCTCTGAATTACCGGAGATTGAAGCTACCGGCACAACAAAATCTCTGTTTCCTTCTCTGTATGGCTTGGCTGCCCCCGGCTTACCAGTTGCATCTGTTGAAAATTGAAAACTATATGATGCCATTATAAATCCTCCTTGCTATTGTAGATCATTAGTGGTGAGCATGGGTTTACAACGGAACCACCTCCTTTAAGGAAAAATAAAAAAGCCCTAAATGGCTTCTCCTGTGATCTCTTTATACTGTTCAGCTGTAATGAGTTTTTTCTCTATTCCTTCCTGTAAATCTTCGGGCGAACAATCTTTGAGATGAATTGCCTGTTTCACCATTTCAGAAGAAGCCCAGTTATAATGCAAAGCCAGCACCCAATAATTCATGAACCTTGCCCTCCTTGTAGAGTAAGCAGTTGCAACTTTATTTTTGAAAGCTCGCTTCCCAAAGTTTGGTTTAATTCTTCAAGCTGTTTACGAGCCAGTTTTTCCTGTGACAACTCTCTTGCAAGTAGATCCACTTGAACTGGTGGTTCATATGCAGATGTACTCTGAAGCTCTTCCCACCAAGTTTTTAACTCTGCTTCCGTGGGTATAGGTGCCCTAATATTCCACTCTGCTATATATGAGGGAGTTCCATCACCATTATTCTGGACAATAAAATCCTTTGTGGGATCAGCTGTTGGGTATTTAAAAAGAATAGCTTCACCTATATTCATCGTTACCTCCTAAAATCTTGGATAGTTTCGGCCTCCAAGTTCTTGTATATCAAAAAAGTTAAATACACCATTTTTATCATCTACTGCCCTTTTCAGTGTTTCGTCTCCTCCGTAATTACAGTAGCACCAGATTTCAACGTAATCTCCTTTATTCATGGGTACAGTCGCATTGCCGTTTAAACCAAGATTCATCCCATTATCCTTTTCCTGAAAGTCTCCTCTTACATGGTGCAGTGTTTTATATGCTTTTCCATTTAGGTAAACCTTCAAATGAAAGTTTATATAAGATGTATAATTTAAGGTATATATACTTGCCCCGATTAAGTACATTCCATCGTTCGGAGCAATAAATCGATTGTTTTTAGTATCAAAAGCATTATGGCTATCCTTGATGACCCTGTTAAATGCAATTTTAGTGTGATCAATCTTTTTTAAATACTGAACACCTGTAGTTCCAATATTCGCATGAGCAAAACCTGATATCTTTTGCCACGGAGTCCAGCCTGAACCACTCCACCAGTGTCTAATCCAAACTCCTGTACTGTCATAGTAAGTCCCAGACTCATTCCCTGTTCCGTAAAAGTATTGAGTGAAACGGTAATTATTATATTTTTCATTTTTGACAATGCCATAACCCAAGGGGTAGCCTGTAGTATTTCCCTGCCCAATGTCCATTAAGGTCAGTCCTAAAGGATATTCTTCCCCTCCTGTTCTTGCATCTTGAATAGCATTGTCTCCAGTAATTAACGTCAGATTGTTATTTTTATAGTTGGTATCCACGTAATATTTTGCATCCGATAAAGCCTTATCCGCTTTTTCCTGAGCTCCGACAATTGTTTCTTTTGCATTCCAATTCTCCCGTTCCACTGGTGTAATGTGCCGTTGTAAATCATTACGATGCTCTTCAAATTCTTTTTTCGAAGCTTGCTGTACATTATCAACGTTCCCTAGCCCGATTTGCGCCTTTGTTGTATTGTGAGGGTTGTTCATGTCATTTTTATGTACAGCTAAATCTTTATGCGCATCTTGAATGCCTTTCTCCCAACGGTTCACATCATCTTCATTAATCGGATCGTCCGGGAGCCAATCTGTTTTTGCATCATAAGCCATTGTTAAACCACCTCAAAAGTAATCCTAAAATCTAGCGTTCTATTATTACTAACGTCTAAATCTGTTGTTCTTTCCGTAATCACGTTGTTTTGATCATCAAGTATCTGAACACTCTTAATATGTTTGATGTCTTCCTCTCGTTGAGTAAGCACCGTGACAACGGCACCCTGAATGGTGAGTTCCACAATTTCTGTTTCATTTCCATTCAGCAGCACTTTCGATATTCTATTTTTCAAATCTGCAGCTGTACGCTCTCTATAAAGCTGTGTAATCATACAAGGACCACCTCGTTATTATTGAGCGTGACGGAATAACCTACCTTTAGCTCACTTGCTTTTCGATACCTTCTGTTATTCAAAATGACAGTATCTTTTATTTGGAGTGGCTCATTCAAAGCAGCTCGCAAGGTATATGCCAAATGAGCTGGCTTCATATTCTCCAATGTTTCTATGAGCTCGCTCATATGCTGCATATCATCTATATCAATATCAACCTTAAAACGGTACTCTCCGGGAAGCAGCCGAACCTGAGCTGACGGATTTTTCAGGAACCGGTTCAACGCGTGTTCAATGGCCCTATATGTTGCCGGCGGTATATTGGACATTTTAGAGATTAGGCGCAATCGGCGGATCTCATCGGTGTCACCTGATTCCCGCGGTACGTTCAAAATCTTTTCCCATCGTTCAAGCCCCCAGGTTGCCGTAGTAACAAACAGCTGATCTGTCAGATCAAAGATGCTGTTATTTTGCTTCTCAAATTCCGGAGCTTCCGCTTTAAGAAGTTCAGCCATTTCCTTTAACTTGGTAAGGAACGGCGGCAGGTAAGCAGTCATTTCATCGAGTTTGCTCAATGATGTTCACCTGCCCCAATTTAGGGATTTCGACGGCACTCAGAACCAAATTTTCGGCCACGCCGTTGATTTTAATATCTGCGTAATCACTTACTGAAGGTGAATTGTAGACGATATTATTAATCTGCGATAAACGGATGACGTTATCTTCAAAGGCAATCTTTTTAAAAAGATTTAAAACACCTGATTCAATTTCTTGCTTTACCTGATCGATAGAGCTATTGACCTCGGGAAGTACCTCGGCTGAAATCTCAACCTCTTTCCATACCGCACTCTCCACTGTGACAAAGGCACCTATTGGCGCTTGTCCCTCACCTTGTCCGGGTTCAGGATCAATATAGTTTTTCACCTTTGATATTAAAATATCGGAAGCAGGTTCCAAGTTAGCATTGGTCACGACAATTTTGACTGTACCGTCCCCGTTCCAAAGCGGAAAGACCTTTACCTTCCCCACTCCGTCTACTTCTTCAGCCCATTGTTTATAGTGTGCTTTATTGGCACTGACAGCTTCTCGACGCACGCGGGTAAAATATCTAGCTCTTAAACTGTCATCATCCTCTTCTTCACGTCCAGGAATCAGAATCTCTTTCACAATCGCTTTTTGAAGCCCAGGTATAGTGTCTAATGACAATAGATTCTGACCGGATATGTTTGCGTTCCCTGCTTCCCCCGCTGTTTCACACTCCAACGTCCCGTCAGCTGTGTATTGAAAATAAAGATTATCAACATAAAAGCGAGACCCTACAGGAATGGTCACGCCTTCAGTAAACTCCCCTGCCCTGACTGCTTTTGTGGCAGCAGTCCGCTCAATGCCTGCTTCAGTAGCTCGTCGATCTAAAAATTCCCCTTGGGCCGTGTCTGAGAAGACAAGTTCCAGAACAGTATCGAGCCAAATATAAGACTTGGCCAATTCTGCGGCTACAGGAGCTAACGCGTTATAAATCACGCTGCCTTCCCTTTTATCAATGTCCGCTGAAATGCTGTTCAACATTCGATCCATAATCGATTCATAGGTTTGATCTTCAAACATCCTCGCCAAGCACCTCCTCGATCTCCAATGTTCCTTCGTCAGTCTCGACTGTAAAGGAGACACGGAACGATTCGCCTTGTTTTTCTATTTCAAAATCTGTAACAGCAGAAATCCGATCGTCATAGATCAGTGCTTCCTCTATCAGCCGAGGGATCTCCATTTTCTTATATGCGTCTGTTGTTTCGTTATCTGCCAGCACGTCTTGAAGTTCATTTCCAATGTCATGACTGTAAACAGAATATGCGTATCGCTCAGTATGGAGAGACAAATATACAAACTGCTTGATCGCTTCAAGGCCTGTGATGATTTCATTTGTGATACGGCCATTTTCAAAATCTATTTTGTAGGTTTGCGAGGTCTCTATGACTTCGCTGTCATCTTCTATATCCTCAAACTCGATTTCCGGAGACAAAGCCATTCCAAACACCTCCTATATTTTGTCGAGAATAAAAAATGATTGCCCGCCTTTTAAGGAGACAATCATCACACGCTCACCTGTATTTAATGCTTCTTCACCGGCCCGCAGCCGCTTTGGAACAATAATCAAATCAGCAGGTATTATTAATTTGTCATTTTCATTAAGCCTTATTTCAACAGGGGAAACGGAAACCACTTCAGCCGGTAGAATATCCACTGGCGACTCAGAATCAACTGCACGGACAGCCAAATGTTTGATTGCTTCACTTAATCTCATGAGGAAACACCATCAGGGATAGAATTTTTCTCAACCACATCAATGGTCATCGTGTGTGTCGATCCTTTAAATTCGTGTTTGTCTGTATCGATCCAGTATGTTTTCTTAACCCCGACTTCCGGAATTGAGATATAGATGGGCAACCCGCTCTGAAGATCCGGAATGCCAATCGCTTGAATACTCTTGAGTTCTTTTTTAACACCTTTTTTCTGTGCCTGTTTGACTTTCGCACGCTCCTGAAGCTGCGCCTGGTTAATGTTATCAGAAACCGTTTCGACATACTGAAGCACACCATATTTACTGATCCCTGAGCTGTCACTTGCAGTGGCTGTGTATGTTTTATTGTCTTTCTGCCGGCGGAGCTTTACTTTTGTGGCCGTGTCATTAATTGAAGTGCTGTATTGATAGCCGGTGATGTTCACACCCGTCTCCAACACCCATACTTCTGACAGATCTGGCCAAGCGCGAAGGCCAAGCTTCCCCTTCGCAGAATATAATTGATAATTCCTTCCGGTTTGGCTTTTCGTTTGTTTCAAGGCTTTTAGAATCATGTCATAAAGGCTCGTATCATCTTTAAACACTAATGATTTAATGGTGTAACCTGTATTTGCAATGGATGTAGTCGGAATCTGAAAATCTCGCGCCAACCGTTTTATAATCTCGTCTGCACGTTGATTTGAGAAAACATAAACATCTTTGTTCTTGACCAAATATTGCAGCATATCATAAGCCGTAAAAGTCATCCAGTGTTCTTCCGGATTGCGAGAAAACACAATGCCCCGGAACAGTTCTTTGCCCTTCCACTTAAATAAAACTGTATCCCCTTCAGATACGCTGTAATATGAATGGGTTCCCTGTTTCGTAATGATCTTGGCCGTAATCGATCGCGGCGCCTGATACCGTTGCCCTTCGAGGGAAACACTTTCAGTTACCAGCTCAAGCCATTCCGTTTCTTTAATGACGAAAAGTTCTATCATGTCATCACCTGCTTACTGCGGTATTTTTAATTTTTGCCCAGGAAAGATCCAGTGTCCTGGCTGTCTTATATTCCGTTTGCTTCGTTTGATCATAGCCTTTTTATTGACTTTCCATATCTTGCGCCATTTTGTACTGTCTCCATAAAATTTGCCGGCAAGGTCCCACAGTGTATCGCCTTTCTTAACGGTGTATGTTTTAGGAGCTGATTTAGATGGCCGTTTCTTCTTCGTCTTTTTCTTCTGCTTGATCTTCCGCGGCGAAGCAGTTTTGTATTCCTTCAGCTTTATTTCATAATCACGATCACCTATATCTTTTTGGCCCTCTGTATAAGAAAAAACCTCGATACTGCAAGTTAAATTAATTTTCGTTCCAGTAATTAAGAATTGAACCGGCTTTTTAGATTTCACCCATTTCTCGATCTTTGCAATAGCATTTTCAGGAGAAGGAAATCCCTTATACTCAGCAAGCGGGCTGTGTTTCTTTGGAAAAAAAGAAGAGAACGAAATTTCTTTCGCTCCCGGTTTATCAATAAAAGTGATCTCCCCAAAACTAGCCACTTTTACTGATTCATTTTGAATTGTGTTGGATATATCAATTTGTTCAGGAAGGACCGGAAGCCGCAGCTTGTCCTTCCCTTGTGAAATCCAGAATTCATATATGGATTTAGTCAAAAGCAACGACTCCCTTCGTTCCAATGTTGATATCCTGTTCAAGCTCATCGACAAGGGCCTGCTTAATCTTAGCTACAAGACTGTTCATGTCTTGGTCATTGTGAAAATGCTGATCGCCATTAAACTGAATAATGACCTCTTTGCCACCTGCAGCTTTAAACGTTGTTTGATTACGACCCGTTGTGGCAGCTGTTACCTGACCTGAAGATAATTCAGTTTGACCTTTTTCAGATGGGTCTGTGACTTCCATTCCGAGTGCCTTAGCTGCTTGGGCTAATAAATAACGTCCACGGATGCCTCGCTCCTCCGGAATGATCCATTCCCTTTTGTTTCCTTCACCGACACGGGCAATCTGCTCTTTGGTAATAAGTCCGCCGTTAGCGTAGCCAACATATGGACCTCCATGTCTCATGCTTCTAATGCCTGGTACATTATTAATTGATCCATATCTGCTTTTGATATAGCCAATCGCAGCAGCAGCGTTGTGAATCGGGTTAAGAATGTTATTCATGCCCGGCAATTTGTGTGCGTTGAAGGTACTTGGGATTGTCTGCATGAGCCCCTGAGATGGATGTCCTGCTTTCGCATTACTATCCCATAAGTTGATTGCCTTCGGATTACCGCCTGACTCATGCTGAGCAATTGTCATCAGCCCTGGAAGCCAGCTCATCGGTGTCTTTGTAGCCATGATAGCAGCCATGAGCCATTGCTTCACATTTCCGCTTACTGCGCCCATTCCAGAATAAGCGGCAGCTAGTGAGCCTGCTTGTTTTTCAGCAAACTTTTTTACATCAACAGAATCCAGACCTTTTACAATACCTATAGAGGCAAAACGCCCAAGACTCATCATGACACGGGAAGGTGAATGAATATCCAGCTCTTCACGAAATGCCTTCTCAACTTTTTTCGCCAGTTCCTTGGCAGCCTCATTGACTTCACTTGCCTTAGAAGTCATGCCTGAAACAAAATTACCGATCATACCTCTTCCCCATCCGTTTGATGATTCTTTAGAGCGGATAAACGGCTTGTTAATATGAGTGCTGACGTATTGATCAGTACCAGTTTGTGAGCTATTTTGTCCGGAAGCAAAACCTTTGATCGTTCCGCTTCCCCATGATGAAGATTTATTAACAGTGTTCTGAAATGGCATTTTAACCTTCGTCTGCAAGAAGCCATCTGTACCGGTCGAAGTGCTGTTTTGACCTTTAGCATAACCATTGACCACTTGCTTTCCGTAATTCGGAGAATAAGAGATTAAATTGTTCATTGGTTGTCCAACGTTTTTCTGTTTCCATGCTTCCATAGAAACAACATTATCTCTAATTCCTTGATCAAAGCTCTTCGTGAACTGTTGACCAAATGATGTTGCTTGTTCATCAAGACTGGATGTGTCAATAATAGGAGATACAGAAGCAGTCACCGCCGCACTACGGACTAGCGGGGAAGTTGCCGGTTCACCTCCTGCAGATGAAGCAGACGCTATATCATCAACCACACTCATCCCTAATTTCGAAGCAGCTTGAGAAAGGAGCATTTTGCCGCGACCTTTATTATTCTCAACAGGGATAACGAATTCTTTACCAGCTTCACCAATCCAAGATATTGTTGGCTTCGTAATGTAACCACCAGTAGCATGTTTCTTTGGCTTTTCTTTTCCCGAACCAAATAAATAATTTACGCCACTCTTCACATATCCCCACGCTTTACCAGCAGTTTTTTTCGCACTTGAAGCTACTTTACCACCAACTTCTTTTACCCCGCCTAAAATACTGCTTCCCAATTCCTTTACACTCTGCCACTTTTCAGACCACCACTTCTTACTAAAAAGGGTTTCTGAGATGGAACTCTTAACACTTTTCCATATTGATTTAGCATTGTCCCATTTATTTTTGGACCAGCTTTTTACACTTTCCCATTTTCCTGACCACCACTTCTCGCTAAATAGAGTGGATTTCAGCTTTCCTTTAACTGATTGCCAAACAGAAGACGCGCTGTCCCACTTACTTTGAGCCCAACTTTTTACGCCTTCCCATTTACCTGACCACCACTTCTCACTAAACAAAGTGGATTTTATTTTTCCCTTTACGGACTCCCAAACAGATGATGCACTATTCCATTTGTTTTGTGCCCAGCTTTTAACGCCAGACCACTTTTCAGACCACCATTCACTATTAAATAAAGTGGACTTCACCTTTTCTTTTACATTAGACCATGTATCACTTAACCCATTGATGGAAGTCTTCGCATTACTCTTAATGCCTGACCATTTTTCAGACCACCATTTTTGATCAAATAATGTACTGTTTAGTTTCTTCTTTACTTCTGAACCATCAAACGCTTTACCTAAACTTGAGCCGCCCATGGTGCCTGCTATACCACCAACTAATCCACCAATAGCTGTTCCCACTCCTGGAATAACACTGCCAATAGCTGCTCCTGTAGCCGCTCCAGCAAGGCCACCGCCAGCTGATCCAATTTTTTCACCAACATTATCTTTATTCATCCCAATTAAATCGGTTGCCGCTAACGCTGTTCCTAATAGAGGGACTCCCTTTGCAAACTTGCCAACACTTTTCAGAGGACTTAAGACTTTCCCGAACTTCGATGTACCGCCTGCAGCTCTACCAGCTGAGTATAGCTCCGATCTCGTAGTGATTATTGCTGATCTTGAATCTCTAGTTGGATTAGTACCTACAGTTCTACCGGAACGCCTTCTCTCCAACCGTTCAGATGACACAGCAATTGAACTATCAGAAGGGTTCATTCGGTTTGGATTACCGCGTCGACCTAAAACTCTTTTCCCTCGTCTTCTACGAATGCGATCATTTTTACCTCCATCGCTACAACAGCAATATGTCAAGCTGCCGCTTCGAGGTAAACTCGTTGGACCTGTGGCAGTTTTGGATTCTCTGCCCCTTGTGCTAGCATTACGATTACTGTTTCTATTCCTCCTTTCACTTTGCGTATTAGTACCAGCTTTAGGAGTACGTTTTGGAATTAATTTTCGGATTACGCCTGCTGCATCACTTCCGACAGTACCTATGCCTTTTAACAGCGGACGAAGTATTTTCAAATAACCAATCAATCCAATTAAAGAGGGGATCACAACTTTAATCGCTGTTTTCAAATCATCCCAATGGTTGACGCTCCACTCAATGGCTACGTTTAACTTATCACCTATCTCCTCACCTAGATCAGCAATATCTTTTTTGATCTCTTTAAGTTTTTCCTGACCTTCTTTACTGTTAATGAACGAGCTGATTTTATCAAAGGCCGGTCCTAATCCAGTTAGCAGAGAGGTTCCCATATCCTTAGATATGCTTTCAAAATCTCTCATGGCATCATTAACCGGTGTCATCGGGTTATTATCCCGAAGTTTCGTAAAGCTTCGTTCCAATTCACCGCTTGTTTTGGCACTTGTACCAATACCCTCAGCCATATCTAAAATAGGCTGCTTAAGGTCTTCATATTGTGTCCCGATAAGCTCAGTCGCAATAGCAGCCCGCTTTGTTTTGTCTTTCACTTTAGAAAGGGCTTTTGCCACCCTAAATAAACTTTCCTCTCCGCTTATTGAACCATCTTTGAAGCCCTTGAACATTTTCTTAGTTTCCTTGGCTCCGAACAGTGTTTTAAATGCGTCCACTTGACTATCAGACATTTCGGTTCGGCGGATGTTAAACTCACGCATACTATCGGCTAGGTTATCGAAGTTTCTGGCTCCACCCTTTGTTCCTTTTATCATCGCGTTTGCAATTTGGCCGCCTGTGAGCTTCAAGTCTTTAAAGGTGGAACTGTATTCATTCATCGTGTCTAATAAATCATCAGCCTGGTCACCGGCATTCCGGTATACATAAGCAATTAAGTCTCCGCTTTGTTTCCCAGACAATTTCAAGTTGTTATACATTGAACTGAAAGCACGATCTACCTCTGCCTGATCAGCATTCATAAGCTGGGCAATCTTACTTGATGACTCAGTCAATTCAGCCAGAGCTTTTTTAGACGCCCCTGTCTGTTGCGATAAGTTTCTTAGAGATAAACTGACTTCTTCCCGAGAACTGCCCGCTTTATTGTTGAAATAGATCTGATCCGTCATTTTTGCAACATCTTTCTTATTAACGTTTGAAGTTGCTGACACATAAGCATCCTGAGACATTGTGCTTTTACCAGAACCCATAATTGAACCTGCAGAAAAACCACCTGCAACTGCCAGAGTAATGGTAGCACCCTTCAAGCTGTCTATTTTCGCTTCAATAGCATCCAGAGCCGCTGAAGCTCTATCCTTAATAGAAACAGTTGGCTCTGCATGTTCGCTATCTACATCAGTCACATGACGACGGATCTCATCTAATTGGTTAGAAGCATGATCACGTACTGAAACAGTTGGCTCAGCGTGCGAGCTATTCAAATCAGTGAGACCTCCACGGATCAAACGAAAACGTGGTGTAGCTTGATCATTTACGGAAACCGTCACCTCATGACTGCCTTCGGTAAGATCCTCTGCTTGCTGGCGTATAGAATGTAAGCCATTCGAAACTCGATCATCTAAACCCATTTCAAGCAATCGAGCCCGAGCCGTCAAACGGTTGGCTGATCGATCAATTTGCCGCATAACTCTTTCAGTCCGGTCTTCAGCCTCAAAAATAAGAGGGCCATTAGCAGCCCTCTTAAGTCTTTCAGCATTGCCTTGTATCATTCGAAGCTTGCGGGAAATCTTATCATGTAATTCAAACGTGGCTGTTAGTTTAGCCATAGTTAATTACCTCCCTTCTTCGCTTCTTTTTCTAACAGCTCAAGCTTAAAACCGATTAATCCATATAAGAGCGCCTTGAATGCTTTCGGAGCCTCATATAGTTCTCTTAATTCTGACGGGGCGTATTTGAGCTCATGCATAGCATAGTAAAGGTATACAGCCTCTTTGTCCCCGTCTTTTACTAGTTTTTTGCTGCTTCTTCAAGGTCTTCGAGATCATCATCAAAACCGTTGATTTCAATTGCTTTGTTCAGCCAATTTGCATATTCACCGCCGACTGAAAGAACACGTTTGGCGACTTCCACTGGATCTTCTGTTTTGTAAGCCTCACGTAGTTCCTTAGCTTTAAAGTTCGGATAAACAGTCGTTTCAACCGCAATACGAGCATAAAAGCGTTGGCTGTCCAACTCCTTCACACGGCCGCGGCCTTTTACATTTTTGTAAGTGGTGTTCTCTTTCTCAAGTTCGTCAATTCGTTCAGTCGTAATTGCTTTGAAAATGAATGGAACAACATTGCCTTCTTTGTCTACAAACCGTTTAGAAATCGGAACTTCTACCTCTTCCGCTTCAATTGTTTGTCCTGGCATAAAGAATGAAAGATCGTATACTTTTTCGTTTTGTTTTTCACTCATGTTTATTAACTCCTTCAAAATTCGATTTAAAGTTTTTCGCAATAAAAAAAGCACATTCTCCTGTGCAAACAAATTGAAATGATCAATTTATTTAGGGGATGTGCTTACCATAATATTCATGTATAATAGATTCTTGAAACTACCTTTTCCTATCTATAAAGGAGGGTGGTAGATAATGAATTCATGTAAACACCTCCTGAGAGGAGGTGAAAAACAATGACCACTGTCCAGTTTCTGCAAGTTTTGGCACCGATAGCGTTAAAGGTTGTTGCAGACAGATATTTTAGAAAGAAAGACACAAACGAATCAAAAGACATTGCAGTGTCTAAAGTATGTTTGTGTCAACAGACGCGACGGGTGATTAGTCCGAATAAAAGATATAAACGGAATATTCGCCCGAATAGACGCTTTAAAAGGAAAAGGTAGCTTCGTTTATAAGAGCTAGAGTGTTGCAGCACCCTGGCTTTTATATTTTATGCATTTCTCATGAAAGAAATACACGTTAACAAGTTGTATTGTTGTAATTGGTACCAACTATAAGCTTACACCAGTAGTTGCAATACTTTTGCTTGGTACCATTATAACATGAATATATATTGATTATATAATTATTTGTATCTTTTATTCGTTACTTTTTTTATCTCAGATCTCAAAATGGCCTTATCTTTAGAAGTCTTCACCCTATTTCTTTTATGAAAAACTCCTAGGATTTCGAAAGTGTTATGGTACAATATGGTTTAGTATAAATGAATATTGGCTTTCAACATCTCAAGGGCGGTCTGGCTCACTCCCTCATGAAAGGGGGTGATGCACTTGTCAACATTTCAAGCATTAATGCTTATGCTTGCTTTCGGGTCATTTATAATTGCCCTGTTGACTTATATAAAGAAAAAATAGACCCACCCCTTGAGCTCGGCAAAGTTAAAGGGTAAAGTCTATCCTAAATACTTTCATGAAGTTGTTAAGCCAGCCCTCTTGATGGGCCAACATTTATACCGACCCGGCGGCAACCGGGTCTTTTTTATTTTATGCATTTCTCATGAAAGAAATACACAGAAATCCAAGAAAAAGAAATGCATTACATTGATATTCGTGAATACCTTTGCCAATAGTATCAATAGTATTTATACTACTATTTTAACCACTTTACCACAGCGTTATCAAGTGGTAATGTACTAGATTTTCTTAGATTCCATTAGCTTTCCCTAGATTCTACGAGTTCCGTCTAAAATTTTTCAAGAAGAATTGAAATGCATTACAGTTGATTCTTAAAAAGTTTCCTTAAGCTTTTCAGGAACATCAAAATCCTCAAAGGTAAACGGCACTTCTTCTTCCAATGCTTCAGAATCAACATCAAGCCCAGCGATTTTCGCAGAATCAAAGTTTACATCGTACAAGGTGACTCGTTCAGTACCACGTCCTGAAGAAGCATCATCCAGAACAGCTTGTAAGGTGAAATAAGGATCGCTTCCCTTTTTCACATAGTCCATCATAATAAGAACAAATTGAGAAGTCACTTTATAAAAAGTGGCTGTTCCCGTTCCATTTGCTCCGGTCGTTTTGTGCCCCGTCATCCGACGACCCATGATATTGACCTCGGATTTGTTTTTCTCTACATTGGCTTCAAACGTTTTGATATGGGCCATTTCTTCTCCATCAAGAAACAACCTGCCCTCTTTACCTGAAATGGTGTTTTGCGCTTTTAATGCCATTCCTATTTCACCTCAACATTAAAGTAGAACTTTTCAGCTGCATCCACCGGTTGAACTGCTAGATCAATCAGGAAGCCGTCACGATCATTATTCAGAGCAATTGTAATGTCATTCTCTGAATCAAAATCAGTAATGCCCCCATTATCTTGAAGAACACTCAAGTATTGAGTAATCAGCGTTTTTACAAACTGTAGTCCGTCATTTGTAGCAGGAACGTCACTGCCGCTTGCTTTGCGAGACTTGATCAATGCTTTCAATTGAGATGTCAGGTCATTATTGATTGCATCAAGTACACGGACAATTTTGTTTTTCTGGAACATCTTATTTTTCTCTGCTGTTAGGCTTGTGAGTGAATTAATGTCCTTTTCAACCGATACTGATTTATCACGAGAATCATAAGTAAACAAGAATTCGCCATTTGACAATCGTTCAACGATTTCATCGTTGTCAATTCGGTTAAGGACATCTACAGCTCCCTCGTATTCTACAAATGTAAGTGATTGATTAAATGTAGCCCCCGCACTTGCGCCTGCAACCCAAGCAGTAGCTTTTTCAGGAGTGATCTCCGTTCCGTCTTGAAGTAGGACGCCACCAGTTACATTGATAATACCCTCATGGTCTCCCTTGTAATTTGAAAGTACACCTTGAACCTTTTGCCCTTGGTTGTCTCTCAGCCGTTTGATAAACGCAACAAACGTTGCTTTTAATTGCTCGTTATCCTCTACAGGCAGTGCAATTGTGTCAAAGTATTCCGTTTCAGCCGCTTCCAAGAAAGCTGTATAATCAGCATTGGTCGGTGTTTTGTCTGTTCCACCTGACAAGCGGATTCCGGAAGTTGCCGGAAGAGCACCGCTGACGTCTTCAGGGGCCGTACCGGTTAACGGAATAGTGACTGTTAAATCCCCTTTCCCCGTAAACGTGACATAGTTATTTTGTTTAAGCTCTTCAGCTTTAGACACTGTTTGTTTATCCACTTCTGACTGATCAAGGTAGGTAGTGACATCAACTTTCGAAGAGTCAATAACGTTTTCTGTAATACTGATAATGATGTCATTCCCCTTTGTGCCGCCATAAAGAGCAGTAGCTTTTACACCTTCGCTAATGTCTGCTGAGGCACGAAGACCTTCCGTCAGACGATAAAGCAAGACTGTACTTGCCTTTTTCATTGCCTCACGTAAAAGCAACAGCGAAGGATCATCAATGTTCAACCCCACTTTTTTATTCAAGTCCTCGATTGAAGAGATAGAAATGAATTTCTTAACCTCACCCCAGCTGGATGCTATCGGTAGCGCAACTGTTCCACGTTCTCCGGCAGAAACACGGTTCTCCGCGGTCGTTTTAAAGTT
Source organism: Bacillus sp. SIMBA_008 (assembly GCF_046535495.1). Lineage (NCBI taxonomy): Bacteria > Bacillati > Bacillota > Bacilli > Caryophanales > Bacillaceae > Bacillus > Bacillus sp. SIMBA_008. The sequence continues at coordinate 507,177 of NZ_JAWRWL010000001.1, read as the reverse complement.
AAAGTAAATACCGGCACGCTCTTTTTCCTTGCCGGGTGTGAATGTTCCGCCGTTCATCTATTTGACCTCCTTTTGAAGAAACTGAGTAATCAACTTCTTCGCTTCCGATTTTGTAATACTTGTTTTATGAACATGAAAAAGAGCACCGTCAAACACCTCGGGTCTTACCCCAAAGAGCTCTCGACTGTGCTCTCGCAAATCCTTAATATAAAAAGCATTTTCTGCTTTCTCTTTTTTAGTGGCCATCATTTCACCCCACTTTTAAATTTAAAACCATCAATTGAACGCTGTTCTTCCTGCTCATACCAATAGCGGCTCGTCCAGTTTAAGACAATGGTGGCGTAATCATCTGATACCCGCGTTTCTATTCGAGATAGGCGAATAAAATCCCCCGTATCCTCGCCAGATTCTTGTATAAGCGGAATTATGCCCCTTCTGCTTCTAAGTGTATCCGCAATCCTTTCTGCTTCATTATGAGCCTTCTGTGCGTTTTCGTGAAAGAGTTTTACGTTTAAAACATAGGCTTTCTGAAACGTAGATACTGTGTCCGCCCCATCGACCGTTGAAGCCGGTGGAAAGTAAAGAGACGGAACAGCAAAGTCCTGCGGTATTCCTTCTTCATACACTTGAACAGGATACAGTTTGTATAGATAGCCCATAATTGAACCTACTTCTTGATTCATGGCAGCACCGCCTTAAAATTCTTCATCGATCCATTGTTGCAGCTTCCGCTCAAGGCTTCTCTCAAACATCAACTGAAAAATAGCCATGGCGTTATCCCAAAAACCAGAACCGTCGATCCACTGGAACCTTAGCATCATTCCGGAATTTCTTTCAGCAGGGTCATACTCAAAACGGTCGCCTTTCCACCGCCCTGGAACCCACCGTCTATCCTGATTTTTAGACGGATCGATAGTAAAGTGACCATCATTGACGTATGAGGCGTATTCCAGATTTGTTCCAACATCCAACTTTAAGCTGCCTTTTGTCATTGAAAAGATATTACCCTGGTCACCTTTCTGAAAGGAATTAAGCAAGCGGCGTGTGTCTACCGTCTTCGTCCTGATAATTTCATCTTGAATAATGTCTAGGAACTCAAAACCCATAGCTTCAAGCCACTCCTCGTATTTCCCTTTCAATTCTCCACGAGAAGCACGGTTTAATGACTGAATGAACTGATCAAGACCTTTGATCTTCACAAATATTCAACCTCCCGTACTGCCGTAACTTCCCAATGATGATTCCTGACTTTGCGGGGCTTCTGTAATTTATAAGCAGTACCATCCCAAACCGCCCTGTCATTTACTCGAATATCAGCAGTAGCAGGGAAATGCACAAGGAATGATTGATAAATAGCTACATTCGGTTCTTGTTGGATAATGGACTGACTCTTTTCTGTAAAATAACACGGCTGATTTTCTATGTCCGGCTCATCAGGGTACGAAAAAGCCGGTTGAACATCTTCAACCGGCACCCCGAATTTTTGCTGTCTATTTTCTTTTTTCTCCTGTAGATGGTAAATGTCACATCTGTGAGTCAATAAGGATTGATAACTCATATTGATCTCATCCGCACTTTCGCTTCAATCCCTTCTAAATCAGGGTCAGCCGGTTTCACATAATCTTTTATTAATGCATACACATCAGGTTTTTGAAGAGAACTGCCATCCCCCAGAGTATATGAATAGTCACCAATTTTTTCAGTTGTATATCCTTTAATAATTGACTCGTCGCCATTTATAAGAGCATAAAACTGAGACAACTTTAATAGGGCCAGTCGAACCGTTTCAGGCAAAGGAATATACTCTGCATCTGTAAAATCATGTCCAACTTTAAGAATGATATCGGCAGTTGCCTCAAGTATATCCTGTTTTAACAACTCGTCAGGCCTGGTCTTTACAGACTCAAAAACTGAATAACTCTTTAATTCATCGGGAGTGATTAACAGCATAAGGTCACTCCCCTTTGTTATCTATTTCGTTAAGGATGTAGGCAATTCTTTCATCTGCGTTTTTGAAGTCAGACGGATTGCCACCAAGATTAGAAATAATGGATTCATGCTCTGCTTTATTCATACCTTTCAATTCCGATTCAGTATAATTTATCGGATCATCCTTTTGATTCTTAAGATCTTTATCTAGCACAAAATATGGATTTTCATTTAAATACTCATAGAGTTTTTTCGATACTGTTTGACTGACACCTGATCGAAAGGTAACTCCCATCACATTGTATGTTTTGCCTTTAATAAGCTTTGCAGTATACACGCCAGACCACCTACTCCTTCACTTTCACAATCTTGGCTACTGCGTCTTCTTCTTCAAAAACACTATCCAATTTCGCTGTCAAAACGATGATAAACATACGGCGACGGATGTCCTTATCTACTTCAATCCGAATGTTACGAGAGAATCCGAGAATAATATTCTTCGGATGAGTAAGGATGATATCAGAAACATCTGTGGCTGTATCTCCTTCTCCAATCGTATAAGGTTGTAAGTTCGCAATACCTTTGACCGGAACACCAAACGCAGAAGAAAGACCACCTTGAACAGCTGCATCCCCTAAGTTCGTTTGACGATCCGCTACACGATCTTTCCATTCAACCTCAATACCAGGCGATGTATAGAAACGGAACTCCTGCGGAATTCGCAAATATTTAGGAGGTACAGCTTTGTATCCTCGCTTGAACGTTTGGCGTGTCAGTTCCTCACCTGCAGCATCGACAATATGAGATGTAGCTTGTTTTCTGATGCCATCTAATTGTGCAAGATATGAGTCGGACGAAGATGTATCACCATTTACAAGCAATTCTTCAATATCAACTGCAGCACGTTCTGCTATCATTTGCATAATTGTATTTTGAAGACCATCTTTTTCGATGTTGTTTTCAAGTGTGTCATAAGTGATGTTAACTTCAGCAATTACTTCTTTTGTGCTTAAGTTAACTGTACTAGTTGATGGAACTGACTTTTGATCTTTAATTAGCGCAACTCCCTCTTGGGCTGCCCTTAAAATACGCTGACCAAAACCGATCTTCTCGATTTTTTGCGTATCATGATCCATTTGAATAACTCGCGCATCTCTTAAAATAGTTGGCGTATCTTGTACCATTCGAATAAAAGTTGAAGCTTGAGTAGGATTCATAATCCCACCGCTCTCTAAAGTAGAAAGCGTCATTTCTGCTTTATTAATAACCTCTTGATTCCTCATTCGTATCCTCCTTATCCATTAAAACAACCCTGACCAGATTGATTTTTGAACTTGTTCAGAACCCGATTCTTCAGTTTGCTTAGATGTTCCCCGGCTTTTTTCAATTGCTTCAATACGATCAGCGAGTGGTTGAACAGCTTCTGAAATTGCTTTTTTCAACTTCTCGCCCTCCTTTTCAGCATCTTCTTCTATTTTTTCTTTATCTTTCTTTTTAAGCTCTTCCTCTTTTTCTAATGTCTCGAGCCGTTTCTTAATTGGCTCTAATGCTTCTTGAATGGATTTCGTTACTTCCTCCGAAGTCATTTCTTCTTCCCCCTCTTCTGTTTCCACTTGGCTCAGTAAATTTCCCAGAGCAGTATGAGCATTTTTAATTTCTTGTAGGTTTGAAGCGGAAAACTTTCTGCCCGCCTTTGTAACTGGCTCTTCATAAGATTGCTGTTGTTTTCCAACAAAAAAGTTTTTGAGCAAATTAAAAAGCCCTTTCTCATCTGTTTTATCTTGAGAAACGGGCTTTTCTTCTTGTTTTTCAATTGTCTCAGCAGTCCCTGCCATTGAATAACCGGTAATTTCACCTTTTTTGATTTGCTCCCATACTTCCTCGGAAGCCTTCGTCACAAGGACCCATGATCCTTTTTTGATGGTTTCCCCATTCATTTCAAAGTCTGCAGGCGCGACATAGGATTCCACCACTTCACCAACGCCGCCTTGAAAATCATGCTGCTTGTCAATTTCTCGGGCATCTTTCAGGAATCCATGAGCGGCTTTTTCGATTTCTGCCGCTGTCATGAAATCTCCGTGAGCGTCCACTGTGTCTGGTTCATATACAATACCGTACACAAGTTTTTGCTCGTCCGCTTCTTTCGTAAGGACCTCGACTTCCTTTTGAAAGTCTGGCTGTTTTTCTGATTTCATAAAAAAGAACTGCTTTTGATTAGCAGCCTTGTCTACGTAGGAAACGTGTGTGATTTTTGCGTTTACCAATTCTCTTGGCATATTGTTCACCTCCTTTCAATAATTTTCTTAGATGTTTTTAAAATTAGTTCATAGTAATCTATAGCTTCTATCAAACTTAATGAATCATCTGCCTTTTTTGAGTAATGATTAACATCCAACATGAATTTCCTTAAATGATTTATTGAATTGTAAATGTTTAAATCGATTTTATATAATTTTTCTAAAGCTCTTTTTTTCTCAGACCAGCTTAACCCCTCAGGTATTACACCCTTTGACTCTATTAATCCGTCTATTGTCGTCTCGAAACTGACCCAGGAAGCTATAATACCCGCCGACGGAGAAAGCTCTGCTATATCAGTAATAAATTCCACTTCTTCACGTGCTTTTTCTAGTACATTCTCATCTTCAGAATCAGAGTCACTTTCAGATTCACCCAGTGATTTACTGACCTTTTCTAATTCTTCTTGGAAATTAATATTTATATCTTTATAGGTTAAACTCAATAATTTACCCAGTTTAGACATAAGTGTCTTTCTCAAAAGAATTACGATAATCACAATTGCAATAGGCCAAGAATTAAAAATCGTAGAAAAAAACTCTAGCCAGCTCATGACTTCCCTCATTTCTTAAAGTAATGAGGAAATTATACAATTTTATTCCATGTTTGCTAAGGCTTCTCTTCGAATCTCTTCTTTTTCATCTGCTGACAATCCCAAAATCTCGTTATCTACCACAGGCGATAGAACACAATGGCAATTTACCCGTTCCCCTGCCGATAGTTTAGGATCTCGTGGAAACATGCAGGTCTCTCCGCTACCTGGTATATGAAATTCTTCATCCACTCCAATGACTGTGCCGTCAAGATCGATGTGATTTTCACGAAGATTGTTCTTCTTCCCTCCGCTGTGCCGCCACTTCTTTTTCTTTACTGCTGGCGATTGTGCATATGATTCATGCTGCGCGGCAGAGGAAGCAGCAAGCACTTCAGTGATGGCCGTAGTACGTGCCCGGTCCCTATCAAATTGCAGCATGTCTTTGAGAGTCAATTCAATGTCCTGTATAGATAATCCCTTCTCGATAGCATCAGTCAGTACGTTTTCCACTGCTTCATGAGTATTCAGCTTCATGATCCCAGCCAACTTCTTTGACCAATCCTTAATCCAATTAACTGTACGGGTAGATAAGACTTTAAAAGGCACTTCTGGATCTATAGAATCCATGATTACTTCAGCCAGCTCTTCAATAGTCTGTTGCAGGAATCCTTCGGTAAGTTCCTGAAATTCTTCCTCAAAGTCGTCCTCGGCAAATAGGTTCTGCGTAAAAAACACTAGAAGGGCTTCTAGCGTCTCTTTTGAGTCTTTGCCTATAAAACCATTCACACCATCTAAAAACTTCTTACGCTGGCGCCTGAGTAATCTAGCGATGCCTTTTTCATATTCCTCCACATACTTGGGTATATTAGATTTGCCAGGAAAGTCAGGTACCATCTCCCCCAATTGTTTATACTGATTTTCCTTGGCTTTTTGAATAAATGCGTTCAAACTGTCCAATAGCTTATCCGCTTTGTTCATCTCTTCAAATCCTCCAGAACATCCCGCATATCTTTTAATAACCCGATCATATCAGGAGTACCGTTCTTAGATTTAAACAGCGCAGCCAAAGAATCGGAAGCGGACGACTCGTTAGTTTTACCAAGCGGCCTGTTGTATTCTTCTTCTGGCCATTCTTCAAGTGTCTTACCGAGTACTCGGCCAGCCAAATCACGTAGATCATTCGGAGAAACTGCACCTGCTGTTATAAACGGTGTTAGAACCTTAGCAATTTCTAAAGGATCTCTAAAGTCTGGCCCTTTCAACATAAGACGAACCTTATGAATTTCAAGATCATTTAGAAATAAAGCATTCAGTTTACCTGTGATCAACTTTCGTTCAGGCTGAAAGACCTGTTCCTCAGTAATCTTTCTTGCTGTATCTGCAGTCGCTCTGTTGTAATCTTGAGCTTCACCAGTATAAAGTGGAGGCAAACGAAAAGCCGATCTAATTTTATCTCGGCTCTTTTGGTCATATTCAAGAAACAAAGCATCTTCTTGAAGGATTTCAGCAAGTGATTTAATATCAACTTTTACTGGAGCAATCTCTTCATCACCATGAATGTTTTTCCCCTTCGCTATGCCTTCCGCTTCAAGTAAAAGAAACTTATGTGCGTTCTCCACTCCTTCAAGACCATTCATATAATCCTGCAATTGTGTATATGAGTCCTCTGACAACATACCATTTTCAATTGTAATGGCTGCGGGAATATGTCTACCTTGCTTGAAGTACATGAAGTTCAGCTCTTCAGCTTTACGAGCACCATACAAATTAACAATATGGCCAATCCATCTGGGCTTACCATAAGTACCGCTTCCTATCTTGAAATGAACTACTTCATTAGCTTGTTTCTCGAATGGAGTCTGCTCATCATATTGACCTGACTCCAGATTTAAAGTGCGTGGGTCCCCATACTCTTTAAAGTAAACCATACGGCCGTCAATCATCTGAACATACTTACGAAATCGTTTTTCTCTTTTGATTGATTTCATTTGTCCTTGTTCGAAGTATGTAAAATCAACTTCGATTGGTTCAGACAGTTTGCAAACCCGAACATTTTGAACGTCCATATATTCAATACCAGCTGGCTTATTTTCACCGTTTCGAATCACTTCGATAAAGCCATTTCCTGTCTTTTCTCGGTCTTCAATAACAAAGCCGAGTAAAGTCTCTGCTGACTCATCAAAGTGAAGATATTTAACGAACTCTTCAAGCTTAGTCCATTCACTTTCAGCTTCTGTTTTTTCTTCATTTGTCACATCTGGAGAATTGACATCAAACGAATACTCAAAATCAAAACCAAAACCCACAATATTTGTCCTGTAGGCATCAACACATTGCTGCAATATCGTTGAATACTCAGCAATCATCTTTAATTCTTTAAGGTTATACGGAGGCGGCAAAATATTGCTGTCATAGCTGTCCGCAAATTCATCTTCATAAATTTGTTTCGTTGATTCAGTAGGTGGAGAAGCTTTGATCACTCGTGCTTTAACAGATTGTTTTGACATGCTTTACCTCCTTCCTGGTCTTGATCTTTGCGGTCTACCTTTAGATTCTTCTTTCAAATCGGTTACCTCATAATCATCGAGAGCGTACCAAATAGCTGACAGTGTATGCGGGTCTATGGTGAACTCATCTTCTATGATGTTCCCCAGCTTATCAGTAGCATAAGTGAGCGGTTTAAGTTCATAAATCGTGTTCTCGCAACTGTCAGAGCAAATGATCTTCTTGAACCGTTTGATCTTCTTTGTGTATTGGAGACGTGATCCTTGGTACTTACGGGCACCCACCATATTGAAACCGTGTTGCTGAAAGAAACGTATTGTTTTGGGCTCTGCTGAATCCGATTTGATTAACTCTTTAGTCTCTACAAATTCCTTGAGTTCTTCGGCTGTCTTATCGTCAGTCAATCCATTTTTGTAATACTCCCAGTAGATATAGAGGTATTTCTTTTCAGGATCAACAGCAACCCTAACGACGGCGTTATACGACTCAACAAAACCAAAGTCCATGCCAACTCGTTTAAGAGGGCGGTTAATATCAGCAATAGCCTTCAAAACCTCTTCATGAGGCCATTCTTCAAACTGCGGTAGTACCCGAATTCCATTCACGCCAAAATGACCTTTCCGCGCAATTCGGTAAAGGTCAGGGTCATATTCCTTCAATTCTTCAAGTTGCTGGACATAGCTTTCTGGCAGAAAAAGATTATCATCCGCCGTTGAGTGATGATAATAGGTGTCGTTGCTAACGATTATCCGCTTTTCATAAAGCTCCTTATCATCCAGTACAAATCGTTTCTCTCGATCATCTTTAAAGAAATGTTTAAAAGTCCAATTATCTTCTCCAACTGGATTTGTTGAAAGTATCATGTGAAGCGGCAATGTCGGGTGACGAAGACGTCCTAACAGCTCCTTGAATCCCTCATACTTCACTTCTGAACATTCCTCAATCCAAATAAGCGAAATATTATTGATTGATTTCAGTTTGGCTGGCTTATCCATCCCTTTAAAGATGATGCGACTGCCATTTGAAAATCGAATCTGCATAGGAGAAGATACACACCTAACGATATGATCTAATTTCAGATCACTTACAAGTTCATCAAAAAGAGAAAATGTGGAGTCCCTATGTGTGTCGTACACTTCTCTGATAACAAGAGCAGTCCGTTTTTCTTTAAGCAATTTCAGAATAATCTTCAAAGCAACATGATAACTTTTGGATGATCCATAACCACCAACAAGAAACTGAAACTTTTGATTCCAGTCAAAGAGAAATTCTTTAAAATGTGGATTTACTTGTTTAATCACTGTCATCACCTTTGTTCACAATGGTGATTTCAAAAGGTTTATCTTCTTCTGTAAGTTCTTCAATCTCTAATTTTTTCTTGTTGATATTTAAACACATATGCTCCAATTTAAGGCGTCGTTCGTCTTCTGCATGAGCTAATTCATCAAACTGTTTAATTAGATTCCTGAGCTCCGCCATTGCCCGAGATTGAGCATTTAAGAACGTTGCATGACGATCCCAAGAAAATTGGAATTCATACTCTTCCTCTTCAACTTCGTTTGTCTCAGATAGGACAGACTTTTTCTTTTTCAATTCTTTAATCATTTCTTCCTTATCAGAAACGAACATGATCTTTTGCGCTCTAATAATCGCGGCATATTGGATCTGTATTTGGTCCCATATCATATCGACAGGTGAGCGCTCCTGAATCTCTTCCATGATGGTTAGTGTTTCTTTTGGCAGGAACTTTGAGAAGAATCCATGTATCACAGCGTTTTGATTTCCATTTGGTGCACCACCCTTATTCCCTAAAGCATTTTTGTTACCGAGTGGTGCACCTACTTTTTTTGTGTGCACACTTTTCTTGGAGGGTGCACCCTTTTTTCTTTGCCAACCATGCCGCTGTTTCCACGATTTAATGGTGTTCACTGACACTCCGTACTTCTCGGCAAGATCCTTGTATTTCATACCTTTAACGTAATCTTTATACGCCTGTATGTGCTTTTCAATCATCTACATCCACCGCCGCCTCCTTTGAATTGAGTTGTTTTGAAATCAATGTGCTGGAATAAATATAACCAGCAAAAAAATAAAAGCTCCCCCATGTAGGAGAGCGCATATGGTACTTTTTCTCGCACTTAAAGAACCTATTACAGTTCTATTTTTCGATAATCTTGATCATCTAATAGCCTAATAAGATAATTTATTTTTTTCCTTTCTTTTTTTTATGTTTATTATCAAAAAAACCAAATACAACTGCCAATGCAATAATTATCGCGACCCACCAAGACCAATCCACTTTATTACCTCTTTTCTATAAATATTAATTTAAGTAACCTGCTTAATTAGCTGCCTTCATCGGTACTGCTAATATTGATACGTTTATAATAAGTTCTAGGTTTCATTAATCATATCCTCTCTAAGCTAAGCCATTACTCAGAGGCTGTTAGTCGCAAATAATCTCTTCTAAGATAAAGGACATGGTTACATCGCAAATTAAAAGAGCATCCCGAGGGATACTCTTTTTTAATTAGTTTTATCTTTTTTTCACATCAAATTGCGTTACAAGTCGCATGTTTACATTCGCAATACGCTTACCATCTTCAAACTCATACCAATGTTCACATTCTTGCAATTCTTTTATAAGTGCTTTTTCAGATTCGGCAATTACTTTAGCTGTTCTTACATTTTCATTATCAAACCAAAAAACAACCTCAAATTTCATAATCTTTCACCTCTTGCTTTATTATCGGGCAAGAGGTCTTTAAATGGAATGGTTCGCAAAATTTGTCGAATGATTTATTATCCTGTGTACTATATAGTTTAGGTGGCTCAATAAAATTTCTGCCGCGCCGACCTGCCTCCCATTTTACACCACAGATTTTTTCAGATTCAACAAACGCTCAAAGTGACAATCTTGGCATAATTGGCTGATCAACACGTCTTTCATTTTGCGTACAGTTTCCCGTGAAAAGCCAAGATGAAGACTAATAGCACGGTAGCTCATTCCCTCCATCATGCAGTCATAAATGACTTTATGCTGCTCCCCTTTGATCTTTTCGGCACCTAGCTCAACTGCATATACTCGCTCTTCATAATACTTAAGACGTTTGAAAAGACGTTCCTCTCTCATATCCATTTGCCTCAGCTCAGCCTGACTCTTCCCAGGACTTCCTTTTGGCATAGCAGCTTCTAATCCATATTGTGCAATACCCCAATTCTTCATTGGAATTACGGAACCATAGAGTACTCTTTGCAATCGATGAACCTCTTTCACCATCCAGTGATAGCTATTGATTAGATTTTCAATTTCTTTTTGATTCATGATTGTGTCCTCCTTTTCAAATAAAAAACGGACACCAAACAAACAACGTAAATGCTGTAAGTTCAGTGTCCGCAGGCTTTCCGTCTTGGACTAATCTTTTAAATTTAATAATAAATCATTCAAATCGTAAATAAATTTGTAAACAACTTCGTGAAATTCTTTGCAAAATTCCCTATTTAGTATATGTATTCTGTCACGGTCATCAATTTCAATATAATTGGTTTTTCTAATAATTTGAATTAATTCTTTTTGCTTTGTTTCATCTGGTATCATTGTTATTATTCCTGAATTGTGAATATAACAATTTCTAATCTTAGAATAATCAACTATTTTATTCCAAACATTGTTCGAGAATATTTCTGACTCTTTAAATTTCTCATTACTTTTATATCTTAATTTAAAATAACTTTTGGCTTTAAAAATCCCTCTATCATACTTAACTTTTTCTAAAATTGCTTTATCTAAACATCTACTTATAAGGTGGTACTCTAAAAAGCTATATATACTTGTAAATACACTACTTCTCAAAATTGAAGGATATGTGATATTGAAGTCATGGTATTCATCAATATAATAATCCCAATAATCTTCTTCAATTTCTGGGCTTAATTCTTTTGCTTCATTTTCATATCGTTTTTTTGCTATTTCAAACCTATCTTCAACATCATCCAGATATTCTATAAATTCATTTAAAGGTGACAAAACTCTTAAATAGAAAACAGCACCTGATCCCTTTAAAAACATTACTATCCTCCAGCGTTTTAGTTTATTTTACTACAAACCAATTTTAAGTGCTTCTTAAAACAAAGTTTATACCACCTTAAACCCTATCTCATGATCAACCCGCGCAAAGCTCCCCTTCACAGTTTGGATCACTGTTTTACCGTGCTCAGGAGCATCTAAGACATGGGCAGTACCTTGATTCCCGTCTAAAACAATGATCTTAACTTTCCCTGGGTCAATCTTCTGCTGAATAGTGAAGTCTTTTTTGATGTTTATTTCTCTTGGATTGTACACTTGAAGCGCCCCCTATGTTATGATAGAAGTACCAGTTCATATCAAGAACACTGAGGCTAAGCGCTTCAGTGTTTTTTATTTTTACGCAGAAACCTCTTTTATCTTGATCTCCACCCTCGGCTCATCGCTATAAAACTTGCTGACTTTCAGATCCACAACCTGACTATCATCTTTGTATATCAGATGATTCAAAGCATCTTTCACACCCTTTACATAGTTATCAACGTCGGGCTTTGTGGTCGGCCTCAGAAGACCTTTTTCAGCTTTTTCTTTCTTCTTTGATGAGTTTGAAACTGATTTTGGCATTGGTCTATACACTTTGACATCCATTGCAACTGGACCAGTAATAATTGTTTCTGGGCGATGCTGAGATGCAACCAATGCCACATACTGCTTAAAGTGCTTTGATTTCGCTGGATCACGCATATGCACCTTCCCATTTCGTATTGATCCACGCGGCCGTCCTTGTGCGACTGGCTCACCATAAACAGTGAACTTAATGCAATCCAACTGTTCTTTACCTCCCGTCAAGCTGTTCCCATAGCTGAATTTCTTTTTCTATTCTCGATGCGGAGAGTAAAATTGTCAGCAGAGACACGACTGCTTTAAGCACTCAGCATCCGCTCCATTTGCTTTATTTTTTCCTTAAGTAAACGGATTGTTGGTGTAAGATCTTTACCTTCAGTTGGATTTGAAGGTCCAAATATATAAAGTCCACCAGTTGCTTTTACATTCATTTTCTCCTTCATTCCCAATCACCTAACCTATGATTTAATTGCATTCGATCGCCTTTAATAATCACTATGTAATCACGACACATCTGGTGAATACGTGAACCAAGAGCCTCGTCTATATCCAAAATCTCATCAATTGTTAACTCCGAAGAAATCAGCAAAGGCTTATGATTCAAATAACGATAATTTAGGACTGACTGGATTTGTTCAACCTGCCAGTCGGTTGCCCTTGGTTGACCGTTTATTGGTTTAAATAAGTCATCAAGGAATAGAACTTCGACCTTTCTCATGGCATCCAGTTTTGCTTCTAAATTGTCAAAGTCAGCTTTCAAATCACCCATGCCCTCTACATAAGGGAAATACATGCAGTGTACTGATTTTTTCTTGATCAGATTATTCATTATCGCCGTGAGCAAATGAGTTTTACCGCTACCTGGCTGTCCAAGTAATGCGATACTGTTTTGCCGTTCTCCTTTGATTTTTTGAAAATCTTTATAGTATTCCACTGCACATTCATAGGCGTCCTTGATCATGTCTGGCTTACCGTCCGTGATGAAGTTACCAAAGAGAAGCTTTTCAAACTCTTCTGTAATGCCACTAGCTGACATGAGTCTGGCTATTTTCTTTCGTCTCACACATTCACACTGTTTTGAATAAGTATCTTTCCATTCACTAGCTTTGTCCGGCGTGCAAACCTTCCCCAAAAGAAAATCATCTTCGAGTACCATTTCGTCTGGAACCATAAGATCTAACTGTTCATCTAAATGCCAAGGAGTATCTTTATGGACCCGATAAACGACAATTCCACGATCATTACAATAAGGACAATTAAATTCAGCCTTTTCTACGGATGCGGCCTGTTTTGTTCCCAAAAAGCGGGCTGACTTTTCCCGAAGTTCCTGCATGATCGTTTGAAATGCGGTGTCTATACTGACTGCTTTGTTTATAGCCATATTGTTTCTCCTTTCTCTTTTGAGTGAATGGATTTGATAAGATGGCTTGAACATATGACAAACTTGCTGATTTCCCCTTTAGCTGAAACGCTGTCTTGATAGCCTCCATCACTTTTTCTTCACCATAATCGTCGACCATGTATCCAATTCGCTGTGCCTCTATAGGACCGACTGACCGAGCAACTTTGTTTTCATATAGCTCAAAGGCATTTTTCATTTTGTCATCGACCTCCTGATGTTCAATCTCAGCTGGTTCCAAAGCTTTTTTCTTCATGTAATTTCCTAGCTGTATGTAGTCCGCATAATGAAGTATGGTGACGATGAACCCTCTTTTTTGTGGAAGACGGTGCAATTTGATATATCCCTGTTTCTCCATTCGGTCTAGTGAGTATTTGATCTGTGCAGCTGACCAGTTAAAATCTTTTGCAAGTTCCACAATTTTGATAATGGTCTGCCCAAGCTCTAGCTCTTGATTTGGCCTGTATTCAGCTCTTTTGAACAAGTGATCATAAATTTTTTCATCCCTAAACTCTTTGAATGGTAGTCGGGGTATGACCACATACCCCATTGCTTTTATGTCCAAGTCACTCACCTACTTCCTTTCACAGAGTGCAGTTATGTCACAGGTGCCGGCCTCAATCGAACGGAAGTTCATCTTCTTTTATGTCTACAGGCTTACCGTCAAAAGGATCAGCTTCTTGTTCGCTTGTTTTTTCCGGTTCGTCTTTGTTTGAAGGCTCGGAATCGATAATTTCTGAGCTATCCGCTTCATTGGTAATGTCAATCCGTTCTCTTGTTTTATCTTCCTCAATAACTGCTTTTTGCATTTCCACAGAGAGAATCCCCCACTTGCTCAAAACTGCTTTTAATACAGTCTTAAGAGCCATCGCATCCCAATCATTTTTCCATCCAAAATCAGATTTGCTGAATTTCTTTTTGTGTTTCTCTACTTGTGCCTTTGTCCAGTACACTGTTTTTCGGAAGCCATTTATCAACTCAAAATAAGCTGCATAACCACTTACCGCGTCTGATTCTCGTTTTTCAAAATCAATCTCGATCTCCTCAGTCAATGGATTCCACTTCTGCAATTCTCCTTCATGAATCGGTATGCAATTGATGGACTTATATTGGCCTGTTCGTAAGGCAAGCTGGATATATCCTTTGTACCCAAGCTGGAATTGAGCCTTACCTCCATAAGGAACAATCCAGGCATATCCTAAGTTTTTATCTATAGGCAGATCGAGTGTAGCTGCCACCATTGCTGAGGATATGACACTCATAGGATCTGTTTTCTGCAGCATCTGCTCGCTGTTATATAGGCTTAAGATAGAGGCAGTAAACTGTGTAGCCCTCTTCCCTAATACTTCCTCAAATCGCTTAATAACGGATGGGGAGGAAAGTAAACCCTTCATGGTTGCTCCTTGCTGTTGCACAGGTGCGCTTTTTTGTTTCTTTTGGATGTTGTTTTTAATTGATTGATTAGTAGCCATAATCAGCTAACCTCCTTGATTCTAAAACGTCTGAAATGAGTTTCCTTTTTGACCTCCTCGTAAATATCCGGAAACTGCTCTTTCAGCTTTTTCGTGTCAACTCGATTTGAGACAACAGGCTTCCAATAAGCTTGATAGTTGCCGATAAACCCATACTCTGCATCCTTCATTTCATGTTTGATCTGGTTTTCTAATTCTTTTGCCTGACTTTGAAGCTCTGAGAGCTGTTCTTTAAGATGCAAATATTGTTGAATACGTTCTCGATTAGTCGCAGTTAAATCAATAGCTTTGTTATTTTCCGTTTCGGCATATCTCTTTTTGAGGTATTCCTCCGCAGCACTTGACCCATCTAAAGCAGGAGCTTGTCCACCTAAGACCTTTTCATTCCAGAACTCAATCTCTGCTTCAAAGATCATGTCAATTAACTCGTCGTCTCTCTCAATCTCTTTCCAAACAAACTTGTTTCCGCCAATCAGCACAGCAAAGTAAGCCTTCTGATATTCAGGTCCAAGTACACCCAGGTAATGCTGGACCTGAACGATATAGCTCTCGGGGATTTCTTCGTCCTCCCATTCTTTTAAGTTGTAAGCAGAGGTTGTTTTACATTCAAGGATCGCTTTTTCACCAACGATCATTCGGTCTACATTAGCCAAAATGAAATCATGTTCTGGATGTCTAAGTATTGCTTTTTTACGTCTAACCTTCTTGCCACTACGAATCTCAAATTCTTTTGCAACAATGTCTTCAAGCAATGATCCAAAGTAAGCAGCTTCACTTTGCGATTCACTAACAGGGACCTGTCCTGTTTTGTCTAACCATAATTCAAAAGGTGTCTTCCACTTGTTTAACCCCAAGATAATGGATGCATCTGAGCCGCCAATCCCTTTTCTTCTTTCAATAAGCCATTCATCACGGCTCATTTCAGAAGTCTTAGCAAGAACCTCAGCTCTTCTTGTCATAACCCTAACCCCCATTGTTTTTATTGAGGCTATCTGATAAAATATTTGCACATGAGTTTTTTAGATAGCCTTTAAAGAAGTCCACTTTGCCGAGTGGGCTTTTTTATTGCGCATTTTTAAATTCAAAACCAAGTTGCTCCCTTAAATATCTTTCCAAGTTCTCTCTCAGAATGATTTCGCCGCCATCAATTACATAATCATCAACTGGTGTTACTTCATCACCGTAAAAATCTATTTGCACATCCGTTTCAGTCAGCTTATCGTGCCAGTTGTTTATGACCATTGGATTTTCGACCATTCTTATTCTCCTCTCTGAATTTGTCTGCACGTCTATCCCATAACAGATGGAATTCACTATTGTTACGAATCATCGCACACCATTTACGAACTTCCAGAGCAGTTGCCGGTTTATGAACAAAATGAACCATCATCCTATACACCTGCTCACTACAGTTAAGTTGATACCTTGCTGTTGCATTTTCAATGCCGTTTCATAAAGACGTCCTTTGTTTGCAAGCCGGCTAATATCCTCAGTAAGAACCTTGATGCTTCCAGCGAGACTAATCGCTTCTTCATAATCACCATCACGTAAAGCCTCTGACAGCATGATTGATAGCTCTTCTGCTGATTCGATTTTTCTTTTTGCGATAGGAACATCTGACTTCAAGAAATGATTAGTATTCATACTGAAACCGCCTGCCTTCCTTCTTGTTTTGCCATAGCAACTTGATCAACTAGAGCTTTCCGCGTCCACCTATCTGCAAGCTCCTGCATTTTCAACCCGTGAGTACGAACAAGTGAATAAATCAATGTTTTGTTAGCCGCAATCAAATCAAAAATCTGCTTAATATCAGCCATCGGCAGCTCTTCAGTTTTACCTGGTCTATTATCAGTAAGCCAACGGGCTAAATGTTTGGTTGCTTGTAATGCTTCCTCCAATTGGTGAACCATATTAATCACCGCATTACTTGCACATTCATTGAGTGCCGGATCAATAGGAGCAGCGGCTGTGGGATGAAGTTTAAATAAGTAATGAACAAGATCAATATGTTCATAGGCATCGCACTTCTCAAACCACTTGATACATAACTCTGGAGTAAGCTTGGCAAGTCCATTTTCAACATCTGAAACATACCTTTGATCCTTACCTCCGATTAACTTTCCGATTTGGTATTGGGAAAGACCTGCAGCCTTACGGGCACTACGCATAATCTGCGGTAAATTCCGCATGTTGTATGGGTTGTTCTCCATATGTTTGCCTCCTGTTATATTAGGTTTTTAGTTTTAAAATTGAAGTTGAAAGACCATGCTGTTTATAAATGACTTAGGCTGATTCCTTTTTATTTTTTTGCGCAAGCTTCTCTTGGTGTTCATTCATACGCTGAACAAGTATGCCACTGAGGTATTTGTAGGCTTTGGCCTCTGCCTGTTCAAACAGTGGTCCTTTTTTCAAGATGACTTTCATAATTAAAAGGCCTCCTTTGTGAATTCTAATCATGCTGAATCCTTAGAATTATGTTTCGTTTCGTTACATACATCCTCAAAAAAAATAGTCCAGTCAAAGCCTAATTTCTCTCCTATTTTTTTTGAGACAATAACACTAGGCTTCCTAGTACCATTTTCTATCATGGTGTAGTATGCTCTACCAATCTGTGCAGCTTTGGCAACTTCTTCTTGAGTAAACCCTTTTTCTAAGCGGTTTTTCTTAAGCCATTTTCTCATCATTTTTCACCCCCTTAATCAGAAAATGTAACGTTTCGTTACTTAGATAATAGTATCGATTCGTTACATTGTCAACACATTTTCATAAAAAAAGTATCGTTTTGTTACCAAAACTTATATGTAACCCTTTGTTACGTTACAATGAGATATAGAATAAAAACAAAAGTCAGGTGATTAATATGTTCTCCGAGAACTTGAAAAAGTGCAGAAAACAAAAGAAACTAACCCAACAAAATATGGCTGATAAACTTGGAATTACTCGGCCTGCCTACACCGCCTATGAACTAGGTAGTCGTGAGCCTGACTATAAAACCTTAATTAATATTTCAAACATACTTGATGTTTCTTTGGATTATCTTCTTAAAGGAGAAAGCAATGAAAAAGTATTTCAGGATGAAGCAAAAAAAGTGTTAAACGATCCTGAAACATTCCTTGCAGCAAAAGACGGTGAGGTAACAGATGAGATCTTACAGGCTGCTTTGGAGATTATAACGGAGCAATTAAAAGAAAGACGGAAATCAGATAAATAAACGCAGTTAGTTTATTATTATTTATTTCTGTTTATTATGTTTAATTCTGTTTACTAATAAGATTTAGATTCTCATTTATATTTCATTCATACCCTCATTTAAAAAGTGATTTTGAATCCTTTACAAACCCTTACGTGACAAGGGTTTTTGTTGTTTTTCTCATTTATATTTTCATTTATGTTTCTTTTATATTCTCATGTAAAAAAATTGAGCGTTTATTGTGAGGGAAATTGCAGAGTATCGAAATGGGAAAAGAGGGCTTCTTGTTAAAAACCTTGCAAAGTGTATGTGAAAAAAATAAACAATACAATTATCGTAACAACAATAATTGTTTCTTTAATAAAATTTTTATTATCTTCATTCTTTTGTTTCTTTTTTTTAATCTCTTCTCTGTATTTTCTTTGAACCTCTTTCTTCTTATCATTATTTTTCATGATTAAACTCCTTTGAAGTCCATTTATTCCCTTGCCCCTATCATTTGCAATTGTAATAATTCACTAATGATTACACCAACAAAAAAGGATCGGCAAGTGCTTTTCACTCAATGGTAACCAACATAAGCACTAGCTGGACAGGTTTTAGGATGTATCTAATCGTTGAGGTTCCATTTCCTGCAACTGATCCAAAAACTTCCTTATGAAGAACAATCTCTTCTCTGTTGTGGGGATGCTACCAAAAATAGTAGGCAAATTGATAGCGGTATTAAAAAAACAGCTCATTAAATGCCATACTGGAACTGTCTTTGATTTTTGGATTTATTTTCTGATGCAGCTATTGCTATCCGTTAGTTTAATTAGAACTCAGATAATCCAAGACACGGTCAACTCTTTCATTGACTGAGCAGTCGTCTTCAATCTTTAACACTGGACAAGATAAATCTGCCATCCAATGTTCATGCAAAGCTCTACTTCTAACTTCCATTCCAGCATTATCATATAAAGAAGCCCACTCTAAAAATGTTTTTGATTGTTCATATTTACTGCCACCGGCTAACACTTCGTTTCCATAACGCTGAAATTCCCTGTGCCTTAGTCTCTCAAGCCGTATATCTTGTGGAATCCATAAGAAGACGACAAGGTCAAAATAACTTTTTAGATTATCGCCCCAGCCACACACTGCACCAGAAAGAATCCATTTTTCATTGATTGTTAAGTCTTTTTCAAGCAACTTTCTTCTTTCAGGAATTTCTCTTTTTTTAGTGAATTTGTCTAACCAATAGTAATTATCAGTATCAAGATGCGTATGAGGCAAACGCTTTGATAATGCAGCACCCAATGTTGAAGTTCCGACACCAGAGGCTCCCAATATGTGAATATTTTTTTTCATACTTCCCCTCCTTATTAAGCAACCAAACTCCCTGTTTGTTGCATAACGTACTTACTATTATTTTGACATAAATCCCTAAAAGACCTTTACTTTTCGAGGGAAATCCAGATGCGTGTTAAAATCATAATACTTACGAAAACAGTCATGATTAAACGGATTCATATTCCATCTCCTTAGACGCATTTTCCTATGAAAAAAGTCTTGATTTCCATATAATATTTAAACGAATCCAATTTTTAGATTGTCGTCTTTAAGGAGGTTTTTCATCTTGAGGTATACAAACAGTCATTTAGAGGATTGGATTGAAAACTTATACAAGAAGATTGATATTACAGAACCAGAACAAATTAATTTTGAACGGATTGCCGAGGCTTTAGATATCAGGCTTTCGTTTAAACCTGTTACAAGCTTCGCACTTAAACACAGCGGGATTTATAATATATGCTTGGACAGCCGAAAAAGCCGAACTGAACAATGGTATGATTTCGCTCATGAATTTTGCCATATATATAGACATGAAGGCGATAAAAAAACAATGCCTGCAACTTGGACAGATTATTTAGAGTGGCAGTCCAATTATTTTACATATCACTTTTGCATTCCAACTTTCATGTTGCGTAATATTAATCTTTCGTACATACAATCACATGCAATTGAAAATATAGCTTGGTTATTTAAGGTATCCCCTTCGTTTGCGAAGAAACGTTTGAGCATTTATTACAGGAAGCTGACTCAACCTTTATTTAATCAAACAGTTACGGGAAATCTGTGCACCCCCCTTTTGTAATTAATAATGAAATCCTCATGCATTTGCGCGCATTGAAAAAAACAAAAAAAGACGTCTCCCTTCACGATCCGATCGGGCAGGATAAGGAAGGGAATGAAATAAGCCTGATTGACGTTTTGAAATCAGAAAACGAAGACGTGATAGATACGATCCAGCTCAATATGGAGCTTGAAAAAGTGAAACAATACATTGACATTTTAGATGACCGTGAGAAGGAAGTGATTGTCGGGCGGTTTGGACTTGATTTGAAGAAGGAAAAAACGCAGCGAGAGATTGCCAAAGAACTCGGTATCTCACGCAGCTATGTATCGCGGATTGAAAAACGGGCGCTGATGAAGATGTTTCATGAGTTTTATCGGGCAGAGAAGGAAAAGCGGAAGAAGGCGAAGGGGAAATAATGCAGAAGAAGCCGGATCTCATACTCCGGCTTTCTCTATTTGAAAGAGTTATGAAAATCATTTTTCAATATATTCGTGGTTTTTATTCTCAGCCTACATCTTGGTGTTCCAAAATCGTAGCACAATGTAGTACTTAGAATTCTTTTGTATACTGTGAAACTGTCCCTGCATGCGGGACATCATTCGCGCAATGCTTCTTTCACCGAGTCCGTTGCTTTCCGGTGTTATATCTGCAAGTTTAATCGTATTGCTAACATGGATCTCAAATATCTCTTGATCCGATACAAACGTGATACTGATTTTTTCTTCCGGATCTGCGTATTTCAATAAGTTTGACATCACATTATCAAATACACGACCAAGCTCCTCCAAATTCACGTTAATATAGGTTTCCGGCAGCTCGCCTGAAATATGGACCCGAAAATGCTCCTGATGAAGGATAGCAATCTGATCTGATATTAGATCGTAGATCACTTCTTTCACTGCAACGGTCTCCAGATCGGCCTCATATTCCTTGTTCAGCAGGAAATACGCAAACAGATTGTCAGACAAGCTTTTTAATTGCAGTGCTTTACCATAAGCATTGGCTACATACCGATCTTTGCTGGCACCCGCTTCGCCTCCCTCTTTTTTGGCAAACTCCAGATTCATGATCAGCGACGTCAGCGGTGTGCGCATATCGTGCGACATTTCGGTAACCAGGCTGCGGCTCTCAGCTTGCAATTCCTCGATAGCTTTAAGTTTATCCAGGAAAGCTTTCCGCAGATCCTCAATGCTCTTTGCAATCATCGCTAATTCATCATGCCCTTTTATCGTCATCTCGTAGTCCAGTTCGCCCCCTTCAAGAATATGAATCTCTTGATGAATCGTTTTAAGGTAGCGAAGACTTTGGCGAATTCCGAAGAGAACAATGATTAAAAAGATGAGGGTTGCCCCGAGCAAATCCAATGCAAAGGCCAGATCATAATATCGGGAAGAGTAGAAACCGTCGATAATGACTCGTCCTTCACCATCGCTAAACTTGACAGGATGTGAATGATTTTGAGCGTACTGAGTCAGCTTTTCCTTTCCATAATCCGATTCGGAATAAATAGAATCATATTGCAGCTCCTGATCCTTGAATATGGTGAGGTTAATGTAATTTTCTTTTTTGACCCACTCGCCAAACGCTTTTCTATCTGATGTAGACAACTCATTTTCTGAAACGTACTTGCTGAATTTTTGAATGTATCTTGCTGACTCCTCGTGATAATACTCTTCCGAACTCAGATATCCCTCGATCAGATCATCTGTGATCTTTTGCAACGTCAGAAAGATCACACCACTCACAATCGCAGCAACCATTATCAGCAAAGCCAGTTTTTTGGTTAGCGTAAATTTAAGATGCGCCAAATCGATATCCTCTTCCCCATTCAGTTTTTATATAAACCGGACGTGCCGGATCATCCTCAATTTTGGAGCGCAGCTTCCGTATATGCACCATCACCGTATTGTTGGAACAGTAAAAGTAAGGCTGTCCCCACACACTCTCATATATATTTTGGGCAGAAAATATTTTGTTGCGTTTGCTCATCAGAAGTTTCAGGATACGATACTCCAGATCTGACAACTTGATTTGCTTCTCCTCTTTCCACACCTCATTAAATTCTTCGCTCACTCTTAGTTTGCCCCCGATAAGAAATGTTTCTTCCTGTTCCTTCTTTTCCTGATAGATAGTATATCTGCGTAATTGAGCAATCACTCTAGCGTGAAGTTCCTCTTCCGAGAATGGTTTAGTCATATAATCATCGCCGCCGGCGAGTAACCCCTCAGTTTTATCGAGTGTACTCGATCTGGCCGTCAGAAACAGAATCGGGACGTTAGAGGATTTCCTGATGTGCTGACATGTTTCAATTCCCGAAATGCCTGGCATCATAATATCCAAAATAACCAAATCAAGCGAGTCATTCACAAGTTGCAATGCTCGCTTTCCATCCTTGGCTCTTAGCACCTCGTAACCTGCACGTGTAAGGGATTCCTCCAAAAGATCACCAATATCCTCATCATCCTCTACGACTAATATTCGATAGGCCATGTCTCTCTCACCTCATGATTCTTGTTGTTATTTCTCGTGTGTCCTTACTATATATCGTTCATAGTAATAAGTACGTTATAAGATACTACGTAAATCTTAACAATTTATGAAAGCTGATGCTCGCCACAAATTTGTCACATTTTCTAAAAAAAATGATGACTCTTCATAAATTGTTAAGATTCGGTCTTTATATTTATCCATTGTAAGGCTCAAGTTTTTCAGATCCGCACTACACATTGCCGTGATAAATGGGAAAGGAGTATTGATATGATTGTACAAAAAGAAGGACGCGGGCAACCGGTGAGTCTGCGGGAACGGGTTCATTTTCTGGACATCGTACGAGGATTTGCCTTGCTTGGCATTATTATTGTCAATTATTTTCTGATCGTAGATTCAGTAAAGGGATTCGAAATGGCCTCCGATGACGTACTGCATAAGCTGGTTTCCTGGTTTGCCGAAGGGAAATTCGTTACGTTATTCTCCTTCCTGTTCGGAGTCGGGTTTATGATCTTTATGGATCGAGCCGCGCAGAAGGTAGAGAGTCCCAACAAGCTGTTTGCCCGCAGGTTATCTATCCTGTTGGGATTTGGCATTTTGCACATCACATTTGTTTGGGTCGGTGACATATTGGCCTTTTACGCCGTAAGTGGCTTCCTGTTACTCGCCTTCTATAAACGCACGGCCAAAACGGTGCTTAGATGGATTATCGCACTTATCGTGTTTCAATTCCTGACTCCTGTTTTCACAATGTTGTACAATGTCATCAATACTGCAGGGTCAAAAAACCCAAATTTTTCAGAGTTTACTTTGTTTAGCCACAGCAGCCTTACCTACATGGAATCCATCAGCACTCGGTGGACAGATATGGTCACGATGGCTGCCGGCTCTTTCTCTATGATCTATTCCATGTTTCTCATGTTTCTGCTGGGCGTGTACTTTGTTAAGATGGAATTTTTCAAAGACATGGAAGCGAAAAAGCCTATATGGAAGCGTATCTGGATCATTAGCACAATCGCTTTTCTAATAACACAAAGCAGTATATTACTAGACATGTTTAATCTTTCTGAGAATATGCTGTGGAAGGACATTTCCTCTGTCTTGGGTCAAAATGGCGGCATAACCGGAAGTATGTTTTATATGAGCACTTTTGCAATGCTGTTTCTATACGTTCCTCAGCTGCGAGGCCCTATGATGATATTCACCAAAGTCGGACGGATGTCATTGACCTGTTATCTGCTTCACTCTATCATTGGAACAGTTCTGTTCCTCAGGTACGGATTCGGGCTTGCGGATCATATTCAATCCGCCGGCACGTTCATGTTCAGTCTGGCCGTGTACTTCGTTCTTATGAGCTTTAGTACATTGTGGTTGAAACGGTTTAGGTACGGTCCGATGGAATTAGTATGGCGCAAGCTGACGTACGGCAAAGTAAACGGGAGTCCCAAAGCAACTCCGCTGCATTCGGAAAAATCTATTCAGAAATAACCCCCTTGCACAGATTGCATGACTTCAAATTAGTGTTGTTGAATGAAGCGGGCATTAAACGGACAGATTTGATATATGGACTAGTTATTTTTATATCATTTAGGCTTCTTTGGGCTAATAAATCCACCAGAGTTTACTCAATGTGCATTGCTCATGATCGAATCTAAATTGAATCTTTTACGCATGTTCATAGTCAAAGGCGCCTCATTCGACTATTTTTGTAACTTTTCGCAGGAAAAATTCGAGAATGATGACAAATCCCGCATACGACACTTAATACGGTAGTGAACAATAGTAAATTAGGGTTACATGCAGCTTGTTTTCCAATGAAACAAAGAAAAAGAATCATACAAAAAGACAGGAGAAAGCTTTTGAAGTATTTTAACGCCAAATTTACCGCGGAAGAAAGAGCGATGGAATCACTTTTTTGTGAAAAGGCCTCGCAGAGCAGCTCGAATGTTTTACTGAACGACTGGACTCGATATTTCAGCAACTGAGGGAGTGAACAATCATGAAAACTAAAAATGAACCAAAAGTTATTCTGGAACCAGCAAAGGAATCTGATCTGCCAGAATTCCAAAAAAAATTACAAGAAGCCTTTGCGATCGCCGTGATTGAAACGTTCGGTGATTGCGAAGATGGGCCGATTCCATCGGACAATGATGTTCAGGAGTCTTTCAATGCTCCCGGAGCAGTGGTATATCATATTCTTCAGGATGGTAAGAATGTCGGTGGTGCAGTAGTACGTATCAACAGCCAAACAAATCATAATTCGCTAGATTTATTCTATGTATCTCCAGAATATCACAGCCAAGGGATTGGTCTTTCTGCTTGGAAAGCCATTGAAGCACAGTATCCGGATACTGTGCTTTGGGAAACCGTGACACCTTATTTCGAAAAGCGAAATATCAACTTCTATGTGAATAAGTGTGGATTTCATATCGTAGAGTTCTACAATGAACATCACTCTGATCCGCATATGCATCGCAATGGACGCGAAGATGACAAGCCCCTGCCGGATGATGAGGACTTTTTCAGATTTGTAAAGATTATGAAAAAAAAGGACTAAACAATTGAACACGGCGAGATGCCGCAGAGAGTTGCTGGTAACTTTTTTATATTTCATTATCAGAGGAAGGTAATAATGATGTTTAAAAGGTGTTTTGATCCCTGTCTCATAAACAGGGGTCAAAACACCTTTGAATCATCGGTTTCTTTTCTGACATATACCACGCCCACTAGTCCCTCAACATAGTAAAAACATATCATGAGTTACAAAAGCTTTTATTCAAAGCATATGTTTACTTTATTTATACTTATTTTCATCATTTTTCAGAATTCTGGACACTAATCGGGTACCTATTAGAGACCAAGGAACTCTACATTTCATTAAGAAATACGTACTCATTGCCCTGCTTTAATTAATTTTAAGCCCTCGCACTATGCCCCCCTGAATTAAGTATTCGATGTAACTTTGAAATTAAGTTTATGAAAATCTGTCACAAACCCTTATTTTCATAACACATCATTTGTTTCAGCTTCCCTCGCGAATACCGGATTAATGCTCGGCTTTAAGATAGTCAACCAATCTCTCCGCACTGTTCTTAACATCTTCTTTTGAAAGATGAAGTGTCCCATATTGTGTAAACGCAGGAAGAAAACGCATTCCTATATAGTTAGCAGTGACTTGAAACGGTCTGATAAGCTCGCTGATCGTGATATTATATTCTCCGCCTGCTTGATAATCAGATTCCTGTGCGCCTAAGGAGATAGCTAAGAGTAGTTCTTTTCCATGCAATTTAGTTCCTCCAGTTCCATAAGCCCAGCCATGTGTTAACACATCATCTTCCCATTGTTTGAGTAACGCGGGACTGCTGTACCAATACATTGGGAACTGAAAAACGATACGCTCATGATCTAACAGGAGCTGCTGCTCTTTTTCTACATCAATGATAAAATAAGGGTATTCACCGTACAGGTCATGAACCGTAATGTCTTTCTCTTGCTTTAAACGATTCATCCAGGTTTTGTTGACAACAGACGTTTCCAAATTAGGATGTATAACGATAACTAATGTTTTCATTAGACTGATTATCCTTTCTTTGCCAATTAGTTATTATTGCTTTTACGATAATGAATTGATTCTAATTTTAAAATAGCAACTTTATTTTACACCTATTTTATCCTTTTTCATGAATTCAGGGCAACTAATTGGGCACCAAAATCAATGATGAATTAAGACATTGTTTTGTAGAAATCCGATATAACAGAATAATCCCTTATTTAGAAAATTTCCATCTTTCCCCTCAATCCTTATCAATTCAAACTCATTAAGGAGATACTTTATCACCAACTTTAAATAATAATGGAATAAGTGCTAATAAAATAATTCCTACAACCAACGTAGATATTATTAACTCCTTCCATACAATCAAATTCTTTAAAAACATTTGATAAATAACTAATGAGTTTACTGGAATGTTAAGCAATAAGCCCGTAAGAAGTCCAGGTGCATACTTTTTCATTACAACAGTTGCGATAAGATGTGGAAAAATAGCGTTGATAACCATAGAACCTAGAAAGCCAATGAAAATCCATTTTGCAATATCTGATTCTGGCATATATAAAAAACCAAATGCAGATAAATAAGCCAACATAGTTATAACAATGACAGCAAAATGAAATTCATTTGAAGTTACTGGCTTTTGAAACTTTGAAGATTGTTGTGACCACTCAGGTAACCAAATAGCTTCCTCAATATTATGCAGTGTAATAGCAAAACAAAAAAATGCTACGAAATAAACCACCTATCATTTCCTCCCCGGTGCCACAACCAATATGGTTTGGCAACATTATATTACATTTGAGGCTGATTGGATATGGTGTTAAAAGAGAGAAGAATCTGCCTTAGTAGTTGCTTCTTAATTATATGTGCAATAACGTGTTGTTACGTGGCATGTCATATTCAAATATAATAACTCTAAAGCAAACAAAGATACCTATATAGTTTGGCATCCTCTTTTTTAGTTCGAGTCCCTCTATTTATTTTGGACACAAAATAGACCTAATTTATATTGACTCATTACACCCATCACCTACCATACCCATAAAACCAATCAGGATTAAAATGTTTTAAAAAAGGTAATCAAAGGTGACGTTATGGTCTTTTTTATTTTCTTAACGCTGCCCTAATGCAAAAAAACACTGGACACCACTAAGTCAAATGCATTTCATGGTACTATAGTCAAGACTTGTCCAAGTCACCATTATCAAAAAGAATTTCATCAAACACTTGAAATATTTATTGAACGCGGCCAAGTGTCATAACATTAATAAGAAACCAACAAGTGATGAATCTTTTAATCTTTCATTTTACCCGATGACTCATATCAAAGGAGCTCTAACCAAATTTTAATGGCTGTCGCACCTATTAATAGCGCTAAAATCCATTGCAGGAATTTTGTGTTTACTTTTTGCCCAACTGATGCACCAATAGGAGAAGCAATTAAACTAGCAATCATAAGAACCAGAGCTGGTACAAAAAGAACCTGGCCCGTGATTACTTTT
The DNA here is from genome assembly GCF_046535495.1 of Bacillus sp. SIMBA_008. Classification (NCBI taxonomy): domain Bacteria; kingdom Bacillati; phylum Bacillota; class Bacilli; order Caryophanales; family Bacillaceae; genus Bacillus; species Bacillus sp. SIMBA_008. The sequence goes on along the minus strand of NZ_JAWRWL010000001.1, from coordinate 479,546 downwards.
CCAACTGTTGCGCCAATAGATGAAAGAAATGTAATCGCAAGAGATGAAGCGACTGTGACTCTAACAGGAATATTTAAAATCGATAACATAATGGGGACTAGGATAAAGGCGCCGCCAGCTCCTAAAATACCTGATACGCCACCAATGATAAACGCTAAGGAAGAAGCCAACCATTTATTAAATATCACTTCTTTGTCTTGGCTATGTTCTTGTCCTTTTTTAGGTATAAACATTAAAATAACTGCTATAATAGCCAGAATTCCGTATATAAAGTTAATTCCTTTTTCAGATATATAATGAGAAAAGTAACTCCCCAATACACTCCCTAAAAGGATGCTGCTTCCCATGTAAATCATTAATGCTTTATTTAGAAGACCACTCTTACGATAAGCCCAAACACCGCCGAGTGTCGCAAAAAAAACTTGAATAGCCCCTATCCCTGAAACTTCATGGGCAGTTAATGACATCACTCCCACTAAAGAAGGAATGTACAATAGCATTGGATAATTAATAACTGCTCCGCCAATACCAATCATTCCGGAAATAAAGGCACCAATAAACCCTATAATGAAAAGAGTTGTGATAAAGGCAATATCCATTTTATTTGCCTCCTTTCATAGGAAAAGGGTATCTTTCTATTCGATACCCTTTCACATTCATTAGCCTTTTTGAATCCAAAATTTCAATATATCGCCCTCGTCCGTTTGCTCTAAAAGGTCATGTCCGCCTGATTTAGACCAGGCTGTAAGATCATTTTTGGCTCCCTTATCTGTTGCATGCACTTCTAATATTTGACCTGATTCCAGTTCATTCATCGCTTTTTTTGTTCTGACAATTGGCATTGGGCATGCCAAGCCTTTTGCGTCTAATACTTTATCTGATTTCATGTTCTTCTCTCCTCTTTTTAGCAGAAACTTGTGTTACCGTATTGCACAGCGGTTTGGGCCAATCTCCATTTCACGCTGTTTTTCTTCATCTGGGCTGATTTTCCCCATGTTTGTTTCTCGAATCTCTTGGTATGCATTTGGTTGCGGAGGCAAATGATCTGTTACTAGGTGTCTAAATTCTGTTTCATCCGCAATGTTCAAACCATGGTTCTCGCTAAATAATGTACTTAGTTGTTTACCAACACTTCCATTCTCATTTAGCTCGTCAATGATCATAAAGTGTGCCGGTAATACAATTAAATCCTTTGATAACGCTTTGTAACGGCTATAAAGCGTTTTTCTTAAATCTCCTACCCAATCTTCTGCCATACCGGCTAAGTCTGGTCTGCCGATTGAATCAATAAACAAGATATCACCTGAAAGAAGATACTGGTCATCGACAATGAAAGAAGTGGAGCCAATCGTGTGCCCCGGAGAATAAATCGGTTGAATTTTAATCGTTGTATTTCCAATAATAATGTCATTTCCTTCTTCCAACGGCTGATAATCGAATTCCACTTCTTCAGCATCTTTAGGCGGTAACCAGTAGGTTGCTTTTGTTTTTTCAGCAATGACTCTGCCGCCTGAAATATGGTCCGCGTGAAGATGTGTATCAAATACGTGAGTAATCGTTGCACCCTTCCCCTTCGCAAAATCTATAAAGAAATTCACCATACGTGTCGCATCAATAATTGCTGCTTCACCATTGGAAATGACCATGTATGACAAGCAGCCTTTACCGATTCGAACAAACTGATACATCTCACCGCCATCTTTTAAATCCCCGACTTTTACCGGCTCTAAATGTTCGCTCCATGCTTTCATTCCACCCTTAAGGTAGGATACAGAATGACCTGCTTCAGAAAGCATTTCGGATACCATAACGGATGAACCTTCTTTTGCGCAAACGACCAGCACTTCTTTATCAGAAGGAATTTTCTCCAAGATATCTTCTACGCCATCTAAAAGATCAAAATAAGGAACATTCAAATGGTCAAAGTCATGCCCTTCTATCTTCCAATCACTAAAATCATTTTCATTACGCACATCCAAAATAAATAAAGGTTCTTTGTTAAAGATTTTTTTTGTCACTTCTTTTGGGGTCATTGCCTTTACGGTCATGTTTCAATACCTCCTATATCAAATCTTTTAGCGGGACTAAAACGTTAAGGATACATCAGCATCTTTCGTAAAACCAAAAAAGGTAACAGCCCCGCCTACTTCGATTCCTTCCATAAAATCATCTTTTGTTAAACCCATAACGTCCATCGTTATTTGACAACCAAATCATGCAACTCCCATTTCAATCAGTTAAGAATAGAAGGCACATTTGCGTTCCTACAACCTTCTGCGACATGCTCTTTTCCTTGTCGCAATATTACAGACTTTATAAGCATCAAACAGACCGCTATTTGCCGCAATAATCGCTACTCTTGTACTCATCTGTTCATCATGCTTTTTATTTATTCGGTTTTACCTGTCCAATCCCGCATACCCGGGACAACATTAATAACCTTTTTAAAACCTTGTTTTTTCATGGTGCGGGCCGCCATTTCACTCCTTCTTCCCGAATGGCAGATAATATAAATTTCATCATTTTCGTTTAATTCGTTAGCGCGCTTTTCCACTTCACCAAGAGGGATATGCACAACTCCTGGGATATGAGCTTTTTCATATTCCTCTATCTCTCGAACATCTAAAATGTTAAGAGACTCGTCACTATCTACTTTCTGTTTGAAAGCTTCTAATGAAATCTCAGGAATTGAAGATGCATTTTCTGATGAATGCTCTCCTCCTTTTCGAAGAAAATGACGAAGTATTTCTCCCTCTGCTTCAGTACCCAGATATTCATGGCCTGTACTTTTTGCCCATGCTTCCAGATCTGCTGTAGAACCTTTATCTGTCGCATGAATTTCCAATACTTCACCAGCTTTTAAATCCTTCATTCTCTTCTTCGTTTTTACGATAGGCATTGGACACGCCAAACCTTTAGCGTCTAGTACAATAGTTGCTTTCATCATTTTTTCCTCCTTTTCTTATATAGGGGTGGGGGTATACAAATATACAAAAAGTTTCTCACTGTAAGTTAACACCATGTATTCATACCCCCTTTTATATTTGTGATGTTTTTAAATCCTTGTTTCTTCAATATTTTTACTTGCCTTTAAACTTCTCATTCCGCTTAGCAATGAGTAAATGAGTAACATTAGATAAATAAGTTGACACTGCCTTCCTCAGCATCTGCCAAATAAGCTGCTACACCAGCATAGTCAATATCATCTAATAGTTCTTTTTCCTGTAAACCAAGAAGATCCATTGTCATCGTACAAGCTACGAGCTTTACCCCCTGTTCTTGAGCCATCTCAATCAACTGAGGTAAAGTAAGTACATTATGCTTTTTCATCACATTTTTAATCATTTTAGGGCCCATACCTGCAAAGTTCATTTTAGATAAACCCATCTTATCAGCACCACGAGGCATCATCTTTCCAAACATTTTTTCAAGAAATCCTTTTTTCACTGGAATCAGCTCTTCTTTACGTAAAGCGTTAAATCCCCAAAAAGTATGGAAGATCGTCACTTCATGATCGTAGGCAGCTGCACCATTTGCAATAATATAGGCTGCCATTGCTTTATCATAATCCCCGCTAAATAAAACAATTGTTGTGCGTTTTGTTTGTTCTGTCATGTTTATTCTCCTAACTAATTACCCCCTCGGGTATATTAAAGTCAAAAAATTTTTTCGAAAGATCTGCTATTATTCAACTCTTTAAATACCGGTAGGGGTATAATATGACGCATATAAAAATTCGTCAACCTTAGGTTGATGAATTTTTATCGGCTCTTTACCAATAAGTCAACTGCTTCTTTTACTAAATTTTGTGTGTCTTCGCCTTTTTCTAAACTTTCACGAACACAATGTTCAAGGTTTGTGCTCACAATTAAACCCATCGCTCGATCGATCGCATTACGGGAAGCTGCTAATTGGGTCACAACCTCTCTACAATCTTTTCCTTGTTCCATCATAGTCAATACACCTTTAATTTGTCCTTCAATCCGTCGTAAGCGGTTTTTAATCTTTTGATCATACTCCATATATCAATGAAATCCTTTCTTTCATTTATTTTTACATTTACATGCTGCCAGTTCATAACTGTTTACATGGATACCTTTGCGCTTTAGAAAACGCACTCCTAAATTTAATTCCACCCGATCACGAGCTATTATGTGTATTTTATCACGTGGAATCTCTAAATAAAAACGTTTTAGATACGCATATGGGATGTTTAAAATAATATTATCCGAAAAATTGGGTACATCGTTATAATGGCGAATATCTAATATTGTTATGTCTATAGCCTTTAATTTATCTTTATGGATACAAGAGATTCCGGTTATAGGATAATAACGTCTATACGTTGCAATGATAATCACAAAAATAAGCAGGAATGCAATAACTAAATAATTGATACTACTTACACCACCTTATTAACTCTTTGTTATTCACAAAACAATAATATACCCCTGTGGGTATATAGTCAAGTGTGAAAGTTACTTACTTTGAACTGATAGATTCATTTCAATATCCGCGGATTGAAAAAATACTTACATTTCGATAATGCCAATTCTGCTAAAAGTAACTCTAATAAAGAAATAAGCCGATTTTATTTTAAATCGACTTTATTTTATCAATTACTTTTTAAATTAGCACAAGACTGCTTGGATATTACACTGGGTTTCATTTGCATAAAAACAATTCTTAGGTACTGGTTCCCCATGTTTCATGCTGGATGTGACTCCAATTACTCAGAAATCTGCGAATAACTATGCTAATCTTCCGCAGCCACTGCATCTGCTTTGGTTTTATGAACTGTACCAAATGGATGGTTAGGAGGAGCATAAATGGAGTAAAGTTTTAATGGCGTATTACCTGTATTAATCACGTTATGCCAAGTGCCGGCAGGTACAACAATGGCAGAATCATCATAAATATTTCTTTGAAAGTTCAAATGACCTTTGCTCTTTCCCATTTTGACGATCCCACGCCCCTGCTCAATCCGTAAGAACTGGTCAACGTTAGGATGGATTTCCAAACCAATATCTTCTCCAATACCAAGACTCATCAAAGTAACTTGAAAATGCTTTCCTGTCCATAAAGCAGTACGGAACGTATTGTTTTGTTTTGTGGCTCTATTGATATTTACAACAAATGGTTTTGGTCCATAATCCTTCAAAAGAAGGTTTCTATCTTCATATGAAAAGCGCAAATCGGCACCTCTGTGTACGTTCTCCATCTCATTTGGAATAGTCCAATAAACAGATCTTCCATCATTATACATCGGTACAGTCACATAATAATAACATTGAGGCGAAAAAGGGTTATAGTACATTTTTTGATCCCCACAATTATAAATTTTTGTGATAGTATCCTATGCATTTATTAAGGGAGTGTGCTAAATCAAGAAAACTCATATTAAACACAAAAATGAATGTTCGATCACCGTTTGATTCACGGATGAATAATTTATCACCGACCTTGTAATCGTTTTCTGGATATTGAATTTCACTAGCCTTTGTTAACAAGACATCGAATGACACCTTTATATGATGGATTATCAAAGGTCGACGATCCTAAATGGCTTTTGAACATTTACATAGCACAACAACAGAGTATACGGAATTCTGTTGTTTGTCCCCCCCTATCCCAGCTCTTTAAGATTTATCTCTTTGGATGCGCCTTGATGGCCAGCTTTTCAGCAGCGTAGTATTTAGCGCCTCCTGAAGCGTTATAGCATATTTCAACGCCGATAGACTTGCGGTTCCCAGTGCCGTTTGTACCGTCACCTGTATGTGGGCTCGTTTTTAGTAAACCAGTTTATATTCTTTTTGGGCACACAACAGAAACAATTTTTCCATATGAAAATCTCGTAATCTTACACCTCTTTAACTTGAAGGAGGATTTTGGCATATGTATTTTCATACCCGTCAACTACCATCTCATCCAGCATATATTCCTCATATGCATTTTCCCCTATTTGCATTCCATTTCTTTCAATGAACTCAATGATTCTCCGGTATGCCTCTTCAGTATTTCCGCCTATTTCATATCCAACTGCATACAGGCCTTTTGGTCGTACATGATAATTTATGTTCTCTGCCCCATCTTTTACTTTTATATAAAAGTAACTGTAATTGTAGAAGTCTTTTTCTAAGATTTGTTCCCGTGCAAAGATTCCGCCTATCGGATATCCTTCATCTAATTCATATTGCTGAACTTCATGAATGAGTTCTGAAATGGCTGCCACATATTTTCGTTCCGGTAAGTTTAATGTTTTTCGGCTTAACATGAATGTTTCTTCATTTAAATATTCAAAAGAAATTGAGGAAAAATCAGTCTCAAGTGCTTGTTCTGTAAGTGTCACTTTTGTTTGTAAAATCGTTTGCAACTGCTTAAGCTCATTTATTTTTTTATCAATCTCAATAGACTTTTCTTTTAGAACATGCAGGATCTTGTCTGGTGTTTTTCCTTTTATTAGACACTTTATTTCTTTTAATGGAACCCCAAGCTCTTTAAATAGACTGATGACTTGAAAAATCTCAAATTGATGATAGGAATAATATCTATACCCATTTTCTTTTTTTATTTCCGGCGAGAAAAGACCAATCTCATCATAATGAAATAAGGTTTGTTTTTTTACACGGCAGAGCTTCGAAAACTCCCCTGTTGTGAAATACTTCTTAACATCTTCGCTCATAAAAACCTCCTTGACTATACGGTAACCATATACCTTATGATTTGATTGTACTTGAAAAAAGCTTCAAGCGAAAAGGATAGGTAAAAAGGGTTCAATTGAGTAAAAGGGGAATTCAGATGAAAAAATCAATAAATGAGCAAAAAACGATATTCATTATACTATTAAGCAACATCTTCGTAGCATTTCTTGGTATCGGTTTAATCATTCCAGTTATGCCTTCTTTTATGAAAATCATGCATTTATCCGGCAGCACAATGGGTTATCTTGTTGCGGCTTTTGCCATTTCTCAGTTAATTACTTCACCTTTTGCAGGTAGGTGGGTTGACCGTTTCGGGAGAAAAAAAATGATTATTCTCGGGTTGCTTATATTCAGTTTATCTGAGTTGATTTTCGGATTAGGGACCCATGTTTCAATATTTTATTTCTCGAGGATATTGGGTGGTGTAAGTGCGGCTTTTATCATGCCCGCGGTAACAGCATATGTAGCTGATATTACAACCCTAAAGGAAAGGTCAAAGGCTATGGGGTATGTTTCTGCTGCAATTAGCACCGGCTTTATTATTGGGCCTGGTGCGGGAGGATTTATTGCCGGCTTTGGTATCCGCATGCCGTTTTTCTTCGCCTCCGCCATCGCGTTAATAGCAGCTGTCACTTCCGTTTTTATACTAAAAGAGTCATTGTCGACAGAAGAACGCCATCAACTCTCATCTCATACAAAGGAATCAAATTTTATTAAAGACTTGAAGAGATCCATTCATCCTGTCTATTTCATTGCATTTATTATCGTCTTTGTAATGGCTTTTGGTTTATCAGCTTATGAAACGGTATTCAGCTTGTTTTCTGATCATAAATTTGGCTTCACACCAAAAGATATTGCAACCATTATTACGATTAGCTCCATTGTTGCGGTAGTTATTCAAGTTTTACTATTCGGGAAATTGGTCAACAAACTTGGAGAGAAAAGAATGATTCAGCTGTGCTTAATAACCGGTGCGATCTTGGCTTTCGTGTCTACTGTTATGTCAGGATTTTTAACTGTTTTGCTTGTAACTTGTTTTATTTTTCTAGCGTTCGATTTGCTACGTCCGGCCTTAACCGCTCATTTATCCAATATGGCCAGTAACCAGCAGGGTTTCGTAGCAGGCATGAACTCCACATACACCAGCCTGGGAAATATATTTGGACCTGCTCTAGGCGGTATACTATTTGATCTTAACATTCATTATCCTTTCCTTTTTGCAGGTTTCGTTATGATTGTCGGCCTTGGTCTTACAATGGTTTGGAAAGAAAAAAAGAATGATGCTGCAGCTTTGAATTAATTCATTTTCTATAAAGTCAAGTCATTTGGATGCAGGGAATGCCCCTGGTTAGGCACAATAAGAAAAGGTACTTAATATGATAGGCTACATGTTGCTTGACGTGAATATAGTTTAAGCTGAGTTTTAGCAATATCAGGATACCGGGATAAGAAAAAAGGAGAAGGTAGTATGAGTATAAAAATAAAAGGAGTAACTGATGATAATCGTGCTGCAATTCTTGATCTACATGTCAGCCAGAATCAATTATCATATATTGAATCTACAAAAATATGTTTAGAGGATGCAAACGAATGTCACTATTATAAACCTGTCGGGCTTTACTATGAAGGAGATCTAGTCGGTTTTGCAATGTATGGATTGTTTCCCGAGTATGATGAAGATAATAAAAACGGACGAGTCTGGCTTGACCGATTTTTTATTGACGAACGCTATCAGGGAAAAGGATTAGGGAAGAAAATGCTTAAAGCCCTCATTCAGCACCTTGCTGAGCTATATAAATGCAAAAGAATTTATTTAAGTATATTTGAAAATAATATTCATGCTATACGCCTTTATCAAAGGTTTGGTTTTCAATTTAATGGTGAACTCGACTTTAATGGTGAGAAGGTAATGGTAAAAGAGCTATAGATATCCAAGCCTCCTTGTTTGCTGAGAAACGTTTGAACTTCGATAATGATTACCTACTTAAACTGCAAGTTAAAAAAGCCTGGATGAAAATTTCATCTCAGGCTTTAAGCATCTTATTAGTCAAAATCTCATGTGTTTTATCCAGATGTTATTCTTTTTTCCAGACAATTTCTAAATAATTAATATGCCGGCCAACTGTTTTGTACACTTTAAAAATATACCCATCGGCTTCTATAACGGACCCAACTGCAGCGTCTATTTGTTGAGTCATAAACCAGCCGCCTATTGTATCCACTTCGTCACTTGCTAACGTCGTTCCCAATAAATCATTTACATCTTCAATGAGCACTTTCGAATCTAAGATATAGTGATTATCATTTACTTTTCTAATATTAGGCACTTCATCTTTATCAAATTCATCTCTGATTTCCCCGACAATTTCTTCAAGAATATCTTCAGCAGTGACTAAACCTGAAGTTCCGCCATATTCATCCACAAGAATAGCGATATGTGTTCGCTCTTTTTGCATTTTTACCAATAAATCATGAATTGGAACGGATTCAATAACATGGATAACAGGGTTGATATGATTTTCTAACTTGAAATCCTCTTTTATCTTCTGGTCTGTGTCAATATAAGCTGACAAGAATTCTTTAGCATTGATAAAACCAATGATTGAATCTTTATCTCCATTTAGGACTGGGTACCTTGTATAACTCTCTGTCTTAATGGTCTTAACAATAGTTTCATAAGAATCCTCACTAGAAATCGCTACGATCTCTCTTCTCGGAATCATAATTTCTTTGGCGATTCTTTCATCAAATTCAAAAATATTATTTACATATTTCAACTCATTTTGATTGATTTCACCGCTCTTATAGCTTTCAGACAGTAAGATGCGCAGTTCTTCTTCAGAATGAGCAAGTTCATGTTCTGATGCAGGTTTCAAACCGAAGAGTCCTACTATAAACCGGGCTGAACCATTTAAAAACCATATAAAAGGGAACAGGATGCGGTAAAACCAAATAATTGGCTTTGCAGTCAAAAGAGTGATGGTTTCCGCTTTTTGGATAGCGAGTGTTTTAGGAGCAAGTTCTCCAACTACAACGTGCAAAAAAGTCGCCATCACAAAAGCAATCACTAAGATCAATACATGTGAGACTGTTTCACTTACATGAAAATGAGCAAATAAGGGGTGCAAAATCACTTCAAAAGTCGATTCTCCAACCCAGCCAATTCCCAACGCTGTAACCGTGATCCCTAATTGACAAGCTGACAAATATTCGTCCAAATGAGTAATGACCTTTTTGGCTGATACGGCACCTTTTTTTCCCTCTAATATGAGTTGGTCAATTTTTGATGACCTGATCTTTACTATCGCAAATTCAGTCGCAACAAAAAATGCTGTTAAGACAATTAAAATAGTAAAGATTATAAGGTTAATGGTTGTCAATGATTTGCCTTACCTAGTAAGGCGTACACCTCCGATATAAATATTTATTTTTATAACCCGTTTTTTCTGAATAAACAAAAAACAGTATATATATAACATTATAAGTTCAAAAGAACCTAAAATCAACTCTGAATGATGTAAATAATCATCTTTTTCCGTATGGAGAGTGGTTCCCGTAGTATTCAACTAGCGATTGGTGACGTTTTAAGACTTAAAATAGAAGCCTGAATTTTCTGGTGTGTTTCAATAATATCCAACCGTCTTGATTTATTTAATGTCTTTATTAAGGTTTTCTTTTAAAATTTGAATCAATTCCGCCTGTTGCTTTATATTTTTGCGGCCATTTCTATTAATTGCAGCAAGTTCACAGACAATTCCAGCTGAAATGAAAAACAATAAACCTTCAAACATTTTAAATCCCCCACCGTCTAAGTGATAGTCAGATTTGTTTTTTCTTTTTGTAATACCTGCTTATAATCTTCCTTACGCTGATATATGTTATTTAAAATGAGTCCAATAATGACAAACAGTGTTCCTACTATATCAAATGCAGTTATGTTATATCCTTTGATCACCATGATTAACAATGTAGTAATGGGGACAAAGTTAATAAATAAAATCCCATTAATGGATGATAGGATTTTAATGCCATAGTTCCAACTAAGGAGGGCTATGATACCTGGTAAAGTAATCATAAATAAAAAATCATACTTAATTGCTGCAATCACTTTAATACTCGGTACCGACACGTAACCTTGCGCGGTAAGTATAGCTGTCATGATTCCTGTTATAGCTGTGCCGAATAAACATGTCAAAGTTGAATAACGAAGTGTGGACCACTCTCGGAATATCTGTCCCCCCATTGTGTAGACAACCCACCCTAAAACACCAATGAATATAAAGAGTATCGAGAATAGATGATCCCCTAATGAAAAAAAGAAACTTATATTACCTTTGGTTATGACCATCGAAGCCCCCAAAAAGGCAATCAATATACTGATCATTGTGTATTTTTTAGGTTTCACATGTTTATATCCCCATAGAATAACAATTGAAAGCATCGGCATGAGTGCCTCGGCAATGGATGCTGTCATAATTCCAGACTTCCCCATCAACCTTTGACCTAAAAAAATAAGAACATTGTATACAGTAAACGCCATCACCCCAAATAAAATGATCCATTTTGCTTTACCCTCTAAATAAAATGATTTTTTTCCTTCTCTCACCAATAATAAAATCACTAACATAATCGTTACCACACCGTAGCGAATAAATGAAAAATAAAACGGATCAACAAATTCTAATGCATGATCTGCAACTGGAAACATCGCGCCCCAAGACATACTTGCTACTAAACATGTAAGGGCACCAATGAATAATTGACCTTTTTTCATTGAATTCCCCTCCTTTTCTTTAAAATTACAATGAGAATTATAAAAAGAAGTAAGCATCAAGTAAAATGAACAAAAGTGATGAAAAACATCATTGATAATGATACTTTAATGAAGGGGGGATCTTCATGGAACTGCGAGACTTACAAATTTTCAAATGCGTAGCCCATCACAAGAGTATTACCGGTGCTGCAAAAGAGTTAAATTATGTACAATCTAATGTAACTGCGCGGATTAAGCAATTAGAGAATGAACTCAAAACACCTCTTTTCAATCGCCATAAAAAAGGGGTTTCACTAAGCCCAGAGGGCCGAAAAATGATTGAATACGTTAACAAAATTTTGAAAGATGTTGAAGAACTGGAGCAAGTCTTTCTAGATACTGATATACCGTCTGGAATATTAAAAATCGGTACAGTGGAAACAGTGAGGATACTGCCGACCATCATAGCTTCCTATTATAAAAAGTATCCTAATGTGGATTTATCATTGCAGGCTGGTCTAACAGAGGAACTTATTAAAAAGGTCATGAATCACGAATTAGACGGAGCTTTTATTTCAGGCCCTTTGAAACATTCTATCCTGGAACAGTATGATGTTTATACTGAAAAACTTACTCTTGTAACCAGTAACAAAACGTTTAATATAGAGGATTTTTCAACGACTCCGATTCTTGTTTTTAATCAGGGGTGCGGGTATCGGTCTAGGCTTGAACAGTGGCTCAAAGATGAAGGTGTGCTCCCAAACAGAATGATGGAATTTAACATCCTGGAGACAATCTTAAATAGTGTTGCACTTGGACTCGGTATAACAGTGGTACCGGAATCTGCTGTTATGCATCTTGCTGCACAAGGTAAGGTTTATTGTCACCCATTACCTGAGAAAGACAGCTGTATCTCAACAATCTTTATACGCCATAAAGATGCGTACCTGACAAATTCAATGCGCAGCCTCCTTAAGACCATTGTTGAACATAAAAATATGAGTATGTCTTAAAGTACTTTTTCTCTTTCTATGTTAACTTCTTAAATAAAAGAGAAAGCGCATCTCCACTTCGCTACCCTTATTCACGCAAAAAATAGAGCAGTAAACATGTGAGTTACTGCTCTGCTTCGTTTATTCACCGTTCATTTGTTTTACAATGTATTCAGCATCATTTCCTACACCTTGAAGCAACGCTGAACCTCGCTTATGCTGCCAAGGCAACCCTATAAAGTACAATCCTTCTACAGGTGAAACACCTCTATGATGTATGATTCGACCTTCTTGATCCAAAACACCTTTTATATTTATCCAACATAAGGGATTCCTGAAACCAGTAGCCCAAATAATATTGTTTACTTCTAATGTAGATGAATCTTTAAAAATGATTTCATTTTGCTTTGCGGCAATGACTCTTTTTTTTAAGAGGATCTCCTTCTGTTTTATTGCATGTTTTAATTCATGCCCAAATACTGGATCACCTTTCTTTTGAATGAATTTGCCTACTATTGATGTATGACTTGCATGTAAAACTCCTAATTTATCAAACCACCAAAAGATGCTTCTTTTTCCGATCATTAAAGGGAAATAAACTAGTTTATTACTACAGGCTAAATATGTAACTCTTTCTTTGGATAATTCAACAGCTATTTGAGCACCACTATTCCCACCACCAACTACTAGTACATTTCCATATGCCAATTGTTTTGAATTCTTGTATTGTGATGAGTGTAGTTGATTAATATTATCGGATAAATCCTTTGATATTGATGGAATATTAGGGGTATGAAAAGGCCCTGTAGCAATGACAAGATTCTTCGTTTGATATTCTTCCCGATTTGTTTTTATTAAGAAATAATTCTTTATTTTTAGGACACTTATTACTTCTGTCCGTAATTGGATTGGAATTTCAAATTTTTTAACATACTTCTTTAGATAAGCAACAATTTCATTTTTTGAAGGAAATCCATGTTTTTCTCCTTCAAGATGCATTCCAGGCAAAGAGCTATACATTCGAGAAGTAAATAAAACTAATGAGTCATACCGATCTTTCCAGCTCTCCCCCACCTCATGACTTTTATCCAAAATGATAAACTTTTGATCGGACTGCTTAAGATAATATCCTATTGAGATCCCTGCTTGACCAGCCCCGATTACTATAGTGTCGTACACATTATCACCCCGCCAATTTCAAATTGTCAGTAGACAGAATCTGCAAAATCCTAGTTGATCTCCTCACTATAAAGTTAGATAAAAAATTTAATGGTGATGGTGGTCACGCTGCTTCTCCATTTTGGGCTGACAAAGGATCGCATTGTCGTGATTATGCGCTTCGGTTTCCATTTGAATGGTTACGTGCGTAATGCCTTTATGCTCAAGTTCATGTTCAATTTCGCGTAAAATATTTTCACTTTCTGAAATGGTCAGTTGATCGTTAACAACTGCGTGGCAAGAAAGAGCATTCAATCCGCTTGTGATAGACCATATGTGTAAATCATGAATGTTTTGAATTCCCTCTATCCCTTCAATTGTACGAATGATATCAGAGACATCGATATTTTCTGGAGTTCCTTCCATTAAGATGTGAATGGAATCTTTAGTCACATTGTAACCGCTTCTTAGAACAAGAATAGCCACAATGATACTAGCCAATGGGTCTGCCCAGCCCCATCCAAAGAAGATGATGAGGATGGCAGCTAAAATGGCACCTACAGAGCCGAGCATATCGCTTATTACATGTAAATAAGCTCCTCTTATATTCAGATTATTCTTTGTATCTCCGCCACTCATCATAATCCAAGCGACCAATAGATTCACAACTAACCCGATGATACTAATTGTAAGCATGCCGGTTGTTGCTACTTCTGGTGGATTAGAGAAGCGTTCGATTGCTTCATAAATGATATAAAGAGAAATAAGAATTAAGGCAGCACCGTTTATCACAGCTGCAAGAATCTCAAATCGTTTATAGCCGAATGTCTTATTGTGATTTGCCTTTTTTTCAGCTAATGTAAAAGCAATCAGGGCAACCATTAATGAAATTGAATCACTCAGCATATGGCCTGCATCAGATAAAAGCGCCAGACTATTTGTTAAAAATCCACCTATAGCTTCTATAATCATATAACCTGTAATCATGATAAAAGAGATCAATAAAACCTTTTTATTTGCTCCTTCATTAAATAATATTTATATATGAGCATGTGTTCATATATAAATATTATTTGCTCTTTACTGAAATGTCAAAATATTTTTATAGAAATCCACAATACCTCCTTAATTATTCTCTTATAAACATAAAAAAGCGGAGCAAACCCATGGTTTGCTCCGCTAACCTAGTTTCTCTATCCTTTTCTTCAATCAAGCATTTGAGGGTAGTATTCAACTACAATTTACCTATTAAAAATTGGGCCTCCCCAAGTCCAAAACTCCAGTCAGCATTATCATTTTCAACAATAGATACAATTAAATCAGTTGATGCGATACCACACTCAGATTCCAGTCTTTCGGCTAACAGCCTGTAAAATTTTTGTTTCTTCTCTTCCGGTCGGGATTTACTTGTAAACTGAAAGTGAACTTAAGCCGGCAAATTTAGAAAATTTCGTGCAGTATGAAGGAACTCTTGATCAATTACCGGATGTTCTTCCTACCTTACGAAGAGGCGAAGCAAGAGGAAGGATGATTGTAAATTTGGTTGAACACATTTAATTAGCAATGCAACCGGCGAACAAGCACTTTGTCCTTCCTGCAGATCTGAGTGATATTGCTGTTGATTGATCAACTTGTTTTTGTTCGGAATATACTCAGTATATAGCCGCATATTCCCCCTGTAATAGCTGGAATGAGCCACCCCAGCCCTATGTTATACATAGGAAGAATCTGAGAGAAAATATGATTCACAACTTCAATTTTTATTCCCGCCTCCTTCAAACCGTCAAATAAGCTGATGATGAATGCGAATAATAAACTGCCTTGATACACTTCTGTCTTCCCTTTAAATACAGAATGCAAAAACGTTAAAAATATTAAGGAAATCGCGATAGGATACATCGTCAGTAAGACAGGCATTGACACCTTAATGAGCTGGGTTAATCCTATATTTGCGACAAGTGTACTAAACACTGATAAAACGACAGCAATTTTTTTATAAGAAATGTTCGGAAATAATTCATGAAAAAATGAAGAACACGCTGTGATCAGTCCGACACTTGTCGTCAGACACGCCACTGTAATCATTAAGCCCAATAAGATTGAACCATAAGACCTCTGCTCCATTTTCTAAAATCCCTAGTTCTTCAACGCTGGAAGCCCCCATATAGGAAAGGGCTGTATACATAACTGCTAAGAGTACAGCTGCAATCGCGGCTGCTTTTGCACAAACACCCATCAGCTGTTTTTTGGTAGAAGCTCCTTGTTCTTTCAATGCATTCACGATGATAATTCCAAAAACAAATGCTACAAGGGCATCCAGAGTGAGGTATCCTTCCTGAAATCCTTTAAAAAACGCTTGTGATGTGTACCCTTTTGATGGTGCTTGAATGGTTCCAATTGGGCGAATAAGAGCTACCACTACAAGCAATCCGATAAATGTCAGCTTAATTGGCGTCAAAAATTTCCCAACTATATCAATGATTTTTGAAGGATTGAGTGATAACAAGCATGCCAATGCGAAAAATAATATTGTAAATAAGATTAATGAGACAGGGCCTGCATCATTTGATAAAAAAGGTTTTACCCCAATTTCAAACGATACGTTTCCTGATCTTGGGATAGCGAAAAAAGGCCCGATTGCCAAATAGAGAATCGTCGTAAATACAATGCCAAACACCGGGTGAACACGGCTGGCTAACGACTGTAAGTTTTGTTTACCCGAAAAAACAAATGCTGTTATAGCCAGTAACGGCAATCCAACTCCGGTCACTAAGAAACCTGCATTAGCGACCCATACATTTTTCCCAGCCATTTGACCAAGCATAGGCGGAAAAATGAGGTTTCCTGCTCCAAAAAACAATGCAAATAGCATTAATCCTATAATGATGATATAGGAAGCAGACACTTTTTTTGACATTATATATCCTCCGATTAAAGTAGACACTTCTTGAATAGCCAGGAAACATTACAGATGCTATTTGCACAGGCACAGTGTTGATTCCAAAATAAGCTTGTGTCAGTTTTATATATTTTTATCAAGTTTAATAAAAGCATGATTTGATAGTTTCCGATATCGGTTAAAAAACCAATTGCACCAAAACCATATAAACAACGGTTCCCCCCGCTATGGAAAGAAGCATATTTTTCTTCCACAAGTGAAGCAGTACAACTGCAGCTGCTCCAACCAATTCAGGAATGCCATGACTTCCAGAAAGCAGACTCACATCTTTTAAACAATAAATGACCAAAAGCCCGATTACCGCTGATGGCAGCACTTTACCAAGATACTGTACATATTTCGGTGTCGGTTTGCCAGACGGGAAAATCATGAATGGAAGGAACCGTGTCAGCATTGTTCCTAGCACGACCATTGCAATGGTGATCATTTGCTGCGTCATAGTCATCGTCATACGGAAACCTCAGCTTTCTCCAATGGTTTTCTCAGAACAGTCAGTACCCCTAAAATGGCGAGCATAGCAGGAATAATAAATTGGTTTCCGCCAAAAAGGATAAGACAGGCTACTGAAAGTCCAAGTCCTGAGAGAGCACTGTAATGCTTTTTCTCTTTCATCCATTGTTCTATGAATATCACAATAAACAGAGCAGTCATCACAAAATCAAGCCCTTCGGTATTAAACTTCACGTACGACCCAAAAATACCTCCTATCGCTGCCCCCGCGACCCAATATAAATGATTAAGCAGTGTCACAAAAAACATAAACCAGCCCTTGTCAACATTCGCCGGAACATTAGCGGTATAATTGATAGAAAATGACTCATCGCACATTCCGAAAATCAGATAAAGCTTTTTCTTTCCAGTCCCCCTGTACTTATCCAACATGGAAATTCCATAAAACAAATGCCGGGCATTGACCATTAACGTCAAAAAAAGAGCATTCATAGGGTTGAACGCACCAAGTAAAAAATTCGCTGCAACAAACTCCATTGAGCCCGCAAATATCATAAAACTCATGATGATTGGATAGATTGCGCTAAATCCCAAAGAATGCATAAAGATTCCATAAGCTATCCCCAAAAATAAAAACCCCGCAAAAATCGGAATGGTATATGGGAATGCAGAACGAAATGCAGCCCATATTTGACTTCTCTTATTCATATGAGTGTTTATAGCAGGAGAGCTTAAATGTAACGATTCTTTATTTTTATTCAAATCAACAACCTCCTACATTTCATCAATTGGCACACTGACAGTTCTTTTTTCTGTACTCATGACTATGCTTGTGTCAACTCCACTAATAGCAGGGTTCTGCATTAATGAATCAATGATAAAATTCCGATAACTCTCCATGTCCTTCGCCACAATCTTAAGCATATAGTCATGGCTTCCTGTAAGTGTGTAGCATTCTTGAACCTGTGGGAATTTGTTTATATCCTCTAAAAATGAATGAATTGTCTCCCTATTTAAGGGTGATAAGTTGATGAGAGCTAGTGCTGTGACTTCGATTCCAAGTTTTTTCTCATCAACAATAGTCGTAAACTTTTTAATTATACCTGCTTCTACTAGGTTCTTTGTTCTTGCAAGGCAAGCTGATGGTGAAAGCCCAATTTTCTTAGATAAATTTAAATTTGATATTGAAGCATCTTCCTGCAATTCTCTTAAGATGGCCTTATCAGTTTCGTCAAGCATAATACCCATTTCACAACCCCCAATACCCTTGACAGAATTATATTTCATCCAATTTAAATAGTAACGAATTTTTATTCGATAATCAAATATTATTTAAATTTAAATCCCTTTAAAATATTATTCACAGAATAAAATTATCCCCGTGATTAACTCATAATGAAATTAACTTACATCAGAAAGAAGTCATGGGAGAGTTATGTACTTGTGTGACTTGATACCAACATCATAAGAAACTTATCAGAAGCCAAAAAGTTATTGCGGTCTCACCGAAAATTGAATTTGCGGTGCCCATTGCCTTTTTCCGCGAACGAAAATTGTTAAAATTCGCAAAACAGAAAGTCTACTCTATTATTATTTTAAATTCGTCCTTTAGTTCCTCTTGAGCCTCTTGTAAAACTTCTAATACATCGTCAGCGTATGAACCTAAAAATGTATGAACTCAAAATTTTTCAAGACTAAAGTGAGCGGCAAATCCACCCACCCTGTCAGGCAATCCCATAAAGATTTATCTTTTAAAACATCATGTAAAACTTCTATATTTTCAAAGTCTTTTCCATCTATCATTATTTTTCTCATTAGAAACTATGCCCTCCATTATTTTATCTTAACAAACGTTTACTATGTAACAGCTGTTTGTCCAAATGAGGCTGAAAACAAATAAAAAACACCGATAGGATGAAACTATTGGTGTTTGCAAGACATCTTCATGCCCGGTAGGCATAAATAATGCTAAACTTTGTTTTTAAAAAGCTATCATATCAAATTTTTATGTTACAGCTTTTACTATCGTTTAATCTAATTGAGGAGTAAAACAAGATATGTTTGAAAATCACATATCCCCAAAAAATTAAAAACTAATCGGCAGTTCTTCGAGTGCTCTCATCAGAAAATTCCCTTTCCATTTCATTTGTTTCTTTTCGCCTTTTAACTGTATATTTGGACAGCGGCGTAATAAGGTGGAAATCGCAATCTTTGCTTCTAAGCGGGCTAGCTGTGCACCAAGGCAAAAATGATTGCCATGGCCAAAAGCAATATGGCGGTTGTTCTTTCTTTCAATATCAAATATGTCGGCATTTGGAAATATCTTTTCATCACGGTTTGCTGATGCTAAAGAAATGATGATCACATCTTTCCGTTTAATCTCCTGCCCATGCAGTATAAAAGGTTCAGCCGTCCAGCGAATTGTCGTTAGCTCAACAGGGCTGTGAAACCGCAATGCTTCTTCTATGGCTGAATTCATCAAGTCTGGCTGCTGGCGGAGCTTTTCAAATTGATCACCGTGACACATCAGAGCATATGTCATATTGGTGATTAAGTTTACGGTTGTTTCATGACCTGCAACGATAAGCAGCATAATCATCGAGTACAATTCTTCTGTACTTAATTGTGTGCCTTCACTTTCCGCTTGAATTAATGCACTGATTAAATCTCCTGCAGGTTCTCTCCTTTTTTTGCGAACTAAGGATTCCAGATATTCAACAAACTCCCCTAACAAGTGGTCATTCTCCTGTAGTCTTTCAGGGGCATCTGAAAAATCAATAATTGCTTGCGACCACACTCTGAATTTTTGACGATCTTCCAAGGGAATGCCGAGCATTTCACTTATCACGATAATCGGCAATGGAAACGCATAATCGTCTACTAGGTTCATGAATTTGTTGGGCTGTACTTTATCCAATAAAGAATCTGCGATATGCTGGATTTTGTCTTCCAACTGCAAAATCATCCGATGCGTAAATGCTTTTTGAACAAGAGTTCGCAAGCGGTTGTGATCAGGGGGATCTGAATTAAGCATATGTTTTGTTAAAGACTCTTCATTCTTCAATAGAGCAGGACGTTTTTCTTTTGCGGTAAATACATTTTCATAGTTTTTCTTTAATTTTTCATTCTTTAATAAATGTATTGCATCATCATATCTCGATATGAGCCAGCCTTTCCCCAGAGCTCCTAAAGATAATGGGTAGAGAGGCTGTGATTTTCGCAATTCTTTATAAAATTCATACGCTTCATCTTTAAATGCTCTCGAAGACAATTGACTTTCCGTCAAAATGGTTACACTATTTTTTTCTTTTGAAGACATTCATTCGACCTCCATCTTTATGAAAGGTTAAGATAATCTTTAAATATAAAATCAATACGATTTGTAAAATGATCTATTGAGATCAGCATTCGTGATAAGGGCCAAGATGCCGCCCCGCATTTTGAAATAAAAGGTATGAGACAGTCATTAATTATTTTGCTGCCCAAACTCTTTCCCTGATAAAATGGCGAAACTCCTAATACTTCTAAATACCATGCTGGCTCTTTTAAGGATTTGGAAGATTTTTCAGTCTCATTAGTCACCGCCAACATGTTCAATACTGAAAATCCCCCCATTTTGATTAATGTTATCCCCCCTGCTGCTATATAATCGATCAAGTTAATGTCGGGCGATGTTTTAATAGAGCGGCAACAACCATTTCACCATTCTGAATGTCAACAAAAAAGAAATGCTTTTTAAAATATGCTCTTGTCAGTACTTTATGCATTTCAAAAATAAATGAATGATCTTTTTTTCGCGTTTTACGAGTAAATCCATAAAAGGATATTGATTGAAAGATTCATGGAATAGCTTTACCACTTTGCTTCATTCGATAAAGAAACATTGATACATCTCCTCTGAGCAAGTAAAGCAGGAAATCGAATTAAAGCGCCCTTCCTATAGGAAAGGCGCCTGCCGTTTTACTGTGCCAAAATGTTTTTCATCAGTGAGTTTTTATAAAATCATTTATTAATTGATCAGTTGTCAATATTTTGGCAAATTCATCATGCAATGTAGCTAGAGATATATTATGAATAGTCGCCGCATCATAATATGTATCATTTTGGTCTCTCATTCCGAAGGCTGCTGTTGCATCTGAAATCAGGTATGTATCAAACCCTAAATTAGCACTCATTCTTGTGGTGGTTGATACACAGTGAGGCGTGGTTAAACCAGTTATGACTACAGTGTTTATTTCATTTAATTTTAAGAATTCTTCTAAATTCGTACCAATAAAGCTGCTATTTACTGTCTTGGTTATAATGACTTCTTCATCCATAGGCTTAACTATTTCCTTTATCGCAAACCCTTCATTCTTTGGATGGAATAAAGAATGAGGTTTATCAGAAGTGTGTTGTATGTATATGACTGTCCATCCTTTTTCTCTCCATAATTTTAGTATTTTACTAATATTTTCTTCCGCCTTTACGTTATTCCGTTCCCCCCATTTTTTATCATCGAAGGCTTTTTGTACATCCACAATGATTAAAGCTTTTTTCTTTTCTTCCACAAGATACCCTCCTACGTAGAATTTCTATTTATTACTACATTCTAAATACAAATTTTACTTTTGTACAATTGTTTAATGATGAATTTCGAATGAGCGCCTTCTTTATTGAAAAATGCGTTCTAAACTGCAACTGTGCCCAAGCCGTTAACCTTCAATAATCTAATCTGAGAATCACTGGCTCTACAGAGAATGATAAAAAGCACTCTAATAACGAGTGCCGAAATGAAAAACTATTGATTTAGAAGCCATTTGATACGCTCAGCTGAAAAGATGTAGTGGAGTATTATTAGACATAAAAAGACAATACCAACTGGTTTTAAATGACTAAAATAAAGCGCTGCAACAGCCAGTGCAAAGATCAATAATTCAATAACTAGCCTTGTTACCCCGTTTACAGCTATTACAGTTTGTCCACTTCGACTAGGATCATTAGGTACTGCAAATACAGACCAGACAATCATAACTGCAATAGGTAAAACCCAAGTTAAAACATATTTAAAATAACCATTAAAGCTTATCCAAGCAAACACCCCTAAGGAGATTAGTGCAGCAATTTCAAGGGTGAATCTTAAAAGTAAATTAGTCTGATTCAGTTTTTCCAACTCCTCTATAAAAAACACCCCCGCAGGAGATGCTCTTTCTCTGCTTTATTTCAGCGTATAAAAACTTTTCTGTTCTTCCTCTTTAGATTCTATTGTAGTTTTCGGCGAGATTACCTCTACTTTTGAAGAGATGATACCGACTGCTGCTGTTACCAATGCTCCAATAATAGAACGATGATAAGTATAATGAAATATGACAACTTTTCCCCTCCTATCCAGTTAATTATCCAAATAATCAGGAAGTTGTCTACAATTTGCAGAATTTGTCGAACGAAGTAAAGATTATACCTGGGAGGCTTTACTCATTGTATGAATTACAGTAAATAAATTGCCTTCCCTTTTGAGAAGACGTTCCTCTCTTATATCCATTTGTTGCAACTTAGCTAGACTCTTCCAATAGGCTTCCTTTTGGCGCAGCTGCTTCTATTCCAAATTGAGCAACACCTGAATGTTTCATTGGAATTTCTGAACCATCGATCGTTGCTGAATTTGTTACAAATGCATACGTAGGAGTAGTCGAATGGCGGTTGAAAAATGAAATGCCTTACCCACCTCGAGTGATGGCAGAAAAAAGTGGGGGTTTTGTTAGAGAGGAATCTATAGATATGTGTATCGAAGATTTGACAGCATTAAAAATTATACTTACATCGTTGGGAATAGGCCAACAATAAAGCGGAAGAACGTTGTCATTTGAAGTGGTTTGGAGTAAAAATGATTCGAATATGTTCTTATCATTGGTAAACGAACAAAAAAAGAACATGTTTTGAAAAAAGATAGATCAAAACATCTTCTTATATGTTGTCATAGCGTAACTTTTTTATAAAAAGGTTGATTACATTTTCGGGGCTTCCAAACCAAATTTTGCCCATTCTTCTTTTGCTGGACCATAAATACCTGGAACAGTTAAACCTGCTTGTCTCATAAGAACAGTCATTTGTCCCCGATGGTGGTTTTGATGTTGAATTAAAAACATCAAAAGTGAACCGTTAGGCAATTGTTGTCCGATAAAGTTGATACGTTCTTGAAGTGTATGGTCAGTCCATTGGGTTTTTAATGCCTGTACAAATGCATTACTGGCTTGATGATAGCTGTCAGCTATAAACTGAGCCGAAGTTGGAACAGGATAATCTTCAGCTGGGGCATGGAACGTTAAGTCTGTGTTTGAGGTAATGATGCGAATGGCAGCAACAGTGTGCCAGGCAATACGGCCTAGAGTCCAATTTTGTGAAGTTATTTCTTGATTAAGTGATTCATCAGTCAGACTATTTAATAGTTTCTGTGTAGCATCTGCTTCGAACTCCCAAGATTTCAAAAAATGGTCTAAGGTTTGAAACACAAAAATCCTCCTTTTTATTCTTTTGTTTTTTCAATGTGCCTATAGGTTAATTATAATGCCTCGTTTCGTTAAAAAGAACAAAAATTTTGGACAAGAATAATCATAGTAAAATGCGTAGACATTCTTAAACATAACGATTTACGCATCTTTTTACAAACATGGTGACTCCTTGGTCTCCATTGTCAGCGAGAATCAAATATCATATGAAAACAATCCTATATTCTTATTACTTTACTGAGCAATAAATACCTTCCGTATACTTAGTGATGCCTTCATCGTAATCAGGATACTGATATGCAAGACTTTCTGATACAGCTTTTGAATACTTTCTAAATAATGCATAGCAAGTAAATAAAGACTTCCACATTTCCTGATACCCATTCACAGAATATGTAGACATGAGTTCCTCCCATTCTTTATTTGAAAGGTACCGCTTCATAAATTTATAGTTCTTCCCCATACTAAATGAATACCCTTTCTGAGATGCGATATGCCAGACCATCATTCTCAATAAATTAGGACGTACAATTTCATTTAAATGGTCAATGGCAAAAAGGATTTCATTTCTTGCTAGTCCTTTTACTACGTAAGTCGAAACCATCCAGAACTCATTACAGCAATCATCAAATTCCCTTGCAGTCGGCTTTTTCATCCAGTATTGGCGATCATTTGGGGTCACTTTATAGTTGATGAACGAACCCTTATCGAGCAAGACCTTAACCAAACCATCGTTATTAGCAAAATAATCTTCTGCTTCACGAATTGGAATAAGGGTTAGATCTAATTTGTTCCCATCCTCAAAAAGAATGATGTATGAAAACCAATTACCTAATTCGGGAGGAAAAAGCTCCATATCTTCTGGTTTTTGCATCATAATGCGCTTCCCAAAGATTTCGAGCCACTGATCATTTTCTTTAAAAGAATCTACATCAGTTACAAAATACGAGATGTCATAATCTTGGAAGTTGTCAGGAGGGATATTTCTGTTTGTACGTGACCCTTCCAAAGTGACCAATCGGATTCTCTCATCGTTCAAAGCAAAGTCCAAAAAAATGTCCATCATTTCCTGCTCACTTCGCATTACATGTTCCTCCGTTTCAGCCTTAATATCTAACTGTAAAACCGAATATTGATCTGTACGTCTTATAGATTTTTTTACTCTTGAATGTGATGTATTCTTCTAAGCTTTATTTTACATGATGTTCTTCTATATATCATTCAATATTAAGATGCAAGACATCTCAAAATCAGATATCAACTATGACGGACTACATGAATATTCAGTTTTTTGTAGAGCCGCCATGGGACGACACTATCTTTGACGCACTTTAATCCCCCCTGCTTTATCGTCATGTTAACTGGTATGAGAGATTGACAAAAAGAAGGAAAACGATATATTTAAACGAATACGAGTTTTTGAGTAAATTTTAAAATGACACTTTTTTCAAAAATCATGTCTTAACGGGGGGATTCGGTATGAATGAATTTATGAAAAAGTTTTCTTTAACAAAACCGATTATTCAAGCTCCAATGGCTGGCGGTATTACAAAGCCCCGACTTGCATCTGCAGTTTCGAATCAAGGTGCTCTTGGCAGCTTAGCATCGGGGTATCTTACGCCAGACCTCCTAGAACAACAAATAAAAGAAATGTTTGAGCTGACAGACGCTCCTTTTCAAATTAATGTGTTTGTTCCGCTAGGTCTAGAGATGCCACCAAAAGATCAGATTAAAAAGTGGAAAGAAAACATACCGTTAGCTAATCAAGTAAATCAATTCACATCTGTACAAGAAGAGTGGGATGACTTCTATCAAAAAATTGATCTAATTTTAAAATACAAGGTTAAGGCTTGCTCATTCACTTTTGATCTGCCGCCTGAAGACGCAGTAAAGGAGCTAAAAAACGCTGGATGCTGTTTAATAGGAACCGCTTCAACAGTAGAAGAAGCATTGTTAATGGAAGAACGGGGAATGGATATAGTAGTCCTTCAAGGAAGTGAAGCCGGTGGACATCGCGGAGCATTTTTACCTTCCAAAGGTGAATCTGCCGTAGGTTTAATGGCTCTGATTCCACAAGCAGCAGATGCACTGAGCGTACCTGTCATAGCTGCTGGGGGAATGATAGACCACAGAGGAGTAAAAGCAGCTTTAACCCTCGGAGCCCAAGGAGTTCAAATCGGTTCTGCCTTTTTAATTTGTCACGAGAGTAACGCACATCCAGTGCATAAACAGAAAATACTAGAAGCAAACGAAGCAGATACAAAGCTTACGACATTATTTTCAGGTAAAGAGGCCAGAGGAATCGTTAATAAATGGATGGAAGAAAAAGAACAGTTTGAGACACAAACCCTTCCGTACCCTTATCAAAATACACTAACGAAGGCAATGAGACAGAAGGCTTCACTTCAAAATAACCATGATCAGATGTCTTTATGGGCAGGTCAAGGGATACGGTCATTGACTGAGGAAATTTCGGTTAAGCAGCTTTTAAATCAGCTTTGCCAAGAGGATATAAAAATATAGGCGCACCTCATTGATAGAGCAAAAAGCAAACTTCGACAGGCAGTTTGCTTTTTTTTCGTAATTTCATCCCCTGACTCTGGAAATCTCAATACTCCTACATTTTCAAAGCTAATTGATTCGGGTTATCAATCATCCCATTGATACGATGCGATCTTAATGATTTCACCACAACCACAATACATCACCAACATTTCGATCTTATCTCCTCTTCTCAAGTTTTGCTACCTATACGAAAAATCGATAACTCCCATATTAAATTCGAATAGTAAAATGGTTCTTTTTCGTTTGATTCAGATGATATAAAGTCATATGATAAAAAAAGAATGAGACAGAAAGCGTGAGAAGTGATGAAAATAGGATTTTTTGATTCTGGAATTGGTGGCATGACTGTATTGTATGAGGCCATAAAAGTTCTTCCTTATGAAGATTACATTTTTTATGCAGATACGTTAAACGTTCCATACGGTGAAAAATCAAAGGGTAAAGTTAAAGAATATATTTTCAATGCAGCTGAATTTCTGGCCAGTCAAAATATCAAAGCTCTTGTTATTGCGTGTAATACAGCTACTAGCATTGCGATAGAGGATCTTCGGAGAAATTTCGACTTTCCGATAATCGGAATCGAACCCGCTGTAAAGCCTGCTATAAATAAATGTACAGAGGAAAAGAAAAAGAGTTCTGGTAGTTGCTACTAATTTGACCCTTAAAGAAGAGAAATTTCATAATCTAGTTAAAGAAATTGATCACCATGACCTTGTTGATTGCTTAGCTCTTCCAGGACTAGTTGAATTTGCTGAGAACTTTGATTTTGGTGAAGACAAGATCATTAAATATCTAGAGAACGAACTATCTTCTTTTGATCTGAAACAATATGGAACGATTGTGTTAGGATGCACTCATTTTCCGTTTTTCAAAAACAGTTTTGAAAAACTGTTTGGGATAAAAGTTGATATTATTTCAGGCAGTGTCGGTACTGCAAAACAGTTGAAAAAAGTTCTTGCAGATCGTAACCAGCTTGGTAAAGGATCGGGCTCAATCACCTTTTTCAATTCTGGCCATAAAATTGTGGACCAAGTAGTCATATCAAAGTACAAAAGATTGTTTGAAATATTAGATGAAACTCAAAGGAGTCATGTTGGACATTGAATGTAAATGAAAAAGACAATCTCCTGAAGAGAAACATGAACTAAGAAGCGGGCTTAAAAAGCCCACTTTTTTTCTAACAAACAATTGAGTTATACACACATATCTGATTACAGTGTTTTCTCTCTTTCCCCTCTTATTTCTCCCCCCTCTCTATAGCTTTTGTATTTCAATAAAACACAAGTCTCGATTGAAAAGTTATCGTAACATTTACACTTCACAGGAGATTTTTCACGATTGCGAATCGACCGTTTGCCAGATGCACAAAGTCATAATGTGTAAATTCTGTATCTATGTGCATGTTTATTATGGAATTATTTTCATAATGTTTTATAATACAAGATGATAGCGTTTTCTAATTATAATGATAGGGGGAAATAATGATGATGAAAAAAGGTCTGCTTGCGGGTGCGCTTACGGCAACCGTGCTTTTTGGCACATGTGCAGTAGATGTACCGGGTATTATTAGTCCAAAAACCGCAGAAGCTGCATCACAGCTAACTGATGGAATCGGCGGGAGGGCTTACTTGAACAGTAATGGTGCCATTCTTGTTACGAAAATCCAGCTTCCTAGCTCCACTCAGGTTTCAAATGGGACAGCCTACATCTACTCTGGTTTTAGCGGAGGCACAGAATCCGATATTGGGCTTCAGTACAGTGATAAATATAATGTATGGAAACCATATATGAAAGTTGGTTCAAAAGGACAGGATCAGGTTCAGTACCTCGAAGGAGGAAGCCAATTCACGAATACGAAAGGCTTCCGTCCCGGCAGCACCGTACAACTTACCATCTACAAAAACCTTAACGGCAATACCCGCGCTACATACTGGGGCACGAACAATGCCGGATACAACGGCCGTCTCATCTCAGAAATCAGCAAAACAAATGTCGGCTCCATCTCAAAATGGAAAGCGCTCGCTACAGTTGCAACAACAGGGTCACGCCAATCTATCAAATCAAATTTTTCAACATCTTTTACAAACATCACCATCGACAACAAAGCAATAACACCTGTAATTGATACACAAGACTTCGCTAAAGTAACAGTCTCAGGCAACAGTGTCAGTTTATCCGTTGTCAAAAATTAAAACATGTTAAACATACAATGCGTTAGGCTATTGAGAAGCTCTCGATAGTCTTAAAGGGGGCTTAACATGCCCCTTTTTTCATTTCAATTTAACTTTCAGTTAGCTTCGGTACATGCCGTCTATCTCCGTCTTTTATCTGGGTGAAGTAAGGGCAGCTTGCCCCTTCTGAACCTATTCCATTTGCTCAACGCAAAAGGTGTGCATCACTGTCTTAAAAATGTTAAAATAAATGGCGGATGGTGCACTTTATTTTTAGATGAGGCATGCTTACGCTCGATATGCAAGTCAAATGATTAAGGGTCTGCAAGAGAGAGAAGTTTTGGGTGTACTTTCATAAAAGAGGGATGTCTTCATATAGCTCGATTGCACCAGGAAGATTAACCAGCGATTGGCCGAGAACAACACATCACTTTGAAACGGATTCATTCCAAAATGATAAGTATGATCCAATAACTAATAAAGATCAGTTAGCAGTCCAGCCTTAAAAATATTTTTACATCAATTAAACTAGCATCACTATCGAATAAGCTCTATCTGCATATCATGTACTATCCTCTTTTAAGGAAGGTGATGTTATGAGGTCATTTTCATTAATTGTAGTTCTATTCATCCTATTAATCATCGTTGGGACATCTTTCTTTGGTGGCTATTAAGAACACACCTTACCTCATATCCATCAGACGCCATAAGAAATCTTTATGGCGTCTGTTTTATATATAAAATAAGGATTGGGTTGTAGTTTGCCAACAAACTAGAAGATCTCCTTGGGTGTCATTCGTTTACCCGGAGAGGAGTATACCTATTAAAGCACTTCCTTGACCTTACTTCCTTCTTCGTCTTTTTCTATGACTTGATACTCTTTCTCCCAAAACTGTGCATTCTTTATCCCTAATTTTTTTGGATCAAATACTGGATCTCTTCCCTCTTTTTTTTGCTCCTCATAATCTCTTAGTACTTGTAAAGCAATTTTCGTCATAAATAAGATGGTTATTAAATTCAACCATGCCATACTTCCCATTCCAAGGTCTCCGAGTGCCCATGCGGTTTCACCCGTTTGCACACTTCCGTAAAACACCATAACGAGCAAAATGAGTTTTAAAGCATACAAGATCCATTTAAAAGATGTTTCTCGATTTTGATGAATAAAAGCTAAACAAGTTTCGGCTTTATAATAGTATGACATGAGTGTCGTAAAACCAAAGAAGAACAGGGCAATCGCTAAGAAGGCTGCACCAAAACCAGGGATGACTGAATCTACAGCAAGTGAAGGATAAGCAGAAGGGTCTTTTCCAACTACAGAATTTGACGTGATGAAGGCTCCTCCATCAGGGGACACATTGTACATTCCCGTTATCAGTATGGTAAAAGCCGTCGCTGAGCAAATCACTAACGTGGTTAGATAGACGGAAAAAGCTTGCACTAAACCTTGTTTTGCAGGATGTGATACTTCAGCAGCTCCAGCTTCAAAGGTCTCACTGCCAATTCCGGCGGCATGTGAAAAAGTACCGCGCTGCACTCCCCAAGTAATCGCAGAACCTACAACCCCTCCAAACACTGAATCGGCACCAAACGCACTTTTTAAGATTAACATGATGACACCGGGTAAATGTTCTAGATTAAACCCTACTATTACAAGACATAATAGGACATAACTAATCGCCATTGTAGGCACCACTGTTTCAGCAACCTTTCCCAATCTTTTGACTCCCCCAAAAATAATGATTGCCAATATGACAACCAACAACCCGCCTGTGATGGCAGTAGAGATGCCAAATGCTTGGTGAACAGACGAGGCAATTGTATTTGCTTGTAATGTTGGCCATAATACAGCCATAACAATGATTGTGACAACAGCAAATAAAATCGCGAGTTTTCTCATCTTTAACCCTTTGTCAATATAAAAAGGGGCTCCTCCGCGATACTCTCCTCTAATTTTACTTTTATAGACTTGAGTAAGGGTAATTTCAATAAATGAGGTAACAGCGCCAAGTATCCCCATCATCCAAATCCAAAAAACTGCGCCTGGTCCTCCAAAAGCAATAGCTGATGCGACCCCGGCAATCGTACCAGTTCCAACACGGCTCCCCAAAGACATTGATAGTGCTTTAAATGGAGATAATCCCGCTTCTGAATCTTTTCCTTTAAAAGTTAATATCACCATATCCTTTAGATGCCTAAATTGCAGAAAACGGGTTGCCACTGAGTGAAAAATACCGATTATCAGAAAAAAAATAACCAAAGCCGAGCTCCATATATAGCTATTTAAAGAATCTACAACATGTTGTATCATCTGTATTAGCCCCTTTATCCATCTTAACAGATGCTTATTATCTTTCTCCCATTCTTCCCTTTGCCCGTTACTCTTTAAAATAATGAGTTGTCAAATTACCATCAATGGACCACACAAGGAGTTCGTTCTCTAGTATAGACGCTCAACAAAATCGAACCTAGTTATATAATTTAAATATTCTGAAAAATTTTCAACTTCGTTCAGTCAGTGAATCCGGATGAGGATGGGTATTCATTTTTCAGCGGAAAACATAGAGAATGTCTGTATTTAGTAAATGTTATAGCTTTGCCCTGTTTGAGCCCATAAAATGCTTTTTCTAAATGCTAAACCTACCCGTTTCGAAGCGACAGGTTCAAATCCTTGGAACAGCAGACCGTATTTCTCAATGGAGTCTTCAAGCATGCTTGGACTCACATGGTTAATGCGGATGCCTCTTGGCATTTCAATTGCCGCAGATTGAACAAAAGCACGAATGCCGCCGTTTGCCATGGCTGCTGAAGCAGCTTTTACAATAGGGTCATCCATTAAAATGCCTGTTGTTAGAGTGATACTGCCATTATCACGTATATACTTTAACCCAAGCAGAACCAGATTAATCTGCCCAAGCAGCTTGCTGTTCACTGCGATTTGATTTTGTTCCGGTGTCATTTCTTTGACATAACCAAAGTGTGCAGCGCCTGCTGCGCTTGCGACGGCATCGACTTGTCCTACCTGTTCAAACATCTTGGAAATACTCGCTGGAGAGGTGATGTCTACCTCTACATCTGAATTCGTTCGGCTTGCTGTAATGATCTCGACATCATTGCTCAGTTCTTTGTATACCGCTGAACCAATCGTTCCATTTGCTCCTACAAGTAACAACTTCAATTGTATTCCCTCCTAGAACCTCTCTGTGCATAAAAACCCTTTAGTTTGTTTTATAGCATTTGTACATGTGTTCACGAGCCTTAGGGATATTCGGCTGAAATTGGATGAGCGCCTCAGCTCTTGTCTTTCTTACAAAATGTATGGCCTGATTGATAAGATCCTCTATCTCACTAGTACGATTACTCATTTCAGCTGCAATGGTTAAGCCTGCGACTTTCCCTTGAGCCATGGCTACTTTCGCACTCTCAACACCAGTAATGTTTCCTGCTACATAAAGACCAGGAATGTTTGTTTGCATTTTCTCACTGTGCACCGGTATGTGTCCGCCCAATTCGGGTACGTATTGAAACGAGCAGCCTGCAATCGATGCTAGTTCAGCCATTGGCGTAAGCCCGCCTGCAATACAAACAACATCTGCTTCAACTATTTTTTCAGTCTCAGGAATCGGCGCTCCAGACGAGGTAATTTTAGTTGTCCGCACTCCGATTACTTGCTTATCTCCTAATATTTCTAAGGCAGCTGTTTTCACTTTTATCGGGATACCAAACATCTTAATTCCCTTAGCCGGATAACATTTCGCAACAAGAGACGGCGGAAAAATCCTCCCCGCTTTTCCTAGCTGTCTTAGCAGTGCGTTTGGTGCAAGATGAGTTAATTTCATAAGCGATTTCAAAACACTAATTGGCTGTCCTGCTTCCTTCGAAATTAGGCTTGGTTTAGGGATCAAGATTTCTTTCACGTCTACACCGCAAAGCCTCAGCTCGTTTGCAATCGCCATCGACAACACATTTGCACCAATAATTACACACGATTGACCGGGCTTCACTCGGTAAACATTGCCCATCACTTGTGCGGCGCCAATCGAAATCACTCCTGGAAGCGTCCATCCCGGTATCGGAATAGGCACCTCACTGGCTCCAGTGGCAAGCAGCAGCGCCTTCGACTTCAGGGTTCCATTTGATGTGTGGACACGCCATCCAGCTTTGCTTTTTTCAATATCATAAACGGATGTTTCACATTTGATCGCAATGCCAGCTGTTATGGCGCGTTTATGCAGCTTATCTGATTCTTAAATGCCGTTCCACCATTCTCCATCAGGCTCTTGATGAAGCTGGCCAAGCAGCCTGCCGCCAACACGGGGAAATTCATCAATGACAAGAACATGTAAACCTTGTTCAGCAGCCTCAATGGCAGCACTCAAGCCTGCCGGACCCGCGCCCACTACTAACAGATCTATCATGCTACTCACCCCCTTTTTTATATCCAGGTACAGAATGAAT
This sequence comes from Bacillus sp. SIMBA_008, assembly GCF_046535495.1. Taxonomy (NCBI): domain Bacteria; kingdom Bacillati; phylum Bacillota; class Bacilli; order Caryophanales; family Bacillaceae; genus Bacillus; species Bacillus sp. SIMBA_008. The sequence goes on along the minus strand of NZ_JAWRWL010000001.1, from coordinate 446,854 downwards.
AACCATCCCCTCTTTTATCGGGGTCAAACAAGCCCGGACAACCTTGCAGTCTCCAAGTTGCACTCTGCACTCAAAACAATGGCCAATGTTGCAATAAATGCCTCTGCCTGTTCCACTAGCCTCATGTTGACGGAGTGTCCGCACTCCAGCTGCTAACAAAGCTGAAGCAATCGAATCTCCTTCATAGCCTTCATAAGCCTCCCCATTAAAATAAAATGTAAAGGGCTGCTGATTTTCTAAAGAGCCAAGAACAGGGTGATGTTCAACCCTCATTGTCATGATCGCTCCCCCCTAGTGCTCCAAATGTGACTGGACGAACTGGAGGGCGATAACTGAGCTGAATGTCATTCCTCACCATCTCCTGATTTAATACTTTTGTGATTTGGTCTATGACACACCGGCAGGTTTTTCCTCCGCAAAATCCCATGCCTGCTCTCGTACGTAATTTCACTTCTCGAGATGAACACTTGTATCGCTCTATCGTATCTTTAATCAGTTTTAAAGAAATTTCTTCACACCTGCATACAATGGTATTCATTTCATCCATGTCATAAATCCTCCCGTTTAAATGAATCCCATATATGGTTTTTGAGCAGTTGCCATGTGGACCCAACGAATCATCGTAATAAAATCATACACTGGCAACCCAACAGCCTGCTGTATCACCGAAGCATAAGGAGGAAGATCGCTGCACTCCAGCAAAATGGCGCCAATGTTTGGATGTTGATCCACTAACTCAATTGCCGCTCGAACAACTTCCTGACGAACGAGCCCATTATTGAATCTTCCTCTGCTTTCAGTAATCGCTGAGAACTCCGGCAAATGACCCAAATTTTTAACGACTACGCAGTCTTCATGATGAATACCGCAGCTTTTATATAATTTTGAAGTCAATCCATTGCTGTCAGCTGTCAGCATGCCGACTTGCTGCCCTTCTTTAAGGCCGGTTTTGATCCAAGGCAGTTGAATGACACTGGACATAAAAACAGGAATGTTCACTGCATCCGCCACTTCTTTTTGAAAATTCCCGAAAAACCCGCATGCACCGCAAATCGCTCTTGCTCCTTCTGCCTCTAATTGCTTAGCAGCCGCTACCACATCATCTGCAAGAGTAGGATCTCCCACATGAATACGCTCCTGTGTACAATTCGGGACAACTTTTAAAACCACAGGAAAGTCATATGTTGATAGATTTGCCACATTTCCTGGCAAAACAGGATACCAGCATTCATCTAAAAATAAGATTCCGACAGAATACCCTGATGCATACTGGCCTTTTTTCATTGCAATGATGTCATCCGAGTTTGATTGAATAAATCCATAATGTGAATGATTGTATGTGTTCAGCGTCATTGTTCATTCCTCCGCCTGGGTTTTGTTGTTGGAACAGGGAAGAATGCCATGTTGGACATCCTTCCCTAAACATATTTAAACAGGATTGACTTCGTAGCCTAATTGCAAAAGCGTCTCTTTCATTTTAGATGTAAGCTCCTTAGAAGCTGGGACTAATGGTGCTCGAACTTCTCCCCCATTGAGCCCTATTAAATCCAAACCTGCTTTTACTGGACCTGGTACAGGTTCAGCTTCGACATAATCATAGAGAGGAAGAAGTCTTTGGTTCAAGGCAATTGCGCCATCTATATCTCCCTCTTCTTTAAAAAGCTGATACATTCTTACGATTTCTTTTGGCACCAGGTTATGAATAATCCCTGTAGCACCGTGTCCTCCTACAGCCAAAGTTGGCAGGATTAAGTGTTCAAAACCTGTAAGAACAGAGAAGTTTTGCTGGTCTTTCGTCAGTCCAATGACTTTGCATGTATGCTCTTGATCTGTGGTATTTTTCACGCCAACAATCCCTTCCACCTGGCTCAATTCAGCAATCAATTCAGGTGAAAGCTCCACATTTGTAGCCGCTGGGTAATGATAAATGACAATGCCGATTCCAGATTCCGCTGCCAGCGTTTTGTAATAGTTTTTCAGTCCTTCTTCACTCGTCTTCATATAGTAAGGTGTTACAACCAAGGCACAGTCGGCTCCAATTTCCGCCGCGTATTTTGTTAATTCAAGTGTATCCTCTGTTCGATGTGCACTTGTTCCAGCCATAATGGGTGCACGTCCATTTGAATATTCCACTGCAGCTTTTAATACGGTTTTTCTTTCTTCCATCGACATGAGCGAATATTCTCCCGTGCTTCCCCCTGCCAGCAAACAATGCATTCCGCCATCGATTACATGATCAATCAGATTTTTATATGCTTCAAAATCCACATTTCCTTTCTTGTCAAAAGGGGTAGGCATTGCTGGAATCATTCCGACTGGATTATACATGTTCATTCCTCCAATTTTATTTTTGTTTAAACCGTTTGCTCTAGCGCTCCGTTTTTATACCTTGAAAAATTCAATCGATCGATATTAAAATCTGTTTCTTGGTTTGAGATTAACTGCGCAACCATTTTTCCTGTGATCGGAGCCATACTGATACCGTCTCCCTCATGGCCGCTTGCAATATAAAACCCTGGCACTTCTTCCACTTCAGAAACAATTGGAAGATGATCTACCACCCAAGGACGTATTCCGGCATAAGCCCGAATACAATGAATATCCTTTAGTGCCGGCAAAAAGCGTATAGCCCGTTCGGCAATACCCCGCATTACATCATGTTCCGAACGAATATCATAGCCTTTAAAAGCGCGGTGTCCGCCGACCAAAAAATTATGCGCTTCCGTTGGTTCAATGGTGAATGCAATATTGTGGTCTTCTACTAATTGACTGACGCTGCGTTTATACTGAATGTCTTCAAACTTTGATAACATGTAGCCGAACTCATGAACTTTTTGATTCACGATCTTTTTTGTCTTTTCCGTTATTAAAATCAACCCTTTTCGAGGGCGGATGGGAATATCAATTCCGACCATTTCCCCGATCTTGCTAGCCCAAACCCCGGCGCAGTTCACAATTCGGTTCGCATGGATTGTTGTTCTATCTGTTTTGACCGACTCTACCCGGCCATCCGGCGCTTGAACAATCTCCCTTACTTCATGATTTGTAAAAAGGGTTAATCCGTACTTTTTAGCCTCTTCAATAAAGGCGTAACAGACAAGATATGGGTTCATGGTCGAATCTACTTCAGTCCATATCCCGCCCTTTAAGTCACGGGCTAAATGCGGTTCAATATCAGGCAGCTCCTGCCGGTCAACCATACGCATCTCATATCCAGCCGCAACCTGCTGAGCTACATAATCCCGTGAAATTTCAAGTTCTTGATCTGTTTCACATACATAAAGGCTTCCTCTTGAGAAAAATTCAAAATCAAAAGAAAATTCTTTGGCCAGCTCTTTATAAAGCTGAATGCTCTTAAAACCAATGGCCGTATCAATGCCGGGCTTTTTATCGCAAATGAGGGCAACTGCATCACACCGGCTTGAAGTTCCATTCGCGACATCACCTTTCTCAACCAGTGCTACACTGTATCCTTCTTTCGAAAGATAATAAGCAACACTTGAGCCAATGATGCCAGCGCCAATGACGACAATATCAAAACTGTTCAAGATGGTACCTCCCCAGAATAGCTGCTTTAATCAAAAGCTATCCTTTGTATACTCCTGATGGCTGAACATGCAAGGCAATATTCACTTGTTTCTTATATAAATATTCTTCAAAGCCGTAAGTACCGAGATCGCCGCCAATTCCACTTTGCTTATAACCGCTCCATGGCGCTTCATTAAAAGTGGGATGATACGTGTTAACCCAAGTAATTCCTGCTTGAAGTCCGCGAATCACACGCTGTGCTTTTGCTCCATCATTTGTAAAGACAGCTGCCGCTAAACCAAAATCAGTTCCATTTGCTAATTCAACAGCTTCCTCTTCTGTTTCAAAAACCTGTATGACGAGAACAGGACCAAATATCTCTTCCTGTACAATTCTCATTGTTGGCGTTGTATCTGTAAAAATGGTTGGCGCCACATAATTTCCGTTCGCTAATTCACCATCAATAAGCTGCATGCCGCCGCACAAAAGACTTGCTCCTTCTTCTTTTCCAATTTGAATGTAATGCAGGACTGTTTCCATGTGATCTCTAGAGATTAACGGCCCCATTTCAGACGTCTCTTTCCATCCTGGGCCAACTTTAATGTTTTTCGCACGTGCAACAAGTTCCGGGACAAATTTGTCATAAATAGACTTCTCAAGAATAAGACGAGAACCCGCTGAACACACTTGTCCCTGCCCGGCAAATATGGCTAACAGTGCATAGTCAACCGCTGTTTCAAAATCTGCGTCAGCAAACACAATGTTTGGCGATTTCCCTCCTAATTCTAAGCCCACTTTTTTTACTGTATCAGCGGCATCTTTCATAATTTGCTTTCCTGTTGATGTTCCTCCGGTAAAAGAAATCTTATCAACATCAGGATGTGTTACTAGCGTGTTGCCTACAGTGGTTCCAGAGCCGAGCACTAAATTGGCAACACCTTTTGGAAAACCTGCTTCATCAATGATCTCAAATAACCGGATCAAGGTGAGCGGTGTTTGAGTGGCTGGCTTCACCACCACAGTACAGCCGGCGGCAAGAGCAGCAGACATTTTTTGCGCCGCCATGACTAGCGGAAAATTCCATGGCACAATCTGGGCAACAACCCCTATTGGTTCACGAATCACCATTGCCTGAATTTCATCAGGCACTTCATATGTCTGGCCATGGGGCTGCATCGCAAGCCCGGCATAATATTGAAATTGATGAATCGCATCTTCAACATCCACTAATGAATCACTGTAGAGCTTTCCATTATTCAATGTTTCGAGCTTTGCAATCTCTTCTTTTTGTTCTTCCAGCTTTCTAGAAACCTTCAACAGCAGGTCTGCTCTAGTACGGGCATAAGCTGTTTTCCATCCGTTCTTGTAAAAGGCGTTCTTCGCAGCTTGAACAGCTCGATCAGCTTCATCTGCGCCTCCTTCAGTAACCGTTGCAATGACCGTGTTATTCGCCGGATTCAGAATTTCTCTCGTTTGTCCTAATGAACTTTCAACCCACTCGCCGTTAATGTACATCTTTTGAATTGCCTTTTTGTCTTTAAGGACTGCTTCAAACGTTTCTGAAATATGAATCATCGTTCCACCCCCGAGATTTAAATGACTTGAAGACTCTCCTTCACCGTTTTCACGATAAATTGATAATCATCCTCTGTAATACTGAGAGGAGGAGCTAGCTGCAAAATATTGTTATAGCCTGCGACGGTGTCGCCGTTCTTCCCAATAAGCAAACCTTTCTCCTTACAAGCCTTCATCACTGCGTTTATTTTCTCCAGTTCAATCGGTTCTTTCTTCTCCTTGTTCTTCACTAATTCTATGCCGAGCAGCAGGCCTTTTCCCCGAACATCGCCGACATGATTATGTTTTAGGAGAATCTGAAGATCTTGAAGCATTCTTTCCCCTAACACTTTGGAGCGCTCAAACAATCCTTCTTGTTCCATAATCTCAATATTCTTTAATGCGACTGCACAAGAGGCAGGACTGCCTCCGTAAGTATTCACATGCCGAAAACGATCGTTTGTTTCATCGCCGCTAAATGTTTCATAGATTTCTCTGCGCACGGCTGTTGCAGATAATGGCATATAGCCGCTTGTAATTCCTTTTGCCATTGTAATGATGTCCGGCTTTACACCATAGTTCATAAAACCAAAAGGCTTGCCTGTTCTTCCGAAGCCGCAAATCACTTCATCTACAATCAGGAGCGCACCATGATGATCACATATTTCCTTCACCCGTTTTAAATAATTTTCCGGCGGCATTAAGATCCCGCCTCCTGTAATGATCGGCTCCATGATGACGCCTGCGATGGTTTCACTCAATTCCCATGTCATAAGCTGATGGATGGTCTCCGCGCTTTCCAGCGTAACGGCATCTTCCGGCTTCCTGTATAAGTCAGGCGGAGAAACATGTAAAAAGCCTTGGCCCAGTGGTTCATATTTATATTTTCTTTGCGCTTGACCTGTAGCTGCCAGCGCTCCCATTGTATTGCCATGGTAAGCTCTGTAGCGGGAAACAAACTTAAAACGATTGGCTTCTCCTTTTTGCTGATGGTACTGCCTTGCCATTTTAAAGGCCGTTTCATTTGCTTCTGAGCCGCTGTTTGAGAAAAAGAATACATAGTCATCTTCCAAATACTGATTTAGTTTCTCTGCTAGCTTGATAGCTGGACCATGACTATGAGACAGCGGAAAATAAGGCAGTTTTTCAAGCTGATCATAAGCTGCTTTTGCAAGTTCTTTTCTTCCATATCCGACATTTACACACCATAAGCCTGACATGCCGTCTAAATATTGATTCCCTACTGCATCTGTCACCCAGGCACCTTTTGCGGATTCCGCTATTAGCAATTCAGGGTCTTCGGCAGCACCTTTCATCGCATGCCACACATATTTAGCATCTTTTAATCTTAATTCTTCTGTGTTTAGGGACGCTTCTTTTTGCAATTGAAAGACCTCATTTCTACGATCGATTTTCTTCCAAATGGAATGGTGGGAAGCATAGGGTTTAGTAACGTGCCGTCACCATCTTTTTTCTTGTGAAAAAGTTCACTCCATCCTTCCCGTTGGCATGGAGATCGCCATAAAATGAATGCTTATAGCCAGAGAACGGGAAGAAAGCCATAGGTGCCGGAACGCCTAAATTAATTCCGAGCATTCCTGAATCGATTTCTTCTCTAAATTCACGTATTGCTTTGGCGCTGTTTGTATATAAGCATGCCCCATTGGCAAACTCAGAACGGTTAGCAACTTCAATCGCTTCTGTAAGCGTATTCACTCGTACAATTGATAAAACAGGAGCGAAAATTTCTTCTTTCCAAATCTTCATGTTTGTATGAACGTGATCAAATATTGTCGCCCCAACAAAATATCCTTTATCATTCTTCATATCTTGCCTTCCGTCTCTTACAAGTTTTGCACCTTCAGCTTCTCCAGAAGATATATAGGAGTGTGTACGTTCTTTTTGTTCCTTTCGAATAACCGGTCCTAGAAAGACATCTTTATTTGTTCCATCACCAATCACCATGTCATCTGCACCTTTTTTCAAACGGCTGACGAGAGAATCAGCAATGTCTCCGACAGCGACAACAACGGATGCTGCCATACAGCGCTGGCCTGCCGAACCGAATGCTGCGCCTACAATATTTTTCACTGCCACATCAAGATCGGCATCTTCTAAAACGATACTGTGATTTTTCGCACCCGCTAACGCTTGAACGCGTTTTCCGTTCTTTGCTGCCGTCTTATAAATGTACTCCGCTACAGGCTGCGAACCGACAAATGAAACCGCTTTAATTAATTCATGCTCCAATAAACCGTTTACAACATCATGGGCTCCGTGGACAATATTTAACACGCCATCCGGCAAACCGGCTTCTTTGAATAATTCCGCCAGGCGATTAGCCAACATTGGGGTGCGTTCTGAAGGCTTTAAAACAAATGTATTTCCGCATGCAATAGCTAAAGGAAACATCCAGCAAGGCACCATCATAGGAAAGTTAAATGGAGCAATTCCTCCCACAACACCCAAAGGATAACGGTACATTCCTGATTCAACTCCGGTTGCTATATCAGGCAATTGCTCTCCCATCATTAAGGATGGGGCACCAGCAGCAAATTCAACACATTCAATTCCTCTCTGCACTTCTCCATAAGCATCAGAGAACGTTTTTCCATTTTCCAAAGTAATCAAATGTGCTAACTCATCCCAATGTTTTACTAATAATTGCTGGTATGTAAAAAGAATTCTGGCTCTTTTAGGAACTGCAACACGTTTCCACTCAGTAAATGCCTTATTTGCTTCCTTTACAGCAAAATCAATATCACTTTTTCCTGAAATAGGTACTTTAGCAATTGCTTCTCCTGTTGCAGGATTATAAACATCCTCATATTGCTGCTTTTCAGGATCTGTCCACTTGCCAGAAATAAAGTTTTTCAAATATATCGTGTCTGTTAGTGTATTCATGCAACCCCTCCAAAAAAATTGTGTGTTGACTTAAATTCAGTTTATTCAGTAAATTGATAATAGTAAAATAAAAATAAAATATGCTGGGTATACAATTTTTTTATGGAAGGAAATCTGCTATGACACTTCAACGCTACGATATTTTTAATAAGGTTGTACAATTTCAAAATATCAGCAAAGCAGCTTCAGAGCTCCATCTCACTCAACCTGGGATTAGCAACGCTATTAAAACGCTTGAGGAAGATTTAGGTGTAAAACTTTTGATTCGAAACCGAACAGGGATCTCTTTGACAAGAGAGGGCGAGAAAATATATCAATATTCTTTAAAAATAACAAAATTAAATGATGCATTATTTCAGGAAGCCTCTGCTTTGAGAGGGTTAGAGACAGGGGTTATAAAGGTAGGATCTTTTGCAAGTGTAACAGCCAACTGGATGCCTATCATTATCAAGCGATTCAACGAAAAATACCCAGGCATAACCGTTAACATTTATGAGGACGATTATTTAAACTTAGAAAAAGCAGTCTTATCAGGTGAATTAGATTGTTGTTTCAATACTTATGTGAATACGAAAGGGATTTGCTTCACCCCTTTAATCAAGGACAAATTATATTGTATTGTTTCTCTTGAGAGCCCGCTGAGTACACAATTAAAAGTGAAAGCAAACCAATTAGAGGAATTTCCTTTAATTAAGCCTAAAAAAGGATGGGATAACGAGGTTGCTGCGTTTTTTAAAGAGCATCATATTCAACAAAAGGTTCGATATGAAGTTTCGGATGACCAATCGATTCTAGCGCTTGTTGAAGCTAATTTAGGAATTAATATTCGGCCTGAATTGGTTCTTAAGGGCGTCCGCAACAAAATTAAGGCGATTGAGTTGGAGGAAAGTACTTATCGTACCATAGGAATTTGTACAACATCTCAAATATCTCATGCAACAAAAATGTTTGTGGAAACCGTTAAAGAACTATATCAAAAGATTGATAATTAACTCGTTGTTTACGACAAACTCGATATACTTTCAGCCATAAACCATTAAAACATATCCACTTTTACAATCTAGCCTTCATTCCGTTATTCTTCAAACCAAGTTATTTTTCATTTCTCAATCTGCTTTCAAATTTCATTTCCGGACAATATATTAACAATACAGAAATATTCAGATTATCACGCCAAGCTCTACCGCCTGTTCTAGTGTCTCGTAATGATCTAAAGCTCTGTCTTAAGCACGCCCTTCCAATCTCGTGCATGCTACTGACACCAATCACTTAGAATACAAAGGGCCGGGGATCTTTTCAGTTATTTAAATATGGACTATTGTTGATCGAAAGAGAAAGTTGAAATACCTTTCCATTGTGAAATGAATCGAGGGTTAGAAATATAAAAGACCGCAAAGCATTTTTGAAGAAGCTTTGCGGTCTTTGCGTCTCTTTTTGCTTCGTATAAGTCAAAGGATTTCCAACGGAACCCACTGCACATCCATCCATTGAAAGGTTTCCTCTACTCTTACGAATATTAGTCTAGATAGATTCATTTGGCCCGTGTGAGATGAACCCAAGGCATAGGGGGTTCTTCAAGAGCATGTATGCCACGTAACAATGAATGTGAATGTGAAGGAACCTAAATGTTTCAATCCGTTTTGTTTTAAAAAGGGTGTTGATGTTCCTCTGCTTTACTATTTAATATCCGGTAGCTAGACTTTCCAATATGAAGCGGTATATCCAATTTTTCTAAATTTTGCATTCCATTTTTTAAGAAAAACTCTTTATCTTGATATCTCTGTAAAACTTCTCCAACAATCCACTCTTGATCGCCCAAAGTGGAAATACTGTGCACTTTACACATCAGTTAAAATCGGCACCTCGGTTTTTAGTCCTTCTACGTATTGAATATGAAATTCTTCAAACTTATCGATATCTCTACCACTAAAGGTGCCTAATGCTTGAATGAATTCCGAACATCTCCCCGGAAGAAAATTCACACCGACAACACCACTTTTTTCAATCATTTTGTAAGTATATGTCTCTTTGTTTACTGATATCCCATACATTCCAGGAGAAGATCCAATATACGTATGCCACCCAGAAGCCATTGCGTTTCTTCCATATTATGTGACGCAAGGATCTTTTAGCGCTTCAAGGCTTTAGTATGTGACCCTATCCCTCAGGTAATGGCTTACTTAGTTTTAGTTAACATGTAGCTTTGTTTGATCATATCGTATATGTCTTCCTCTGGAACAGTTCCGTCAAGAATGATAGAATTCCAATGGTCTTTGTTGAGATGAAATGCTGGAACTACCGAAGTGTATTTCTGTCTCCAAAAATCAAGAAAACCGGGTTCACACTTCACATTGATCCAAATATGGTCATCTTTTTCAAATATCCATGCAAACACTTTACTGTTTTCTGCGTGTCGTATTAATGTCCAATTCTTATCACGAAACGGATAATCTTCATATGCATTTTTAAAACTCAAACAATAATCAATTGCCTCCTGTCTGCTTTTCATTGGTTGTCTCTCCTTCAACATATGACTGCCTAGTTTTTCTTTAACTGTTGATGACCTCTCCTTAATTTAACCAAAAATGAATAAGTGAATAAAACAATCTGATTGGCCACAGGATCAGCACTATCTAACATCAAACCTCTATACTATTTCCCACGTATAAAAAATCCTTCCAACGCTAATTAAACATATAGAAGCTCCCGTTGGTCTACTGCTTATGTATGTTTACTGGCGGTGCGTTGCCTGTTTACCGGCATCATCAATCATAACGGGCACAAATTAACAAAAAAGCTGGTGCCAACTTGCACCAGCTTGAAAACATATTCTTTATGGAGTAAACTGCTCTTTTTCTAAGGTGGCAAATGCTTGGAATACAAACTTATTTTGCCTTGACTTTTAATTGGATATGGTTGGACTTATAGATGACTTCCACTTTGTACTTGCTTGACAATCCGATGGTCTCGATTGAAGAAAATGCCCCATGTAACTTTTGATAGGTGATGATTGTGGATCCATCAGCCGGTACGTAATTGTCCGTAAAATGGAGGCGTAATGTCCCTTTCATTTTAGCCTTGCCCATAATCTGAAGCATATCCTTTTTCCCGCTTAGATTCAGCTCAAGTATACCCTTGGCAGATTGTTTGTAGTCTCCTCGGATAACCAATTTTCCTGAGACATCTTCCTTCAAGGTGCCTCCGTTGTTTGAAACGTCACCGCTCCCAAAGGCCGTCTTCGAGTCGCCCTCAAGCGTTCCCTGATCGATCCGCGTGCCGCCGGAGTATGTATTGTTCCCCTCCAGCTTTAACGCGCCTGTTCCTTTTTTGGTCAGCTTTCCAGTGCCGGAGATATCGTTTCGCCAGCGATCCAATGCATGGAAGCCGCCTTTTGAAGAATCCATATTCACGGTAACGTCTCTCGCAAAAGCGCCATATCCATCGGCGGCGGAAAAGAGATCAAGCCGTCCCCACCCTTCAGGATCATCAAGAACAGGATAGCCGTAAGGAAGACCGGTAGTGGCTAAAATCCAACGGCGCTGCGTGTGGTCAAGATAAGGAAAACGGGTTTCCAGCAGAACTTCAGCTCCCTTAGGAACTGCCATTGGTTTAACAGGTGAATGGATTTGACCAAATCCATATGTCAATCGTTGGGTGTATTGTTTTTTATTCTTACTATAATCGCTGAATCGGTCTTCCGCTGTACCAGTTTGCGTCAACAACTTCCTATGGGCCTCATCATAAGCAGCCTTTTTCAAACGTTTATTGGCTGGATCAGATAAAATAGCTGCCGCCAAGGCAGTCGCCATGACACGTCCTCCCATTACATCAAGCGGGGAATGCATACCGGCAACAATGCGGTTATTGCCGAGCTCCGAAGCCCGGGTAAGGAGCTCCTGATAACGCTCCGGTACGGCATAAGCCATAGCAAAAGCGCTGAGATATGCAGCATTCGTATGTCCGCTCGGAAAACCTCCGTCTTTGCTCGGATCAGGATTGATAGCGGGAACAAGAGTTGGAACAAGAATAGAATTGCTTTCCCAGCGAAACGGGCGGGGATATTGGAAGTATCCCTTAGCCGGGTTCGTTGAGGAATAAGTGCCGCGTAACGTATTGACCAAGCTCACCATATTGCCGAGACTGGAACTCGTGCTGCCAGAATTGGTTCCTTCGTCAGTATATTTTTTTGTCACCGCATCTGCCGGGATACTGTTAATCGTTGTCGTCGCGCCCGCCTCCATTCGATATACATCGGTAAGCGGACCAAGACCGTCAATCACACTGTAGCTCTGATTCCTGCGATCATCAAAATATGCGGCATTTTCCTCACTAACTGTGCGGCGTTCAGCGATGTCAACAACTTTTTGAATGTTGGCATCCAACACACTGCTGTTCAGTTTGGCACCACTATCCCAAGTGCTTCCCGGCGTCCAAAGCTTATTAAATTCAGATAGCACCCCGATCACGGGATTAGAATTCACAGTAGTATGTACAGAGCTGTTATTTTTGTAATGATCTACGAAATATCCTGAAGGAGGGGGCGGGGGCGGAGTTACTGTTTTTGGATTCGTTGTTGTGCTCGCATAACAAACACTCATAGAACTTTGAAATAATGCCAGAGAACATAAAGCCACTGCTAAATGCTTCTTCATCCTTAGTATTTTCATTTTTTATCATATCTCCCTTACTTATCTCATAACACTTTTTATTTAGATCGTATCTAAACTTTGTTAATGAAATAATGTTGTTTTATTAATGTTTTGTTTATTTTTCAGGTGCCAATGAGATAGAAGTCTACGTCCGGCGGAGAGAAAAAAACTTAAAAAGACAAAAAGCTGCTGACGAAGAGTCAGCAGCTAACACTGGTGCCTATGGGCATGTTTCAGCATTATTTATAAAAGAACACCAAACTTCATACTAATCATCAATTAATGCGCCATCATCTCATGGGCAATATCGTGTCCGTCCATTTTTGTCGGGTAGTAGGTAGGCCAATGTGTGACTTCATCAAGTAAAGCTTCGCGGTCGTCACCCCAATAGAGATGATAATGACTAGCTTTAGTCGGATAGATACTATGATCACTAAACTGGATATACTGAGGAAGCCCTTCAGCTTTTTTAACTAGTTTGAATATGTATCTCACCCCTCTATTGCCTGCCTCATATGTTAAAATTTCGTACCCGTCATACGTATACTTACCAGAGTATTTTTTTCCGTTTTTGAAGAACGTTACAGTATCTTTCTGAATTACAATACGCTCAACATCTGTTTTATACCCTTTTTTATAATACTCTTTATATTCTTCAGCTGTCTTGTCGCCTTCGTGTTCTGATTTATATGAAAACACTTCGTCAAGAGTACCATCTTGCAGGTATGGATAGACAGATTGCCAATCTCCTTCCCAATCAGAAAGTGAGCGGTCCTTTACTTGATTGTTTTTAAAATAGCCTTCATAAATTTTTTCGGATTCTTCATCATGTGCATGACTATGATCGTGAGAATGTTCGTGTGTATGACTTTCAGATGTTTGCTTTTGCGTTTTAGAAGAATCTTCTTCAACTGCTGAGGATGATGTTGTTTTTTGAGACTCACCTTTTGATGAACCGGAAGTCTGACATCCTGCCAATACGAGTAATGAACCTATAGCGAATATACCTAACCTCTTTGCAAATAAAATCTTCATTCCAACACTCCTTTTTCATTAAATCGAAAACATTACGATTTATATTATACATATATCCCTTGCAAACATCAAAGGGAAAATGCTCCTCATATGACTGAATCGTATCTGGCAGCTGATGGCCAGTTTCATTAAAAAACTGACTTTGTCAGTCAGTTTCCTTTACAATACGAAGGTCTACGATATTTCCATATCGATCCGCTTCAATATGACAGCAACCTTCAAGCAGCTGTTTTAATTTTCCCCGTCCGCGTTGCACCCTTGATTTTGCGCCCGAGTAAGAAATGCCGAGCTTTTCACTTAACTCTTTTTGTGATAACCCTTGAAATTCAGTCAGTTCGAGCGCCTCTCGATACTTTTCCGGCAACTTTTTGATAAGTCGAGGGAATACAAACTGCTGCTTCCTCTGCATTGTCATCAAAATGCAGAGGAGTGTCTCTTTACAAAATAGTAATAGCCCCTGTAATGATTGCTAACAACGTAATAACTAATGATGTAATTACAGCCCACTTAACGGCAAACCTTTGAAATGACCCCAAGTCCATTTTAAGCATGCTTACTAGCAATACTGTTGACGCAACCAATGGACTCATCAGATGAACCGGCTGCCCCATTATAGAAGCCCTTGCAATTTCTACTGGTTCTATACCATATGCTGAGGCAGCTTCTGCAAAGATAGGTACCATACCAAAGTAATATGCATCATTTGATAAAACAAAAGTAAACGGAATACTAGTGAGTGCTACAATAACGGGGAAAAACCCTCCCATTGATGAGGGAATAACGGATATTAATGATCCTGCTATGGCATCCACCATCTTTGTCCCGGATAATATACCAGCAAATACTCCTGCTGAAAATACCAATAATACTACAGTTATGGCATTACCAGAATGCTCGGCGATTCGCTCCTTCTGCATTTTTACATTCGGATAATTTATAGTAAGGGCAAGAACAAAACCAATTAAAAATAAAACTGACGGATGCTTAGTTCCAAGCACAATAAACACCATGATACTTATAACGAGGAATAAATTAAGATATATTAAGCGTGGTCTTTTCAATTGCTCGCTCTCCAAACTAGCAGCCATATAAGATTGAGAGCTGTCCTTTGTTATATGTCTAGGCTTTAATTGAACGATGCCTATTCGATTCCTCTCTTTCCTTCCCATTAGAAAAGCCAGAAATATCACACAAGCAATACCTCCAAGCATGGTCGGAAGTAATGGCACAAAAAAATCTGAAGGATCCAAACCCAGCACTGAAATCGCTCTTGTAGCTGGTCCGCCCCATGGAGTCATTCCGCTAACGATACTCAACGACAGCATTGCTAATGTCGCCATAACCATGGGATTCATACCAATTCTTTTATACAAAGGTAACATTGCTGAGACTGTTATCATATAGGTTGTTGTACCGTCCCCATCTAAAGCGATAAGCATTGCCAAGACGGCAGACCCTATCGCTATTTTCACAGGGTCTCCCTTTACTATAGATAAAATTTTTTCTATTAGCGGATCAAATAAACCTGCATCAATTAAAATTCCGAAAAAAAGAATAGCAAACAATAGCAATGCCGCTGAACTTGCAACTGTTTGAATTCCTTCTAAAATCATGTCGCCAATACCCTTACCAAAACCTCCAATAAGAGCAAAAACAATGGGAGTGATGGTCAAGGCAACAATAGGCGAGACTTTCTTTGTCATTATTAATATTGTAAAAACAGTTACCATCGAAAAACCTAAAATAGTAAGCATATTACACCTCCAAGAATGCGCTTTCAAATGACTTTTGATTAACATATCTTATACGGTGTAATAAGTTAAATAAATATTTTTTTACTGTGTTTCAAAAAAAATTCTATCATAACTTTAAATGGTTACCATTTGTTCACCCTTTAAAAAATCAATGAATGCTTTAACGAGTTTGATTCCTAATGATTTTTGATCGTACATTAGCCAAGTATCTCTCATTAGAGGCTTACCCTTAGCATTATACAGTTCCATTGTGTACAAATGATCAGATTCCTGCAGGCAAATTTCTGGTGCTATGGAGTAACCAAGACCATGCTTTACCATCTCTTTGCAAGTCTCTTGTCGATCCACTTCCATTGCAATAATGGGGGCTTGTTTTAGATTCGTATGCATCCAATCTTCTATAATCGTTTTTAAAGAAGCATCCGTTTTATATTTGATAAAAGGTAAAAAAGGAAGCTGCTCTATCGTTATTGGTTTTTTTGAGATGATATGTAATTTTTCCCGTGTCAGCCGTTCCTCCACCCCTTTCCAGCGATGGCTTCCTCTCAGTATACCGACTTGTACAATACCAGCATCTAATAATTTCATGACATCTGTGCTCCAGCCTGTTTGTACACTATATTGGACATTAGGATACATAGTGGAAAATTCCCTTAATAACTTAGGGAGCTTATATTGAGCGAAATTGCTTGATACCCCCAGCCTTAGATGTCCTTGCACCTCTTTGCTTAGATTAGAGATATGATCTTTGGTATCTTGAAGTTCCTGTAGCATTCTTCTTGCATAAGCAACCAAGTGTTCTCCTTCCGCAGTAAAGGTAATTCCTTTATGCCTTTTGGTGAATAATTCAATTCCGAAAATCTCCTCAATCTTATTCAACCGATAAGTGATGGAAGGCTGTGATGTAAATAATCGTTCTGCTGTTTTTGTTACACTTTGTTCTTCGTGAAGAATTTTCAATAAAATCCAATCTTTCTCATCCATTTTCATCTTCCTTTCTAGTCCTTCTTTCACAATTATAAAAGTTTTTTTATCGAATATTAAGAAAACTTATATTTTATTTTTATTTTTTTACCTTCTACACTAAAAAACATAAAAAATACTACCTTTAAGATGAGGATGATGACGATGGTCAAGACGAATGTAACAATCATGAGAGGCGGAACAAGCAAAGGCGTTTTTTTCCACGAATCAGCCATGCCTAACAATAAAAACGAATGGGAGCCCTTTTTGCTTGATGTCATGGGAAGTCCTGATAAAAGACAAATAGATGGTTTGGGTGGCGGTAATTCCCTTACTAGTAAAGTGGCAATAATAAAGAAAGCATATACTTCGGATATTGATGTTCACTATACTTTCGGTCAAGTCAGCATTTCGGAAGAAAAGGTGGACTTTAAGGGGAACTGCGGAAATATCTCCGCTGCTGTTGGTCCATTTGCTATCGAAGAAGGACTTGTAAAAGCGACAGAACCAATGACTGCGGTAAGGATCCTGAATACCAATACGAATAAAATGATCATTGCGGAAGTGGAAGTGGAAGACGGTCAGGTCAAATATGACGGAGATGTTACGATATCTGGAGTGCCTGGATCTGGATCTCCAATCTATTTAAACTTTCATGATGCCGCTGGTTCAGTTACCGGTCATTTATTGCCTACTGGAAATAGTTCGGAGTTTTTAGATACAAGTCAAGGCCAAATAGAGGTGTCTATTATCGACTATGCAAATCCATTAGTTTTTGTGGAAGCCAGCAGTATCGGCCTGGAGGGAACGGAACTTGCAGAAGAATTTACTGATTTACAGTTGGCTCAATTTGAAGAATTAAGATCCATTGCGGCAGAGAAATGCGGCTTTGCCAGTCGATTTTCAGCTACAAAGTTATCGCCGGCTGTCCCCAAACTGGCTATAGTAGCAAAACCAGAGAAATATAAAGATAGTACAGGTGCTTGGCATTCAAGCGTTGAGATGGACTTACACATCAGGATGATGTCCATGCAAAAGCCACATCAAGCACTGGCTGTCACTGGAGCGATATGTACAACAAGAGCCCTTTCAGTGGAAGGTGCAATCCCTGCAAGAATAGCAAAAAACCACTCTACAAAGGTTCGGCTAGCTCATTCTTCTGGTATTATTGAAACAATGGTGGAGCCCACTGGTATAAAGATCGTCCGTACCGCACGACGTATTATGGACGGAACAGTTTATACGCATGGAGACTATCAAATGATGTAGATGGACTGTGCAAAAAGCCTCCCCCTTTCCATCGTTAATAGATGGATTGAATGCGCCTTCTTGCACAGATCCATTGTAATCTTGCATGGCTTTAAAAAAGCCTCTATATTGTATTTTATGAAATCGCCAAGGTCCTTTCATGTATCTGCCTCAAGCATGACATAATCATTATAGAGAAAATTGAATACTTTTTACTGCAAATAAAAAGATACCAACATCATTGGTATCTTTTAGATTGAGTTCATCTGCAGCGGTTTCTTTTCCTCACTGCTTATTTGATTACAAAATTACCGTACTCGTTTGAACGAACATGAATCGGTCCGTTTAGATTATAGTTGTTCTCCTTGGCGATAGAGCGAAGCACGTCCACACGGGCAACTGATTCTCTCCATTCGTCACGGGTGTCATGATTGGCCGGATTCATCAGATCGTCATAGCGTACGTCCAAGAATTTATTCAACCACTTCTTCTCGTCTATTCCGTCTTTAGGTGATCCGCCCGCTTTTTTGTTCGTACGTTTAATCAAGGCATAAAAAGAGTCAGGGTCATCACCATCGCCATGCTGAATAACCGTATCGTACATCACAGCTCTAGCCAATGCTGTTTTTAGTCCGGCATTATCCGATCGTTTCATGGCAGGCTGATAATACAAATGGTCATTTACTTTGTCTTGAGCGGCGCGAAATTCCTTATCATTTGCAAGCGACTTCCAGGCAGAAGCGAATCCCTTGAGATTGCTTGTATCATCGCTTTCTTCCTTGGCCAGACGGCGCAATTCAGTCAGATACTTTTTCAGTTTGTTATTCGGAACTGCCTTTGTGTATACTTCTACTACTTCCAATGCATCCCCGGTAGCCGTTGTAAAGCCCGCCCGTCCGCATGTATAGCCTCGCCCGTCATCCAATCGCTCTACATATCCATATTGGATCTCCGTTGTGCCGTTTTCAAAGATACTTGTCAGCTGTTCCGCCCGGCGCTTTTGATCTTTATTCAGTCCCGCCGCAAAAACCGTTTCGCTCATCATCAGGGTAAAAAACATGGTGAAAACAAGTAATGAGATCGCTGCTTTTTTCCAAAAATCTGCTTTTTGCATACTGATTTTCATTTTACTTCCCCTTTCTAAATATTGTAAATACAGACTCAGTATACATGATGAAACTGCCCTATTGTTGAAAATACATCAATTTGTAAATATTTTGAATCTAAAGTAATATAGCTTGAATCTTACTCTTTTCATTGCCAATCAGCCTTAGCCCCTCTCACTGGGAAGGTCCCTTTCATACTGCTTCAACTTTCATTAACAAGATGCCATAGGCTTTACTCTATTTTATAATGGAAGTGATCATCGAAAATCGTTAGGGAGGTGATGTAAATGGCAAGCAAGATGAGAATGCCAGATTCCGCAACGTCCCATGCAAAGCCTACTATTGGGAAGGCGATACTTTGCATGGGGTAGACTTTCTAAAAGATCGCCCAAGTAAGCTTTTCTGATATAGTGGCTTTGCACCTTATTTGACATAAAAAAATAAGGAGCTGGCAGAAATGGCATATGTAAAAGCAACCGCTATTTTACCTGAAAAGCTGATATCGGAAATTCAAAAGTATGTTCAAGGAAAAACAATATATATCCCTAAACCTGAATCCTCTCATCAAAAATGGGGTGCGTGTTCAGGAACAAGAAAGCTGATCGATGACAGAAACGCTTCTATTAAAAAAGCATTTAAAAACGGCAAAACCATTCATCAATTATCTGATGAATATCACCTCTCTATTGAAACAATAAAAAAAATTGTCTACTCTAAATAAACAAAACGGAAGCACTGATAAAAAATAATCAGTGCTTTTTATATGGCGAGTTTGTTTCTTAGTTATTTCCTGCATATGATACCATTGGCCAATTGTGTAAAGTTAAGGGAGAGGAGAAGAAAGGAAGGTCCTACAAATGACGATAAACAATGGAACGTTGCAAGTACCCGGCGCGAACATCCACTATCAGGTGCGTGGCTCAGGTCCAATCATTCTTTTGGTCCACGGCGGAGGCGGTGATGCCGACAAGTTCCATCATGTTGCCAATCATCTGGCTAACTGGTACTCGGTTGTTACTTACGATCGCCGCGGCCATTCCCGCAGCAATCTCGCCAATCAGATTGAGGATTACCGTGTGGAAACACACAGTGACGATGCTCACAGTCTTCTAGCCAAAATCACCAATAAGCCGGCATACGTATTTGGAAGCAGCTCCGGGGCTGTTATCGGGCTTGATCTGTGCATACGCCATCCCGAACAAGTACATGTCATGATCCCACACGAACCAATCTTATTGCAGCTTCTGCATGGAAATGAGCTGAAACAAGCCGAGCAATTTATGGAAGACCTTAAGAAAAATCATCGAAGTGAAGTCATTAAGTTAATGTCAAGATTAGAGACAGACGAACAATCAAAGGCTGTGCTGACAAAGCGGCTTCTCGGCAATTCAACGTATTTCACTGAGTATGAAATTCAAGGAATTCTCAACTATACATTAGATTTCGAAGCATTAAAAACTGTGTTTACATCTTCACCGATGAAGGTACTCCCAGCTGGCGGAAGTGCTTCTCGGGAGCTTTTTCCTTATCGTTGCGCGAACGCCCTAGCGGAACAATTGAAAACAGAATTGGTTGAATTCCCCGGAAATCATACGGGGTACACAATATACCATAAAGAATTTTCTGAGAGGTTACACGACATGTTAGAAAAAGAAAAGAAACATACGTGTTAAGGATTCATTAAAATTTTCATAATAGGACAGGTAAAACTAACTATGGAATTAGAGAAGATTTCACGAAGCGTAAAAAGAACTTTTCACTAACGAGAACGCAATGTGAGATGTTTAACCAAAGTGATATTAGGAATTTCATCGAAAAATAGGTTTGTACATTACGTTCTCCTATTGATTATTTCCTATCTTAATTCCGTATTTATACCATTAGATACAACTCTAAAGCGGCTCGTTATTTTGTCCTCAACAACAACCAGTGTCTAACATCATGAATCTCTTTTGAAAATCACCACAAATGCAGGTATGGAAGACTTCATCGCAACAAAAACCATACCAACAACAATAGTTGGTATGGTTCGTCCTAGATAGGCCCTTAAGAAGAGATTCTATTGTACGGAGTATTTAGCTAATTGCATTTGTAACCGACAGGGCCGTCTGATCCTGTGTACACATATGTGTCAGACACATATCCAATATTCACGACACCCCGGGAATCTTTCCACTGGATTTGGTCCCAGATATTACTCGTTCCATACTTCCCTGTAACAGTCGTTCCATAAGCATAACAATAATAAGGAACACGGGAGCCGCTCGGAATGGAAAGCATAATAGGATAATTTGTACCAGGACCGCTGCGCATATTGACAGGCGCACCGCTGCTTGTTGAGACAGTAAAGTACTGAACGGCAAGTGCCTGACTGGAAAAAATGAATAATGATGCAATCATAACGGTTAACATACTCAGCATTTTCAGTTTAGTCAATGTCATCCCTCTTTCTTCAATTCCTTCATTTTAAGAAACGATAGAACATATGCTACCAGCTGCATTTAGGAACAACCGGACCGTCTGAGCCTGTATACATATATGTATCAGAGACAAATCCAGGAACGATCTCCCCGCTGGCAAGCGTCCGCTCTGTGTAATTCCAAATATTGCTCGTTCCATACTTTCCAGTTACAGTTGTACCGGTTTTGTAGCAATAGATCGGGATGCGGGTTCCGCTCGGAATGGTCGTTACAATTCCCCAACTTGTACCTGGGCCGCTGCGCATGTTGACAGGAGCACCGCTGCTTGTTGAAACCGTATAATACTGAGCCGCAAGTGCATGGCTAGAAAGGATGAACACAGATGCAATCATCACCGTTAGCATACTTAGCCTCTTTAACTTATTCACCTTATACCCTCCCCTTATAAATGCCGTACGTTTGACTTTCTTACATCCAGTTAAGGATTTACTTTCAGATACCATGCCTCCTCCCCTCCCATATATTTATCAATGTACCATAAACTAGATCTTTCAAAAGTGGAATTATTCCTATGTTTTCGACAATTAAGGATACAAAATAAATGGTAGTCAGGCTTGATATTGATGGTGTGTTACATTTGGCTCTTAATCATTTGTCCAGTCGGTAATCACGATTGACAATCAGGAAAAAGGACATGGATCAAGCGGCTTCGTTTCCACCAATTAACTCAATCAGTGTACTGCTTCCTTGTATCCACGCTTCTTCTCGATTCATAGATACTCCACCTTTTTCACCAATCAAAAACGGACACCATACAAATCAGCGTAAATGCTGCAAGTTCAGTGTCCGCAACCTATTATGACTTTGCTTTCTTTTACCAGGGCGTATAAAAATGATTAGATACGTTATCAAACGTTATTCTATGATTTTGCGAGTCGAAAAATCATAACATTTTATATATTTCAATCAGATTATGATCTGGATCTCTGAAGTGAGCAACTCGGGCACTCCATTCCTTGCGATCATGCGGTTTATTCTCACATTTAACTCCTTTTTCGTGTAAATCGTCATACGTTTTATCAACATCTTCTACCTTAAACTGAAGCAAAAATTTTGATTGAGCTTCTCCTTCCAAGGACTTTTTTTCCTCTCCAACGATTTCAGCCATCGTTTCTCGAGATAAAAGCTCTATTTTCGTTTCCCCATTATCAAAGAGTGCATATTCCATTTCATTCTCTAACCAACTTATTGGAAGTCCTAATGAATCTTTATAAAACTCGACGCTTTTCTTAAAATCATTCACCAACAGTCTAATTTGTAACAGCTTCATATCGAGTGCCTCCTATAAAACCATACTTTTACTGGTCATCCAATTTAATGATACCAAAGAAACCTGACAGCCCTATGTCAAGTTTCCATAAATAAATTTCCACACTTCACCCTTATATCTGATTTAAGTGCAGTTTAGTCCATGTCATAAGAACGAGCAAAAACAGCGATTCTTAAAACAAAAAATGATACCGAGTGTATTTTCTGTATGCTTCAACTTCATTTCGGGAAATGTAACGTTGATAAAAGGAGGTTACATCAATATGGATCATCAAACATTGGCAGCTCATGAGGCTGTTGACTTACATGAAATCGTGA
Organism: Bacillus sp. SIMBA_008; assembly: GCF_046535495.1. Classification (NCBI taxonomy): domain Bacteria; kingdom Bacillati; phylum Bacillota; class Bacilli; order Caryophanales; family Bacillaceae; genus Bacillus; species Bacillus sp. SIMBA_008. Next base: position 424,046 of record NZ_JAWRWL010000001.1, on the reverse strand, counting down.
ACTTTAAAACACTTTGTATAGCGAAATCAAAGTTAATGCAAGGGCTTGTGTTTGACCAAGAACTGAAGGACTTGATGGAAAAAGATGTACAGCAATCCATTCAAGACCTTACTGAATTACAAGCGGTTTATGAGCGTGCCTCATTTCAGGCCCCTGTCCCTCAAAGCCGCCCAACGCCAATCATCAATTGAAAGGGAGGTAAGCCTCTTTGAATAATGATCATTTAGACCCCATTAATTCGCTGAATGTGCCTGAACTAGCAGACACTACATTCGCGATGGATTTTCTTATACGAGCTAAGGAAGGCGTAAGGAATACTGCTGTAGCTTTGACAGAAACCGCTTCACCAGATGTAAGAGCACTGCTTCGGAAACAGCTGATGCAAGGAATTGCGATGCACCAAGAGATTACGGAACTGATGATCAGCAAAAAATGGTTCCACCCATATGAGCTGAGCGAACAGTATAAGCTGGATCAGCTCTCTGCAAAAAACACGATCATGGTCGGCAATATGAACCTCTTTCCTGATGAAACAAATCGCAAAGGGATGTTTGACCGGACACCTGATGAACACTAACACTGGAGGTTGTACAGCATGAAGGCAGTAACGTATCAAGGCATTAAAAATGTTGTTGTCAAAGATGTCCCCGATCCAAAGATTGAAAAATCCGATGACATGATTATCAAAGTCACCAGTACAGCCATTTGCGGATCAGATTTACACTTAATCCATGGATTGATTCCTAATCTCCATGAAGACTATGTCATCGGCCATGAACCGATGGGAATTGTTGAAGAAGTTGGACCAGGGGTTACAAAGGTCAAAAAAGGTGACCGCGTCATTATCCCTTTTACGATCGCCTGCGGTGAATGTTTTTTTTGTAAAAACCAGCTGGAAAGCCAATGTGATCAGTCTAATGACAATGGGGAAATGGGTGCTTATTTCGGCTATTCAGGGCAAACTGGCGGTTATCCAGGCGGGCAAGCTGAATATTTAAGAGTGCCGTTTGCGAATTTTACCCATTTTAAAATCCCTGAATCTTGTGAGGAACCCGATGAGAAATTAAGCGTGATTGCCGATGCTATGACCACCGGCTTTTGGAGTGTGGACAATGCCGGTGTAAAAGACGGCGATACTGTTATCGTTCTCGGCTGCGGACCAGTCGGCCTGTTTGCTCAAAAGTTTTGTTGGCTAAAAGGCGCAAAACGCGTCATAGCAGTTGACTATGTAAACTATCGCTTACAGCATGCGAAACGTACAAACAAAGTAGAAATCGTTAATTTTGAAGACCATGAGAATACAGGGAATTATTTAAAGGAAATCACGAAAGGCGGAGCGGATGTAGTCATTGACGCTGTTGGGATGGATGGTAAAATGAGCGATCTCGAGTTCCTTGCCAGCGGCTTAAAGCTTCATGGCGGAACAATGAGTGCATTGGTCATTGCCTCTCAAGCTGTTCGCAAAGGAGGAACCATACAAATTACAGGTGTGTACGGAGGCAGATATAACGGTTTTCCGCTAGGCGATATCATGCAGCGAAACGTCAATATACGCTCTGGACAGGCTCCTGTGATCCACTATATGCCGTACATGTTTGAACTAGTATCAACGGGCAAAATTGACCCGGGAGATGTTGTCAGCCATGTCCTGCCGCTTAGTGAAGCTAAGCATGGCTATGACATTTTTGATTCAAAAATGGATGATTGTATCAAAGTTGTGTTAAAGCCTTAAAAAACGGAGGTTACAGAAATGGAATACGCCTTACACGAAGTGCTTGAGGTTCAGGAAATGACTTCATTTAAGACACTTTGTTTGACGAAATCTAAAACAATGAAAGCACTGGTATCTGATCCGAAGCTGAAAGAAATCATGCAGCAAGATGTTGATATCACCACACGCCAGCTGCAGGAATTTGCCTCTATTTTATCTAATGCAAAGCACGAATGAGGAGATGAATAAATCATGAATCCTATCATAGAATATCTGACTGGCATGAATGTTCTAACAGACCAAATCATTGCTATGGACTTATTAATTTCAGCAAAAAACGGAGTCAGAAATTATGCGATGGCAGCCACTGAAGCCGGAACGCCTGAAGTAAAAGAAGTCCTTATCCGCCATTTGGAAGAAGCACTCGATATGCACGAACAACTCTCGAGCTATATGATGGAAAAAGGCTGGTACCATCCTTGGAATACTGACGAACAAGTCAAGCTGAATTTAAAAAATATTGATACAGCCATTCAATTGCCGACCCTTTAACATACAATGACTGATTTGCTGAGGAACAATATTGATTGGCCACAACTGTTCCTCAGCTTCAAAATGAGCACTGTTTGTTCGGGTCCTATGACCGTAAATAGATTAACCCGCTTTTTTCCATCTGATCTCCGATAATGTTTGCAATTTCTCCAATCCAAATAAGGAATCGTAACCACCTCTTTTTATGCGATCTCTTGATGGAGAAAACAGGCCAGAATCAAAATCCTTCGTTTTAACCTGCCCTCTTCAAACGCAAGGAATGCTACCTTCTTTGCTCCACTGATCCGTGAAGACTTTCCGTTTTAGGCCTGCTTTTGAGCTTTGCCTCGTTTTCGCGCAATTTCCCATCATAATCTTTAATTTTTGTGTCTAATCTTTTAATTGTTTCATCAATTTCTTTCCGCTTCTCTATCAGCCGCTGTCGTTCGTCAGCCAGGATATTTTTTCGAGCTTCTACTGTACGGTCACCTTCGGTAAATAATGTTGTATATTCAATTAGCGCTTCTATCGATAGTCCCGCATTTCGCATGCATTTAATGAATTCAATCCATTTGATATCTTCTTCATCATAGTCGCGAATGCCGCTGTCTTTTCATTTTACAGGCGGGATTAATCCTACACGTTCGTAATATCGGAGTGTTGCGGCTGTCAGGCCAAACTGCTTTGCCACCTGAGCAATATTCATGATCTTCACCTCTCTATCCTGTATGTTGTGAAGGTAACACTTAAAGTTAACTTTAAGTCAAGCTCAAAACAAGTGCTGAATCTGGGTTTATATATTCGGGACTTGCCTTAAAGCACACTTTAAACTCTATACTTCTCCATGCAATAAAAACAGGTTAGATGGAGGGATTGCTGAATGGCAAATAAACAAACTGCCGGAAGAGAACAATTAGGAGAATTTACGCCAAAGTTTGCTGAACTTCATGATGATGTTCTATTCGGTGACATTTGGGCAAGAGAGGAACAACTTTCACCCCGGGATCGCAGCATCATTACAGCTTCTGCATTCTGACTGTATCTCACCTTATAAATCAGGTTCATTTTAAATGGTTTTTTTAAAAAACCCTTGCCTTAAAGCAGACTTTAAGGTTTATCGTTATGTTGAAGACACCATAAAACATAAATAAGTGCATGTTTTTATTTACAACACTTATGATGAAGAAAGGATAGGTTCATATGTGTAATCAACATCAAACCCGTGTATTAAGCGTGTCACATGCAAAAGCCAAATTTGAACAAACGACGATTGAGCGAAGAGAATTACGGCCGCACGATGTCTTAATCGATATTAAATTCAGCGGTATTTGCCATTCAGACATTCATAGTGCTTTTGATGAATGGGGCGGTGGCATCTTCCCAATGGTGCCAGGACATGAAATAGCCGGTGTCGTAACAGCCGTTGGAGCAGAAGTCACAAAGTTTGCTGTCGGGGACCGCGTTGGTGTCGGCTGTTTTGTTGACTCATGCGGAGAATGCGAATACTGTCTAAACGGAGAGGAACAGTTCTGCACGAAGGGTGTTGTTCAAACGTATAACTCAGTAGACTACGACGGAAACCCCACTTATGGCGGGTACAGCCAAAAAATCGTTGTCACTGACAGATTTGTTGTTCGAATCCCAGATCGTTTGGAAATGGATGTTGCCAGTCCGCTGTTGTGTGCAGGTATCACAACATATTCTCCGCTGAAACACTGGAATGTTGGCCCGGGTAAAAAAGTTGCGATTGTAGGCGTGGGTGGCCTTGGACATTTGGCGATTCAATTTGCACATGCGATGGGTGCAGAGGTAACTGTCCTGAGCCGTTCCATGAATAAGAAAGAGGAAGCTCTGGAACTCGGGGCAAATCATTACTTGGCAACAAGTGACCCAGCTACATTCACTGCATTGGCCGGGCGTTTTGACGTGATCTTAAATACGGTATCGGCAAATCTCGATGTAGATGCCTATTTATCAATGCTTCGTATAGACGGGACACTTGTAAACGTTGGAGCTCCTGCCAAGCCGGACACATACAGTGTGTTTTCCCTAATCATGGGGCGCCGCAGCATTGCAGGTTCTCTAGTCGGCGGAATTCAAGAAACTCAAGAGATGCTGGATTTCGCAGCTGAGCATGGCATCGAACCTAAAATCGAAGTCATCGGAGCTGACCAAGTGGACGAAGCATACGAACGTATCCTCCGAAGCGATGTCCGTTATCGATTTGTGATTGATATTTCCACATTGTAATAGGTTAGTCCTTATATGGGGCTGACCCGCTTTTATTGAAACTCACGAAAAACGATCTCGTTAAGCAAATATTTTGAAGGCCGGTCAATCTTCCTGTTATTCTATGAATAGAGAGTTATTAGGAGGGTTTTTATGAGCAAAAAAATTGCAGTTCTTGTTACAGACCAATTCGAAGACATCGAATATACAAGTCCGGTAAAAGCATACGAAGAAGCTGGCTACAGTGTTGTGGCTATCGATTTGGAAGCCGGCAAAGAAGTTACCGGTAAGCATGGCGAGAAAGTAAAGATTGACAAAGCCATCTCTGATGTGGATGCAAGTGACTTTGATGCACTTTTAATTCCTGGGGGATTCTCTCCGGATTTGCTTCGTGCAGATGACCGTCCGGGTGAATTCGCAAAAGCATTTGTCGAAAACAAAAAACCTGTTTTCGCAATTTGCCACGGCCCGCAAGTACTGATTGATACGGATCTTCTAAAAGGCAAAGATATCACAGGCTACCGCAGCATCCGCAAAGATTTAATCAATGCCGGTGCAAACTACAAAGATGCAGAAGTAGTCGTCAGCCACAACATTGTCACAAGCAGAACACCTGATGATTTGGAAGCATTTAACCGCGAATCTTTAAACTTGTTGAAATAACGAGAAGGCACAGACTGTTCGGGTCTGTGCCTTTTTTAAAATTAAGACTCCTTCTTTACATTCTGAAAGACAGCAGTCGCGTCCCACACATTCAAGCCAAATTGGCCTTCTGAAAATGCGGAATCATTTGCATCAATCACAAGACGATCATCTAAATAGATTTTAAAGCGATCGCCCTCGGCCTCTGTTTTCAGATGATACTTTTTATTAACGTCTATCGGTGTTTTGTATTCAGCAATGACAGAAGCAGCACCGTTCTCAAATTTAAAGAATTTCACTAGATCATGCTTCGCATCCACATTGGCAAGGTAACCGTTTTTGGCATCTTTGTCAGAGCGAAACATAAGTGCTCCTGCCCCTCTTCCGTTTCCATCCTTAATGGTGATATCAGATTCATAAGTGAAGTCTGACCCGGATGCTGAAGACAAGATAAAGGAATCTCCGTCCGACCTCCCTTGTTTCCCCTCAATTGTGTCGGCCCATGTGCCATTTACATTCGTCCAGCCAGTCAAATTGGACATAAAAGGTGACGTTCCCCATACCTTTTTCAAAGGGTGTATCGTTAAAGATTTTACCTTTACACCGCCATTTGCAGCATATAATTCAAGCCCTTTGCTTGATCGGTCTGGGAGAATAATATCCGTTATGACCTGCTTTCCGTCATTCCCAAATACTTCAACCGAAGAGCGGTCAACAAAAATGCGCATCTTAACCTTCCCATTTACCGGCTTCAATGGGGCTGTTTCTTTTCCGGTGTTAAAGGCCGGATTAAAGGTATTGTTGCCCGACTCGCTCCGGTCAACGAACAATTTGGCGTTCCTTCGGTCATAGCCGACCTTCGTAAATTGATTTTCACCTGTTCGGACCTTAAAACCAAATTCAGCAGCTGAACCAGGGCTTACTTTAAATTCTGCATTTATTTCATAGGCATCTCCAGATTGCCCTGCTAACACATTATGACTTGCAGGCGATATGGTCAGATTCTTCCACTTCTTAGAGGTCCCGCGAATGGTTTCCAGCTCTTTCACTGGTGTTTGGACCACTCTAACCCCTTCGGTAAACGCTTTCAATTTTAACTCTCTTGGAATGGACGTTGCACTTCTCCATGGGGATGTCGGAACATCATTCGCATATTGCCAATTGCTCATCCACCCTAACCATAGCCGGCGGCTGTCTGTTGATGGAATATCGGACCAGGATACAGCCGCATAAAAGTCTCTGCCGTAATCCGTCCAGAGAACTTTGTTTGACGGGTTTTCATTTTTAAAATGAGTTCCATCAAAGTCCCCTACAAAATATTGCATGCCTGATCCTCCCGAGACCGCTCCGTTTCCGACACTGACCTGCATGACCCATTTCTTTTGATTCGGATTGCCGTCTACCGGAAGCTCAAATAAATCCGGGCATTCCCATACTCCCCCGTGGCTTCCTTGATCCTGTCCAAATTCACTTGCATACGTCCACTGCTTCAGATTTTTTGATGTATAAATGAGGATACGGTCACCGGCCGCAAGCACCATTACCCACTTTTTTTCTTTTTCATACCAAAAGACTTTTGGATCGCGAAAATCTTTTTTACCCGGGTTTGGAATGACAGGGTTGCCAGCGTATTTCGTCCATGTTCTTCCTTTGTCGTTGCTATAGGCAATACTTTGCACTTGATGGCCTTCCCGATCCTGTGTATAAATGGCCACAAGCGGCTTCTCTTTGCCTGTTTGAAAACCGCTTGTGTTATTTTTATCTACAACTGCGCTTCCAGAAAAGATCGTGCCTTTTTCATCCGGATACAGCGCAACAGGAAGGTGTTCCCATGTAACCAAATCTTTGCTGACGGCATGCCCCCAATGCATGGGCCCCCACTGAAGCCCGTATGGATGGTATTGATAGAACAAGTGATATTCCCCGGCATAATATACCATTCCGTTTGGGTCATTCATCCAGTTTGCCTCTGGTGTGAAGTGGTATTGAGGACGGTAATCCTCATCATAGTAGCTTGAATCGGCTGCATCTGCCGAAAATGCCATAGTCAACAGCAGGGTGAACATGATCATGACTTGAATAAGTCTCTTTTTCATTTGTTCCTTCGCTCCTCTCTTCATGTTTGAACACTTTCAAGAGAGACTGCTAAGCAAGCTGGTCCGTTTCTGGCAATTCTCCTCTGTTTCGCTGTTATCCGAATGATTTATATATGAAAAGACTGCTGCAGTTTCTCTCTTTTTCCTTCACACACCTTATGCTAAGAATCCAGCCCAATACCCGAGAATCCCGATGACAAAGATGCCGCAAATAATGAGAAGAGGATTCACCCCTTTGCGAAGCATCCATGCCACCAATAACGTTAATCCGAGAGGCAGCGCACCCGGCATAATGCTGTCTAACACATTTTGTACCGTTTGAACATCTACTTTTCCGCTTTCATCCTTAATCCTGGATACAACGATTGGAATGTTGATGGTGGTCCATTTGGACACGAGAGCCCCCATAACAAATAATCCGAGAATCGAAGCGCCCTCTGTAAGCTTTTGAATGCGATTCCCCGCTAAATCCTGAAGAATCTCCATTCCTTTCACATAGCCATACTTTAATCCATAATATTTTGTGCTTAATCTTATGGCATTCAGCAAGAAAAAGAATAGCAAAGGGCCGGCAATGTTTCCTCCTAAAGCAAGGGAGGCTCCTAGCGCAGCTAAGACAGGACGAATCGTTCCCCAGAAAATTGGGTCGCCTACGCCCGCTATTGGTCCCATCAAACCAATTTTCATTCCGCTTATCGCTTTTCCGTCAATTCCTTTATTGTTCGCCATTTCTTCTTCCATGGCTGCCGTCACACCAAATATAGGCGCTGTCAGCCACGGATGTGTATTAAACCATTCCAAATGCCGCTGCAAGGCTTCGTTTCTTTTCGCTCCGGGACCGTACAATTTTTTGATCGCCGGTATCATGACATAACAATATCCCATTGCCTGCACACGTTCGAAGTTAAAGGAACCGAGTAAAAAATTTGAACGAATAAACATGCTGAAAATTTCTTTCTTCGTTAATCGTTTTTCTTTCTCCATTTTTTCTTCCCCCCTCATCGTTTAGGCATCAAGATCATCATCGTCATCATAAACAGCAACACTGCCACTGTCTGATGCGGCCGCGACTGCTCCGTGAGCGCTTTGTTTTTGCATCACCTGCTGGTATAAAAGCGCCAGACAGAGACCAAGGGCTCCAAATCCCACTAAGTTAAAATCGGTAAACGCCGCTAATAAGAAACCAATATAGAAAAATGGCTTTAAATAAGGAATATTCATCATATTGATCACCATGGCATACCCGACAACCACAATAATGCCTCCGCCTATTTGCAGTCCTTTTGTAATGACATCAGGAATATTTCCCAGGAACGCCTGAACAGCGCTGACACTAATTAAAGCAACAATCAATGTAGGAATCATGACGCGCAAAGCTTGAAACACCATCGCGGTAATATGCATAATTTCAATTCCTTTTATATTTCCCGCTTTCGCATATTGATCAGCGCGGTGGATGAAAAAGACAGTGATCGTCCGAACAAAAATCGTCAGCGCCTGACCCGCAGCTGCTAAAGCAACAGCGACAGCAATCCCTTCGCCAATTCCTTGATCAGCGGTAATAACTAAAATGGTTGAGATGACAGAGGCGATCGCTGTATCAGGTGCCATGGCAAGCCCGACGTTCATCCAGCCGAGCGCCATCAGCTCCAGTGTGCCTCCAAGAATAATTCCCGTTTTTAAGTCCCCGAGCACCAAGCCAACCAACGTACAGGCCACAAGCGGACGGTGTGTCTGCCCTTCATCCAATACACTTGCGATTCCGGTGATTGCTGCAATGATTAACAACAAAATAATTTGTAATGAAGACATATTCTCATCCCCTTGATTATTTTGTTACGTTCCGTAAAATCTGTACAAAATCCTCACTGGCATCTGAAGGCAGCTGCCTCAATTCCAGTTTCACGCCCTTGTCACTTAATGTTTCAAATGCCTTTATATCTTGTTCTGTGACACTGACTGATTTTGTGATTTGCCTGCGGTGATTTTCAAAACGCATTCCCCCGACGTTTACGGTTTTGATCGGTACACCTGCTTCTATAAGAGATACAATATCGGACGGATTTTCAAACAAGAGCATTGCCGTTACCCCTTCGTAGCGCGGACTATGAAATGCTTTTGCCATTTTAGAAACCGAGACGGCATTCGCCTTTACATTTGAAGGCGCAACAGAAAGGATCAGCGTTTTTCTCATTTCGTCCTGAGCAATATCGTCGGAGACAACGATGATTCGGTCGGCTGCATGGACTTTTATCCACCTTGTCAGGATTTGGCCGTGAATAAAGCGGTCATCAATTCTTGCTAACACAATGTTCATCATAATTCATCCTCTCTTGTATCTTGATTGGCTGTTTTTACTTTTTCTAAATGTTCACTGCACACTTGAAAGCTTTGCTGACTCATTGCTTTTAAGTTGTTCAGCAAATCTTTGAGAGCCAGATGTTCTCTCAGGCTTAATACCTCCAGCAGAATCGGCAGGTTTACGCCGGCTGCCATATCCATTCTTTGATCCTCAGCAATAAAGGAAGCTGCCGCGTTATATGGCGTCCCTCCAAAAATATCGACTAAAAAAAGCACTTCATGTTCTTCCGGGATATCCTTGAGCGCCTGATGATATTTTTCTTGCAGCGTTTGTATTCCTTCCCCTTTAAAAAACGGCACTGCAATCAGGTTATTTTCTTCACCGAATATCATCCCTGAAGACTCTTTTAATGCTATGGGAAAATCTCCATGACCGCTGATAATAACTGAAATCATGTCTATTGCTCCTTTCCTGTTTTGTACATCCATATATAATGCAAGGATCGTGCCAACACAGTTGTGTTAAGCGTTTTCATTGTTATTTCAGCCAATCGCAATTTGTTGTTGAAACACTTAAAACGAAAAAAATAAACCTGTATTAAAATGGTGTTCCATTTAATACAGGTTCATATGAAAAAACTGTTTTTAAAACAGCTGGCCATGCACTTCTTCAGCAAATATGGCGGCTATAAATAATTTTTCATCATCACTTATGCGAAGTCCGAGCTTTTCTTCATAAGGGGCTAATGTTCGCTCTGTCACGTACACCATTTCCTTCAGCTGATCATTGATCTCTTCTTCCTCTGAGAAAGCGATCGGATTTTGCTTAATTACCCTTTCAAAGGCGAAAGCCGTGTGCATAATGACTTTGATCAAAACCGCATTATTGAAAATGACCCCCAGCTCATCTTGAACGGTTTGCAGCCACTCCAATAACATTTCGATCACATGATGGGGATTCAAGAAGACAAGGTATTTTTTCAGGATATCCTCGCAAAGCTCCCTAACAATCATATTTGCTTCGTTCAATCCATTGCTCAAGGGGATGCTTCCTTTTGTAATCGCCTGTTGAATCAGCTTCTCTCCCTCCCCTTCAATTAACACTTCTAAAGATACATGCGGAGCATTGATTTTAGGATCTTTCGTTCCGACTGTCGCAAGGATTTCATACTCTTTTTCGATTTCTTTTATGCTGTTGGCCAGCTTAATCGATGATACGGTCAATATGTGAATCGGTGTATCGGAGGCCTTGTTTACGATCGTGGTTAGAATGTCTTCCAGCTTTTTGGCCGTCCCGCTGCCCGTGGTGCAGATGGATACCAATGCCTTCTTTTTGCCGGGTGCCGCTGGCTGACGCTCCCACAACTCGATAAAATCCTTCGTGACCGATTGATAGATCGCATGCAAATTTAAATTCAAATAGTTGACCTTTCTGACAGCATCCAGCACCATTGAAGTCGTAACATTACTGATCGTTTTAATAGAAATGCCTGTCTTTTCCTCCAGCCTGCTTTCCAGCATTGCAAGCGACCCCATATCTACCAGCATTAAAACACCTTCGCCTTCATCAACCTGTTTCATTTTTTCTGCTACGCATTCAAAAATGTCCGAAGGTGAAACAGTAAGCGGCATGTCAACTGCTGCAATCGGCGTACTCCCTAGCAGTTCTGTCGCGACTTCAACCATTGAACTCGCCGTGCTGTTTCCATGAGCAGCCACGATAATACCGACTCTTTTGTTCTCCTTTAACGATTTGATGGAATGAATTAACATCGTTAAGTAGATGACTTCTATTTCAGGAATAGCCACTTTAAAATATTCCTGAATTTTATCTTTAAAAATCATCGCCACCCGATATTCTTTCACATGAGTATCACGAATTTCATCTGTCTCCTGTGTATTCAAAACATCAATTTGCTTTCCTCGCTTTAAAAATGCGTCAATATGCATACTCAAGAAATAAATAAACTTACGGTCAAATGTGCAATCCAGCTCATGTTCAGCTATTTCTTTTAACTGTTTTGTCATTTGAATCACATCATCTTCAACGAATGTCAGCAGGTTGTCTTTTTGAAAAGCTTGATGATGAAAAAAACTTCTGACATGCAAATGGACATCAGTCAAGATGTACTGGTTAATATCCTTTTTGGATAAACCTTCTTTCATAAGCGTTTTCACTTTTTCCTCAATCAAATGATATAAGTTAAATGAGAGGTCTTCGTCAATTTTTGTTGTTTCATCTTCTACAATCGGAGAGATAATCGTTGTAATATTGACATATTCAGAAATGGCTTTGCTTCTTTGCATGTTTTTGCTGCTGGACATCCATTCTTGCTTGATTTCATCAGGCAGATCGCGAACAGTCAGTTCAATAACTTCATTTCTGTCAAGGTTATGCAAAAATCCGTGTGCGCAAACTAACTGGACATTTGATTTCAGCTGTCCGACATTCCCAAATTTCGCAGAGTGAATAAGCGCATTATAGACATCGATATGCACACTCAGATTCTTCTTAATTCGCTCTGCTTCTTTCCCTAATAAAAACGTCGTCAGATCCACTCTTTCTTTAAGCGATCGTTCTTCAAGCGAAGGAATATGAATGGTCATTGGGATTCTTCGCAAAAACGTTTTCAATAGTGCAGAACTCGGATTTTCTGTAGTCGCACAAATAAACAATACGTTCGATGTTCGTTTATGTTCAGATTCTCCAAGCCTGTTATAAGAACCGCTGTCAATAAAATAAAACAGCATTTCTTGTCCCTCGGGAGGGAGACGGTGGATTTCATCCATAAAAAGAATGCCCCCATTGGCCTGTTCGACTAAACCCGCCTTATCCTCGGCAGCACCTGTAAATGAACCTTTTTTGTGTCCGAATAATTGAGAAAGCAATAATTGAGGGTTGTTGTAGTAGTCTGCACAGTTAAATGTAATAAATGGTGCGCCGGCCTTCAATATGTCAGAGTAAATGGCAAACTGGTAAATTCGGTTCGCAAAAAGGGATTTACCGGAACCAGTCGGCCCTAGGAGGAGCATATGCAGACCGTTCGGCGGATAAAAGACAGCTGCTTTTGCCTGGGAGATCGCTTTCTTCAAACTCCCTTTTGCCCCTATCATAAGCTCTAGGGGATTCGTGGAAATGTGTTGATGATTTTGCTTTGAATTTCCGGAAAACGCCTGAAGGTCTTTCACTTCCATCATCTCTGTATCCCATTTCTTGTTGAATAATTTTTCTGCTATCTCGACTGGGATGTATCTTACAGGAAACGTTTTAATTTTGATGACCTTTTTGGACCGGACGAGATTGTTCAATTCAAAGCTGACATTGGACCGCTCCATTTTCAGCTGCTCGGCAATCTCCTTTGCTGAATTCCCTTGTATTTTTAAAAGATGATCTAAGGTTGAATCATGAAAATTATGCTTGAGCTGATGGTATATTTTATCTATTCTTCTCACGTCTATCATCCTTTGTCCTTATTAGATAAGCCATTAACAAGAATATTTCGAAACTTTATAGTCCGCGTTGAGATTATCTGCTGATACACGTTTAAAAAGGTCTCTATAGCAGATTGACAAAACTGGCTTTTATGCGTATATGTTTACATTTTGAATCATTTGCATCTCATATTAGTATGATAGATGCTCAGTTCTGGAGGGCCAGTCCCCTTCAAAAGTAATAATCAGTAAACAGTTTATCATTCTCGGGGAATGTAATGATGTCAAAATCATCAATGACAAAAAATGAATCTTATAGATCATGACAAATTACCCAAATATAACCCCTTAAGTTCGCTCACAACTAAAAAGACGGACACAATATGTGACCGCCACAGTATTACAATTTGCAAAACTTCGTCATTTTTGCAATCCACTTTGAAGGTTAAGAAATCTGTAAGCTTAAAAACTTTATCTCCGATTCTCTCGATTTGATCCCCCTGCAGGTCTCAAACATAGTGGGTATGCAATTATACAAATCGTTACTGATTAAAGCTAGCCTGTCAGATTGTCCAAATGTCTTTCCTGTTTTACTCTGCTATTCAGGTAGAATCACGAGTGAAAAATAGAGCCAGAAGACATGTAACAGCACTTAAAATAGTTTTAAAATTTAAAAATAAAAGTATCTATTCTTTTAAATGTTATAATATCCGATAAAACTTTACTCATCTTTTTATTACTGGAGGAAAATAAAATTGATAGGCAATTCTAGCAAAGACAATTTTGGCCAGCAACAGAAATTGTCTAGAGGCCTTAAAAACAGGCATATACAATTAATGGCGATTGGAGGTGCAATCGGTACAGGTTTATTTTTAGGTTCAGGTAAATCCATCCATTTTGCAGGACCATCCATTTTATTTGCTTACTTGATCACCGGCGTATTTTGCTTTTTCATTATGCGTTCGCTCGGAGAACTGCTCTTATCAAATGCGGGATACCACTCTTTTGTTGATTTTGTAAGGGACTATTTAGGAAACATGGCAGCATTTATCACTGGGTGGACCTACTGGTTCTGTTGGATCTCCCTCGCGATGGCTGATTTAACGGCGGTCGGCATTTATACGCAATATTGGCTTCCCGATGCGCCTCAATGGCTGCCGGGTCTTCTTGCGCTTATTATCCTGCTGATCATGAACCTTGCCACCGTTAAACTTTTCGGAGAATTAGAATTTTGGTTTGCATTGATCAAAGTCATTGCCATACTGGCTCTGATCGTAACTGGTATTTTCCTGATTGCGAAAGGTTTTTCCGCAGCTTCCGGCCCTGCCAGCCTCACCAACCTTTGGAGCCACGGCGGCATGTTCCCAAATGGATGGCATGGGTTTATCCTATCGTTCCAAATGGTCGTCTTCGCTTTCGTGGGTATTGAACTTGTCGGACTGACAGCAGGTGAAACAGAAAATCCCCAAAAAGTGATCCCTAAAGCCATCAATCAAATCCCTGTCCGGATTTTACTTTTTTATGTTGGCGCACTTTTCGTGATTATGTGTATCTATCCTTGGAATGTGTTGAATCCAAACGAAAGCCCATTTGTTCAGGTCTTCTCTGCAGTAGGCATCGTTGTGGCTGCCAGTTTGATCAATTTTGTTGTATTAACATCAGCCGCATCAGCTGCAAATAGCGCTTTATTCAGCACAAGCCGAATGGTCTATTCGCTTGCAAAGGATCATCACGCACCTGGACTATTAAAGAAATTAACTTCTTCTAACGTGCCAAGCAATGCGCTGTTCTTTTCATCCATCGCCATTCTGATTGGCGTTAGTCTGAATTATTTAATGCCCGAGCAAGTCTTCACACTGATTACAAGTGTTTCTACAATATGCTTCATTTTTATTTGGGGCATCACGGTGATTTGCCATTTGAAATATCGAAAAACAAGGCAGCATGAAGCGAAAGCAAACAAATTTAAAATGCCTTTTTACCCATTATCCAACTATTTAACACTTGCATTTCTCGCGTTCATTCTTGTCATATTGGCACTCGCGGATGATACACGTATTGCTTTGTTTGTCACCCCGGTCTGGTTTGTTTTATTGATTATTTTGTATAAGGTGCAAACCCGCAGAGGACATAAGATGAAATAAAAAAAAGACAAGGGATACTCACTCCCTTGTCTTTTTTATGGGTCAAACACAAATTAAACTTTGGTTTCAAATTTCATTCACTTCATTTAAGTGTTAACTCAAACCAGTTTTGATGCCGAAACCTACTAATATTATTCCGGTAATTTTTTGAAACACTTTCTGGAACTTCGAGTTTTTCATCCATTTTTTTGCGTAATCAATAATATAAACAAGAAACAGGAACCACAACACCGCTAATAAGGTTAGGATTGAAGCTAAAATAATGAGCTGCTGGTTTATATTTCCGTTCAAATTGATAAATTGGGGCATGATTGTAACATACACCAAAACAGTTTTAGGATTGAGAATGTTACTGAGTGATCCCTGCATAAAGGAAGTTTTATAATAACGTTTCGGAGAACTTGCCATATTTTTTGCTTGGGATTGCATGTCATCTAACGAAAACATACTTTTAGCAAAAAAACTTTTTACACCTAAATAAATTAAGTATGCCGCTCCCAAATATTTGATCGTTGTGAAAAGAATCACTGACTTTGCGATCACCACTGATAATCCTAAAATGGCAATCACCGTCCAAAAGGAAAGTCCTGTTGCCAATCCGAGAATGTTATAACGGCCGGCTTTCGGGCCATACCTAAGCGTATTTTTCATCACAAGCATCGTATCTGCCCCCGGTATGATAACCATCATGGCAGCGATCGGTATGTATGCGAGTAAGCTGTGCATTGTTCTCTCCCCCTTTAAAAAATCCCCTCAATCATTTAGTGACTACAAAAGTAACTACTTATAAAAGTGTATCAATCAGTTTGGAATAAATCAATATGGTTTGTTAAAATAGCGATTACTAAGGCAGCGATTGCTCTTTATATTGGAGGATATATGAAAGAAAATATGTTAGACATTTTAAAAAACCTCAATTTTACCGAATATGAATCGAAAGCGTATTTGGCATTATTGCAAGAATCACCTTTAACAGGCTATGCCGTTGCCAAAAAATCCGGAGTTCCCCGTTCTAAAATTTATGAAGTCTTGGAAAGCCTTGTGTTAAGGGGAGATGTTTTTGTCAGTCATGGAAATACGCCTCAGTATGTTCCTGTCCCCGCAAAAGAACTGATTAAAAACCGCCGGCTCAAAGCGGAAGAGCATTTTGATCAGGCTGAGAAATATTTTGAAAAGTTCGAGCAGACTGCTAATGACCGGGAAAACATCTGGAATATCACCGGCCGCAGTGAAATTCTTGAAAAGGTGAAGGCTTGTATCTTATCTGCCAAAAAAAGAATCCTCTTAGAAATATGGAAAGAGGATTTTAAGGAGATAGAAGCAGAGCTCAAACAGGCGGCAGAACAAGGCGTTATTGTCACCATTATTGCGTACGGAGACATCGTATCTGATTTTGCCAATGTTTATCTTCATGATATGAGCAGTGAAATTACAGAAGAGTATGACGGACGGTGGCTTGTCTATAGCGGAGATGATTCAGAAGTCGTAGCAGGCATTGTCTCACTTGGCAACGACAGCCGTGCTGCATGGACGATGCATGTAGGTTTAGTCATGCCTATTACTGAAGTGATCATTCATGATCTGTACCTCATGGAAATTCTGAAAAAGCATAGAGAGCTTTTAGAAGAGAGCTTCGGGAAAAATCTCATCCAGTTGCGCCGTAAATTTTCTATTCACTCAGATTTCAAAAAACATTATTTGGAATAATATTCGCATCGCTTAACCAAAACAAGGCTTGTACAAAACAAGCCTTGTTTTTTTATGCATAAACCCCCCTATGCTGATTTACTTCTCTCTTTTAAAAAAATGTGATTCTGCGCAAACTATTTTTCAGCCTGCCGCGTCTATCCTAGGTAACAGCCTACGATATACGTATATTCAAAAAGGAGCCCTTTATTGCAATGAAGAAAAAACAAACAACAAAAGCGTTGCTTGTCACATGCATAACTGACCATAAGCAAGATTTCTACAGGTTGGCTTTCAGTTATGTGAAAAATCAAGATGACGCATTAGATATTGTTCAGGAATCGATAAAAAAAGCGCTGAGCTCAGTTGAAACGGTCAGGAACCCTGAGACGATAAAAAGCTGGTTTTATAAAATTTTAGTGCGGACAGCCATTGATTTTTTGCGCAAACAAAAAAAGATAAGAGTGATGGACGACGAAACGATAGAATTTTTAAGCAAAGGAAAGGAAGACCATTACAAGGATACTGATCTCCATGAAGCGCTTGACGAATTGCCATACCGCTATAAAACCATTATTATTTTACGCTTTTTTGAAGACCTCAAATTAGAAGAAATTGCGGAAATTACAGGAGAAAACACGAATACCGTCAAAACGCCGCCTATACAGAGCATTGAAGCTGATGCGCATTCAGCTGACGAAGGAGGATCTTTCTTAATGGATAAGAGATTACAGCAATTAAGAGAAGAATATAAAAATGTTCCGATTCCTAAAGAATTGGATATCATTGTTGAAAAAGCCCTTCAGCAAGAACCAAAAAAGAAAAGAATCGTCATGTGGCCGACATCAGCAACAATCGCTGCAGCTATTTTTTTCACTGCGCTTGTTAATATCAACCCTGACACTGCTCAGGCTATGTCAAAGATCCCTGTCATCGGCAAAATCGTCAAAGCGATCACCTTTATTGAAATCAAAGAGGAAAAAGACCAATCAAGCATTGATGTCAAAACACCTGCTTTGTCCGGGCTTTCTAATAAAGAGCTTGAAAACAGCATTAACGAGAAATACTTGAAAGAAAGCCAGCAGCTGTATAAAGAGTTTATACAGTCCACATCCAAAAACAAAAAAGGGCATCTCAGCATCTACAGTGATTACGAGACGGTCACAGACACGCCAGATTTACTCTCTATCCGGCGCAATATTGAAAAAACACAAGCATCTTCCTACACACAAAGCCGTTATATTACAATTGACAAAAAGAATGATATTTTACTTACATTAAAAAGCTTATTCAAAGATGAGCGCTATATTAAAGTCATCAGTCAAAATATTAGAGAGCAAATGAAACAGCAAATGAAGGAAGATCCAAATAAAATATATTGGCTCACTGACGAAGATGCAGAACCGTTCAAAACGATTCTTCCTGATCAGACGTTTTACATTACTGAAGACCATAAACTTGTGATCTCATTTGACGAATATGAAGTCGCCCCCGGCTATATGGGCGTTACCGAGTTTACAATTCCAACCAGCGTCATTTCAAACTTGCTCGTGGGAGAACGTTATATTCGATAAAATAAAAACATCCATCTAAGATTATGGATGTTTTCTCTCTTCTCTATTCGAGGTCGTAACCTCGCTATCAAAAACAACGAGAATATTTGCTTACTATTGGAGGAATACCCATGTATCACAAGACACAGCATCATCGATACATCCCTGGACTTGATGGCCTTCGCGCTTTTGCCGTCCTGTCAGTTATCGCTTATCACCTAAATTTCAATTGGGCTAACGGTGGTTTTATCGGAGTTGATATCTTTTTTGTTTTATCCGGATATTTGATTACATCCATTCTATTACCGGCATATGGAAATGATATCAATCTTGATTTTCGGGACTTTTGGGTGCGCCGCATTCGGCGGCTTCTGCCGGCAGCGTACCTTATGATCTTTTCCACTGTTGTGTGGGTCGTATTGTTTGATCGAGAACTATTGCACACTGTACGTGGAGATGCGATCTCTTCTCTCTTTTATATGAGCAATTGGTGGTTTATTTTTCACAAGCTATCATATTTTGATAGTTTCGGTTCCCCATCACCTCTAAAAAAACCTTTGGTCGCTGGCGATTGAAGAACAATTTTATATCATATGGCCGATGTTCTTAGTTGCTGGAATGTACATAATGAAAAGCCGCGCCAGATTGGCTGCGGTGATATCATTGCTTGCGCTTTGTTCAGCCGTGATGATGAGCGTACTGTATGAACCTGGCGGAGATCCGAGCCGCGTTTACTATGGCACAGACACTCGTTCGTTTGAACTTCTCATCGGATGTGCCTTGGCTTTGGTATGGCCGATGAAAAGGCTGTCTTCCAACAGGCTGCCAAGCAAACTGAAGCACACTTTGCACGCCACTGAATTTTTGGCATTTTGTATTTTAGTGTTGTGTGTCTATTTCACAGATGAATACGAGCCTTTTCTTTACAGAGGCGGAATGCTATTCATTAGCGTGACTGCCGCAATCCTTATTGCATGTGTTTGCCATCCGAGCAGCTTTTTAGGCAATCTGCTTTCATGGAGGCCGCTTCGGTGGCTTGGAACGAGGTCTTACGGAATTTATCTTTGGCACTACCCTGTTATTGTGTTAAGCACGCCAGTTCAAGAAATCGGAAACCCTGTTCTTTGGCATATCGTGCTAAAGGTGATTGTGACATGTATACTTGCCGAGCTTTCCTATCATTTTATTGAGAAGCCGATACGGACACAGGGATTTAGGTCATTTTTCCGTCGTGTTTTTATACATAGAATCAAGGAATGGAAAACGACATCTGTCATCAGCAAACTGTCAATTGGTTTCGTCATTTTCGCTATACTTATTTTTGCAGGAGGGCTGTCTGGGTTAGCCGGAGAGCAAAAGCACCCTACCAAATGGACCTATAGCTCACAAGAAACAAATGCTGACACCAGCCAGGCTTCTGGGGATAAAAAGAACGCTGCAGCAGATAAAAAACACAATCCTGAACAAAAAACAACAGATTCCATTCAGGGTCAAAAGGAAAACAAAGATAGTGGGCAAGAGACTCATAAAAAGAAAGACACGCAATCTCAACAGACGAAAGAACCCGCAGATACTGCGAAAGAGGTGTTAGCTATAGGAGATTCCGTCATGCTTGATATTTCTTCACACCTGCGTCAGTCACTTTCACATGTGACGATTGATGGAAAGGTAGGAAGACAAATGTCTCAAGCTTTGGAACTCGCAAGGGAGTACAAGTCTTTTAATCAGCCGAACAAGGCTGTCATCATTGAGCTTGGAACCAATGGCTACTTTACAAACAGCCAAATCGAACAACTGCTTCAATCTTTCTCAAAAGCCCATATCTATCTTGTCAATACACGGGTTCCCCGCCAATGGGAAAGCAAGGTTAATGAATCTTTACAGCACCAGGCAAGCGCACATCAAAATGTTACGTTAGTTGACTGGCATACAGAAGCCCTTCAGCATCCGGAATATTTTACCCCTGATGGTGTTCACTTGGTTCCTAAAGGGGCAAAAGCTTTGACCGCTCTTATTGTTCAGGCGATGAAATCATAAAAAAGAGATCCTATGCGGATCACTTTTTCACTTTAGTTTCTGATCGTTGATTATGTCTCCTTTCAGCAAGGCTGCCCTTATGTTTACATTCCGTTTACGTAAGGGTAAGCCAAAATAGAATGGAGGGATGATAATGAAAGGAAATAAAGAACATGACATCCAAAAAGAGCTGAAACGATATGAGTTTTTTTTCCAAAAACGATATAAGGTTCTTTATACAGTAAACGATTTTATCATCGGTGCTATGTTTCTCGTTGGAAGTTTTTTCTTTTTCTATGGCCAATTATTTATCGAAAACACCTTAAGTGTCAATACAGGCACATCAAGTCAGCAAAATGACAGATTCTTCACTAAGTAAAATGGCTTTTATTGTTTTTCAGCCTTTATCGAATTGGACAAATGAAAAATAATACAAATTTAATTACCAGTCGGAAATTCGCACGGCCTCAAATTTGTGGGGGTAACAACTTTTACTGCTCGAGCTATTTATCTCACAATAGCTCTTAAAAGAGACGAAAAAAGAAGTAAAGAGTGTCGACCTTTATGTTTTTTTCAGCAAAAATGAAAAATCAGAAATAGCAGGTTGATACGGTAAGGTTGAAAATAGCTTCACTTGTAAAAGGTCATTAAATTGCACTTTTTAATTGTGCTGTTCTGTTTGTCGCAATGAACAGGCAAAATCAATGTTCAAAATAAACCCAACACCCAATGAAATTTCACAGCCATCACGGCTGCTGTCCCTTTTAAGATTTTTACTAGGGGCAAAATACACCATTGATGCATCAAAAAATGCTTTAATAAAGAGACACATCATTCATTCTTATTTGACCAATCGGAAAGTAAAAATTGTATTGCTTACTGATCGAGTAGTAAAGTTTTTCTGCGAGTCACTTAAATATAAATTTATTTATACTAGAACACTTATAGTATAAGGAACGGCGAGCTTTTACAGGGAATGTTGGGATTTAGGTGTACCAGATCATAGTTAGATGTAAAGTGATAAAGAACATGAATACAGGATGAATCAATTCATAAAAAAGAGCTGTTTTCAGAATTCTGAAAACAGCTCTTTTCTTTTAATTATGGTGCTATTTTTTAAGTAGTACGCTCTTCGACACGTTCTTTCATTGTAAAATCCCTCCCTCGTTACATTTTATCAAGATTCAGAATATTCCAAACCCCGATATTGTCACTATACCATAACTCATTTCATTTTACTACCTTTTTTTTAATATTTTGTTTATTTATTACAAATAATGCTATGAATTTCTTCTGACATTCTAAGTGTTTCTTTCTCTTTTTCCATTATTAATTCGACTTTGTCAAGCATTCTCTGAATTAAATTTAACCTATTATTCATAGTTGATTTTAGAACCATATTCGCCGACACTTTCCAATCTTGTCCTATAAATAAATAAGCCTCTGCTATATTTTTTATTTCAGGATAATAAACAGAAATATCAAATAGATAATCAGCATATTTATATCTAGAATTTGAAACCGCCGATAACCCCCTATATATTTCCATAATTTTTTCTTCAGACTGATTGAAGGTGTCATCAATATTATGTTCGTAATAAAAATCTAAAAATTTTTCCAAACCCGACAACCCAAATTCTTTAATAACACCCGGTACATCAGGAATATTAGAGGTAGATATTATTCCCCTCAGATTATTATTATTATGTTTAATAGGTTCTAATAGTATTTCCTTAGTTAAATAATTTTCTTCAGGTAATTTAATATACATGTATTTAAGATTCATAGAGTTTGCCTCTATCAGCTCTTTAGGTTTTAGTTCTGCTATTGAACCATAAGCATCATCAACATATGTAAAAAGACTTTCTTCATAACCGATAATTGTGATTATATGAGGAGTGTGACGTGTTTGATAATACATATTTCCTCTCGTATAGTATGTATCAACTGGGACAAGTACAGGTTCATTTTCTCTTAGAAGATTGATTATTCCACTTAAAAAATCATTTTTATATTTATGTTTAATAGTCTTTACTTTAATATTGTGTATCCACTCTAGCTCTTGGACACGGGTTAAATATGAACCTTCTAAATTACCAATTCCATACTTTTCATCAATATAATAAATTAACCCTGATTGTTTCCAGACTGAATTAGAATGGGGATAATTCTTATAAAACAATATGTTAGTTACACTTAAATTCATACAATCATATCCAGCTCTATTATATGGTTTAATATCCAATATCATTATAAACACCCATCCTTCTCAAGTGTTAAAGAAAAAATATGCATACTGGGATTATCAACTAGTAATATGCTTTTAAAGAGACTATTACTTGGAATTCCAACAACAGAATACCATATATTAGTTTTTACTGTCCTAGTATAACCACTCTTATTTGAGTTAATACCTTCACAAATAATACCTTTTTTATTATTAAATTTAGGCGAAGACTCAATCCAATCTGTTAATCCAATTTTTACTTCTTTAATATCATTTCCCACAAGTTTAATAGGTTCAATAAAAGAGCCATTATCAGCGGCACCAAGAACATGTATATTGCTATAATATGCTTCTTTAATTTGAATTTCTTGATTCATAAACTCCAAATTGTCAACAACTAAAGGATCTTTATTTGGAAACAAAAAGGGCACACCATATAATTCTAAAACACTTCTAGAAGATGGGAGATTTTCAGAAATATAACTTGATCCAAATCCAGTAAAATTAGCATCTTGTGGATTATTCATTCTGGAAATCCCTTTATTATTAAATAATTCTTCTAAATTTATCATTTCGTATTTCCCCATAAAATCACCTTTCTTAGAAAATATACTTATTTAATTTGTTTAAAAGTTTTCGTCTGTTTTTGCAAAATCATTTCCTCTTATCTTTCCAGTTAAGTAATCTTTAACTGCCTCATCAACTTTTTTATAGTGATTAAGATTAAAAGTTTTTTCTCCAAAAATGGGGGTATCTATTAGATTTAATTCTGAATGTGAATGTAAAGAACTAACAATTTCCTGAACATAAGCAGAACTTGACAACTTAGCGAGGGTGAAACTTTCTCTTAACCCTTTAATTTCATTTACATTTTCGTCTATAAATATACTGGTCTTATGAACACAAAAAAGTTCTGAAATTATTTTATTAGAATTTACTTTCCAAGTATTAATTAATCTTTTTCTTCCATAAGGCAAATTAACTTTATAAACTCGACATATGTCCATATCCCAATGTGGTTTATCAAAGATCAGTACAACCATATATGTCACTATTCCTTCACTATTTGCTAGATAAAATTGTACATTTCGCCTGCGTTTTTCCCATAAAAATGAACTTGATCCATTAACAAGAATCTCATTTCCAATTTTTAAATTAACATTGATAGTATCTAACACTTGCTTTCCTGATATTGAAAAATCACTATAAACATAAGTACCTCCGAGTATTTCAAAAGGTGTACCAGGTTTAATATTACTAATCATTAATATTAAATCAATTGGGTGTGATATCTCAGATGTAACTCCTATTGTAGGTCTATGATCGTATAACCTGAACTTTCCCCAAAAAAAACTTGCCCTTTTTACAGTAAGGTTGTTTGTTTGCATCCAATTCAACAAATACTTTAAAATTAAACTATGTCTCTCTACAAAATGCACAGCAATTTCATTTTCATCATATATAGAAAGTATATCTCTGACTTGATTAAATTTCTCAACCAACAATTTTTCAACTAAAATTCTTTTATATTTTGTAGAATATTTCTTTATATCTTTAAGTATATTAAAATGGCTATTCTCATTTGTTGCTATAACTATAATATCGTACGCCCCATTTATGAGAAGGTCATTAACTTTTTGATAAGTTTTTATATTTGTATTATAAAAATTTTCAAGTCTCTCTCTATTTCTATCACAAATTGCAACTAGTTTTACATCGCCTTTAATTTTTTCTCTATATAATATCGCTCTTAAGAACCTGCTGCCCGCACTTCCCATACCAATTAAAGCAATTGATAGCATAATATTAAGTCCCCTTGAATAGATGTTTTCTTTTTATTCTTCCTTAGATAGATAATCAGCAAGGATTAGGATCCCTTTTTGTAATTCAGCTATATCTATTTTTTCATGAGCTGAATGTGCATCAGAGAGATCACCGGCACCAAAAATTAAAGTGGGTATACCAGTAAATCTTTGATAAAGATGTGCGTCACAACTTACACACCATCCATAGCTTTCTTGTTGTTTTATTCCATTTCTATTTAGTGAATTCATTAAGCTTACTACGTTCGGGTCATTTTTCTCGATCAGGTAAGCACTATTCTTTAATCCTTCAAATTTTATACAAACATTATTATTAGTCCAGTCATCATTTGTATCTCTGCATACTTTTGTTATTTTTTCTTTTATATCTTCAATAGAGTAGTTCGGAAGAAAACCAATATTACAAATAAGCTCGCAATATTCTGGGACGGATCCTGCCCACTCTCCTCCATTTATTTTTCCTATATTTATTTGTACTGGCATATCCCATATGGAAAATGCTTGATTGTTTTTTGCTTCTTCTAGTAACTCTAGTTCTAAGCACTTAAGTCGATTTACTATATTGTAAGCACTTTCTATAGCATTGACACCTGCTTCTTTACTTCCCATATGTACTGCCTTACCTTTTACGGTAATATTCGCTGTTATACAACCACGATGTCCCCTATACACTAAAAGATTTGTAGGTTCCATCACAATTATAGAATCTGCCTCGACACCATGCAGAATAGAAGATATAGTTCCATTACTACTGACCTCTTCTTCAATCACTAAATCAATAGCTATTTCTTTATTTATTTTAATATTGTTTTCTTGCAAAAACCTAATAGCTTCTATTAGCATAATTAAATTACTTTTTGTATCACAAGCACCGCGTCCATATATGTAACTATTTTTAATGTATGGAGAAAAAGCATGAGGAAAGTCTACTGTTGCTGGGACAACATCTATATGAATATTAAATAGCACACTCTTTAAACTATTATTTTTACTGTATTTAAACGCTTTAATATTAAAACGTTCTGAATTAATAACTGATTGGTTGGTTTTCACAAAAGCTGAGTGAAGTTCTAAATCTTTATGTAAATGTTGTTTTTCAATTATAAAGCCAACTTCGTTTAGATAGTCTCTTATAAAATTTAATGCTCTATGTTCATGTGGTGAAGAAGTATCTATACTTAAATAAGAAAACAAATTACTTATTATCCTATCTTCATTTTGATAAAACCACTCTTTAAATTTCATTTTCATTTTAACACCTCATTCTTTGTTGTTATTATTCTGATTGTCTGTTCTATTAAATTTGCATTCTTGCTTGCTTCTTTTCTATCCTTCCCTGTTACAATAATATAACCAATGCCTTCCGCCATATTGCGAGGTTTTTTCACAATATCTCCTACAGAGTATGGGGGAAACTTCCACCACTTAAAGTCATAATAACCTGGTAAATTTTTAATTTCTTCTAAACCCTCTATATTAGTTATAATACCTGGTTGTGCAAAAATTGTTCTATTTACCATACCCTTTTCATATTTTGGATTCAAATAATTGTAATCAATTTCTTCATGTAGTGCTTGTTGAATAGCAGCTCGGAGGATATTCGTACCATTACTTAAAGGAATCATCTCTGTACCGAAGCGAGGACCACCAAGCCTAGGCGTAATTTCAAGAACTTTTATTTGTTTGTTATGTAATATAAGATCTCCTTTTACAATCCCATTTTTAATTCCTAAAGCAAGGGCAGCTTCTTCAGTAACTTTAGAACACATCCTTTTTTCTTGATCCGCTAAAAGTGTAGGAATAATGTCTCCAACTTCCACAAAGTGGGGCTTGTACTTTTCATAATGAAAAACTCGTTCGGAAAGACCAGTTAAATGAAACTTTCCATCTATCATTAAACCTTCACTGCTGTATTCTGTTCCTTTTAAATATTCATTTACTATAACACTTTTTTCATTAGTAGCATTCGTACAGTATTTATAGGCTTCATAAAGATCTTGTTTACTTTCCACAAGTACTACGCCTATCGATCCGTATAGATTTATAGGTTTTAGTACTAAGGGAAACTCTACATCTATTGCCCTTTCCAATAATTCAGCATAACTATTTACGATTCTATATTTAGGTGATGGAATATTATTCTCTTCAAAAATTTTACTTCTATTTGATTTTATAGTTGAATTAACTGCAACTTCATAAGGAATACCGAATAAATTAAAATGTTCCGCAATGATTGATACAGATATTGCTGTATCAATACATAAACTAAAAACAGCTTCAAATTCATATCCTTTTTCATATAGGTAACAAGCTGCTTCTAAGGCGCTCTTAGGATCAATAGGATCTGCTCTAACGAATTTAGTAATATACTGCATGCCAATATCATGCTTAAACTCTGCTATCATATAAATTTCGTAGTCTTTGTTAAGATCTTTTAAAATCTCGGCACTATTTCCATTACCACAGAATAAAATTCTTCTTTTTCTCAATTTATAACACCTCATTATCTATGACTATTATTTATTGATATCGATACTTGTTATATTATCCAATTCCTTTAATAATGTTGTTTTTTGTACTAAGTATTTCAATTCTTCAATAAAAGGGGTGATCGAAGTATCGTATGATAGATAAGGTACAATCTTTCTTACATTATCATAAAGAACTTTGGTTGCATTTGATAGGTTGCTTTCTTCTCTTATATCAATAGCTTGACAAGCACATAAAAGTTCAAAACTAACGATATATAAAGTATTCTCTAAAATTTCTTTACATCTCCGTGAAGCTATTAATCCAAAAGAGACTATATCTTGAAAATCTCCAGTTGATGTTAATGTTTGTATTGATAATGGTGTGCATAATGATCTATTTTCAGCAGTCAGGGAAGTACTCATAAATTGACCACCCATTAAACCTAATCTTAATCCTGGATTTTCTTTTGTTAGGAAAGCAGGTAGACCATTACTATTTGACTTATCCATAAATCTATCAATTCGTCTATCAGACAAATTAGATAATGTCGTTAAGCAAATTGATAAGTAGTCCATAGCCATAGAGATATATTGCCCATGGAAATGTCCATTATGAAAAACATCGTTTTCCTCTGGTAAAATCAAAGGATTATCACTACTTGAATTGATTTCATTTTCTATAATAGTCGATGCAAATTCAACAGTTTCATATAATGGACCTAGTATCTGAGGAGAACATCTTAATGAATACGCATCTTCAATTTGATTGTCTAAATGCTCTACAACATTTTTTTTCTTTTCTTGAATATTAGCCTCTGTTTCTGCTTCATCTATAACAAATTTACTTGATTTTAAAATATTATAAATTTTAGTTGAAAAATAATTCTGTCCTTTATGGAGTTTTCTTTTATGAACTATTGGATCAAAAGGTTTAAGCTTTGTAGCAAGCCCTTCAAAAGTCAACGCAGAAATGTATTCGTAAAAGCCTAAAAGTTGTTTTACCCCATCACTTACCATAGCACCCGTACCTGCCATAGCCGAGGTTCCATTTATAAGAGCTAGACCTTCTTTGTAGCCCAATTTCATTTTTTTAATTTTAGCTTTAATAAGTGCTTCTTCTCCTGTTAAAACTTCGCCTTCAAACTTTGCCTTCCATTTTCCCACTCCAACCAATGCTATAAACGCTAGAGGCCCTAAGTCTCCGCTTGCACCTAAAGATCCTTTTTTTGGTATACATGGTATTACATTTTTGTTTAACATATTCAAAAATATTTTGAAATTCTCTAAAGATATTGCAGAAGCCCCTTTAGATAGAGAAATTAATCTCGCTAACATTGTCGCCCGAACATCTTCATCACTCATATATTCGCCTACATTTGAGGCAACAGAGGATATTAAATTATTTTGTAACTTTTCGGAAAATTCGACAGGGACTAGATAATCTACAAATCCTCCCATACTTGTTGTTACACCATAGATTATACGACCATTTTCAACATATTCATCCAATAATTTTCTAGACGCTAAAATTTTATTTTTCACTTCATCATCAATTTCAACTTTCAAATCTGGCTCTTTTACTATTTTAATAAAATCAGAGAGACTTATTTTTTGGTTGGATAATACAAATTTTTTAAATGAGTAATTTTCCATTAAATTATATTCCTCCTACTAGCTTAAGTTAAAATTTTTTATGCTTTGAGTAAAAATCATACAATCTAGGTAACATTTCATTTCCCAATCCTCGCTCTATAGCTTGTTGAAAAAATAAAATAAATTCATCAACAATAAATAGTTTACTCTGTTCTTCTTCATTAATTATTTCTTTAAAATATTTTAAATCTTTATAAGCATTGTTGATTGAAAATTGTAATATACTTTCTTCCTTATTATTAATCCAATTAATCATTGAAGGTAAAGTAGATATATAATTAGAACCTTTGGACATTATCTCATCAAGTTTATTAACATCAATGTTATTTAATTTAGCTAATGCCAAAGAAGTAATAACTATTCCTGTAAACCCCATAGAAATGAAATTGTTAAATAGTTTTAATTTGTGTGCTTCCCCTAATTTGCCTATATAAAAAATATTCTCCGAAAAACAGCGCAAAATGTCTTTATTTTTTTCAAAAATAGTATAGTCTCCACCAACCATAACATTTAGTTTACCCTTTATTGCTTCTTCAGGGCCTTTTGTTAGTGGGGCATCAAGAAGGGTTACTTGTTTATCCTTTAAATAATCCCCTAAGATTTTTGTTGATTCTGGGCGGGATGTTGAACAATCAATAATTACAGCATTATTCCTTAAATGATTAATAACTCCATCTTCCCCTAATAAAACTTCTTCTACAACCCGAGAGTTAGGCAAGCATAATAGAATTGTTTCACATTTAAGAGCAATATCAATTATTGAATACTCTAGCCTTGCCCCCATCTCCTGTAACTTTTGAACTTTTTGACTATTTCTGTGTTTAATTATGTGTAAAAAGTACCCTGCTTTTATTAAATTTAAAGCTATACCGTAGCCCATATTTCCAATTCCTATAAGACCAATTCTTTTACTCATTGTTTTTTTCTCCTTACTCAAACTTTTTATTTTGTATCCTATTTAATCTTATATATACAAAATTTATAATATCTTCTATCGTTTTAAATTTATCATAAATTAAAAAATCATCGTCAAACTCGATTTCAAAACGTCTTTCAATTTCTGAAACCATTTTGATAAATCGTACCGAATCCATACCAATTTCACTAATTTTCAAAGTTTTATTCTTAAAATCTGTCTGTAAAATATCATTTATAATATACATTATAGTTTCTTTATAATCACTTTTGTGTTCTGAAGTTTTTCCTTTTTGAATAACAAGTTCTTTAATTTTTTTCCGATTTATTTTCCCGTTAACGTTCATAGGAAATGATTCAAGACAAATGAAATGACTAGGAACCATATAAATTGGTAGTTTATCAAGTAAAAAAGATCTAAGTTTCTGTTCATTTATTGTGTTATTACTTGTAAAAAATGAACAGATCCATTGCTCGTTATTCTTATCTCTATTAATTTCTGTTACACATTGTTTTATTCCAGGGTATTTAATGATTACTTTTTCGATTTCTTCCAATTCTATTCTGTATCCTTGAAACTTAACTTGATTATCCTTTCTACCTAAATATTTAATATAACCACTTGGCAAAATTACACCGAGATCACCAGTTTTATAAATTCTATTCTCACTAATTGACGGAATTGAGACGAAGTTTTTTTTGGTAAGCTCAGGCTTATTAACATAACCTTTACCTACACCTATCCCTGATATATAAATTTCTCCTTTTTCGTTAACTCCCAGTTTTTGTTGTTTTTCATTTAAAATGAATACATTCATATTTTTAATAGGCTTTCCTATATGAATATCATTTGCTTTAGTTAAATTGCAATAAGTTGCAAATGCAGTTATTTCTGTTGGTCCATACAGATTATAAATCTTAGCACTACTATTAGTTTTAATTAATTCAAGTAGATTATAGGATATATTTTCAGCACCTAATAGCACAGTAGTTAGTCTTTTTAAAAAAACATAATCGTTATTGTAACTAAGGAGGTATTCTAATCTTGTAGGAGGAATAAGGAGTATATCAACATTGTTATTTATAATTAATTTTTTCATTAAAACAGGGTTTATTTGCTCTTTTTCATTCGCAAGCACAACTGTCAAACCCTTACATAAAGGTAAAATAGTTTCAGGTACTGACATATCAAAAGAAATATTTGATATGCAGGCTATTGTTTTCCCAAAATTTATTCCAACTTCTTCTGTTCCATTTCTAATTAAATTCATTAACGACTCCTGTGTTATCAGAACACCTTTTGGATCCCCTGTCGAACCAGATGTATAAATAATATAGGCTGTATTTTTCATATAATTAGGTGAACTTTTTTGTGGAATATCTTCAGTATATGTTGTTATTTCTTTTGCTTTAGACATATTTATAATTTTCTTGTTCTTAATGTAATTGCAATCTTGATCAGAAACAACACATTCTGATCCGCTATCTTTTATTAAATAAATAATCCTTTTTTCGGGTAATGTTGGTTCTATGGGGACATAAGTTGCACCTAGCTTCAGTAATGCAAATAATGTAGCAAGTAGCTCAGGAGACCTTTTCATTATTATACTTACTATTTTACCTGAATGAATTCCCTCTTTTTCTAAATATAACGCTATTGAATCCACACGGAATAGAAACTCTTTATAAGTAATTCTCTGACTTTCGAATTTGACTGCTACTGTGTCTGGATACTTAAATGAAGTCCTCCTTAACAAATCATAGATTGACAGTTCCATTTTATTACCCCCCCTTAAATTAACTGCTAGCGCTGCTATAATTCTTTATTGCATAATTCCAAAATATACGGACTAAAACAAAAAGAATGATCGGGACAATATAAGCCCATATTAAAAGCGTATTAGAAATCTTGCCAACTAAGAACATTGAAGGAAAATTTGAGATTGTAAAAATAGGTATAAGAAAAATCCCTATTCTTTGAATTATTTTTGTATAAATTACCATCGGCATTGTATTAAAATCCCATGCCTTATCTGATATATTAAATATCGCCTTTGTTTCAATAATCCAAAAAGACAAAAGCTGCGGAATCAAAAATAATGTATACGCAACAATTACTCCTAAAAAAATTAGTAATATATAACCAAGAAAATAACTAAATGTTAAATCTATATTTAATTTTAAAATAGCCATAATAACCATTGCCGTTCCACCTAAAAAGTTTGATAGGATCATAGAAAAGTCAATTTTCCTAAGTGTTAACATAAACTGGAGGGAGACTGGTTTTATTATAAGAAGATCTAAGTCACCCTTTTTTATGTTATTAGGTATTTCGTAAAAATTAATCATTATAAATCCAGTATAGAATGCTGTTATTATAGAAAAAGTTCCTACATAAAGTAAAATTTCATCTGGTGAGTAACCGTTAATAGTAATGTCTAGATTATAAATAACAATAAGATACATAATTTTTGTAAATATAAACCCACTTTCTACAATAAACCCAATGAAAAAATTCCATCTATATTCCATTTGAGTTATTAAACTAAGTTTTAAAAATTGAATATATACAATTAAATGCTTATTAACTACATTAATTAATTTACTCATTAGCCACCCACCGCCAAATATTTGTTCATACCAATTTTCCACAAAGCTTTAAGGAGAAAAAAGTGGATAACTATCCATACTAACTGAATTAGAACTCCATTAAGAATCATGGAAGGGCTTAATCTTCCTGTTATTATGTTTATCGGAAAATATACTGTATATTTAAAAGGTAAAAAATTAAGAGCATAGTTTAATCTTTCACCAAAAATATCTAAGGGGAATATTGAACCACTTATAATTAACGTTAAAAGATTGACTCCCCAAAAAAGCATTGATACTTCTTCAAACCAAAATGCTAATGAACTTATACAATAGAAAAAAAGAAAATTAAGCAATATAGATAATAATATAGGTATAATCGAAAAAAATATATTGATTATATTTAAATCTAAATCCATAACCGAGTTAATAGTACATAATAAGAATACTGAAAGTATTATTGTAACTAATAATTCGCTGCATTTTTGTCCTAAAAAACAACTACTTCTAAACTTAAAATAATTTATTGGCTGAATAAGAAATTTACTTAAACCCCCATCCTTTATATCTAGTGCAATATCCCTCTCAAACCCTGTAGATACTAAATTCGTAACCAAAGCAGCCATTACGGTATATATAATTAACTCACTATAAGTATAACCAAAAACTGTTTTGCTACTAGTATTTTCAAAAATAGAAGACCACAAGTATAATTGGATTACTAAAGTGAAAAATCCTCCAAATATATTAAGAAGGAAATTAGTTCTATACTCCATTGAATTTTGAATTCCTAATATAAAAGTTTTCTTATATTTTAGCCTCTTTCTCAATTTTAATCACACCTTCTTTCCTATACAATAATTCAATGCTCTCTTCAATTGGAATATTTTCTATGGTGAAATCTTTTATTGGAAATTGACTTAGAATGGATAATAAATCTTGATTAACAATTTTATTTTCAACTTCCAACTGTACATTATAATCATCATACATCCTAATATTTCCAAGTGGAGATAACTCATTTTTATTAAAGTTTTCTGTGAAATTTAGATTTATTAGTTTTTTATTGTTAAATATCTCATTTATTTTATATAAATCACCATCATAAACTAGCTCCCCATTATTAATTACTATAACTCTATCGCACAATTCCTCTATATCTTCCATATAATGACTCGTTAGTATTATTGTTGTTTTGAATTTTTGGTTATAATCTTTAATGAATGCTCTAAGATTTCTTTGAGTAATTACATCTAAACCTATTGTTGGTTCATCAAGAAAAATTATTTTAGGTTGATGTATTAGTGCAGCAATCAATTCCATTTTCATTCTCTGTCCTAGAGATAATCTTCTTACTTGAACGTTTAATAAATCTTTAACTTTTAATAATTCAGCCAGTTCTCTAACAATTAAATTGAACTGTTTATCATTTATTTCATATATATATTTATTAAGATTTAGTGATTCTATTGCAGGTAAATCCCACCAAAGCTGACTCTTTTGCCCCATAATTATGGAGAAGTTTTTCTTAAACTGTTCTTTTCTTTCCCATGGTATATAGCCGCTTACTGTAGCGGTTCCTTCAGATGGATAAAGTATTCCAGCTAACATTTTTAATGTCGTAGTTTTTCCGGCACCATTAGGACCTAAAAATCCAACGATCTCACCTTCTGAAATACAAAAGGACACATTCTTCACAGCTTTTTTGACTAATTTCTTTCTTCGAAATAAATTTTGAAGTGAAGATTTTACCCCAAGCTCTTTTTTATAATAATCGAAATGTTTAGACAAATCTTTGACTTCTATAATCATAAGACCATTCCTTTTCACATTTAGTCTCATAAGGCAACCATCAACAAATAGAGAAGTTTTGTTAACCAAAAACAATTGTTATAAATAACTCTTTTTTAATATATACAAAAACATTTACATATTAATATTTTTATAGATTATTCTTATACCAATCAATAGTTAACCGCAAACCAGTTGCAACGTCATAATCAGGTTTATAATTCAATAAATTCATAGCTTTATTTATATCTGCATTTGAATGTCTAACGTCTCCAACCCTATCCGGACCAAACTTAGGAACTATTTCTTTTCTAAGAATTCGAGAGATATCTGAATATAGCTGAATTATGGTTTTCTGTTGGCCGAATGCAATATTGAAAACCTTGCCAAAAGACTCTTCTTTAGCAAGACAAGCTTTTAAATTAGCTTGGACTACGTTATCAATAAAAGTAAAGTCTCTAGTCTGTAAGCCGTCACCATTAATTATTGGCGGTTTATTATAGAGAAGCGTCTTGATGAATTTTGGTATAACCGCAGCATAAATTGAATTAGGGTTTTGCCTCTTTCCAAAGACATTAAAATAACGCAAACCAATAGTTGGAAAATCATAAATCTCATTAAAATTTTTCGAATAAAGTTCTTTGGTAAGCTTTGTTATTGCATAAGGAGACAATGGATTACCTATTCTATCCTCAATTTTTGGTAGATTTAAATCGTCACCGTATACTGAAGAAGAAGAAGCATATACAAATCTTTTTACTTTAGCTTTTTTAGAGGCTACAAGCATATTTAAAGTTCCGTTCACATTTACATCATTTGTTTCAATTGGTTTGTCTATAGATCTAGGCACAGAGCCGAGTGCTGCTTGATGTAGTACATAATCAATTCCCTCACATGCCTTTTGACATTCTTCTAAATTACGAATATCACCTTTTTGGAGGTCAAAATTAGAGTTGCTATAAAAAACTTCAATATTTTCTTTATTACCAGTAGAAAAGTTGTCAAGAACCCTTACATAAAACCCCATTTCTAGTATTTTTTCAACAAGATTAGACCCAATAAAACCCGCTCCACCAGTAACGAGAAATTTGGAATTTTCAGGGAAATCATATCTATTATTATTATTATTCAACTTAAAGCCTCCAATAGAGAAAGTTTTTATTCTCTACTTCTTCTCGATTAAAAATGCCTTTTAAATCAATTAAAGTATTTTTTTTTATATTTATTTTATAATTTTGATTTTGCACTTCAGAGGAAGTTGCAGCTTCCATAATTGCAGCTTCGAAAGCAACATTATTGTATACATTGATTCTATACATATTTGAAATATCAGTTAAATCAATAGATTTAAATATATTATGAGGGACAGCGAAAATTATACAGTCCATATTTTTTATATCATTAATATCATTAAGTTTAATTCTGTATTCATCCCATAAATCATCTGCATTTGCAATAGGATCTACTACCTTTATGTTGGTTTCATACTCTTGAAGCTCTCTAATTGTATTCACAACTAAGCTATTTCTTATATCCGGACAGTTCTCCTTAAATGTCACACCAAATACTGCAATTCTTGCTCCCTTAATATTCTTCCCGGCTTTTAATAACATCTTTATAGTATTTTCCGCAACATACTTTCCCATACTGTCATTTATTTTACGTCCAGCAAGAATTATTTGTGAATGATATCCTATCTCTTCAGCCTTATATGTAAGGTAATACGGATCTATTCCTATACAATGTCCGCCAACTAAGCCGGGTGAAAAGTCCATAAAATTCCATTTAGTTTTTGCAGCTTCTAAAACAGACTTTGTATCTATCCCCATTTTATTGAAAATAATTGAAAGCTCATTCATAAAGGCAATATTTATATCTCTTTGAGAATTCTCAATTACTTTAGCTGATTCCGCCACTTTAATACTTTTTGCTCTATAAACTCCTGCCTTTACAATTGTTTTATAAACTTGTGATATAATATTAAGTGACTCCCTGTCCATTCCAGCTACTACTTTTGTGACATTTTCCAAATTGTGGTGATCGTCCCCTGGGTTTATTCTTTCTGGTGAATATCCAATTTTAAAATCAATCCCACATTTAAGACCTGACTCTTTCTCTAATATTGGTGCACATATTTCTTCTGTAACGCCAGGATAAACGGTAGATTCATAGACTACAATCGAATCTTTTTTTAAGTTTCTACCTACAATAGAACTTGCCTCTTTAAGTGGAGATAAATCAGGGGTTTTATTTAAATTAATAGGAGTAGGTACAGCAATAATATGAAATCTAGAATCCAAAAGCTCTTTTTCATTATACGTAAACAAGATATCTGAATTTTTTATTTTTTCCCTTTCTACTTCATAAGTATATTTTTTACCTTTCAAATAATTTTTTATTTTATCCTCAGAAATATCAAAACCTATTACTTTAAAATATTTTCCTAATGAAATTGCAAGTGGCAATCCAACATATCCTAAACCAATAACTGATACTTTAAACTTCTTATCCCGTAAAGATTTATACAAGTTCATAATTTCCTCCCATAAATATATGCGGACATGAGAATTCTTGATAAATTACAAAGGATTCCTAAAAAACAGTTATCAAGATAAGTCAAGTATACTTAATACACACAATATAAAAACTCTGAAAATTTCAATTCGCAATTCGATTTTTCAATTGCCCTTTTTAAGTTTTAGCCCTAGCATATCAACATCAGTTGTATATAAATACCCTTAACTTGATACCTTCAGCTTCTTTGATTATTATACCATAGTTACCACAATTATACAAACATTTTTCTGGTTTTTCAGAAAATTCTTTTTGATTTTAACAAATTCAATGGCTTAAATTCCATAGATAGCTAGAAAGGAATAATACTAAACTTTCGTCCTGAACTGCCGATATTAACAATAAGGCCGGCGCGATACTCCCTATAACATCCTTTTCAGTAGATTTCATTATCGTGCCGGTTTTCTCACATGCAAAGCAATCCCGCCAATCAGATTGGCGGGATTTTATTTTTTATTAATTTCCTGTCCAAACGTCTTTTATATAACGTTTTTGGTCTTGCAGCTTTTGCAGCCAATCGGCGGATTCTTCCTGACTTGCCCCTTTTTCAGTTTCATATGCCCATCGCAAAGTTTTCTCTACGTCAGGAGCCATTTGCGATCCATCACCGCATACGTAAATATGAGCGCCTTTTTCAATGAGTGTCATCAATTTCTGTGAATCTTGCTTGAGCAAGTGCTGGACATATCCTTTTGATTCGTTTTCGACGCGCGAGTAGCATCGGCGGATTGTGACCAAACCTTCCTGTTCCGCTTGATCCAGCTCTTCTCTGTAAAGGTCGTCATGGTCCGGGCGGCGGCAGCCGAAGTATAAAAGTGCTTCACCAAGGGTGCTTCCTTCCTTCTTCAAAACCGATCTTGCCTGAATAAAGCCCCTGAATGGCGCAATTCCTGTGCCCGGCCCGACCATAATCATAGGCGTTTCAGGCTCATCCGGCATCTGGAATCCGGACTGCGGGGTACGAATGAAACAGGCTGCTGCATCACCTGTATTCAATTCTGCTAAATAATTAGAGGCGACACCCCGGTATTCACCTCGGCCGCTCCATGCTGAGGCTTTCACAACTCCTACCGTCATGCTCACGATATTTGCATGAACTTTCGGTGAGCTTGAAATGGAATAGTATCTCGGTTTTAGTGATGGCAAAAGTGCTAAAAACCGTTCAAACGGCATTTCGCAGGCAGGATAATCCTCTAAAAAATCAAGCATGGTAAGACGTTTTGCAAGTACCTGCTCTTTGTAAATGCCATCATCTAAAACGAGCTGTTCCAGCTCTTTTTGATGCGGCGGACAGACTGTATAAGAGGCCAGCTCCCGAAGCTGAAGCCTTGATGCCGGTTCCTGCAGCTCCACATAGGACGACAATAAATCCGCAACTTTGATCGGCCGATCCATCGGCAGATGAGACATATGAGCGCTTCCGCTTACTTTTATCACATGATTGGACTGCAAACCGAATCGGCTGAGAACCCGCTGAACAAGCTCCCTGCTGTTCTTCGGCATGATTCCGATATGATCGCCTTCTTTATATGTTTTACCAGCCGGAATTTCCAATTCAATATGGCGGGTTGAACGCGTGCTGTCAGCTGTCTGGAGTTCTCGATTCTCTAACACAACCCCTTCAAACGCGCCATATGCTTTAGCAACCGGCGTTTCCGTCGCTTCACTGAGAAAAGCAATCGATAATGAAGGCCTGTCTTCTTTCTGGGCTATTTCGTTAATATCAAATGCGTCCATCGTTTCCTTCCAGAAGCGGTTTTCCCAAGACTCGCGATGGCTTTCAAAATCATCGGCGGCGTCACCTTCCCCAATCTCTGTTAAACGCGATGCCCCCTTTGCTTTCATCATGTCATCAATCAGGCGGGGAATCCGCTGATACGTGCTGGCCCAGCTCCGGTTCCCGCAGCCGAATACCGCATAGGAAACACCTTTCAATTGGCCTTCCTCAAGCTCTTTCAGCCACTCTACAAAGCCGGCTGCATTATCAGGCGGCGACCCATTATAAGAAGCCGTTACAATGACGACTGCCCCTTCTTCAGGGAGCTTGCCGATATAATCATCAAGCGGAGCCGTTTCAGCTGTAAAGCCCATCTGGCGGCCTTGAGCAGCCAATTCACCGGCTATTCCCTCAGCTGTCCCAAGGTTTGAACCGTAAAGAACGAGTAAAGGTGTGCCGTGTTTAGGTTTGGTTTCTTTTGGCTTTGTTTCTGCTTTGATGTCTGCCTGTTCTTTTCTCTGTACATTAATTGCCGCTGTTTTCCGCGGTTTCACAGTAATTTTAAAATCATCCGGCTTGATCGTTAATGCTTCTTTGATTTTTAGTTCGTAGCCAGTATGGTTAATCAATTCAAAATGCTTTAATACAAGACCGAGAACCATTGTCGCTTCTTGAAGAGCAAACTGCATGCCAATACAAGCGCGCTGTCCGTTTCCAAACGGCTTATACGCATGGTGAGGGATACTTGAAGGATCCTCAAACCGTTCCGGACGGAAATCTTCCGCATCCGGCCCCCAAGCGTTTTGGTCCCGGTGCAGTTTTGGAATTAAAACAGTGACTGGCTGCCCTTTGCTGATCGGATATTCCCCGCCTAGAACAGTATCCTCCTTCGCATATAGAGAAAAAGCCGGAGCTGTTGGATACAGTCTGAGGGTTTCATTTAAAACCATCCGAGTGTATTTGAGCTGCTGGATTTGTTTATATTCAGGCGTGTCATCCGTTAACACGCGATCCGCTTCCTCCTGAGCTTTTTTCAGTTTTTCTGGATGTGTAAGCAGACAATAAATCGCAAAGGAAAGCAAACCGCTTGTTGTCTCATGTCCAGCAATTAAAAATGTGATGATTTGATACCTTATGTTTTCATCATCCAGCGTTTCACCGGTTACTGGATCTTTGGCATAAAGCATGAGAGACAAGAGATCCTTGATGTTATCATCCGGATTCGCCTTTCGCTCCGCTATCATTCTATCAACCAGGGAGTTCATGACTTCTATATCCTTTTGAAACTGCAGCTTCGTTTTCACCATCATCTTATCTTGCAGGCCCAGTCTTTTTGATTGATTCATCGCCTCTTTTAAGGCACGGAGCATACTGGTGATAAACGGATGCTGTGAATCACGGTAAAAGCTGTTGAATCGATAGTTAAACCCGCACAACCCAATCGTATCAAGCGTCAGACGTGTCATATCGTCTGCTACATCAATTTCTTCATTAGGGTTTAACCGGCTCCATTTTTGAATCAGCTGGGTTGCGATATCCAGCATCATAGAATGGTAGCCTTTCATGGCTTTTTGACTAAAACTCGGCAGCAAAATGCGGTGGGCTTTTTGCCAGTTCGGTTCGTGCGTCCAGCTTGTAAATAAGCCATCTCCCCCGAATTCGCGCACCTTTTGCAAGCCTTTGCCAAGGTTCTTGTCAAAGCGGCTTTCATCACACACTTCAGCCACAAGATTGTGGCCCGATACAAAAACACTGGATACTCCCGGAAAATCAAAACGGAAAATCGGCCCCAATTCATCAGCTATCCGCCATAAGGATTGAGAAAGCTGTTCTTTTTCAAGATGCGGAAGATTTTTTAAAGGTCCGTATGTTTTGGGCTGAGGTATTGCGCTTGCCTGTTTCATTAACATCTCCCTTTCCTATTTTTGTGATGAATGAAGCTAATGGCGTCCCAGCAGCATTGTTCCAATTCAGTAATTAAATCAGTGTCCATCTCTATATCACCTGTTTGAACGAGCTGATATATCTTGAGAAACGCCCCTAATACAATCGCAATTAACACATTAGAGGGCAGGCTGCGAATCACGCCTTCCGCTTTTCCCTTATTAAAATAGTCATCAAGCATTTGAGTCAGATTTTCTATCATTTTTTTGCTTGTATGATTTAAGTAATGAGCATCTTTTTTGGTTTCAAGAAAAAAAAGCGCATAGTCGCTCTCTTTCGTAAACTGAACGAGACAGCAAAATACGTGGTGAAAGCCTTCTCTGACAGGCAATTCTGAAA
The DNA here is from genome assembly GCF_046535495.1 of Bacillus sp. SIMBA_008. Lineage (NCBI taxonomy): Bacteria > Bacillati > Bacillota > Bacilli > Caryophanales > Bacillaceae > Bacillus > Bacillus sp. SIMBA_008. Next base: position 383,662 of record NZ_JAWRWL010000001.1, on the reverse strand, counting down.
CGTCTTGCTTCAGTTTTTCCGTAAATCGCTGGATGCTTTCTTGAAACAGCACGTTAACGAGTGTTTCTTTGCTGTCAAAATAACGATAGATCGTTCCTGTCCCTACATGAGCACGTTCAGCTATCATAGGAATAGTGGTAGCGTCAAAACCCCTTTCCGTAAAAAGTGAGACCGACGCTTTCATAATCATGTCGTATTTACTGCTGGATGCGGATAGCATATAATCTGACAACCTCCGATTCGTTTGCGGAATGAATATTCATTCCTTTTGTTCACAAAGAATGTCTGCCCTGTCTGAAATCACCTCTTTGTTCTTTCTTCTGTTATAAGTTTAAATGAAAAAAACTTTTTTTAATATAAAGTATATGCAAAAAATAAAAAATTAAGAAAATATACCCAAATCCAAATGTAAGGATCTTGGATATATTTCCCGAGAAATTTTTTATTTAACAGCCACAATACATAGACAGGAAGCACGCCTGATAACAGAAAGATCCCTGAAATGCTGGTCTTTCAGCAGTTGAATATACGTTTTCTCTTTTTCACCGGTATTTGTGTCAATACTGATATAAAACCGGCCGTCAATTTGAAGCACCCTGTAAATTTCTCTTAATGCAAGCCTAATATCGGTGCAGCTTTGAACCGTATGTAAAGAAAAGACTTTATTAAAGGTACGGTCATCAAAGGGAATGTCCTCTGGATAGCCATGAAAAACCTCCCCGTTCCCCATGTTCTTTCGATTCGCACGTGATATCTGTCTTACCTTTCGTTTTGAAGGATCAATGCTTTTTAGGCTACCCTTTTTTAGTTTCTTGGTTATGCTTTTAAAGACAGTGCCGTTTCCAATTCCAATTTCTAAAATTCTGTCATTTTCTTGTATATCTATAGAGTCAATCATCATATGCTCAATTGTTTTGGTTAGCTTATATTTCCGAGAAAATAATTTCCAAAAATCCGATCGTTTATAGAGTCTATTTTCTAGCATTTTAAACACCTGCTTTTGGTTTCCTATGTTTATTTATTATATTCAAAAAATAAACATCATCTTCATTCTAAAAGTGAAGGAAGGTACCAACTAGACGGCAATGTATTGAAAAATGTTTCAATAGAACTAAACTTTTTCATTTTTTTCCGCAAAAAAAGCAGAAAACAAAATGTTTTCTGCCCTCTTTCTAATGCCAATGATAAGGGAATACATACAGCCTTTGCTGCTGCATTGCCATCAGCCTCTGCTGTCGGAATGGATTTCCATAACCATGTTTGAAGGAATGCGGCATGGACGCATAACCATGGCCAATCGACGGCAGCCTTTTTTGATAATCGTTCATCATGCCATCACCTGCCTCACAGTAACGTTGATTTATTGTATGCAGGCAGGCATTTTCTTGACAGTCATATCGCTAAACTTGGTCCTTCTCCATTGTATAATGCATCAATAATTCCATTCTAAGCATATGCCATTCCCCCTTCAGTTTTTTTCGTTGCTTTTAGCGCCAGTTTGTTAAATAAAGATGCTTTAACTGAGACTCTTTCATTTCATCATAAATCTGCTCAATCTGCTGTTCTCGTTCGAATTCTTCCAGGCTTTTAAACCGTTTTTTTATCGTTAACGTTAAAAAGAATAGGTTAATCGTCATATCGCTCACCCCCTTTCAAAGTCCGCATCAAGCGAAATAACCCGCGGCACACCCCTTCTGCCGCGGGCAAATAAAAACCGCAGACAAAAGAAGACACCAATGCCTCTACTGCCTGCGGGGAGTTGCGTATGTCCGACTATTCCGAATTTAATGCGTGCGATAAGCATCGGTTAAGGAAGGACACGAACTCTTCCACAGGCTGAATAAACCATGAACTTTTACATGTGTATCACGTACAGGTTGACGTCGTTGTCTCATTGTCATTTTGGTTCAGCCTCCTTTGCTTTTTTTCTTACTTTGTAAGTATATCCACCAAATTCCATTTTGTAAACATCTTTTTCTAAAAATGGACGGAAATTGTGCAAATCATCGAATGGATTTGCCCGTTGGTCATGACACCTGCTTCATTTCTTTTCTGGAGCGGTCTTTCTTATGATATGCAATAAAATAAATGAGACCGACAAATACAGCTCCGCCGATGACATTACCGATAAAAGCCGGAATGATGTTTCCGATGAACTGCCCCCACGTGAATGAGCCTGCAAAAATGGCAGCAGGAATCACAAACATGTTGGCGACAACGTGCTGAAATCCGATAGCCACAAAAGCCATGATTGGGAACCAGATGCCAAGGATTTTTCCTGCTGCGTCTTGGGCGCCGAAAGAAAGCCACACTGCAAGACATACAAGCCAGTTACAGCCGATGGCGGAAATGAGAACCTTGCCAAAGCTCATATCAAGCTTTCCTTGGGCAACGGCAATCGTTTTTTCTAAATAAGGACCTGTTTCAGTCAATCCAACCAAATGCCCGAAAAAGTACGCAACAAACAATGCGCCGATTAAGTTCATAATTGTGACGATTCCCCAGTTAATCGCTAACTCTTTTACTGATATTTTTCTCGAAAATAACGCCATTGCAACTGACATCATATTGCCTGTGATCAGTTCAGCGCCAGCGAGTACGACAAGGATCAGGCCGACTGGAAATACTGCTGCACCAATCAAACTGGACAGGCTCCCCCATTCTTTCGGAAGATCGCCGATTACCCTGATATCAAGCAAATACCCAAGCGCGATAAATGCACCGCCTAAAAACCCCAGCACGAGCAGTGACGGCAGCGGGAGCTTTATTTTTTTCATCCCTGCTTCAATTGCTGCTTCCGCTATTTCATCCGGTTTTCGAAAAGCCATAATAAAACGCCTCCATTACTTCTTCTTTTCTCACAGTTATGCAAGAAAGGCAATAAAAAAGGCAGCACTCAAATAACCTGTGTCAAACCAGGCGTTTGAATGCTGCCTAACTTGTATGCATACCCATACAACAATATCAAGCAGTATGAAGATATTGAAAGAGAATATATACAGTTCGTGCATACATTCCATTGCTTTAGCCTTCTATAACTGTAGCAACATCATATCAAATGTGACAAATTTGTGTCAATGACAAATATACTAGCTTTGCAGAACTTCTTTTTGCTCATCTATTTTTCGGTCAAAAACAAATACAGATACAGCTATGTTTTCCTCAATTTTAATATCAGAAAACAAATGGACTAGCTTAGCTCCCATGAGTTCCTCCATTCCTTCCGGTGTTTGTTTGGAATAAAGGTCTTGAATTAGGCTTGTCCGGGCCGCATGTACCATCTCTCTTCCTTCAGGCGTGCGGGCGATAAACTGCTCGCTTGCACTCAGATTTCCATATAGTGTTGAAACTGCCATGTTTTCTACAAATACAGTATGAATTCTCTCAGGCCCTTTTCCGAACAATTCTTTGCGAAGTTTTCGAATAATATCATTGAATTCATGAATTTTTTTAGACATGCTGATTACCCCTTCCGATATTGCCTTATAAAGGCTTTTCCCGGTTCCCCTCAGGACATTTCACTTGGTTAAAATTTTCCTGCCATATTGTATTATAATAAATATCACATTATAATAAAAGCAGTGTTGATGGATTTGTAATAGGATCTTGTTATGAGTCTATCGTTTTATAAAAATCAAGGATTGGTCTGTTAGTAAGACTTGCTAGTGAACTATTCCGCCATGTGTGTTTACACCTTCTTAGAATTAAGGGCAGGTGTATCTCTATACATGGCTTTTTTTGACTTCTTGAAAGAAAGATGGAGGGGAATATGAATATGATGGACGTTAAGTCGATCAGTGTCCGTGTAGACGGAACAGAAATTCAAGCACGAGCAGGGGCCACAATTTTAGATATTTTAAATGAAAACGGAATTGAGTACCCGCAGATTTGCCACGTACCAGAGGTTGACCCGATTCAAACTTGTGATACTTGCATAGTAGAGGCAAACGGCAAGCTGGTTCGTTCATGCGCGACCGTTGCAGAAAACGGGATGTCTATTGATCTTTCAGGAAATCGAGTGAAAGAAGCGCAAACCGAAGCGATGGACCGCCTTCTTGAAAATCATTTGCTGTATTGTACAGTTTGCGATAACAACAATGGAAACTGTACGCTGCATAATACAGCGGAAATGATGGGGATCGAGCATCAAAAATACCCATACACGCCAAAAGAAGATCCTTCTTGCGCGGTTGATATGTCTCATCCTTTTTACCGCTATGATCCAAACCAATGTATTGCCTGCGGCCAGTGTGTTGAGGTCTGTCAAAACCTTCAGGTAAATGAAACACTCTCAATCGACTGGGAGCGCGAACGCCCTCGCGTCATTTGGGATGAGGGAGTTCCGATCAATGAATCTTCCTGTGTCAGCTGCGGTCAGTGTGTAACAGTATGTCCATGTAATGCACTGATGGAAAAATCAATGCTCGGGCAGGCTGGTTTTATGACAGGCATTAAAGAGGACGTCATGGAACCGATGATTGATCTCGTGAAAAATGTTGAACCGGGGTATGGCAGCATTTTTGCCATTTCTGAAGTCGAAGCGGCAATGCGTGAAACGAGAACGAAAAAAACGAAAACTGTATGTACGTTCTGCGGTGTCGGATGTTCATTTGAAGTATGGACAAAAGGACGGGATATTTTAAAGATCCAGCCTGTTTCTGATGCTCCGGTTAACGCGATTTCCACATGTGTCAAAGGGAAATTCGGCTGGGATTTTGTCAATTCTGAGGAGCGGATCACAAAGCCTTTAATCCGTAAAAACGGAGCCTTTGTGGAGTCTTCTTGGGCAGAAGCCCTCGATCTTGTCGCAAGCAGATTAGGATCAATTAAAGAGCAGTACGGTAAAGGCTCTGTCGGGTTTATTTCTTCTTCTAAAATTACGAATGAAGAAAACTACGTCATTCAAAAACTAGCGCGTCAGGTATTTGAAACAAACAACGTCGATAACTGCTCACGCTACTGCCAGTCTCCTGCTACAGACGGATTGTTCCGCACTGTCGGCATGGGCGGTGACGCCGGCACGATTAAAGATATTGCCAAAGCAGGCCTCGTCATCATTGTCGGTGCCAATCCGGCGGAAGGACACCCAGTGCTCGCAACACGCGTCAAACGGGCACACAAGCTCCACGGTCAAAAACTGATTGTTGCTGACCTGCGTAAAAATGAGATGGCTGAGCGATCTGATCTGTTCATCAGCCCTAAACAAGGCACAGACCAAGTTTGGCTGATGGCTGTTACGAAATATATGATCGACCAAGGCTGGCACGATCAGGCGTTTATTGATGAGAACGTCAATTACTTTGAAGATTATAAAGAAACCCTTAAAACGTATACGCTTGATTATGCAGAACGCATCACAGGCCTTTCAAAAGAAAACATCATTCAAATTGCTGAAATGATTCGTGATGCTGACGGCACTTGTGTCCTTTGGGGAATGGGTGTCACACAAAATACAGGCGGTTCTGATACATCAGCAGCCATTTCAAACCTGCTTCTCGCTACGGGCAACTATCGCCGTCCAGGTGCCGGCGCTTATCCTCTGCGCGGACACAATAACGTGCAAGGCGCATGTGATATGGGAACATTGCCTGGCTGGCTGCCGGGATATCAGCATATTACAGATGACAAGGCCCGCGCTAAATTTGAAGAGGCATATGGTGTCGAGATTGATGGAAAGCCTGGTTTAGATAATATTCAAATGCTTCATGCCATTGAAGATGGAAAAATGAAAGCTATGTATCTTGTCGGTGAGGATATGGCACTGGTCGATTCAAATGCGAACCATGTGCATGATATTTTATCAAGCCTTGATTTCTTCGTGGTACAGGACATCTTCCTGTCAAGAACAGCTCAATATGCTGATGTCGTCTTGCCGGCCACTCCTTCACTTGAAAAAGACGGAACATTTACCAACACAGAACGCCGTGTCCAGCGATTGTATCAGGCGCTTCCGACGCTTGGTGACGCAAAACCGGACTGGTGGATTATTCAAGAGGTGGCAAACCGTTTAGGAGCGAATTGGAATTACAGCCATCCAAGTGACATTTTCTCTGAAATGGCGAGTCTTTCTCCTCTGTTTGCCAAAGCAAGCTATGAGGTGCTTGAAGGCTGGAACAGCTTCCTATGGGGCAGCTTCACAGGTGAAAGCACACCGCTTCTGTATGAAGACGGATTTAATTTCCCTGACAAAAAAGCCCGTTTTGCCCTTTCTGATTGGACCGAGCCAGCGGCATTTCCGGAGGAATATGACCTTCATATCAATAACGGCCGGATGCTGGAGCATTTCCACGAAGGAAACATGACAAATAAATCGAAAGGCATCCAAGCGAAAGTGCCGAATGTATTCGTTGAGATCTCACCTGAGCTTGCACAAGAGCGAGGTGTTTGTGACGGTTCGCTTGTACGGCTCGTTTCTCCGTTCGGAGCAGTCAAATTGAACGCGCTGATCACAGACCGGGTACGGAAAAATGAACTCTATCTGCCAATGAACTCGACAGACAAGGAGTCAGCGATTAACTTCTTGACGGGCCCTGCAGCTGATAAACGGACGAACACGCCTGCTTATAAACAGACAAAGGTCCGCATGGAAGTGCTTGGCGGCTGTGAAACAGCGCCGCTTCCAAAAACCAATCCGCGCAACAAAAAACGGCATCCGCAAAACGGAGTCGAAGCGGAAAGAAAATGGAACCGCCCTGGCTATGTCCATCTGACTGATTAAACGATAGGAGGAAAACGAATGGCCACTCCGATTACGACGATCAAAAAAGAAACAAAAACAGCTGAGCAAATTAAGCTTGAAAAAATAGAAGAACTGAAAGAGCTGCTGGCGGAAAATGAGGACGCCGTCTCTAAAACGATGACGTTAATGAATGAACTCAATGATCTTGGAATTTTTGATGCGGCAACAAGCATGCTCAGAGCGAAGGAAGACATTGCCAAGATTGCGCTTGGCCAAGTTTCCCGCGAGCCTGTCACCAACCTCATCAACACGATGATGGCCGCCGGAGGCGCATTGACAAAAGCCGATCCTGAGTTTACAGCAAAGCTTTTAGAAAGCGTAATGGCTGGGACTGAACAGGCACAAAGCTTTTTAAAAGAAGACAAGAAAGTCGGGGTTCTCGACCTGTTAAAAGCAATGAACGACCCTGACATCAACAGAGCCGTCGGCTTCGGCCTTCAGTTTTTAAAAGGCATGGGAAAAGAACTTCGAGAACAATAACAGAAAAACAGCCATCGCTTGATGATGGCTGTTTTTTTATTCGTCGGCTTCTTCCAAACGCTTCTTGTAAATAAGTGAACGGTCAGCGCAAAAGAAGGCACCGGCTAAAAATACGCAATCCGCTAAAAACATCGTCGATTTCTGGCCTAATGTTAAGCCTTGATCAGGGAGAACTGCGCCTATATATAAAAAAGTGCTGACTGCAAGCAATGTAAAAGCAAAATGCTTGTAGTCTTCTTTTAAAGATTTCATTCTATTTTTGTTCAAAAGAATCACCTGCCAGATTCATAGTATACGACTATTATAATATAATCCGGCGGCTTACATAGAAAGTAATTCTATCCATTTGTTATATATTTTCAAGTGCTTGGCTGATATCTTCCAACAAGTCTTCCGCATCTTCAATTCCTACAGAAATTCTGATCAAGCCGTCCGTAATGCCGAGCTCAAGCCGGCGTTCTCTCGGAATAGAGGCATGTGTCATTCTTGCAGGAACAGAAATTAAGCTTTCAACCGCCCCCAGGCTTTCAGCAATGGTAAACAGTTTCAGATTTCCTAAAAACGCATCAACCCGTTCTTCACTGCCAATATCAAAGGAGATCATGCCGCCGAAGCCCGATCCTTGCGTTTTTGCAAGCTCATGTCCGGGATGATTTGAAGAACCAGGGTAATATAACGTTTGGACAGCAGGGTGATTCTCAAGAAAGCTTGCGATTTTCCGCGCATTTTGATCGATCGCTTCCATTCTGAGTCCCAACGTTTTGATTCCTCTCATTAACAGCCAGGAATCTTGAGGGCCAAGCACGCCGCCTGTGGAGTTTTGCACAAAATGCAGCTCTTCTCCAAGCTCTTTCGAAGCTGTCACAACTAAACCTCCGACGACATCACTGTGTCCGCCAAGATATTTTGTCGCACTGTGAAGTACGATATCAGCGCCTAAAGTAAGCGGCTGCTGAAAATAAGGAGTGTTAAAGGTATTGTCTACAATAAGCAGAACACCCGCTTTTTTTGCGATATCAGCCATGAGCGTCAGGTCGGTGATTTTGAGCAACGGGTTTGTCGGTGTTTCAATATAAATGGCTTTTGTATTAGGGCGAATCGCTTTTTCAACTTCTTCCCTGCTGCTCGTATCAACAAATGTTGATTCAATGCCAAGACGGTTAAGCACCTTTGTCATCACGCGATATGTTCCGCCGTACACATCATCAGTCAACACGACATGATCTCCGCTGTTAAACAGCATCATAACCGCTGTAATGGCAGCCATTCCTGAGCTGAACGCATAGCCTGCTTCCCCGATTTCCAGTTCTGTCACAAGTGCTTCGAGAGCGGTTCGAGTCGGATTGGCCGTTCTTGAATACTCGTAGCCTGTATGCTGTCCTGCTTTCGGCTGCTTGTACGTGCTTACTTGATAAATGGGCACGGAAACTGCGCCTGTTTTCTCATCACCTGTGATTCCGCCATGTATCATCAATGTTTTTTTCTTCATATCAGATGCCTCCTTTGTATATTTGTTTGCTGATATATCGATCGCTGCTGTCAGGAAATACTGTGACAATGTTAGTTCCAGCGGATGCTTTTTTCGCTTCCTCCAATGCCGCATAAAGTGCTGCACCTGAAGAGCTTCCGATCAGCAGGCCTTCTTTTTCTGCCGCTTCTTTCACAAGTCTAAACGCATTCTCATCTGTTACGGTGTAGATCTCGTCAAAATGGCTCTTATCCATATAATCGGGGATAAACTCCATGCCGATGCCTTCTGTTTTATGAGCGTGAGGCTCTCCTCCGTTTAAAATCGAGCCCTCCGGTTCAACAATCACCGTTTTGACTGCTGGATTTTTTTCTTTTAAGAAGGAAGCTGTTCCTGCGAACGTGCCCCCTGATCCTGCCCCTGCGACAAACGTATGAATATTCCCGTCAAGCGCTTCCCACATTTCAGGTCCAAGCGTCTTATAGTAAGTCGATGGATTTACTCGGTTTTTAAATTGCAAAACGCAATAAGAATTTTCAATTTCAGTCTCCAGCTGAATGGCTTTTTGAATGGCTCCCTGCATTCCGTCTTGACGCGGTGTATGAATGATTGATGCGCCAAGCGCTTGCATAATTTGCTGTTTCTCTCTGCTGAAATGTTCAGGGACACAGAAAATCGCTTTCAGCCCATATTTTCTGGCACTTAACGCAAGGCCGATCCCTGTATTGCCTGCCGTAGCTTCTATAATCACTCCGCCGGGTTTCACTTTGCCTGAATCGAGCGCGTCACGAATCAGCATATCTCCCAGTCTGTCTTTGATGCTTCCCCCTGGATTCATCATTTCAAGCTTGGCATACACCGCGACTCCTTCTGGAACATCAAAGTTCTTCAAGCGGAGAAGCGGTGTATTCCCAATCAGCTCGGTAATGTCCGTAATCACTGTCATATATGTCCTCCTCCTTATTAGAGGGTGTTTTTAGAAAAAACGGAGGAGAACATTCTCCCCGTTTTAATGAATTCGTTTGATCACCTTTAACACAAGCTCTGTTGAATGGACAGCTGCCTGCTCTAAAAATTGGTCAAATGAAACATGTGATTCTTTGCCTGCGATATCTGATAACGCTCTGATGACGACAAACGGCGTTTTAAATTGATGGCACACTTGAGCCACTGCCGCAGCCTCCATTTCAACCGCGTACAGATCAGAAAATCTCGCACGCACCTCTTCAACCCGCTTCGGATCGTTCATGAAAGAATCGCCTGTTGCAATCGTTCCTTTTGCAACCTGAATGCCGTCGAGTTCAGATACCGCTTCTTCAGTGATGCTGATCAGCTTTTCATCCGCCGCATAAGCAGCCGGAAGACCCGGCACTTGGCCGTATTCATAGTCAAAAGCCGTTACGTCTACATCATGGTGGCGAACGTCAGTGGAAATAACGACATCCCCTACATTCAATGTATGATGAAATCCGCCGGCTGAGCCTGTGTTAATGACATAATCAGGCTTGTAACGGTCAAGCAGAAGCGTCGTGCTGATAGCAGCATTTACTTTTCCAATTCCTGATTTTAAAAGAATCACTTCAGTTCCTTCATATTCGCCTGTTGTAAATTCACAGTGTGCGATCGTTTCTGTTTTTGCATTTTCAAGTTTGTTTCTTAAGATGGTAACTTCCTCTTCCATTGCTCCGATGACTGCTAGTCTCATCTATTCACATTCCCTTCACTTTACCGTTTGATCGCCTCCATTATCCACACGAAGTCGTTTTGCTGAGTGAATCGGACTGCAAAACCTTCAGCTGTAAACATTTCTTTCAACGTATCCAATGTAGGATAATGCTCTGTCTCTAAATCATTTGCAAGCTGATAAAAGCCTTGAGAACGGGCTTTATCGATAGCCTGTTGATACGCTTGCGCATCTTCAAAGACGGTATCGGCAAACACTATTTTATCATGCAAGTGAAGGTATTTGCCATATTGCTTTATGGCAGCCCGCTTTTCTTCGTCAGTCAAATGATGAAAAGCATATGAACTGACAATCGTATCAGCCTGAAATGGCGGCTCAGGGAATGTCAGGAAGTCTCCATCAACGATTTCCGACCTGCCTGAAAGCTTGTCAGAAGCCAGTTTACGCATTGCTGGAGAAGGTTCGATTCCAAATACAGTTTTGCCTGCATCGAGCAGCTTAGCCGTCAAATTCCCTGTCCCAGGGCCAAATTCTAACACATGCGTTCCAGATTTTCTGACGATGGCATCAAGGATATGATCATAGCCTCTGAACGCTTCTTTATACTGAATATCTAAACCTTTTACTGTTTGATCATAAGTTGCTGCCCAATCTTCAAAGAGAGGGATAAATTCACGTCCCATATTTGTCACACTCCATATTTAATAATTCCTATAAGCATACTATGAATTAATGATGGAACAGTTCCTATAATACCACATCTTCTGAAAAGCAGGTACTAAAACACTTTGTGTATTTTATGCCATCTCATATTGCGCATTGACCGCAAAAAAGCTTATACTTCATATGACTTGTGAAAGCTGGAGGGTCAAGACATGAATTTTCAATTAGATCTGATTAAAGACAAAGTGGAATTTTTTGAAGCGGCTTCATTGCAGGAGCTTGAAAAGAAAATCAATACACAAATTGAAAACAATAAAGCCATCATGCTCCGGGTGAAATCTGTTTCACACCAAATTGCTGTGGCAGAAGGAAGAATATTGTACAGCGCGGTGGTTCATTTCGCAGCTGAAGCCTAAAACAAAAGCAGCCGGTTGTAACCCGGCTGCTTTTGTTTATTTTAGCTTTTCTACTTTTGTCGGCTTCCAGCCTTTTTCATCGACCCATGTAATCGTGACTTGATATTTATTCCCAGTCGCCTTGTCCAAAATTTTGCCTTTGGCATCCTGAGGGCTGCCGTTATTTCCGAGCCAGAGCACCGTCATGTTATCTGTTGAGACACCAGTTGCGTACGAAATGGCTTTCAGCATCTCAGCCCAGTCTTGTGAGCTTGAATCATAAGTAGCGGCATGCTCGCCAGTCTGCTCAGTTCCGACTGCTTTCCAGTCAGGATTTTCATACGTTTTTTCCACATCGCTCGATGAGCCGCCTTCTGTTACTTTTGCATCTTTAAGCCCGTCACCGGCTGAATCTGAGCTTGAATCTGAATCAGAGTCATCTTTTTTAGAAGAAGAATCATCTTTTTTGGAATCAGAGTCAGAAGACTTCTCAGAATCCTTTCCGCTGTCAGATGTATCTTTCTTGCTGTCTTTTATATCCTCATCCGATTTCTTTTCCGTCTTTCCTGAAGCCGGAGATTCCTGTTTTTGCGCCGTTTCAGAATCCTTGCTGACATCTTTGCTAGAAGGACTGTTAATGAAGAGATTCGCTGCTACTACGACAATTAGTATGGATACGATTGCGATTAAAATGTTAAGCACTAAATTGGCTTTTCTGCGTTTATCACGATTTTCATAACGAGATTGATTATTGCTCAATAATTCTGCACTCCTTTATCCCTCTTGGCTCAGCATATATTTTAACATGTGCTGAGAAGTTGTTCTATTTCTGATTGATTTCAATTTCGTGTACTTTTTTAACAATATCATAAAACACCGAATTTGTCAGAGCCTTATCTCCCGGTGTATCCATGTGTAAAACAACCAGAGCGTATTTCGGCTTATCCGCGGGAAAATATCCGGCAAACCATTTTTCGTAGAGCGTTTCCTTCTCTTTTGAAAGCTTGCCTGTCTGGGCTGTGCCCGACTTCCCTGCTACAGTATACGGAAGATCTTGAAACCTTCTGCCCGTTCCGGAAGGAGATTCTACTACCCGCCGCAGTATTTTTTGAAGCTGCTGTGACGTATATTTGTCTATCGTTTCCCCTTTGAGCTTCTGATCTTTAAACATAACGAGCGTTGTGCCGTTCTTATACTCAATTTGTTCGGCAATTTTCACCTGCCGTTTTTCTCCGCCGCGGGCGATTGTCGCCATCATATTGGCTATCTCCAGCGGCGTTACCTTTACATTTTTCTGCCCGATTGCTGTTTGCGCAATGGCTTTTTTGACTGCTTTGTCTTTTTCATCCCCCCAAATCACGCCGCTTTTTTCGTTATACAGCTGGCGGAAATCGGTTTCGTGGTACAGTTTTCCCTCCCAGCCTGCCCGATCAGTGAGAGCCAGCTTCTCGGACATATCTTCAATAACCGAGCTGTCTTTTTTCATTAATTGTTCTGCAAGACTCGTAAATGTGTAATTACAGCTTTGGGCAAAACTTTCATCAAAAGACAAGGTTCCTTTGTCGTCCCCCGGTTCCCCGTACAGGTTTAAATTGCAATTAAAGGTTTGACTAGGCTTCACCATATTATTTTCGATTGCAGCTGCGGCAATGACTGTTTTAAAAACTGATCCGGGATAGATTGGCGTCAGCATATAATTTTGAAGTGTGTTTTGCCGGGACACATCCGCATCTGGTTTGCTTACAATTCCCAGAACACTGCTATTTTCGATGTCCAGCAGCACAGCTCCTCCCTTTTTCAGCCCCTGTTCATCCAATACCTCCTCCATCGCTTTTTGAATGCTTTGATCGATCGTTGTTTTGACCTGGAGCGGATAAAATGTATTGGCTTCAGCTGTATATTTGACGTCCATGCCAAACAAAGGGTTTCCTTTTCCGTCCACATGATATAAAAGCTTTGTGTCTTGTTCCGGAAGCAAAAACTCGTCAAATGTCCGTTCTAAACCGGTTGTTCCGATTTCTGTTGTAATCGGAAGGCTCTCCTTGTCAGGATATTTCTTGCGAAGCAGCGCCGGATCTTGGTTCGTGCTCCCTATCGTATGTGAAGCAAGGCTGGGCTTGTCTTCATTCTCCATATATACGCCGTAAATGCCGGGATATTTCAAAGAATTGATTTTTGTGATAGATTGTTTTGAAAGTGTTTTGATTTTCTTTTGCTGCAAAATGACCGGTTTTTTTGCCTTACCTAGTGTCTGGCGCAAATCATCTTCAGACATGCCGAGGATATCCGCAACTTTTTTAATCGGCCAATCCTGCGTCAACAGAAAAGGGAACAAAACAACCGCAGGCTCGCTTTGTCCTGTCAGCGCCCGCCCGTTTCGATCTAAAAAAGAGCCTCTTCCATCTGAAATGAGCACTTCCTCCGTCCGCTGTTTCACACTTTCTTGAATCAAATTAATTTTCTTTTTAGAAAATGATTCTGTGAAAAACAGCTGGATTTCTGCAAGCCTCAGCAGAAGCAGAAAAAATACAATCAAAAAAGCGATGACTGCCAGCTTCATTCGTTTCGATATCTTCATAAAAAACACCTCACCCACATTGTGGACGAGGTGTTTCGCTGCTAAACAGATATTATGAAATTTTCACAATTTTCACGAGCATTTCTCCGCCCGGTGTTTGTACTGTGACTTCTTCATCTACTTTTTTGCCCAAGAGGCTTTTTGCGATCGGTGAATCGTTTGAGATTTTCCCTTCAAACGGGTCAGCTTCCGCGCTTCCGACGATCGTATATGATTCTTCATCACCGTCAGGCAGTTCGACGAAAGTGACGGTTTTACCCAAACCGACAACGTTAGAGCCGCCGTCATCTTCAATGATTTTCGCATTGCGAATCATATTTTCAAGAGTCGTCACGCGGCCCTCTACAAATGCCTGCTCTTCTTTCGCTGAATCGTATTCAGAGTTCTCGGAAAGGTCTCCGAAGCTTCTCGCAATTTTGATTCGCTCTACTACTTCTTTTCGTTTAACCGTTTTCAAATATTCTAATTCTTGTTCAAGTTTTTGTTTTCCTTCTGCAGTCATAGGAAAAACTTTCTCTTGTGCCATGTCCCTTCACTCCTTCTGGTTGTCCCTCAACATCTTCGATTATGTATGAGAGCATAAACTAAAAAATACAAGAATGAGAACACAGGGCAGTCCTCGTTCTTCTCTCCCATATAGGTACTGTTTATCTTAAACTGAATCGTGTCGTTCTGCAAATATTTCGCGTTTATAAACAGGGAAAGAAGGGAATTCGCACATTCCCTTCCTGCCTATACATAATATGGTCAGAGTTATTTATGTCTATGCTATGGTATTACAAAATCGCGTTTTGTTCAAGAATGGTTTGAATTTTTGTGACCATCAGATCAATTGCGACGTGATTCTGACCGCCTTCCGGGATAATAATATCAGCGTATCGTTTCGTCGGCTCGACGAATTGGTTATGCATCGGACGGACCACTGACACATATTGTTCAATGACAGAATCAATAGAGCGTCCGCGCTCATTAATATCTCTCATAATCCGTCTGATGATACGCAAGTCAGCGTCCGTATCAACATAAAGCTTGATATCCATCAGATCACGAAGCCTTTTGTCTTCAAGAACAAGAATGCCTTCAAGGATAATAACATCCTTTGGCTCTACGTGAACCGTTTCTTCTGAACGTGTGTGAAGCTTATAGTCATAAATCGGCTTTTCAATCGGGCGGTAATTCAATAGATCTTGAATATGCTCGATTAAATAGTCATTATCAAACGCAAGCGGATGATCATAGTTTGTGTTCAGCCTTTCTTCAAACGGAAGATGGCTTTGGTCTTTATAATAAAGGTCCTGCTGGATCATTAAAATTGAGTGTCCTTTAAACTGTTCATAAATGGACCGTGTGACACTCGTTTTTCCTGAACCGGAACCTCCTGCGATTCCAATGACTACTGGATTCTTACCCATGGGCTGTTACTTCCCCTTTCTCATCATGTTGCTCGGATAAATCTTTTTGTCTAGTTTGAATTTGACAATTTGCAGGGGATGGCGGGCAGCATCTAGCTCATTTCCGTCTTCGTCCCAAATGGTTTCAATCGTATGTGTAAAGTTTTCGATTTCTGGACCGAAAAATTCCACTTCGTCGCCTTTTTTGAAGAAATTGCGCTGCTGAAGCGTGACCATTTGTGTATCTTCATCATAATTCAGCACTAAGCCGACAAAATCATATGTCGTTTTCTTGGCGTGTTCGCCGAACATTTGCTCTTCATAGCCTGGCGTTCCTTCAAAGAAAGCTGTCGCAGTGTCCCTGTTGGCGCACTTATCAAGCTCTTCAAGCCATTCTTTTTGAATCACAAAGTTTTCTGGATCAGCGCAATAAGCATCGATTACTTTGCGGTATACGCTGACAACAGTTGCTACATAGTGAATGGATTTCATGCGGCCTTCAATCTTTAAGCTGTCGATCCCCATTTCAATCATTTTTGGAATGGATTCAATCAGCTTCAAATCTTTCGGGCTCATCGCAAATGGTGCATCTTCTTCACCATACAAAGCAACGGCGTTGGCACCGTCTGTTTGATAGAGATCATAATCCCAGCGGCATGACTGGCAGCAGCCTCCGCGATTGGAATCCCGCGCTGTCATGTGATTGCTCAGCACACAGCGGCCGGAATATGCAATACACATTGCGCCATGAATGAAGGATTCGATTTCGATATCTACCTTTTCTTTCATTTCTCTGATTTCAAGAGCGCTAGTTTCACGTGCCAGCACGACGCGGTCGAGACCTTCTTCCTTCCAGAATTGGACAGCCTTCCAGTTCGAAAGAGACTGCTGTGTGCTCAAGTGAACCTCAACATTCGGCGCCACTCTGCGGCATGTTTCGATAATAAGCGGATCTGCCACAATGATACCGGCAACGTTGGCGTCTCCAAGTGCTTTTAAATAGTCTTCAAGCCCGTCCATATTTTCATTATGGGCGAAAATATTCGTTGTTACGTAGATCTTCGCGCCATATTTCTTTGCGAATTCAACGCCTTCTGCAATTTCTTCGATCGTAAAGTTATCGGCATTCGAGCGCAGCCCGTATTCCTGTCCCCCGATAAAGACCGCGTCCGCTCCGTAATGAACAGCGATTTTCAGCTTTTCAAGATTACCCGCAGGTGCGAGAAGCTCCGGCTTTTTCGTAATCACACGCTTTCCATTAACGATTGTGGATATTTTATCATTTACGGCAGTCATAGCTTAACCTCCTTTTGATTAATAAACCGTTTCCTTGAAGAAGAATCCGGTATCAATTTTTCTGTTTACTGGCTGGATGCTTTCAATGCGTTCGATCCAGTCTTCTTTTTTCGCTTCGTATTCGTCACGGTTTTCCACGCACAAATCAATTGCTTCTCTGTACATTTTGGTGACTTCTATTAGGTATTCAGGCGTTTTCAAAACACCATCGATTTTAAAAGAATCAATTCCGGCATCTATCAATTCCTCGAGCTCATCAATGATGCACACATCGTTCGGGCTCATGATGTGAGTGCCGTTTTCATCTTCGAAAATCGGATATTTATTATCGCGTTCTTTATCGTGTAAAAACATGCCTGATTCTTTTTTCTTTCTTTCAATGTCCATGACTTTGCCCTGATATTCAAAATAGTTTCCAATCAAAGAACGCTTCGATTGGAACATGCACGTCATTCCATGCACCTGGATTTCAATTTCGACTTCAGCATTTTCTTTAATCTCAACAATGCTGTCCATGTTTAATTCTCTGGCAAGCACAGAGCGCGCCGCACCCTTGCGTCCCCAGTAGTTGCATGTATAATAGTTGGTACCTGTCGTTTCTGTGCTCCAATGAAGCTTCAGATCAGGCGCAGATTCACGGGCAGCCATCAGCACGGCAGGATCGCCGAATACCGCTGCATCGACACCGGCTTCTGCTAAGAAAGCCAGATATTCGCCAAGCTCACCCACTTTATCATTATGGAAAATTGCATTTACAGCAACGTATACTTTTGCCCCTTCTTTGTGAGCAATCTCTACGGCTTTTGTTACATCTTCACGAGAAAATTCTCCGGCTAATCTCAAGCCGTATCTCTGTTCCCCAACTAAAAACGCAGTTGCCCCAGCCTGTATGAGCGGCAAAATGTCCGCTGTACTCGTCGGCGTCACTAAGAGCTCTGGTTTTTTCATGACGTTCACCTCTTCTTTTTACTAATCGCAAGTCCGTCCCCGACAGGAATAATCGCAGTTTGATAATCCGGATGATTCATCAGCCAATGATTATATTCATCAATTTTTGCTACAAGCCTGCGCCTTCTCTTCGGTTCTATTTTGCTGTAATCCTCTGCCACCAGACCCTTAAACAGCACGTTGTCCGTTAAAATCACCCCGTCCGGTGAAAGCATCGGTTCATATAAATGAAAAAAGTTTTGATACTGACCTTTTGCAGCGTCAATAAAAATGACATCGTAAGGCGCAGTTACATGAACGGCGTCGGCTAATTCAAGCGCATCTCCGTAAAAAACATGAATCCGGTCATCAAGCTGAAATTCCTTGATATTGTTTACCGCTTCTTCATGCCGTTTCTCATTGCGTTCAATTGTATATATTTCAGCAGACGGCAGCTCCAGCGCCATTCGAATAGCTGAATAACCAATGGCCGTTCCGATTTCTAGTATTTTTTTCGGCTGTTTCACAGACAAAATTTGAAGCAGCACCTCCATGCCCGCTTTTTCCATGATCGGGACATGATGTTCTTCTGCATATGCTTCAAGCTTCTTCACGTTATCCGGCCGAGGCTTTAATAATGCTTCTATATAGTCATTTATTTGTTCATACCGGTCAGTCACTACAAACAGCCTCCCGTTCTAAAAAGGAGTGCCCCAGTCTTATGCGCAGGACACTCTCTGAATACATCATGATACATCGGTAAACAACCCGATATATTTTATCATAAAACCTTGCGGAAAGCGAACAAAAGGAGAGCTTTTTGCTCTCCTTTTATTTCTCATTTTTTGAGGAAATGTATTTTTCTTTTGCTTTATTATGCTCTTTTAGCGTTTTTGTAAATACGACCTCACCATTTGATTTGGCCAAGAAATACAGATAGTCCGTTTTATCCGGATGCAGCGCCGCTTCCCATGACGACATGCCGGCATTGGCAATCGGCCCTGGCGTCAGCCCTGTTTTTTTATACGTATTGTATGGTGAATCGATTTCCAGATCCTTATAAAGAACCCGATCTTTATGCTTGCCTGCCGCGTACAGGACGGTCGGATCTGTTTGGAGCGGCATTTTCTTTTTCAGGCGGTTATAAAAGACGCTCGCAATTTTATGGCGGTCGGCTTTTTCAGTCGCTTCTTCTTCTATCAAAGAAGCCATTGTCAGCAGCTTATGCACAGAAACTTTGTTTTTCTTCATTTCTGATTTATATGTTTCCACATAAGAATTTGTCTGCTTAATCATTGCCTTGATAATGTCTTCAAGTGATGTGTCCGGATCGTTAAAAGGGTATGTAGCCGGGAATAGGTACCCTTCAAGCGGGTGCTTAATGTTTTTATTGAAAACATCATTTGTCACAGTGTCCGGGAATTCTTTCTTCAGCTGATTGATAAATGTTTCATCGTCCAGCTTCGCTATGACTTGTTTTTTAGAGTATTTTGTTTCATCCGCAATAGCAGCCGCGATTTGGGTCAGCTGTGCTCCCTCAGTCACTGTGATTTGAAAAGCGTAACCTGTAGCCCCGCTTGTCAGCTTCTGAATAATGGCATCTAAATCCATACCTTTATTCAGATGGTAGAATCCGGCCTGAAACCCGGAAGCACCTTTATATTTCACATAGTACTGAAACGCCTTCTCGCTTTTTATGACATCATTTTTCTTTAATATCGATGCGATGGCTGAAACAGACGAACCGCTCGGAATGTTAATATTAACTGTCGTTTTACTGTCTTTTTCAACAGGTTCAAGCAATGATTTCCCATATAAAAATGCCCCGCCAATGATGAGAAACAGCACAACAATGGAAGACAGTATGATTCTTTTTTTATTAAAAAACGATTTTTTTTGCTGATTGATATACATTAGGTCTCCTCCCATCAGCTCTTATACTACATGATTCATTGTATTTCGGCAATTTATTACAAAAAGAGGCCTGCATAAAGCAGAAAAAAGCCGGAGCAGTATAGCTCCGGCTTTGGTTTGGCGCGATGTTTTACTCTTCGTCTTCGTCCGCTAAGAATGTGTTTAATGTTTCTTCGATCATATCCCATTCTTCGTCAGTTTCAATCGGGAATAGCTCACCGTTTTCACCGTCTTCGTTTGGCGTGAAGCTGGAAGCAAGAATTTCTACTTCTTCGTCATCTTTTGATTCGATTGGATAGTACAAGACATAAGACTTGCCAAACTCTTCGTTTTCAAATGTAAACAGCACTTCACAAAGCTGTTCATTTCCTTGATCGTCAACAATTGTAATATTTTTTTCGCCGTGTTCCATTTTCTTCACCTCTGGCTTTAATTTAAGCTGTCAAGATATCCTTGTAAAATCATAACAGCCGCCATTTTATCAATGACTTTTTTTCGTTTTTGCCTGCTGACGTCAGCTGCAATCAGCATTTTTTCAGCCGCCATTGTGGTAAGACGCTCGTCCCACAGCACAACAGGAACATTGTACGTTGTTTCAAGCACTTTCGCAAATGTTTGGCTGGCTTCGCCTCTCGGGCCGACTGTTCCGTTCATGTTCTTAGGAAAGCCGAGCACGATTTTATCTATAGTATAGTCCTTTATCAGTTCAGATAAACGGGATAAACCATAATCGCCTTCTGCTTCATTTATCTTTATGGTCTCAATGCCTTGAGCAGTCCAGCCCATTTCATCGCTCAGAGCTACACCGAGTGTTTTGGTTCCTAAATCGAGTCCTAATATTCTCATTCTTTATTTACGCCTCTTTATGCTGTTCTAAATAAGACTTTACCAATTCCTCGATTAATTCGTCTCTTTCAAGTTTGCGAATTAAATTGCGAGCGTCACGATGCCTAGGAATATAAGCGGGATCACCTGACAGCAAGTATCCGACAATCTGGTTGATTGGATTGTAGCCCTTTTCCTGAAGCGCGTCATACACTGTAATCAGCACCTCATTTACGTTAGTCTCAGCAGAATCATCGGAGAAATTAAATTTCATCGTTTTATCAAACGAGCTCACCGTTTTGCACCTCTTTCCCAAATTCGCAGGCAAAGTTCAGCCTGGGGTCCTAATCTTACCATCATTCTACACTACATGGGCGAATTATAAAACGGATTTCACCCAATCTTCTACAGAAGCCAAAGCTTCTTCTAATTTTTCCGGCTGTTTACCGCCTGCCTGCGCCATGTCCGGACGGCCTCCGCCGCCTCCGCCGCAAACTTCCGCAGCTTGTTTAACCAGCTTGCCGGCGTGAAGGCCTTTCTCAATGAGGTCCTTTGTGACTCCGGCAGAGATATTAACTTTATCGTTTTGTACCGCACCAAGCACGATCACCGCAGAGCCAAGCTTTGCTTTGAGTTCATCGACCATAGTGCGGAGATGATTCATGTCTTTTGCATTTACTTTTGCCGCAAGCACGTTTACACCGTCAACTTCTTTTACTTTCGACAGGATTGCTCCTGCTTCCACGTTGCCTAGTTTTGCAAGAAGAGATTCATTTTCTCTTTGTGCATCCTTCAGTTCAGCCTGCAGAGCCGCGACCCGTTTCGGCACTTCTTTGATATTTGTTTTCAGCTCGTCAGCGGTCTGCTTCAATACAGAAATCTGGCTGTTCATTTCGACGTAAGCGCCTTGTCCCGTTACAGCTTCAATCCGTCTTGTGCCTGCTCCGATTCCGGATTCAGAAACGATTTTAAACAAGCCGATTTCTGCTGTATTTCTGACATGGCAACCGCCGCACAGCTCTAAGCTGTAATCTCCAACTTGAACGACACGGACAATATCGCCATATTTCTCGCCGAACAGTGCCATCGCACCCATTTCTTTTGCTTCAGCGATCGGTTTCAAATCAATGCTGACCGGGATGCTCGCCCAGATCTTTTCGTTTACGATTCTTTCAATTTGTTCGAGCTCTTCTTTTGTCACTTGGCCAAAGTGCGAGAAGTCAAAACGAAGACGGTTTTCCGTTACAAGAGAGCCCGCCTGATTGACATGAGTTCCAAGAACATCTTTTAGAGCCTGATGCAATAAATGCGTTGCCGTGTGGTTTTTAATGACGCCGCTTCTCATATGGTCTTCAACTTCAGCCGTAACATGCAGGCCTTTTTGAACAGTACCGCTCTCTACAACACCTTCATGCACATGCTGGCCGTTCGGCGCTTTTTGAACATCTTTAATTCTTACAACTGCCTGCTCGCTTCGGAGATAGCCTTTATCGCCAATTTGGCCGCCGCTTTCTGCATAGAACGGTGTTTCATCAAGAATGATTTGAACGCTTTCTCCTTCATGAGCCTCTTCGATTAATTGGCCGTCCTGAAGAAGCACAATGATATTGGCATCAGCTTGGGTTTGAGAGTAGCCGACAAATGTGCTTTCATCTGTCACGTCGCGCAGTGCGCCGCCCTGCACCTGCATGCTGCCGACATCCTGGCGGGCGTTTCTTGCCCGTTCACGCTGCTGGTTCATTTCCTCCTCAAAGCCCTCATGGTCAACCGTCATGTTCTCGTCTTCTGCGTATTCTTCAGTCAATTCAACCGGGAATCCATACGTATCATACAGTTTAAACACATCAGCACCTGAGATAACGCTGCTGCCCTTGTCTTTTTCTTTTTTGATCATTTCTGACAGGATCGCAAGCCCTTCATTAAGGGTCTCATGGAAGCGTTCTTCCTCGGTTTTAATGACTTTTGCGATGAAATCCGCTTTCTCTTTCACTTCAGGATAGAAATCAGCCATGATTTCTGCGACAACCGGCACTAAATCAAACATGAACGGACGATGGATGTTGATCGTTTTGGCATAACGCACGGCACGGCGTAATAAGCGTCTTAATACATAGCCGCGGCCTTCATTTGACGGCAGCGCACCGTCACTGACAGCAAAGGCAACCGTTCTGATATGGTCAGCAATCACTTTAAACGCAGTGTCTTTCACATTGTCTTTGCCATATGTTTCACCAGAAATCGATTCTGTTGCTTTAATGATCGGAACAAACAAATCGGTGTCAAAGTTTGTCGGAACATTCTGGATGACAGATACCATTCTTTCAAGACCCATGCCTGTATCAATGTTTTTCTTTGGAAGCGGTGTGTACGTTCCGTCAGGGTTATGGTTGAACTCTGAGAACACAAGGTTCCATACTTCCAGGTAACGGTCGTTTTCCCCGCCTGGGTAAAGCTCCGGATCTTCTGGATCATTACCGTATGCTTCACCGCGGTCGTAAAAGATTTCCGTATTCGGTCCGCTCGGCCCTTCACCGATATCCCAGAAGTTCCCTTCCAGACGGATAATTCTTTCTTCAGGAATACCGATTTTTTTCGCCCAAAACTCATATGCCTCTTCATCTTCAGGATGAACCGTAACAGAGAGAAGCTCTTTGTCGAAGCCAATCCACTTGTCGCTCGTTAAAAACTCCCAAGCCCATGTAATGGCTTCTTCTTTGAAATAATCGCCGATGGAAAAGTTTCCGAGCATTTCAAAGAAAGTGTGATGGCGCGCAGTTTTACCTACATTTTCTATATCGTTTGTTCTGATCGCTTTTTGAGCGTTTACGATTCTTGGATTTTCCGGCACGACACGGCCGTCAAAATATTTTTTCAGTGTCGCAACACCGCTGTTGATCCAAAGCAGTGAAGGATCCTCATGAGGCACTAATGACGCGCTTGGCTCTACCGCATGTCCTTTTTCTTTAAAGAAATCCAAAAACATTTGACGCACTTCCGCAGAAGTTAAGTGTTTCATTGTATTTCCTCCTCTATAAAAATCGAAATTCTCTTCAGTGACAGCAAAAAAGCCCTCCCCCTATGCAAACCAACGTTTACACAGGGACGAGAGCTGTCTCGCGGTACCACCCTGATTACGGGCATTCATGCGCCCGTCACCTTTAACCCTGTAACGCAGGATAAGCGGCAGTGATTAACTGCACTCAGGATTAGCTTCCTCCGATCTTCTGATAAAGCTCCTTTCAGCTTATGGAGCTTCTCTCTTTAACAGGGCTTCGGCGTACTCAGATCCGTCACTCGAGATTCGTATGTATTCTACGAGAAATTATAGACAAGCGGCACGCCGATGTCAATGCTCCGTCCTCATCCGCAAAAAATGGATCATCATTACTTTTAAAACAGCCGTCGCAGGAACAGCCAGAATCATCCCGACGATTCCCGCAAGCTCCCCTCCGGCAAGGAGTGCAAGCATGATAACGACCGGATGCATTTTAAGGCTTCTGCCGACAATGAACGGACTGAGGATATTTCCTTCCATAAACTGCAGAATAAACACCGTAATCACCACAACAAGAACCGCCTTGACTGAGATCGTCATCGCAATTAACAACGCAGGAACAGCTCCGATGAAAGGGCCAAAATACGGGATGACATTCGTTACTCCAGAGATAAGGCCAAGTATCAGCGGATATGGAAGCCCAAATACCCAGAACGAAATGCCTGCAATCACGCCAAGAATCAAGCAGACCAAAAGCTGGCCGCGGATATAATCGCCAAGCGAATCATCCACATCCCGCAAAAAGGCGCTGCCCCGCTTTCTCCACGACTTCGGAGTCAAGTACCATACTGTCTTTTTCATTAACTCAATGTCCTTCACCATATAAAACACGAGAAAAGGGATTGTTGCAGCAATTAAGAAGTAATCAAGCACATTGCGGATCCCGCTGATCGCACCCTCGATCGTTCCCGCAAAAAACGCCTCCGTCTGGCGGATCATTTTATCTATACGGTGATGCATACCATCAGGCCAGTCATCCGTATGGTTATGAACATGAAGAAGAAGCCCGTTATACGTTTCGGCAAACATGGGTATATTTTCTGACAAATCCGTCAGCTGCACGATTAAAACAGGCACCCCTTTATACAACGCCCAGCCAATCCCGCCAAAAAAAAGAACATAAATGACCAAGATGCTCAAAGTCCTAGGCAATCCTTTGCCATGCAGCCATTCAGTGACCGGAAGCAATAAATAAGATATAAAAATAGAAATGATCAAGGGAATAAAGATCGTTTTTATGACGAGCCAAAAGGGTGACCATAACATATCAAGCATAAAAAAGACATAGACTGTTAACAGAACCAGCAAACAAATAGCCACCCACAACAAAAGCTGCACCGGTTTTTGGAGCATCTGCTTTCACCTCACCTATATCTTTTGAGGTTTACACGGAATTATTCTTTATGTTTCTTTAGTCAGTCAGAAGTCATGGACATTTTTTCACATTTAATTTTCAGAAAAGTTTGATCATTTACTTTTTGGTCAAATTTCTGATAGGAGGATTGCGATGATCACATTTCAAAATGTAAACAAGCATTACGGAGATTTTCACGTGTTAAAACAAATTAATCTTCAAATCGAAAAAGGCGAAGTCGTTGTTATCATCGGCCCATCCGGTTCCGGTAAAAGCACATTGCTCAGATGCATCAACAGACTTGAGACGATCAATGAGGGAGTGCTCACAGTAAACGGCACCGCCATTAACGACAGAAAAACTGATATCAATCAAGTGCGGCAAAATATCGGGATGGTGTTTCAGCACTTTCATTTATATCCGCATAAAACAGTGCTGCAGAACATCATGCTGGCTCCGGTAAAAGTGCTTAGACAATCACCTGAACAAGCAAAGGAAACGGCGCGGTACTATCTTGAAAAAGTCGGCATCCCAGACAAGGCTGACGCCTATCCTTCCCAGCTTTCCGGCGGGCAGCAGCAGCGTGTTGCCATCGCAAGAGGACTGGCGATGAAGCCGGAGGTCATGCTGTTTGACGAGCCGACATCAGCACTTGATCCTGAAATGATCGGTGAGGTGCTAGATGTCATGAAAACACTCGCCAAAGAAGGCATGACAATGGTTGTCGTGACACACGAAATGGGGTTTGCCAAAGAAGTTGCCGACCGGATTGTCTTCATTGACGAAGGAAAAATTTTAGAAGAAGCAGTGCCGGCTGAATTTTACGCGAACCCGAAGGAAGAACGGGCCCGCTTATTCTTAAGCCGTATTTTAAATCATTAAAACAGAAATGGGGGAGCTTGTATGAAAAAGATTTTTTCTTTAGCATTGATTTCTTTATTCGCTGTCATCTTGCTTGCCGCTTGCGGCAGCAAGGGATCAAACGGAGAAGCCTCAAAGGAGAGCAAAAAAGATACGCTAGCAGCCATTAAAGACAATGACAAAATTGTCTTCGGTGTAAAAACGGACACTCGACTGTTCGGTCTTAAAAATCCAAGCTCAGGTGAGATTGAGGGTTTTGATATTGATATTGCTAAACAAATCGCTAAAGACATTTTAGGTGATGAGAAAAAAGCTCAATTTAAAGAGGTCACCTCAAAAACAAGGATTCCTATGCTGCAAAACGGGGATATCGACGCCATTGTCGCCACAATGACGATCACTGAAGAACGAAAAAAGGAAGTTGACTTTTCTGATGTCTATTTCGAGGCCGGGCAATCGCTTCTCGTGAAAAAAGGCAGCAAAATCAAGAGTGTCGAGAATCTTGGCAAAGGCTCAAAAGTTCTTGCAGTAAAAGGCTCCACCTCCTCTCAAAACATTCGTGAAAAGGCGCCTGAAGCATCTGTTTTAGAATTTGAAAACTACGCAGAAGCCTTTACAGCCCTTAAATCGGGGCAAGGCGATGCCCTCACCACAGATAATGCGATTTTATATGGAATGGCTGATGAAAATAAAAATTATCAATTAACAGGAAAGCCTTTTACAGATGAGCCTTACGGGATCGCCGTGAAAAAAGGGCAATCTGCTCTCGCGAAAGAAATCAACGCTTCACTTAAAAAGATGAAGTCGGATGGCAGATACGATGAAATTTATAAAAAATGGATCAAAGAAGACCCAGCTGAATAACAACCATCCCGGGATGAGCAGGCGATGCTCATCCCAATTTGATAAGGAGTGAATAGGCAGATGAATGTGTCAATTCTTTTCGATAACTTCGGCATGTATATGGACGGTTTTTACCATACCTTGCTCGCAAGTGTTATCGCGCTGGCCGGCAGTTTTGTCCTCGGCGTCGCTGTAGCGGTTATGAGAATAACAGTCTTTAAGCCGCTGCAATGGCTAGGGACCGTATATGTAGAATTCATCCGCAACATCCCTCTTCTTTTAATTACCTTTGTTTTCTATTTCGGACTTCCAAACGCAGGCCTGAGGCTTGACGGTTTTCAAGCGGGAACGGTTGCTCTCACCATTTATACCTCTGCGTTTATCGCTGAAGCCATCAGAGCAGGCATCCAGTCTGTTTCAAAAGGGCAGATGGAAGCGGCACGCTCGTCAGGCTTTACCTACAGCCAAGCCATGCTCCATATCATTTTGCCGCAGGCAATCAAAATCGTCATTCCGCCTTTAGGCAATCAATTTTTAAACTTAGTCAAAAACTCTTCGATTCTTGGGGTTGTGGCCGGATTGGATCTTATGTACCAAGCCGATTTAGTTTCGTCGAGCACACTCGTTGTATTTGATGTTTATATTTTTGTGGCGCTTTTTTACTTAGTGCTGACGATTCCGCTTAGCATCGGTGTTAACTATCTGGAAAAACGGCTGGAAAAAAGCTATTGATAAGGAGTGAGTTACATTGGATTTCATCGATGCTTATTCACAGGAGCATTTAGCGTTTTTATGGGATGGCTTTCTCGTCACCTTGTACGTTGCTTTCATCTCCATCATTCTGAGCTTTTTCTTCGGTTTAATCGCAGGCACCCTGCGTTATGCGAAAGTTCCCGTTCTTTCTCAATTGATTGCGGTTCTCGTTGAAACGATCAGAAACCTCCCCTTGCTGTTAATTATTTTCTTTACGTTTTTTGCCCTTCCGGAAATTGGTATTAAGCTTGAAATTACAGCTGCTGCAATTACAGCACTAACGATTTTTGAATCCGCTATGCTATCTGAAATTATCCGAAGCGGACTGAAATCAATTGACAAAGGACAAATTGAAGCGGCGCGCTCCTCCGGGCTGAGCTATACACAGACCCTGTTCTTTATCGTTATGCCGCAAGCGCTTCGCCGCATGGTTCCGCCCATCGTAAGCCAGTTTATTTCTTTATTAAAAGATACATCGCTCGCTGTTGTGATCGCCCTGCCTGAACTGATTCACAACGCGCAAATTATTAACGGCCAAAGCGCAGACGGCAGTTATTTTTTCCCGATCTTTTTACTTGCGGCCCTTATGTATTTCGCAGTCAACTACAGCCTTTCACTCGCAGCAAGACGCCTCGAGGTCCGGCAAACATAGAAAAGGATACTCTTTGGAGAGTATCCTTTTTGCATTAAAACATTTTCGTAATTCTTCTTCTCATCCGCTTCATGCTTCGATTATTCAGCATGTCAGATTGAGTCGCCATTCGGTACACGAGAGCTCCGGCTCCCATTGCCAAAAGAGAAGTCATCGTCCGATTCATCCTGCGCATCTCCTTTCATGATTAAAAATTGATGCTGCGTTCATCCTCAGAAAACAAATCATCCAAGCTGCTTAACGTTCCGTCTTCTTCCACCTGATGAGTTGCAATCTTCCCTTTCGCCACTGTCAGTTCAATAAAACAGCCCCAGCAATAATATTGGTTCACGCCGATTTTGCCGATATCCTTACTTTTGCAATTCGGGCATATAAGCATACCTCACACCTCTATCCGTTCAGAACGATCTCGTCTTTCCGCACCTCGACAAGCGAATCCGCTCTTTGGATCTGGCGCTTGCTTCCCGCCAGGTCAGAAAAGAAACCGTCCGAGAGTTCATATGCTACGATTATGCCCCTGTCCAAACAAAAGTATACATCTTCCAGCATCCCCAATATATCGCCCTCTTGCGATTTCACAAGCTTCATCTTCATCTGCTCGTATGTGAAGCATGATTTCGGAAGAGGCAAAAGCTGTTCTGAACTGACCGAAGCCAATATGCGGTCATCAAGAATGGAAGAGATATCACACGCCCGTAATAGCGCATGATGATGATGCAAAAAGCGTTTTTGTGCAAGAATAAACCCAAGACAATCTCCTTTCAGAGAAAAACAAATATCGGAAATTGTCCCGAGATAACTAGAAGTTCGTTCTGAGTATACTGGGAATCCTTCTACTTCATGGCATGTTCTCAAAGTGTGATCAACCACCTTTTGTTGAACAGGCTTAGGTTTTGCTTTGCGCCTTAGACTCATACGATGAAATCAATTCCACTGCAAATGAAAAAACTCCCGCTTGCACGGGAGCATTTTATTGCTGTTCTTCTTTCATAAAATCGAATGGTGTAATGCCTTCCATGCCAATGTTGGCGTCGTGTACGCTGAACGGGAGCTCTTTTTGCAAAGCTTCAAGCTCGGCATCCATTTCCTCAACCTGTACGGACAGCCTGTTTTTCAAGGAGGTCTGTCTGACAGTTGCATCATTATTTTTTACGCCCCACTCCAGCGCCTCCTCCTCACCGCATAAAATGAGAAATTTCTTTGCTCTTGTAATCGCGGTATAAAGAAGGTTTCTTCTGAGCATTCTATAATAGCCTTTCACAACAGGCAAAACCACAATCGGAAATTCACTTCCCTGCGATTTATGAATAGAACAGCAATACGCATGGGTAAATTGATTAAAATCTTTTTTCGTAAACGTCATTTCATTGCCATCAAAAGAAACAACGGCCATGTCTTCTTTTTCTGTATTTTCCTTTGCATAAAATATCGACGTGATTTCGCCAATATCTCCGTTGAATACATTGTTTTCCGGCTGATTGACAAGCTGCAAAATTTTATCTCCGGTTCTGTAGACAACATCCCCGAACTTCAATTCTCTCCGTTTTTCTTTAGGAGGATTTAAAATGTCCTGCAGCATCACATTCAATTCATTAATGCCGGCTTTTCCTCTGTACATCGGAGCGAGGACCTGAATGTCCTTTGCTGTATAGCCTTTTTTCAATGCATTGGCGACAACCTTCTCAACTACTTCTTTGATTTGCGACCCGCCGCAGCGAATAAAGGAACGGTCCTTTGTCGGGGCAGTCAAATTGTTCGGCAGCAATCCATTTTTCATCTGGTGGGCAAGCTCGACGATTGATGACCCCTCCGCCTGGCGATAGATGTCTGTCAGTCTCACAGTCGGAATCACCTGGGATGCCAGCAAGTCTCTGAGCACTTGTCCCGGACCGACAGAAGGCAGCTGGTCTTCGTCTCCGACAATGATGATTTGTATATGATCAGGGATCGCCTTGAACAAATGATTCGCCAGCCAAATATCAAGCATACTGGCTTCATCGATAATTAACAGCTTCCCTTCGATCGGCTGATCCTCTGTATGAGTAAAGCCTTCAGCACCGTTCCAGCCAAGCAGCCTGTGTATCGTGACTGCAGGGAGTCCCGTTGATTCACTCATCCGTTTTGCTGCTCTCCCTGTCGGAGCGGCCAAAACAATCGGAAAAGCTTCATCCTTTTTATAAGCTGACGGATCTAGTGACACACCGTGAAGCTCTCCGTAGAGCTCGACAATCCCTCTGATTACCGTCGTTTTCCCTGTTCCAGGACCGCCTGTTAAAAGAAGCATCGGCGAGGAAAGGGCTTTTTGAATCGCTTCCTTCTGGCTGGGGGCATACTGAACGTTCATCCGTTCTTCCAGTTCTCCCAACGCGAGCAAAAACTCTGATTCGGGAAACTGGTTCTCATATTCGGTTTGGCTAGCGATATGTTTCACACGCTTTGCAACGTTTTGTTCTGCGTAAAACAGCGAAGGAAAATAACAGCGGCCATCTTCTATGACAATGTCTTTATTTTCTCCAAGGGCAATAATCGCGTTAGCGGCATCCATTTCTGTGATGCGCTGCCCTTCCCTTGCTGACTGGTTTAACAGTGATTGAGTGTCGATGATCAGCTGTTCCGTTTCTATGTACGTGTGCCCCTCTGACAGACAAGTCGTTTCAAGCGTGTACAAAATAGCAGCTTTTACCCGCTCAGGATGGTTACCCGAAAGACCCATTCTGCTGCCCAGCTCATCCGCTTTCCCAAACCCGATGCCTTCTACATCCTTCACAAGCTGATAAGGATTTTCCTGAATCTTTTCAAGCGTCTCGGATTCATAGGCTTGATAGATTTTCATAGACAGCTGCGGGCCAAAGCCAAACTGATTCAAGGAAATCATGATTTGCTCCAGTCCCTGATGCCGCTGCAATGCGCCAGCCAGCGTGTCGGCTTTCTTTTTTGAGAGTCTGGGAACATCATAAAGCACTGAAGC
The DNA here is from genome assembly GCF_046535495.1 of Bacillus sp. SIMBA_008. Taxonomy (NCBI): domain Bacteria; kingdom Bacillati; phylum Bacillota; class Bacilli; order Caryophanales; family Bacillaceae; genus Bacillus; species Bacillus sp. SIMBA_008. The sequence goes on along the minus strand of NZ_JAWRWL010000001.1, from coordinate 352,816 downwards.
ATCAGCCAATATTTTATTAATGGCGCTGTCGCCCAGCTTTTTCACAATTTCTTCAGCTGTTTTTTTGCCGATCCCCTCGAATAAATCACTCGATAAATATTGAATGATGCCTTCCTTAGTCGTTGGAATCTCCTTTTTGAAATGCTCCGCCTGAAATTGGAGCCCGAACTTTGGATGGGTTACGATCTTTCCGTAAAACGTGTAGGTCTCTTCTTCTTGAAGCGCAGGGAAGTAGCCCGTCACGGATACGGCTTTATCTTCAATGGCTTCGGAGGTCTCTGTGACTTTCACTTTCAGAACCGTATATAAATTGGTGTCATTATGATAGATGACTGTGTTGACTGTCCCTTTTAAATAGGGCTCTTCCTCCAGTTTAAGCTGATCCGGATGCTGCTGCACGAGCTGTCCCTCCTCCTGTGCCTGTTATGATGGATCAATCAGTTTTTTAGCATGAAGCGCAAGCATATGATCTGGCTGGATATCAATTGCCTTGTCCAGCATTTCAAGCGCTTTTTCTCGGTTTTCTTTATAAGCATAAGCGACACCAGCATTATAAAATGCATCTGCATGCCCCGGGTCTTGCTCTGTCACAGCTGCGAATTGGCTGAGCGCTTCGTCCAGCATGCCCTCGTTGGCTAAGCACATCCCGAATTGAAAACGCGCTTCCGTATCGTTTTCATTCAGTTCGACCGCTCTTTGTAAATATGGCAGTGCAAGCTTAGGCTGTTCGAGCTTGACAAGTACCGTTCCGAGCATGTAAAACAGGTCGCCGTTTTCCATCCCCGCACGAAGCGCTTTTTCAAACATGTCTTTCGCTTCTTTGTACATTTCTTTTACAACATAGACATTTCCTGCTCCATAATAAGCAGTGGCTGCGCTACTGTCTAATTCAAGCGCTTTATCATAAAACGCAAGCGCACGTTCCAGCTCGTTTACGGATGAAAGCAGGTTGGCAAAATTGATATACGGAATCGCGTCTTCTTTATTTTCTTCAATCGCTTTTGTAAATGCCTCTGCCGCTTTCTCGTAATCGCCTTCCTGCATCGCCTCTATACCGAGTTGATTATAATCCACCGATCATCTTCCTTTCATTAAAAAACCCCAACTCAGTGTTGAGGTTTTTCATCTTTTATACGTACCACAATTTTGTTCCGTCTTTGTACACATCATCAATTGTCCCGCCGCCAAGGCATTCTTCGCCGTCATAGAAGACAACGGCTTGTCCCGGCGTTACAGCGCGGACTTGTTCATCAAAGATGACTTCCGCTTCACCTTCGCCAGTCATGCGCACTGTTACTTTATGATCCTCTTGGCGGTAACGGAATTTAGCCGTGCAGGAAATCTCTTCGCCCTTCATGATATCCGAACGTACCCAGCTGATATTTGTTGCTGTGATTTTGTCGGAATATAAAAGAGGGTTATGGAACCCTTGATCTACGTAGAGGATGTTCTTTTCAAGATCTTTCCCTACCGCAAACCACGGCTCGCCGCTTCCGCCGATGCCAAGGCCGTGACGCTGTCCGATCGTATAGTACATCAACCCGTCGTGGCGGCCTTTTACTTCGCCGTCCATCGTCATCATATCGCCCGGCTGTGCAGGGAGATATTGGCTGAGAAACGTTTTGAAGTTGCGTTCGCCGATAAAGCAGATGCCTGTACTGTCTTTTTTCGTCGCCGTTGCAAGTTCTGCTTCTTTGGCGATTTCACGCACACGGCTTTTTTGAAGTTCGCCGATCGGGAACATGACTTTGCTCAGCGTATCTTCTGTCAGCTGATTCAAGAAGTACGTTTGATCCTTGTTTTCATCAATGCCGCGCAGCATTCTGACTTTTTCGCCGCTTCTGTCTACTCTTGCATAGTGGCCAGTCGCTAAATAGTCGGCGCCAAGTGACAATGCATGCTCCAAAAAGGCCTTGAATTTAATTTCTTTGTTGCACAATACATCCGGGTTTGGTGTTCTGCCTGCTTTATATTCATCAAGGAAGTATTGAAATACCTTCTCATAATATTGCTTTTCAAAGTTTACGGCATAATACGGAATTCCGATTTGGTTGCAGACGCGGATCACATCTTCATAATCCTCTGTCGCCGTGCAAAAACCGTTTTCGTCCGTATCATCCCAGTTTTTCATAAAGATTCCGATTACATCATAGCCCTGTTCTTTTAACAGCAGGGCCGCCACAGATGAGTCTACTCCGCCGGACATGCCGACGACGACTCTTGTATCCTCCGGCCGTTTTTCCATTTCATTCACTCCAATTACTACGCCGCCTTATTATGTCAGCCGTTTGACAACGTCGGCCACATGTTTGGCAGCAGTTTTCACTTGCTCAGCCGTATTGCCGAGGCCGAAGCTGATTCGAATAGAGGACGTCAGCCGGTCACTCTCTTCGCCGAACATAGCAGTCAGAACATGTGACGGCAGGACTGAACCGGCCGTACACGCTGAACCGCTGGAGACAGCGACACCCGCCATATCAAGATTGACCAGCAGCGCTTCCACTGACACACCGGGGAAATAAAGATTCAGAACATGCGGCAGACTATGCTCTTTGTCCCCGTTGATCTCGAATGCCACACCTGCATCTCTAAGCGTGTCGGCAAAGATTGCTTTAAACGATTGATACTTCTCGTTTTTTTCGTCCCGTTCTTCACTTGACAGCTTGATCGCTTCTTTCAGCCCGACAATGCCTGGAACATTTTCGGTTCCGGCACGGCGTTTTCTTTCTTGCTCTCCTCCGAATAAAAGCGGTGAAAGCTTCACATCTTTACTAGCATATAAAAAGCCTGTCCCTTTTGGCCCGTTGAGCTTGTGCCCGGAAACAGACAGAAGGTCAATATGGCTGTTTTTCACATCAATTGGCAGCAACCCGAATGCCTGAACAGCATCGGTATGAAAATAAGCTTTGTGTTCCTTTAACAGCTCACCGATTTCTTCGATCGGCTGCACTGTTCCAACTTCATTATTTCCATACATCACTGTCACAAGGATTGTATCATCACGCAGTGCTTCTTTCACCTGTTTTGCACTGACTCTTCCATTTTGGTCAACGTCCAGATACGTTATGTCAAATCCGTCTTCCTCAAGTTTTTCACATGTGTGAAGCACGGCGTGATGCTCAATTTTTGTTGTGATGACATGTCTGCCAAGATCTTTTCTTGCAAGTGCGGTTCCCATGATCGCCAAGTTATCAGCTTCCGTTCCCCCGCTTGTAAAAATGATCTCCTGCTCTGCCGCTCCGATTTCTGCTGCGATCTGCGCTCTTGCTTCATCCACCCATTTTCGAGATTCTCTGCCAAATGAATGAATACTGGAGGGATTACCGAAACTGCCGGAGAAGTGCGGTATCATTTTTTCCAGCACGCGCTCATCCATCGGAGACGTTGCGGCATGATCTAAATAAATCCGTTCCATTATGTTTACACCTCTGATCTAAATATAGAACATATAAGCTTCTTGCTCTCCGTCTGTATAGCTGGCAAGATCCTCTAATGTTGTACTGTCTAAAACCTCTTTTACAGCATCCCGGATGCGAATCCAGAGCTCACGCTTGGCAGGCTCCTCATCTTCCAGCACTTCAACAGGGCTGATCGGCCCCTCAAGCACACGGATAATATCTCCCGCGGTAATGGCATCCGGCTCACTTCCTAATACATATCCGCCATATGCGCCTCTGATGCTTTTCACTAAACCGGCATTTCTGAGCGGCGATACCAGCTGCTCCAAATAATGCTCAGACAAATTATTCGTCTGTGCGATGCTTTTTAATGAAGTCGGGCCTTCACCGTGCTTTTTTGCAAGCTCGATCATAATGGTGAGCCCGTATCTTCCCTTAGTTGATATTTTCAACATGAACACCTCTGTTATTTCATGATTTTCCACATTTATAATGGTAATTTCTATATGTTTCGTCCGTTTATTATCTTATAGACCAACTGTTATTATAACATACCTTCAGCGAATTTTCATTGAGGCAGAAGGAAAGGGGCCTTTACCCTTTTCTAATGTACGGTTTTCCGTTACCCTGTAATTAAGTAAGGAGAGATGATAGATGAAGCCATTGGCATATCGGATGCGTCCGACAAAAATAGAGGATATTATCGGCCAGCAGCATCTGGTGGCTGAAGATAAAATTATTGGCAGAATGGTCCAGGCAAAACATTTGTCATCCATGATTTTGTACGGGCCGCCCGGAATTGGAAAAACATCAATCGCAACAGCAATCGCCGGTTCAACAAGTATTGCTTTTCGAAAGCTGAATGCTGTCATTAACAATAAAAAAGATATGGAAATCGTAGCTCAGGAAGCCAAGATGTCCGGCCAAGTGATTTTGATTCTGGATGAAGTCCACAGACTGGATAAAGGAAAACAGGATTTTCTATTACCCTATTTAGAAAACGGGATGATTATTTTGATCGGAGCAACGACGGCTAACCCGTATCATGCCATTAATCCGGCGATCAGAAGCCGGACCCAGATTTTTGAGCTTGAACCGTTAACACCTGATTTGATTAAACAGGCACTGGAACGTGCGCTCCATGATGAGCATCGGGGCCTTGGCACCTATTCTGTATCCATTGATGATCAGGCGATGGAGCATTTTGCCCACGGATGCGGAGGAGATGTCCGCTCCGCTTTAAATGCGCTTGAGCTTGCCGTGTTGTCAACGAAGGAGTCAGCAGACGGTGAAATTCACATTACATTAGAAACCGCGGAAGAATGCTTGCAGAAAAAAAGCTTTTCTCACGATAAAGATGGTGACGCGCATTATGATGTACTGTCCGCTTTTCAAAAATCGATCCGCGGCTCTGATGCCAACGCTGCTCTTCACTATTTGGCTAGATTAATTGAAGCCGGTGATCTGGAGAGCATCGCAAGACGATTGCTTGTTATCGCCTATGAAGATATCGGTTTAGCAAGCCCGCAAGCCGGTCCTAGAGTGCTGAACGCTATTCAGACCGCTGAGCGAGTCGGGTTTCCTGAAGCGCGAATCCCGCTGGCCAACGCAGTTATTGAGCTTTGCCTCTCACCGAAATCAAACTCTGCCATTCTGGCAATCGATGAGGCCCTGGCAGATATCAGAGCCGGAAAAATTGGGGATGTCCCGAAGCATTTAAAAGACGCGCATTATAAAGGAGCTCAGGAATTAGGAAGAGGAATCGACTATAAATACCCGCACAATTACGACAACGGTTGGGTCGAACAACAATACCTCCCTGATCCTCTGAAAAATAAGCAATACTATAAGCCGAAACAGACAGGAAAATTCGAATCCGCCTTAAAGCAGGTGTACGATAAATTAATGAAAAGAAAATAAAACAAAAACAGCCTTGATCATCAAGGCTGTTTTTATGCATTATTTATCCTTCACACGTTTGATTTCAATGTCTTTCAAAAGATCCATGACAACATGTCCGCCCATAATCAAACCTGCAACTGACGGCACAAAAGCATTAGAGGAAGGCGGCATTTTTGCTTTACGGATTTTCGCTTCGTCATTCCCCACTTCTTTTCTGACATCTTCCCGAATGACAATCGGGCTTTCATCAGAGAAAATCACTTGAACGCCTTTTTTGATACCCTCCTTGCGTAATTTCGTACGGACGACCTTCGCAATTGGATCAGTGTGCGTTTTTGAGATATCAGCGATTTGGAAGCGTGTCGGATCCGTTTTATTTGCAGCACCCATGCTGGAGATGAGCGGAATATCCCGTTTCAGACATTCCTTCATTAAATGAATTTTATAACAAATGGTGTCTGACGCATCAATGACATAGTCAAGATCATAGTCAAAAAACTGCTCATACGTTTCCTCCGTATAGAACATTTTTAACGAGATTACTTCACACTCCGGGTTAATGTCTGCGATCCGCGCCTTCATTAAATCAACTTTCGGCTGTCCGACAGTTGAAAGCAGCGCGTGAAGCTGACGGTTTACATTTGTAATGTCGACATCATCTTTGTCGACAAGCAGAATGCGGCCGACGCCTGACCGCGCGAGAGCTTCCGCCGCGAACGACCCGACTCCTCCGACTCCAAGCACAGCAACTGTGCTGTTTTTCAGCGTTTCAAGGCCTTCTTTTCCGATAGCTAATTCATTGCGTGAAAACTGGTGTAACAAGAACCTCACTCCACATTCGTATTCTGGTTTCATCTATAAAATGGCTGATCCATGAGCAGCCGTTTTTCTGCGCACAAAAAATAAAGTCCCAATAGTGCCGTTGCAGCTTTCCTTTGTTTTGAACCCGCTCTCAGCAGGTGGGTGCCCTCTTTTAAATCTTGTAAGTCCTCTTTACCGAATGAAAAGAGGCATGTACGCCATTTAAAAATGCGGGCTCCCAAATCAAAAAAATGTTCGGTCAAAACTAGGTGTACAACTAACACATCAGGACTTTATTTAACTTGTCAAAATCATATCACAGACGATTTTGATTTTCAAGAATCCAACTGCACATTCAGTTCTTAACTTTTTTCTTGATAGAAAGATGAAGCTCGTCAAGCTGAGCGTCACTTACTTCTCCAGGCGCCTCTGTCATCAGGCAGCTTGCACTTGCCGTTTTCGGGAATGCAATCGTATCTCTCAGGTTCGTACGTCCTGCGAGAAGCATAACGAGACGGTCTAAGCCAAGTGCGATTCCGCCGTGCGGAGGAGCGCCGTATTCAAATGCTTCCAGCAGGAATCCGAACTGTTCAGCCGCTTCTTCTGGTGAGAAGCCGAGAAGCGCAAACATTTTTTCCTGAATATCCTTTTCGAAAATACGGATTGAACCGCCGCCAAGCTCATAGCCGTTTAAGACGAGGTCATAAGCTTGTGCTTTCATGTCTTCAGGCGCTGTTTCAATCAGCTCAAGGTCTTCCCGGACAGGCATTGTGAACGGATGGTGCGCTGCGTAAAAACGGCCTTCTTCCGGATCATGCTCTAATAGCGGCCAGTCGATGACCCATAAGAAATTGAACAATTTTTCGTCAATCAGTCCGCGTTCTTTCCCAAGCTTTAAGCGCAGGGCGCCGAGTGATGCGGCCACAACTTCGAATTGATCCGCTCCGAACAGCAGCAAATCACCTTCAGCAGCATCAAGTGCTTCAATCAGCTTAGACTGCTTTTCTTCATCAAAGAATTTAGCGATCGGGCCTTTCACTCCGTCTGCCTCAACCTTCACCCAGGCAAGCCCTTTTGCCCCGTAGTTTGCAGCAAAAGCGCCAAGAGCGTCGATGTCTTTTCTGGAGTAATCGCCGGCACCGCCTTTTACATTGATGGCTTTGACCACGCCGCCGTTTGCTACAGCTGATGAGAACACTTTAAATTCCGTATCCTTTACAATGTCAGACACATCCGTCAAAAGCATGTCAAAACGCGTATCCGGTTTATCAGACCCATACTTGTTCATTGCTTCGTCATACGTCATTCGAGGAAGAGGAAGCTGAAGTTCCTCACCTTTTGTTTCACGCATAACCTTTGCCATCATCTCCTCAGCCAATGACATAATGTCTTCCTGGCTCATAAAGGACATTTCAATATCAATTTGCGTAAACTCAGGCTGACGGTCCGCACGCAAGTCTTCATCGCGGAAACAGCGGGCAATTTGATAATATCGTTCAATGCCTGATACCATCAGAAGCTGTTTAAATAGCTGCGGAGACTGCGGCAGCGCGTAGAACTCACCTTCGTGCACACGGCTCGGCACCAAGTAGTCACGTGCGCCTTCAGGCGTGCTTCCTGTTAAAATCGGCGTTTCAATATCAAGAAACCCATTTTCATCTAAAAAGCTGCGAACAGCTTTCGTCACGTTATGGCGCAGCTGCATCGTCTGGAACATAGCCGGTCTGCGCAAATCTAAGTAACGGTGTTTTAAACGAACGTCCTCTGACACTTCTTCAGCTTGATCAGAAATCGCAAATGGAGGTGTCTTTGCAGCATTTAATACGTTCACTCCATCAGCATGTATTTCGATCGCGCCTGTTTTCAAATTCGGATTAACTGTTCCCTCTTCACGCGCCACCACTTTTCCTTGAATATCAAGCACGTATTCATTTCTGATGCCTTCCGCAATAGCAAGCGCTTCTTTTGACACATCAGGGTTAAAAACGACTTGAACAATGCCCGTACGGTCACGCAAGTCAATAAAAATCAATCCGCCGAGGTCTCGTCTTTTTTGGACCCAGCCTTTCAGCGTTACAGATTCGCCAATTGCTTTTTCAGTTATATCACCGCAATAATATGTTCTTCCAAACAATGCGTTTCACTCCTTATCCCTTTTGGTTTGCCTTCATCACATGTATAAATTCATCAAGTGCCACTTCAATCTGTTCGCCCGTCTGTGCATCCTTTACATTGATTTTGTTTTGGGCAAGCTCATCTTCACCCAAAATCGCAATAAATCTGGCCTTTAAGCGATCAGCTGTTTTAAACTGGCCTTTCATTTTCTTATTTTCATAATCGATTTCACTGGAAATGCCTGCTTCTCTCAGTTTGTACACCAATGAAACAGAATAATCCTTTGCTTTTTCGCCGAGTGTGACGATATAGCAGTCGATTCCCTTATCAACAGGCAGCTCTCTTTTTTCAGCATCAATTGCGGCAAGCAAGCGTTCGATGCTCATCGCAAATCCGATGCCCGGTGCTTCAGGTCCGCCGATCTGTTCGACAAGCCCGTCGTAGCGTCCGCCGCCGGCAAGTGTCGTAATCGCGCCAAAGCCCTCCGCATTGCTCATAATTTCAAATGCGGTGTGGTTGTAATAATCCAGCCCTCTCACAAGGTTCGGATCGATTTCATACGAAATGCCAAGATCATTTAAGTATTGTTTCACTTTTTCAAAATAAGCGGCTGATTCTTCATTTAAATATGTCAAAATCGAAGGTGCCGATTTCATCAGCTCATGATCACGGTCTTTTTTGCAGTCCAAAATTCTAAGCGGGTTCGTGTGCAGCCGGGACTGGCAGTCTGAACAAAATTCTTCGATGCGAGGCTCGAAGTGTTTCACGAGCGCTTCTCTGTAGCTTTTGCGGCTATCTTGATCGCCGAGACTGTTTATGACAAGCTTAACGTTTTCTAAACCTGCTTTTTCATAAATACTCATCGCAAGCGCCATTACTTCAGCGTCGATTGCAGGGTCTTTCGAACCAATCGCTTCAATTCCAAACTGATAAAACTGGCGGTAACGGCCCGTCTGAGGACGTTCATAACGGAACATCGGCCCGACATAATAAAGCTTTGTCGGCTGTACAGGATTTGCGAACAGCTTGTTTTCATTAAAAGCGCGAACCGCAGCAGCTGTTCCCTCCGGACGAAGCGTCAGGCTTCTGCCTTTGCGGTCCTCGAAGGTATACATTTCTTTTTGTACGATATCCGTTGATTCTCCGACGCCTCTGGCAAACAGTTCTGTATGCTCAAAAATCGGTGTGCGGATTTCTTTATATTGATAAGTGCGGCAAGTGTCTCTCATAATTTGTTCAACAAACTGCCAGCGATCTGATTCTCCAGGCAGAATATCCTGTGTTCCTCTCGGAATGTTATATCCCATAGGTAGACCTCCTTATGTATTCCTTATAAAATATCCAATGATCGTTAATGATGAAAATGAAAAAAACTCCCGCCCCTACTATACATGATAGTAGGGACGAGAGTTATACCCGTGGTGCCACCCTAGTTGGAATACGTTCATATTCCCGCTCGATCCTTTAACGCAGGTTCACGTTCACTGCCTAATGGCGTTATTCACGCGTTCAGCAGGAAACCTCCGGAGTGTTGTTTCGAGAAAGACGCAATGGGATCCGCTTTCAGCCTAGGGCGGGTTCCTCTCTAATCATGCAATCTGACCTACTCTTCTCCATTATTGGTTCGAATCTTTCATCATTTGCTATGTACTCAATTTCTATTATAATAATGGGATTGGGGTTCTCTGTCAAGCTTTATTCCGGTTGTTTTTCCTCAGCGCTGCTTCTTTGGACATAAGACCAAATTCAGATGCTGTTTCCGTAAGATAACCAGTCGTATCGGGATCTGCGTGATCGCTGTAATGCAGATTCGCTTCACCGTCGTGAAATGCACGTCCCATTTTTGGATGATATTTCATGATTTGCACACCTTTTTGATTGTATTTACGCTTAGTATAAACAAATCATTTTATTTTTATTTAAAAATCAGAAAGGACTTTACGATATTAAACAAGAATGCTTTTTTAATGATCATCAGAAAGGAGGACACAATGAACAAGAAATACTTTGTCCTTATTGTATGTATTATTTTCACCGCAGCGCTATTCCCGACCTTTTCATCCGTTACAGCTGCTCAAGGAGAAGCGGTCATCGCAACAGATGAAATGAACGTCAGAAGCGGCCCTGGGCTTAGCTACGGCATTACAGCGGAAGTAAAAAAGGGAGAACGCTATCCAATTTTAAAGGAAGATGGAGACTGGGTGCAGACACAGCTTGGTTCTGGAGAAAAGGGCTGGGTAGTCTCCTGGCTTATTACAAAGGAAGACCAGGCCAGCACAAGCTCCTCAGGAAGCAGTGACACTGTGACATCAACAGACCCCGATCTGCGGATGAGAAGCGGCCCGGGCACTTCCTACGAAGTCATCGGCAAATTCCCGCAAGGCAGCCAAGCATCTGTCATTGATAAAGATTCGGGCTGGATCAAGATATCCTATCACAGTGCCACCGGGTGGGTATCATCTGAATATGTCACATCAGGAGGCAGCAGTTCAGCGTCTGATGAGAGTGACCAAACCGAGGATTCGGGTGCGTCAACGACGGGCACAGTCGGTGTTTCTTCGCTAAATGTAAGAGCCTCCGCCTCACATGACGCGGCAATTATAACAAAACTTGATCGCGGAACGAAACTGACGGTTCTCAACGAGAAAAATGGCTGGGCTCACATTGAGGTGAACGGGCTAAAAGGCTGGGTTGCAAGCCATTACCTTTTGACTAGTTCTGTTCCAGCTGATGATTCAGCAAATGCCGGCAGTTCATCCTCCGCTAAAAAAGCCTATATCATGTACGGAGGAACGAATCTAAGAAGTGATGCGTCAACATCAGCTTCGATCGTTGAGCGCGCTGCCAAAGGAGATTCATACACCATTACCGGTTCAAAGGGAAGCTGGTATGAAATAAAGCTTGATAACGGGCAAACTGCTTATGTAGCCAATTGGGTGGTCCAAACGTCTAAAAGCGCAGAAGAAGCAGGTGAACCGCCAGTCTCTGATTCCCCGTCTGGAAACGGCTCTCTAAACAATAAAACGATTATTGTTGACCCGGGACATGGAGGAAAAGACAGCGGAACGATCGGGTATTCGGGGAAATTCGAGAAAAACCTGACGATCAAAACGGCAAAACTGCTCGCCAGCAAACTTAGATCGGCTGGAGCGGATGTATATGTGACACGCCAGGATGATACCTTTGTCAGCCTGCAGTCACGGGTCTCTACCTCTCACTACCGTAACGCTGACGCCTTTATCAGTATTCATTATGACAGCTATGCGGATACCTCTACTAGAGGCAGTACAGCATATTACTACAGTCCTGCCAAAGATCAGGAACTCGCATCAGATGTCCACTCAGAAGTGGTGAAGCGTTCTTCCATTCCAGACCGCGGCGTATTATTCGGAGATTATTATGTGCTCCGGGAAAACAGACAGCCCGCAATGCTGTATGAGCTGGGATATGTAAGCCATCCGCAGGAAGAAGCCATTGTACATAGCAATTCATACCAAGAAAAAGTAACAGATGGGATCGAAAGCGGATTAGAGAAATACTTCCAATAAAAAAAGCTGCCTTTTGGCAGCTTTTTTTATTTTGAATCCATAATGAGCGTGACCGGTCCGGAGTTTGTAAGCTGAACATCCATCATTGCTCCAAACGTTCCGGTCTCCACTTTGATTCCCTTTTCACGAAGCAGGTCATTCCATTTTTCATAAAGACCTAAAGCTTTATCGGGTTTGGCCGCGTTCATGTAGTTCGGCCGGCGCCCTTTTTTCGTATCTCCATAAAGCGTAAACTGTGAGACGGATAAAATCTCTCCTCCTATATCTACAAGAGACAGATTCATTTTTCCTTCACTGTCATCGAAAATACGGAGATTGACAACTTTATCGGCTAAATAAGCTGCATCATCTTCTGTATCATCATGAGTGATGCCGACCAGCACCATGAGGCCTTGTCCAATTTGGCCGACGACCTCTTCGTCCACTGTAACGCTTGCTTCTGTTACTCGCTGAACAACTAATCTCATTTTCTAACCCCTTTAGTTCATGACGCGGCGCACAGAATAGATATCTCTAATCTGTTTAATACGCTCGACGACTTTGTGCAAGTGATTGATATTCTGGATAAAAATCGCCATATGAATGGTTGCCACTTTATTGCGATCCGATTTGCCAGAGACAGATGAAATATTGGTTTTCGTTTCATTCACTGCCTGGAGTACCTCGTTCAGCAATCCGCGGCGATCATACCCAAGAATCTCTATCTCAACATTGTATTCCTTGCGCTTTTGAACCTGTGACTCATGTTCCCACTCTACCGGGATCAGCCGCTCTTGGGCTTCATTCGTTTTGACATTCGGACAGTCTTCGCGATGGACCGAAACCCCTCTGCCTTTTGTGATAAAGCCGACAATATCATCACCTGGCACAGGATTGCAGCATTTTGATAAACGGACAAGGAGGTTGTCGATGCCCTTGACACGAACGCCAGCTTCCCGTTTTCTTCCTTGCGGGTATGGCTTAGGTTCCCCAGTGACTTCCTGAACGATCTTTTCCTGTTCTTCCTGATCGCGCTGCTTTCTCTCTTTTTCTGTTAGGCGGTTCGCCACCTGCAGAGCCGTAATGCCGTTGTAACCGACCGCCGCGTACATATCCTCTTCATTTGAGAAATTAAATTTGTCAGCAACCTTTTGAATATTCTCCGGCGTTAAAACATCCTTCAATTCAAAATCCAAGTTTTTAATTTCTTTTTCGACCAGCTCACGGCCTTTTTCGACATTTTCTTCACGCCGCTGTTTCTTAAAGAATTGACGGATTTTATGCTTCGCTTGGGATGTTTGGGCAAGCTTCACCCAATCCTGGCTCGGGCCGTAGGAATGCTTAGAGGTGAGAATTTCAACGATATCACCTGTCCGAAGCTTATGGTCAAGCGTAACCATTTTTCCGTTTACTTTGGCACCGATTGTTTTATTGCCGATTTCAGAGTGAATCCGGTAAGAAAAATCAATCGGAACAGAACCGGACGGAAGCTCGATTACATCTCCTTTTGGCGTAAAGACATACACCATGTCAGAGAACAAATCAATTTTGAGCGATTCCATAAATTCTTCTGCATCTGTCGATTCATTTTGAAATTCTAAAATTTCACGGAACCAAGAAAGCTTTTTCTCAAAGGTTGCACCTTCATTGGCTGCTTTCCCTTCTTTATAAGCCCAGTGAGCCGCAACCCCGTATTCAGCTATTTCATGCATTTCAAAGGTGCGGATCTGCACTTCAAGCGGATCGCCTTTAGGCCCAATAACCGTTGTATGAAGCGATTGATACATATTCGGCTTCAGCATTGCGATATAATCTTTGAATCTGCCGGGCATCGGTTTCCAGCATGTATGAATGATGCCAAGCACCGCGTAGCAGTCCTTTATGCTATTCACAAGAATACGGACAGCCAACAAATCGTAAATTTCATTGAATTGCTTATTTTGCAGCACCATTTTTCGATAAATGCTGTAAATATGTTTCGGACGTCCCGAGAAGTCAGCCTTGATATTTACTTCTTCGACACGTTTCTTCACTTCATTGACAACCTCATCAACATAAAGCTCACGTTCTGCGCGTTTCTTCTTCATGAGGTTGACAATTCTGTAATATTGCTGAGGGTTCAAATAACGGAGCGCCGTATCTTCCAATTCCCACTTAATTTTTGAAATCCCGAGACGATGCGCCAAAGGAGCAAAAATTTCCAGCGTTTCATTGGAGATTCTCCGCTGTTTTTCCTGAGGCAGATGTTTCAGTGTCCGCATATTGTGAAGACGATCCGCCAGCTTGATCAATATGACCCTGATATCTTGAGCCATAGCGACAAACATTTTGCGATGATTTTCCGCCTGCTGTTCCTCTTGAGATTTATATTTAATTTTGCCGAGTTTCGTTACGCCGTCTACAAGCATTGCCACTTCTTCGGAAAATGCTTCTTTCAGGTCATCGAGCGTCACATCTGTATCTTCCACGACATCGTGCAAAAATCCGCCCGCGATTGTGGAAGGGTCCATTTCAAGATCAACGAGTATCCCCGCAACCTGAATCGGATGAATAATATATGGCTCGCCCGATTTGCGGTATTGCTCGCGATGAGCATCTTCAGCGTACAGATATGCTTTTTCGACAAATGCGATATGCTCATCAGATAGATAGCTGCGCGCTTTATCTATAACTTGCTCGGCAGTCAATACTTGTTCGTTCGCCATGGAATCACCTTTTTTAAAATGTAAACTGTATTGTAGTTTATTATCAAGAAAAAAACGAAAGATGTAAAGAGCAGAAGTTCAAATAGCCAAATATTATATAAAATAAATGCAAAACAATAGGAAAAAAGCACCCTGACATGGAGTGCTTTTTCGTTATGCGGTTATCCTTAGTATTTCATCAATGTTAAGATGTCGTAATTTTCCAGCTTATCTCTGCCGTCAAGGTAAGAAAGCTCGATTAAGAAAGCGATACCAGCAACAACGCCGCCAAGTTCTTCAACAAGTTTGATTGTCGCTTCAATTGTGCCGCCTGTCGCAAGCAGGTCATCTGTAATAAGCACACGCTGACCAGGCTTAATCGCATCTTTGTGGATCGTTAATACGTCTTTTCCGTATTCCAAGCCATAATCCACTTTGATTACTTCACGAGGCAACTTGCCTTCTTTGCGGACCGGCGCAAAACCTACGCCAAGCGCGTAAGCAACGGGACAGCCGATGATAAAGCCGCGCGCTTCAGGGCCAACGACCAAATCAATTTGCTTTTCTTTCGCATATTCAACAATTTGATCTGTGGCATAGCGGTATACATCGCCTTTATCCATCAGTGTCGTAATATCTTTAAATTGCACGCCCTCTTTCGGGTAATCCGGTACAATTGTTACGTATTGTTTTAAATCCATCTGTTTTATGTCCTCCTCGTACTTTCATAAGCCTCTGAATCTTGTTTCATCAGCTTATTCAGCCATTCCTTCAGCTCTTCAGCAGAAGAATAATTCAGCTTTTGATCCAGTTCCATCAGCTGCTGTTTCGCCTGATATGTTTGTGAGTCTGTTAAGTCGCGTTTCTTTGCTCCGCTCACAACAGACAGCACACCATTCTCTATTTTAACAAAACCGAGATCAAAAAACACCTTTGTCATGAAATTGATTGTTTCAACGGACCAGCCTTTATGTTTTGCAAGCTCTGAACCGTGTTTTTTCACGTCAAAAGCGCCTCTTTTCAGCAAGAACGCATAATACCATTTAAAGTGGTCTCTTGCGGGAAAAGTTGATAAAAAGTGGTCCTCATGATTGAGAAAAATAAAATATATCCGCTCGGGCGCCTTTCCTTCCAGCAAACGGGCGAGCATGTCCAGCGAAGGCGGCGGATCCAGTAATACAATATATGCACCATCGAGGTCAAACGCCTTTGCTTGATCTTTAGAACTGATGACGTGCACTTCTCGGCGAAGGTCTTCAGTTTGAAGTAATGTTGTTGAGTCTTCTTTGAAAGAGACAATGGCCCGTTTAGCAGATGGAAGGGCGGAAACTGTGTCTTCCCACGTCCGTTTTCCCCTTAAATCAAACAGCTGCCATTCAGAAACAGCGGCATCCTTTATCATAAGCTGCGGCTTTTTTCGATTGTTCCATTCGTTGATTGACATCTCACCGACAATGGAAATTCTTGAACCCGGTACGATGCCTTCTTGAAGCTCGCCTTTATTAAAACCGACGCAATCAAGCTGGGACGACTCGTTTCTGATCGTCATTTTGACATGAGTTTTATTTGCCCCTATCTTGCGGACATCTTCCAGTACTGCGTTTTCTACGAGAACGTGCGGTTTCGGGTTAAGCATGCCAAAAGGAGACAGCATGTTCATTTCTGCGATGCTTTCAACTGTAATGTCCTCGACGCTGCAGACAAGGTCGACTTCCTGTACGGGAATAAAATCCTCTTCCGTAAGCGTATTGTCCGCTATTTCGTTCAGCCTGCTTCGCAAATCCGGCACATCTTCAGCTTTCAGCGTCATCCCCGCAGCCATTGGATGGCCGCCGAAATGAGGAAGAATATCTCTGCATTCAGAAAGGCTCTCAAATAAATTAAAGCCTCTGATGCTTCGGGCCGAACCTTTAGCGATTCCCTTTTCTTCATCAATGCCAAGAACAATGGCCGGTCGGTAGAAGCGGTCCACAAGCTTTGAAGCCACAATCCCGACGACTCCCGGGTTCCATCCAGCTTTGGCCACGACAATTGCAGTTTGATCGAGCCCTTGCTGTTCAACCATTTCAATCGCTTCATCCGTCATTTTGCTGACCATTTTTTGGCGCTCTTTGTTCAGCTGGTCAATTTCTGCGGCAAGCTCTTCCGCTTCAAACGAATCCTCTGACATAAGCAAATGAACAGCGGGATCCGCCTGTTCGATTCTTCCGACGGCATTCAGCCTTGGTGCGAGCTGAAATCCGACTGTTTCTTCGTTCGCTTCTCCGATGTCTCCGCCTGACAGCTTAATCAGCTCTTTTAAGCCGAGCCGATTTGTCCGTCGAAGCCTTTCAAGTCCTAGTGTTGCAATTAATCTGTTTTCGTCATGCAGCGGGACTAGATCGGCAATGGTGCCGATAGCCGCCAGGTCAAGCAGTTCATCAGGAAGTTCACCCAATAAAGCGTGGGCAAGCTTAAACGCGACTCCAACCCCGGCAAGCTCTTTAAACGGGTAAGTGCAGCCAGGCTGCTTCGGGTGGACGATCGCATGGACATCCGGAAGCTCCGGTCCCGGTTCATGATGATCGGTAATGATGACATCCAGTCCGAGTTCCTTTGCCACCTTCGCTTCATGCACAGCGGCAATTCCTGTATCAACCGTAATGATCAAAGAGAAGCCCCGATCTTTAATCGAACGAAACGCCTGTTCATTAGGTCCATATCCTTCTTTAAAACGGTCAGGTATATAAAAATCAACTTGAGCCGACAGTTTTTGCAGCGTGTGAAGCATCACTGACGTACTTGTAACCCCATCGGCGTCATAATCGCCATATATCATAATCTTTTCTTGTTGTGAAATCGCCTGTTTTATTCGATCTGCCGCTTCTTTCATGCCTTTCATTTCAAAAGGATCATAAAAATCGGCATCCTTTGTATGTAAAAACAGCCTAGCGCTTTCTGCCGTATCAAAGCCTCTTTTTACAAGCAGGGACGCAACAAGAGGTGTTATATGCAATTGTTCTGTGAGTGATTTGACCTTATCCTGATCTGGTCGCTGGATTTCCCATCGCATTTTTGACGCTAACATAAATTCACCCCTCAACCACCCTATTATACTAGAGCAGGCTGAGGGGTTTCAAATAATATTCGAAAACTAGTCTTTTTTCTCAATCATGGCTGATGCATCCTGTGT
Source organism: Bacillus sp. SIMBA_008 (assembly GCF_046535495.1). Taxonomy (NCBI): domain Bacteria; kingdom Bacillati; phylum Bacillota; class Bacilli; order Caryophanales; family Bacillaceae; genus Bacillus; species Bacillus sp. SIMBA_008. Next base: position 335,217 of record NZ_JAWRWL010000001.1, on the reverse strand, counting down.
GTCAGTCTGATCAGCAAGATGAGTATCCTCTTGTTTATGTATTGCTGTTCTATTTTCTTTCCGCAAGGTTTTTATTTCCCGCTTCAATTTCATTACCTGAAAAATGCCGACAGAAAATACGATCAGCGCTCCCATTAAAACTGAGCCCAAAATAACAAGAATGAGCGGCCATTCTGATCTTCCAAACAGGTAATCAACTTCTACGGATCGAACATTAATGACTGCGAAAATAGCGACAATTAAGGTGAAAATAAGTGCGAAAATAATGGTCCATTGTTTATTCATTCTCTTTTCCCCCAAACTTCTTATTGAGGTAACTTTCCCCATCAAGACTGGTTTTAAACATGGCTTAACACTAGGTTAAGCTCCCTTTGCTGTTAATTTTTCCCAGATCAGCCTCTTCAGTCCGGTTCCCTCACCGGAAATCACAAGTGTATCGCCTTCGTCAATGACTGTTTCAGAGCTCGGATTCAGTTGTTTATCCTGATTCTTTTTTACAATTGCAATGACCGTTACATGATATTCCTGACCCACATTCAAATCACCAATCGTCTGATGAATGGCAGGCGCTCCCGCCTCTGCTTTACACCACTCTATAATCAAATCATCAAGGGCTGACTCGACCTGTTCTAACGCTTTCGGTTTATATGCCATTCCGCCAAGAATTGCAGACATTTGCCTTGCTTCAGCGTCATCAAACTGCACGGAGGCAACACATTCCTCATGGTCGTTTTCGTCAAAATAGTAAAGCTCTCTTCGTCCGTCATGATGAATGATAATTGAAATTTTATCACGGTTTCTAGTAATCATTTCAACTTTTTGTCCTATGCCCGGCAGCTCTGATTCGCGAACCCTCATATATAAACCCTCCTACATATCTGAAAACCAGTCATAAACACTTTTAACACCATATATATGTTTAAATGTAAGCGTATGTCATTATAGCAAATGTCTATTTTAAGTTCAATGAAACTTCAAAAAACAGGCTGCCCTGCAGAGGACAGCCTGATATTTTTTATTGCGCCGAATCTTTTTTCAGTTCTCTTCCTTTCCATGCAAGCCAAATTTGTGCGGCAATGTATAGAGAAGAATAAACGCCTGTTAACAGCCCGACCAATAAAGCAATTGAGAAGTTAGTAATAGAAGATGCTCCAAAGATCAGCAATGTCACAACAACAATCACAACAGTTAATACAGTGTTAATTGAACGTGTAAAGGTTTGCTGCAGGCTCAGGTTTACAATATGGTTCAGATCGGCAAAGGTTTTCGGCTTACGCTTTTTCATATGCTCGCGGACCCTGTCAAATGTAACGATTGTATCGTTAATGGAATACCCGATTATCGTCAAGATGGCCGCGATGAACGTAACATCTACCTCAAGCCTTGTAATACTGAAGAACGTGACGATAAAGAATGCGTCATATAGCAATGAGGCGATGGCAGCAATCGCCATTTTGTATTCGAATCGGATTGAAACGTAAATAATGATGCCAATAGAAGCTATAGCAACTGCGTACAGCGCATTTCTTGCAAGCTCCTTACCGACTGTCGGTGAAACTGTGCTGACATTTGGCTCAGATCCGTATTTGTCTTTAAAATATGTTTTTACTTTTGCTATGGTTTCTTTATCTGGCACCCCGACAAAACGGGCAACACCGATATTGCTCTTTTCGCCTGACAGAACTACAGTATCAGGGTCCATACCCAGAGATTCAAAGTCCTTCTCAACTTGCTCTGTCGTCAGCTTATGGTCGCTTTGCACTTCAATCCGTGCACCGCTTGCAAAGTCAATGCCAAGATTCAGCCTGAACACAAGCAGGATAATAATCCCGGCAACCGTGACCGCACTGGAGAAAATAAAGAAGTATTTGCGTTTGCTCGTGAAATCCCATTTTTGGAATGGCGTATGCGGCTCTGTATTTTCATCCGTATCCTGAATATCCATGATATGTTTCTTATTGACACCAAACCAGCCTTTTTTCCGATCAAGCCATCTGCTTTCCACAAGGAGAGCGAGGAGAAATCTCGATAAGAAAACGGCAGTGATAAAGCTTGTCAAAATCGATAGGATCAGCATTGTCGCAAACCCTTTAACAGAGCTTGTCCCAAAGATAAAGAGCACAACCGCTGCAATAATGGTTGTAATATTCGCATCAAAAATCGTCGCAAATGACCGTCTGTTTCCTGAACGGAAGGCAGAGCGGACTGACTTTCCTAGCTTGAGTTCTTCTTTAATCCGCTCATAGGTAATAATGTTGGCGTCAACAGCCATCCCGACACCTAAAATGAGAGCGGCAATTCCCGGAAGCGTGAGTACGGCATTCATCCAGTCAAAGATCTGGAGTGTAATGTAGATATAAACAGATAGCGTAATCACCGCGATTAATCCCGGCAGACGGTAATAGAAAAGCATAAATAAGAAAATAATTGCGATACCGACAATACCGGCAAACACCGTATCATGGAGAGCCTGCTGGCCGAATTGTGCGCCTACTGATGTTGAATACTTTTCAGTCAGTTTCACAGGAAGTGCGCCTGCGTTTAAAATGCTGGCTAAATCTTTTGCTTCTTGAACCGTAAATTGCCCTTCAATTGTAACGTCAGTTGTGTTTAATTCCTGACTTACATTTGGGGCGGATACATATTTAGGGTGCTCTTTTTGAACCTCTTTTTTAAATGAGTCCCCTTTTTCGTAATCCATCCAAATAACAAGCTGGTTGTTTGGCGCCATTTTCATGACCTTTTTGGTCACTTCGCCGAATTTATCAGCATCTTTCAGTTTAATGCTGACAATCGGTTCATTTGTTTTGGCGTCATACGTTTGTTTAGCTCCGTTTTCGACGAGGTCAGAGCCATTCAGCAATTCTTTGTCATTCGTATCTCTGAAAGAAAGCTGCGCTTCAGTCGCCAGAATTTCACGCGCTCTGTTTTGGTTTGTCACACCAGCGAGCTGAACGCGAATCCGGTTATTCCCTTCAATTTGGATGTTCGGTTCGCTGACACCGAGAACATTGGCCCGGCGGTTCAATGCCTCTACAGTGCTGACCAGAACGTCTTTTGTGATTTTGTCACCTTTTTTTACAGGCTGTACATCATACAGCACCTCAAATCCGCCTTGCAAATCCAATCCTAACGTAATATTGTTAGCGGCAGGCTTCGTAAAATAGCCCAAGCCCGTGCCGATCAATAGAACGAAAAGGAAAAACGCAATCAAGCGTCCTTTTTTCATTATGTATATCCTCCCTTAAACCTGTGCGAATCAACCTGCTATCTCAGCAGTTCTTCCAATGCTTCCTGGCCCTCTTCACTGCCCAGCCAATTAGACGTTTTAAATGACTCAACGGTTGCATAGTTCATAAATTCGCCAATTTTCACTGATAAAATATCACTCGCCAGTTCATAAATGTTCAGTTCCGTTTTCTTTTTCCACTTCTTATCTGTTAAGTATGACCACAAACTTTCGAGTTCAACATCATCATACCCGAGAATCTTAAACTCTTCCAGTTTGCTGTAAAGAAACGGCCTGACGTGGTCTTTATATAGATCGGCTGGATGCTTCTCCACGAATTCCACGCTCCTTTTTTATTGTTTTTCAAGAAGACTTGTCATGCTTGGACGATATATACGCATATCTTTATTGTATATGATTCCAGGTAGTTTGAGAAGGCAGGGGGTAAAAATGGCGAAACAGACGTTTTTAAAGGGCACTCTTATCCTTATCGCAGCAGGAATGGTTACAAGAATGCTCGGGTTTGTCAACCGGGTGGTTATCGCCCGTTTTATCGGTGAAGAAGGAGTCGGGCTTTACATGATGGCGGCGCCTACCTTCTTCTTGGCCACTACATTAACTCAATTCGGTCTGCCGGTCGCGATCAGCAAGCTAGTCGCTGAAGCCAGTGCGCGCGGAGATCATCAAAAAACGAAAAATATTTTAGTCATGTCTCTGACCATCACGGGAGTGCTCAGCCTCATCTTTACACCGCTGTTTCTGTTTTTCGCCCCGGTTATGGCTGAAACGATGCTGACAGATAAGCGAACACTGTATCCGCTCTTGGCCATTACGCCGGTTGTGCCGATTATTGCTATATCGAGTGTGCTGAGGGGATATTTTCAAGGAAAACAGAATATGAACCCGCTTGCTATGTCACAAGTCCTTGAACAGGTCGTCCGGATTTCACTCGTGGCTGTCTGCACAACGATTTTTCTCCCTTACGGAATTGAATATGCTGCAGCCGGAGCAATGCTATCCTCAGTGGCAGGGGAGCTGGCATCACTTCTTTATTTATTCGTTTGCTTTAAGTATAAAAAGACAATTAAAATCAGAAAGCATTTTTTCCAGTCAATTAAAAACGGAAAACAAACCTTTACCCAATTAATGAGCGTGTCCCTTCCAACAACCGGGAGCCGCTTTATCGGAAACCTCTCTTGGTTTTTCGAGCCAATCGTCGTCGCTCAAAGCCTTGCCATCGCCGGTGTGGCAACAGTTGCCGCAACAAAGCAATACGGGGAACTGACCGGCTTTGCCATGACGCTGCTGACTCTGCCCAGCTTTATTACATATTCTTTGTCGACCGCGCTTGTTCCTGCGATCAGTGAAGGAATGGAGCAGAAAAAATTGCAGGTGGTGGAATACCGCTTGGAACAGGCGATGCGTCTCTGTCTGCTCAGCGGAGGCATTTCAGTTGTTATTTTATTTGTATTTGCAGATGAGCTGATGAGAGTGATGTACGGTTCCTCAGGCGCAGCTGTATTTATAAAAGTAATGGCCCCGTTTTTTCTGCTTTATTATTTCCAAGGCCCGCTTCAAGCTGTGCTGCAGGCGCTTAATTTGGCTGGAGCTGCGATGATGAACAGCTTAATCGGAGCGCTTGTCAAAACAGGCCTTATTTTTGTCCTTGCCACAAGGCCTTCTCTTGGCATTATGGGCGCGGCATTAGCCATTGTGACAGGCATGGTGCTCGTCACGCTATTGCACGCAGCAACCGTAAGCAAAGTGCTGCCGATCAGCATCAAAATCAAGGAGTATGCGCTCAGCTTCGCTGTTATTGTAATTTGCGGATTTATCAGCTCCGCCATCAAACAATATATAAGCTTTGGAGCATCTGAGGCTGTCAATCTAGCCGGATGGATTGCGGTGAGCGCCGCCATTTATATCATCCTCCTGCTCGTTTTCCGTTTAATTAAAAAAGATGAGCTTCGCCGCATTCCCATTATCGGACGTCTAATCGTCCGATAACGGTCACGGGCGGTGCCCATCTTTTTCATCAATAAATAATTCTCCGTCTGTAAACGAGCAAAAAGAAATATCTGAAGGGTTTGTGTATCCGTGTTTTTGCAAACTTTCGAGCAGCCATTTTTTATCTTTACTGATTCTGGACAGGTTTTCTGTTTGAATGAAGCCGTCTATAATGAGCGGCATTTCGAGCTGTCGATGCTCTCCGCTGTTTTCTTTCTTAACAATAGTCAGTTTGCCCGACGGCTCTAAAATAGCAAATGATACGTCAGCTACTCTGTCGATGCTATTTTCTCTGAGCTGAACCATTAAATCATCAAAATTATAACGCTGTGATTTCATGGCGTCTTCGTCAATTTTTCCATATTTGATAATTATGGTCGGCTTACCGTCAAGAAGCTGGCGGACTTTTCGGTTTTTTAAAGAAAAGTATGCCAAAGTCACTTGAATGATCATTAATACAAGCATTGGCAAAATGGTATGAAATAGATGATCGTCTACGTTTTCTATGGCTAAAACGGCAATTTCAGCCATCATGATAAAGACAACGAGATCTAATATACTAAGCTCTCCGATCTCCCGTTTGCCCATGAGACGAAAAATGATCAATATCACAAAATACAATACGACTGTGCGAAACGCAATAGTGAGAAGCTCTTCCATCATGCACCTCCAACTCATTATAGGTTGCAACAAAATGATCAATTTATGTAAGAAAAACCGATTGCATTTCACAAAGCTTTTACGTCTAATTCATGGGATAAGGGAATACATTTTTACAAAGACGAGCCATCAGCATGTCTGACGGCTTTGTGCAAAAAGAACAGAAGCCTTTTAATACAGGCAGAAAGGAGACAATCATGGAGGAGACGAAACAAGTTGGAAAAGGCATTCTTTACGGTTTAATCGCCATATTTGCAGCCATGCTCCTGACAAGTTTGGCGGTTTCACTTTTATTGACCGCAACCTCGCTGGAAGAATCATCATTTAACTGGCTGATCACAGCTATCTCATTTCTCTCTTTATTTATCGGCGGGTTCATTTCAGGCGGGAAAGGCAAGGAAAGAGGCTGGATGATTGGAGCATTGACTGCCTTAAGTTTTTCTCTGATTATCTTATTGTTTCAGTATTTAGGATTCGGAAAGACATTTACAGCAGAACAGCTGATCTTCCATCTGGGATTTTTAGGAGTGTGCATGCTGGGCGGGATTTTCGGCGTGAACATGAGGGGAAACAGGTCTTCCACATAAAAAAGAGCGGGCTCACTTGCCCGCTCTTTTTTGTTTGCTATGTATAGCTCCTGCTGTTATTCAGCAGCAGAAACTTCTCTGATCGCGCGGCGGTCGAACGTAAGACGTGTGTTATCACCAGTCTTAATTACGACTTTGCTTTCGTCGATAGAGTCAACAGTACCGTGCAATCCCCCGATTGTCACTACTGAATCGCCTTTTTTCAGTTCCTCTTGCATTTGGCGTACAGCCTTTTGCTGCTTTTGCTGAGGACGAATCAGCAAGAAGTAAAGGACCGCAAACATTAAAATAATAGGAACCAATGTACCTAAAGTGCCAGTCATCATTTTCACCCCTTTCTGTAAGCCTGTTATGTTTATTTAGAAGCTTTTCGCATTTGGCTTGTTATAGCCGTAACGCTCAAAGAACTCTTCTCTGAAATCACCCAGACGATCCTCGCGAATAGCCTGTCTTACCTGCTCCATTAAGTGTAACAGAAAATGAAGGTTATGGTAAGTTGTTAATCGAAGGCCGAATGTTTCATTACAGCGAATCAAGTGCCTAATGTACGCGCGAGTGTAGTTTTTACATGTATAGCAATCACACTCTTCATCAATCGGACGGAAGTCTCTTTCAAATTTCGCATTTTTCATATTGAGTCGTCCTTCAGCAGTAAACACTGTGCCGTTTCTTGCAATCCGTGTAGGCAGCACACAGTCAAACATATCGACCCCGCGGATCGCTCCGTCGATCAGTGCATCCGGAGAACCTACTCCCATCAGATATCTCGGTTTATCCTTCGGCAAGAGCGGTGTTGTAAATTCGAGTACACGGTTCATGACATCCTTCGGTTCACCTACAGACAATCCGCCTATAGCATATCCCGGAAAATCAAGGGAAATCAAGTCCTTCGCACTTTGTGTCCGCAGATCTTCATATTCTCCGCCTTGTACAATACCAAACAGCCCTTGTTCATCCTGACGATTGTGGGCATTCAGGCAACGTTCCGCCCAACGGCTTGTCCGTTCAACTGACCTCTTCATGTAGTCGTACTCCGCCGGGTATGGCGGGCATTCATCAAACGCCATCATAATATCAGAGCCGAGTGCGTTTTGGATCTCCATCGCTTTTTCCGGAGATAAAAACAGCTTGTCTCCATTTAGATGATTGCGGAAATGGACACCCTCTTCCTCTATATTACGAAACTTGCTTAAAGAAAAGACCTGAAAACCGCCTGAATCTGTTAAAATTGCGCGGTCCCAGTTCATAAATTTATGGAGCCCGCCCGCTTCTTTGACAATGTCTTGGCCCGGACGAAGCCATAGATGATAAGTGTTGCTCAAAATGATACCTGCATCCATTGCTTTCAGCTCTTCAGGCGACATTGTTTTGACTGTCGCCAGTGTGCCGACCGGCATAAAAACCGGCGTTTCGAAGGAGCCGTGAGGCGTATGCACTTTGCCCAGCCGCGCTCCTGTTTGTTTGCATTCTTTTATAAATTCATAGCGTATTGGTTGTTCAGCCACTTTTGATGAGGCCTCCTGTTCTCAAATTATATAATCAGCATCGCGTCTCCGAAGCTGAAGAAACGGTATTCCTCTTCCACTGCATGGTTATAGGCACGCAGAATGTTTTCTCTTCCAGCAAGCGCGCTGACCAGCATAATCAATGACGATTTCGGCAAATGGAAGTTTGTAATCATTCCGTCAATGGCTTTAAATTCATAGCCCGGATAAATAAAAATAGATGTCCAGCCGCTTGATGCTTTAAATTGCCCGTCATGTTCCCCGGCAATCGTCTCAAGCGTGCGTGTCGAGGTCGTGCCGACAGAAATGATCCGACCGCCATTTTCTCTTACTTTGTTTAAGGCTGCAGCCGTTTCTTCTGACATTTGATAAAACTCTGCATGCATATTATGCTCTTCCACTTCATCGGCACTCACAGGGCGAAACGTTCCAAGGCCTACGTGCAGTGTGATGAACTCAATTTGCACGCCTTTGTCTTTCAGCTGCTGTAAGATTTCTTCCGTGAAGTGAAGGCCAGCTGTAGGCGCAGCAGCAGAGCCGATTTCTTTTGAATACACTGTCTGGTAGCGCTCTTTGTCATCAAGCTGTTCTTTGATATATGGAGGGAGCGGCATCTCTCCAAGGGATTCAAGCACCTCGTAGAAAATACCGTCATATTGAAATTCCATCTTTCTGCCGCCGTGCTCAAGCTCTTCCGTGCAGATTGCCTTCAATCTTCCGTCTCCAAATGTGACAACAGTTCCTTTTTTCACCCGTTTCGCCGGTTTGGCAAGTGTTTCCCATTTATCACCGGTTTCCTGTTTCAACAAAAGAAGTTCCACTTTCGCGCCGGTATCCTCTTTTGTGCCGAATAACCGCGCAGGCAGTACCCGGGTATTGTTCAGGACTAGACAATCGCCTTCGTTAAAGAAGCTGATAATGTGTTTAAACGAGCTGTCAGTAAGCTCTCCTGTATGTTTATCGAGCACCATCAGCCTTGAAGCATCACGCTGCTCCAACGGTACTTGTGCAATTAAACGTTCTGGTAGTTCAAAATCAAATAAATCGACTTTCATGATGATTTCACCTTTATTCTAGTCTTTTGTTATTTCATTCTGCCAAAAAGATTAAGCAAAATTGATAATACCACACTTATAATAATACAAGTGACAACCGGGAAGAAAAACGTGACATTTCCTTTTTTTACAAAAATATCTCCCGGCATCTTGCCGACAAAATGCAAAACTGCTCCGATAATAAGCAAAACAGCACCAAGAATCATGATGATCTTAGGAAATTCAGTCATATCGGGGAGCCTCCATTTGGAAATGATGATAAACGGCCGGTGTCACGATCCTTCCACGCGGCGTTCTTTGTATAAATCCAATTTGCAGCAGATATGGTTCATATACGTCTTCAATCGTATGCGATTCCTCGCCGATGGTAGCTGAAATCGTATCAAGGCCTACTGGGCCGCCGTTGAATTTTTCGATCATGCCCATCAGCAGCTTATGATCAATATGATCCAAACCGAGACGGTCAACCTGAAGCCGCTCCAGCGCATTCTGAGAAATGTCTTCCGTAATCCTGCTGTCACCCAGCACTTGGGCGAAATCGCGCACCCTTCTCAGCAGGCGGTTCGCCACGCGGGGCGTCCCTCTCGATCTTCTTGCAATTTCAAGAGCCGACGGTTTATCAATCTCAACCTCGAATACATCAGCGGTTCTTGTGACAATATCCGCCAGTTCTTCTTGTGTATAGTACTCAAGGCGAGACATGACGCCGAATCTGTCTCTTAAAGGAGCCGTCAAAAGCCCCACCCTCGTCGTGGCTCCCACCAGCGTAAAAGGCGGAAGGTCGAGCCGAACCGAGCGGGCAGATGGGCCTTTGCCAATCACAATGTCCAGGCAAAAGTCTTCCATTGCAGGATAAAGCACCTCTTCGATCGATCTGTGCAGCCTATGTATTTCATCAATAAATAATACATCTCCCGGTTCCAGCGCCGTTAATATAGCAGCCAAATCACCAGGCCTTTCAATAGCAGGCCCTGATGTCGTCCGCAATTCCACTCCCATTTCATTAGCAACAATCGAAGCAAGCGTTGTTTTTCCGAGTCCGGGCGGCCCGTACAGAAGAACATGATCCAGCGTCTCCTGTCTCATTTTCGCCGCATCTATAAACACGCGCAAATTTTCTTTTACCTTATGCTGCCCGATATACTGTGCCAGATTTTGCGGCCTCAGGCTTTGCTCTATCACTGATTCATGGTTGTCTGCTTCACTTGAGACGAGCCGTTCATCCATGAACATCACCTTACTTTAATAGTTTTTGTAATGCTTTTTTCACATATTGGTCTGTTGTCAGCCCAATTTCTTCTTTAAGGTGAGGAAGCACCTTTTTGATTTCTTTTTCAGCATATCCGAGAACCCTGAGGGCTTCAAGTGCTTCTTCAAGAGCCGTTTCCGCTGTTTGCTTTTCAAGCCTTTCTTCATGATTAAACAGATTTTCAATCATTTCAGGCACAACATCTGCCAGCTTTCCTTTTAAATCTAGAATAATCTGGCGTGCGGTTTTCTTTCCTACTCCAGGAAACTTGACCAAAAAAGCTTCATCTTCATTTTCAATTGCTTGGATGACCGCTCCGGGATCACCCGAGCCCAAGATGGCAAGTGCTCCTTTCGGGCCAATTCCGGTCACGTTTAACAGCTTTGTAAAGAGCGCCTTCTCCTCTCTTGTTGAAAAACCGTAAAGCGAAAAAGCATCCTCTCTGATATGATGGTATGTAAAAATCGTTTCCTGGCTTCTCTCCTTATATATAAACGGATTCGGCGTGAAAATCTGATAGCCGATGCCGCCGTTCTCTATGACAATATATTGGGGAGATACATAATCAATCGTCCCTTTAACAAATTCAATCACGCAAATTCACCTCTTTGACTGTTCTTCATTGTACCATAAAAACAGCCAAAGTCTTATAGAAAAGTTAACATATGTTCGCTTCTCTCTCATTCTTTCACGAAAAAAAAGACATGAATACATGTCTTCAATCAGCGGACGTTACCCGCTGTATGTCTTCATATGTTCGATGACATCCTCAAACTCCGCTTTTGTCCGAAATGGAATGCCTTTCAGCAGATTTTTTTGCATATGGCTTTCCAGCCTTTCTAAATCAATTTGAAAAAAAGACTGAATTGGTTCGGAAGCTGGCTCAGGCCGCCCATGAAAAGTGGAAATCACTCCATTATCCGATACACCGATATACCCGTTGACCTTGCTGAGCGGAGATATATCGTCCATTTGCTTCCGGAAGAGCACATATCCCTTTTTTTGTTCCACAAGCGTCCATCCGGCATAAGCTGCCCAAAAATCATCCATAGAAAACACTTTTTCATGCCTATGCTCAATGCTGACATCGCCGTCCAAATACACCTTTTCAAGCTGCACATGCACCTGCAGCGGCTCATAGTGCTCCACTTCCGCGCCAAGTGCGCGGGAAGGAGCTCCTATTAAAAATACTGCCGCTGAGCAAAGAATGCCCAGCAAAAGATACGCCGTGCTGAATCGTTTCACCCTCTACACCTCTTTGCACACGTTTATGATTAGTTTGACCAAAGAGGCTACTGCTTAACCGTTTTATCAAAATTTGTCTGCACATTTTCCCTGACAAACCGTTCCTCCGTATACACACCTGTGCTTTGCTCAGAAATTGTCAAGAATCGCGTCAGAAAGGCACTGAAAAAATACAATGCCGCAAAGATCCAAATCACGCCGCCTGCACCGAGCGGCCCAATGAAAAGACTCACGATGCCCGGCGCGATAAACGCACATAAACCAGATCCCAAATTCAACACTGACATGGCAGCACCTTTATTATCAGGTGCAAGCGTCGGCAAAAGCGCGCTTAATGGAACGTACCCTGCTAAAGCCGCGCCGTAGCAGCAGGCGATAATCATGAGCACCCAATACTGATGCCCGATCAGCTGAGGCGTGTAATACAGCGCCAGCGTAAAAATACCGCATCCGACACCGCCAAACCACATGACCGTATTGCGCCAGCCAAGTCTATCTCCGACTGCACCGAAAATGATATTAAACACAATATTCACAAAAAACAGCGTCCCCCATATTTGCAGCCATTCCGAAACCGAATACCCGTATCGTGCTAAATAAGTAGGAAGAAAGATGGCAAATCCAAATTGTCCTATCGCATTAATCGTCTTGACCACTCCGCCGATGCCTACCTTTGGGTTTTCAAACATAATCGTAAATGCCTTCGACAGTTCTTTCCATTTCGGCTGATCTTGTTTTTGTATCGGAGTAAATTTATCTTTGTTAAAAAATAAGGCAAGAATTCCGCCTGCCGCCACAAACAGTAAAGCGCTCCAAAGCGTATTGATTTCTCCAAAGGCCGGAACTGCATAGCTGGAATAGAACGGGCCGAGCACGTTAAGGCCGCACGTAAACATAAACCAAAACCAGCCGACGGCTTTGCCGAGAATATTTTGAGAGGTGCTGTATGACACCCATACGAGAAAAGAGTATGCAAACAGCGGATATCCCAAGCCTCTAAGAGCATAGCTGCCCAAGAGAGCCGGATAATACATATGAGGAATCGCCCAGCCGATAAAAGCGGCCGAACCGAGAATAAATGCAAGCAATCCGACAGTCATCGTTTTTCTCGGCCCCCAAGTTTGGACAAACGTTCCTGAAAGCCAAGCTGAGATGGTGACAGCAATGCCGTACATGGTAAATAACGATGCGGATTGCTGCATACTGAGACCATGATCAACGAGAAAAGGAGACAGCCAGCCTTGTTCGAGGCCGTCTCCAACCATAAAGATGACAACGCCAATATAACCCCAAACCATGTGAGAAGGAATTCCGATTTTGTTCAAAACATTTCCTTTAGCATGTACTGTATTCATTTTCTCCACCGCCTACTTAAAGTATCAATGGAGTATATACCCAAGCTTGCTGAATTGTAATCCTGTTAGATTAAAAAGCGATTTTTTCAGTGTGCTCAATGCTGACAGGCATGCCAAAAGCAAGCGATTGCTGTGCTGCTCTGGCGATCCTTCCGGCCTGTAAACCGTCATTGCCGGTGCAGGGAGTCTCCTGGTTTGTGCCGATCGCTTCTGCAAAACGGAGAATCTCCTCCTCATATGAATCCTTATAGCGTTCAAGGAAAAAGAAATGCGGTTTATCCTTCATCACAAAATCAGCTGTTGACACCTCAACCGTTGTCGGCCTGCTATTGTCAGCCGCTGCAGAGCCTTTCGTCCCGAAAACCTCAACCCGCTGGTCATATCCGTACACAGCTTGGCGGCTGTTATCAATCACAGCCATGGCACCGTTTTCAAAAGTCAGTGTAATAACAGCTGTATCAATATCACCCAGCTCCGCAAAAGAAGGATTCACCAAAGCCGCCCCTTTGGCATACACTTCCGTCACTTCGCTTCCCATAATATATCTGGCCATATCAAAATCATGGATCGACATATCCATAAACAATCCGCCTGACGTACGGACATAATCTATATTCGGGGGTTCTGGGTCCCGGGACGTGATTTTTAATAAATGAGGTGTACCGATTTCACCATTTTCAACAATCGTTTTGATTTTCTTAAAATGAGGATCAAAGCGGCGGTTAAATCCGACTTGAAGTGTTACCCCGTGTTTCCGGACAGCCGCAAGCGCTTCACTCGTTTCGTCCAGAGAGAAACTAACGGGCTTCTCACAAAATATATGCTTTTTCGCCTCGGCTGCTTCTTTGATCATCTGTGCATGTACGGCTGTAGGAGAGCAAATAAAAATAGCATCAATATCAGGATCATGTAATAAATCACGATAATCAGAGGTTATGTATTCAATCTGATGACTGTCGGCCCAGCTTTTTATACGGCTTGCCTGAATGTCAGAGACTGCTTTTATTTTCATGTGAGGAATCCGGCTTATATTTTGAACATGAAGTTTGCCGATGCGGCCTGCACCGATAATCCCTGTCACAATCTGTTTTGTCATGGCTTCTTCCCCCTTGATCATTCACGAAAGCGCTTTATTTAAAATTAATACTATCCCATTTGTAAGCGCTTTTCAAGAATGGAAATTAAACGTTCTATGTCTCTTTTATCACAATTCATGCTTATAAGTAGCCTTCTTCTTCAAGACCAGATACACTAGAATTAGGCTCTTTTTCCTGAACAGTTTATGATTTTCCTATAAACAGCTGCATAAAATAGAGCAAAGAAGGTGAATGAAATGCTGACAAAAGCAGAGGCACTGGCCCATACCGTCATATACCGCAAGAACAGCAGATTTGATAAAGTCAAAGAGAAATCCGAGGAATTAACACTAATCGGCAAGGGAAGAAGCGCCTATGTGTTTGCCTTAACAGAAGGCGGTCGAAAAATGGCGCTGAAAGTATTTTTTCCGGAATATCAAGCGACAGCAGTCAAAGAAGCAGCGATCTATGAAAAATTAGCCGGGTCCGCATTCTATCCTGACATTTACGAAACTGGCGATTCATTTATTCTCATGGAATATATTAAAGGTGAAACCTTTTATAACTGTCTGAAGAAAGGCATTGCAATCAGTGATGACATGATTCAGCAGGTTGAAGAAGCGCTTTCTGACGCCCGGGCAGCCGGACTGAACCCGTCAGATATTCATTTGCGGAATCTGATATTGACAGAAACCGGGGCGGTGCGGGTGATTGATGTTGCGAGATTTGAGCAGACAAAAACATGCACGCAGTGGGACGACTTAAAATCCGCATATCATGCACTCTACAAAAAACCGATATTCCCCAAAAAGATTCCGGGTTTTTGGCTGGAGATCATCGCATTTTTATATAAGAAAGATTGGTTTCAAAAGCATTTCGCACAGCGGAAAAGAAAATATTCTTAAATCAAAAAGGCAGCCGCACAAGCGGCTGCCTTTATCATGTATTTTTTACTTTCTGACGGCAGAAATCAGTTTCATTTGTTCAGGCGACAGCTTAATTCGATAGCCTCTCACAGTTAAGTAGACCGCTTCTGGGTCCTTCTCGCCGGAATGACAATACGTTTTTTCCATTTCTGTCTCCCCTCACCCTTTATTGGCTTTATTTCATCTTATCATTGCTTTATTAAGGTAATTTTAAAGAAATGTAAAGATCATATGAATCCGATATATAGTAAAATGAAAGAAAAAAAGGGAGAGAGTCACATTAAGACACGCAGCAACATCCCGCTTATTATGTTTGCCCTGCTGGTCTTCTTCGGCGGCGCCATCTATTGGATGTTATTTTCACTAAAAAACGTTCCGAAAGGCAATCTCGTCCAATCGGTTGAATCGCCGGACGGCAGCTATACGTTAAACACTTATGTATCCGAAAACACCTTGAGCTTAGATGCAGCCAGAGGTGAACTTGTAAATGAAAAAACACTTGTCAAGAGAACAATCTACTGGAATTACCCGGACAGCCGCCCAGCAGTGACGTGGGTCAATCACCATACAGTGAAAATCGGCAATCAGACTTTACATCTTGATACTGATGAAACGTATGATTGGCGAAAAGATGATCATTGGATCCGTGAAGAACCGCCGCAGGCGTCAGTGAGGTGATGAAACATGAATAAGATGAACGGAACAAATGATGAAAAGCATTTCAATCATTTTGTGATTGCTTTATCCTTTATATACGGTTTGACTGAACTAGGCTATTTGTTGCTGAAGGATTTTATAACAATTGCCATAAGTTTGCCTCTGTAGAAAAACGCAGCGTAGTCGATACGCCGCGTTTTTTCTTTTTCCCTTCCTCTTCTTATTGATAATTACAGGTCATATAATGTGACAAATCGATTGTAGAAATAGTTCGATTAGACCAAAATCCTTTTTATACATGTATTCGAATTTGAAGTGAGGGGGAATCTTGATGGCAGATTTTGTTGCTAGTTTGAATGCGGTCTTATGGAGTACGCCCGTCATTTATATTTTATTGGGAATTGGATTCGCCTTTTCAATTATGACCCGTTTTTTACAAGTCCGACATTTAAAAGAAATGATTGTTCAGATGTTCAAAGGCAAGAGCTCTGAAGCCGGCGTTTCATCTTTCCAAGCGTTATCGATTGCGCTGTCCGGCCGTGTGGGCACAGGAAACATCGCGGGAGTGGCGACAGCAATTGCATTCGGCGGACCCGGTGCAGTGTTCTGGATGTGCTGTCTTTGATTATTATTGTCATGAATGTGTCTGAATTGCCTGCTGTGATCTCATTAATATTCAAAAGCGCCTTTGCATTGGATTCCGCTTTTGGCGGCTTGATCGGCATGGCGATTTCCTGGGGCGTTAAACGTGGCATTTATTCAAACGAAGCCGGCCAGGGAACAGGCCCGCATCCGGCAGCTGCTGCAGAGGTTTCTCATCCGGTCAAGCAGGGACTGGTTCAGGCATTTTCTGTTTATATTGACACCTTGTTTGTATGTTCCGCTACAGCTTTCATGATCTTGTTTACCGGCATGTACAATACCCAGGCTGCAGATGGTTCCTTTATCGTTCACCAGCTTAAAGGCGTAGAAGCAGGACCTGGTTTCACACAAGCGGCAATTGACAGTGTTCTGCCCGGATTCGGTGCAGGCTTTGTTGCCATCGCTTTATTCTTCTTCGCTTTTACAACAATTATGGCGTATTACTACATCGCAGAAACAAATATCGCCTATTTAGCACGAGGCAGAGAAAGCAAATGGGCGATGCTTGGCTTAAAACTGATTATTTTAGCCGCCACGTTCTATGGTACTGTGAAAACAGCTTCACTTGCTTGGGCATTAGGGGATGCAGGGCTTGGCATTATGGTATGGCTGAACGTCATTGCCATTGTGCTGCTTGCCAAACCGGCGCTTCTTGCTTTAAAGGATTATGAGCGCCAAAAGAAGCAGGGCTTAGACCCGGTCTTTGATCCAAAAGCGCTGGGTATCAAAAACGCTGATTTCTGGGAGAAAGAATACACTCATGAAAGTGAACGTGTCTCCTGAACATACTAAAACCGGCCCGATATGACCTCGTGCCGGTTTTTTATGAACGATAGTTTGTATACACTTCTTGAACATCATCGTCTTCTTCAAGGACGTCTATTAATGTGTCCAGCTTCTCAACAGCCTGATCATCGGCTTCTGCATAGGTATTGGGAAGCATGGTCACCTCCGCCGAAGAAATTAGATATTTCGATTCGAGGGCTGTTTGCACTTCTTCAAAATGCTCAGGCTCTGTGAACACCTCATATAGGTCTTCTTCAATTCGCAGCTCTTCTCCTCCTGCTTCAAGCACATCAAGCATGAGCTCATCTTCTTCTATTTGCCGTTCAGTACGGTCTATCGTAATGAACCCCTTTCGTTCAAATAAAAAGGCTACACATCCGCTTTCTCCCAGACTTCCGCCATTTTTATTAAAGGCTGTCCGCACATTTGACGCCGTTCGGTTTTTATTATCTGTTACGCATTCAACCATGACGGCAATCCCTGAAGGGCCGTAGCCTTCATAGGTGATTTCTTCATAGCTGCTTCCGTCTTGGCCTCCCGCAGCTTTTTTAATGGCCCGATCTATATTTTCATTCGGCATATTGGCGCCTTTTGCTTTTTCGATGACAAGACGCAATGCTGAATTTGCTTCTGGATCCGCTCCGCCTTCTTTCGCTGCCACATAGATTTCTTTTGCAAGCTTCATAAATATTTTGCCGCGCTTTGCATCCTGTGCATTTTTTCTTTTTTGAATGTTTTTCCACTTGGAATGGCCTGCCATGTTTTCACCTTCTTTTACTTTTTCTATGTACACTTTAATGGGAATTGTTCGCTGATGCAAAGAAAAAGGCTGCCGAATATCACTTCCGGCAGCCCTTCCTTCCTAGCGGTTGTTCATTTTATGAAGTTTTCTGAACAGCCCTTTATCTGTTGATACCTGGACATCACGGCCATTTGCATAGTTGCGCGCTGCTTTTACGACATTATCTCTGTCAGACTTTGTGAACTCTCTATGGCTTCTGACTGCGATAACTACTCGATCATCCGATACCATAACTTGTGTGTCATTGACGTTTTTCACTTGTTTCACACGGTTGGCAATTTTTGCAGCCAGTCTTCTGTTTTCTTGGTTGTCATACCCGTTGTTCGCTGCATTCCGATTCATGTTTCGGTTATTCGTGTTGTTATATGTTCCGTCAGTTGCCAAAGGAACACGATCGTCAGCAGTAACACGGTCACGGTTATTTACATTCGTGGTGTTTCGGTTACCGTCGTTCTGATCCTCCATTAATTCAGAAACAGGACCATCGTGGTCGACTCCGTCTCCCTGTCTATCGGCGTCATTTTCATTTGTATAATATCCGATTGGACGGGTATTGCCGTTATTGCGCGTATCATTCATAGCATTATCGTTTGCTCCGCATGCTGTTAAGCCGGCTGTCATTAGAATCAGGCTAGCGATCGTCATTTTTTTACCCAATGGAAAAACCCCCCGTGGACGAATTGAGCATGTTTGCTCGCTTTTATCATGTGCGTATGGGGGGCATGTTAAGCGTGTCAGTTCTCTCCATTTGGCAGTGATCTGCTTAAAAATAAAAAAAGGAACGATTTACATCGTTCCGAACGATCACTCATTTTCTTCTTCCGGCCGGCCAAACATTTGGTTTACAGAAGGCTGATTCGTCATTGGCATAGAAACTCCTGCCGAATATGGGTTTGGATTTGGGTTAGCTGTGCCATATGGCATATTGGGGCTTCCGTAAGCTCCCATTCCCGAATGGCCAGGCGCAGAGAAATATGGCTGATGATCACCGTCACAGCCGCAGTCGTCATGATCTTTGTACGGCATGTAACCATGAGCCGCAGCAGGCTGGTATGCTCCCATTACTTGGGGAGTGCCGTAATAAGGGCCATACGGCATATGTCCATACGGAGATCCATAAGCCGGAGATGCGTATTGCGGCGCACCGTATGAACCGTAATGTCCGTGATGGCTGTTTTCATGATGCTGGTTTTCATAACCCGGGTCATACTGAGGCGATACAAAGCCTGGCTGGTATCCATGCATCGGATGCATTGGATAAGCTTGTGCCGGATAGTACGGATAGCATAATCCTGATCCTGGAAGAATTGGCGAAACAGGCACCGGACACGGTACGAAATGAGCCGGATAATGATAATAAGGCTGAACAGCCGGCATCGGCATATTCGGAACTGTGTGATGAACGTTTTCCTCTTCTACACCGCCTACCTCTGGCGCCTTTGGCATATTAGGCATATTCGGATAATTTGCATTTTCCATATTACTCATAGCCTCCTGTTGTGGAAATTGGTCTTGCATATGATACATATGATCCATATTTCCGTCAGAATGTTTTTTCGGCTCCTCCGGTTTAGGAGGCGACCAAGGCTGGAAAAGCTGTTTCATATCATAATAATCGTTCACATCAGCTTCAGGGTACACATTTTCCTGCAAATTAGGCATCGGCGGGACATACGGCATGGACTTCTTTTCTTTCGGCTTTGTGTCTTCTACATCGACAACGGATTTAGGCTTCTCTTTCGCATATGGATGTTCTTGCTTCACACTCCCGGCCGCAGGACTTTTGCCCGCTTTTGGCTCTTTTCTGACCGGGACTCCTTCTGACGGCACTTTTATTTTCATTCCAGGCATGATTAAGTCTGGATTGCTAAGCTGTGTATTGAGTTTTTTCACTTCCTCAACATCGACTCCGTACTTTTCAGCTATTTTCCAGAGCGAATCACCTTTTTGAACGATATGGATTTTCAACGTTTTCCCCTCCTATGCAAAACGTGAACAGTTCAGCTGTGATTACAATATGTTTCTTCACAACATATGCCTGAACAAAAGAAGTTATGAGTAAAGGAAGGGAAAATATTTCTGATCTACGTGATCGAAAGCATTCGATTCAGGGCAAGGAGTGCATCTTCCTGAATGGCTTTTGGCACCTTGATGACGCCTGAAGGTTCTCCTTTTTCAATTTGTTCCAGCGACCACAACAAATGCGGCAAATCAATTCGGTTCATTGTCAGGCAAGGGCACATGTCAGGGTTAAGTGATTCGATTTGTTTATCTGGATGCTCGTGAATGATCCGCTGAACAAGATTCATTTCTGTCCCGATTGCCCACTTGCTTCCCACCGGAGCCTGGTTGATTGTGTCGATAATATATTTCGTTGATCCGTTATCATCGCTTAGTGTCACGACTTCGTGTGAACATTCCGGGTGCACAATGATCTGAATGTCGGGGTCTCGCTCTCTCATATCATGGATATTTTTAGTGGTGAATTTCTCGTGAACAGAGCAATGCCCTTTCCACAAAATCACTTTCACATTCGTATGCCCGGATTCAGCTACTAATTCATCTTTCATCGGATGCCACACAGCCATATCTTCAAGCGCAATGCCCAGATCATAAGCCGTATTTCTCCCTAAATGCTGATCAGGCAAAAATAAAATTCTTTTTTTCTGTGTAAACGCCCATTCAAGCACTTTTTTCGCATTCGAAGAAGTCACAGTTGCTCCGCCATGCTTTCCGACGAATGCCTTGATCTCCGCAGTGGAGTTCACATAAGTTAAAGGTATGATCGTATCTCCAAATATATGCTGAAGCTTCTTCCATGCCCTATTGGTCTGCTGCATGTCAGCCATGTCAGCCATAGAACATCCAGCTCTCATATCTGGAAGGACGACCGTTTGCCGCTCACTTGTCAGCATATCGGCGGTTTCTGCCATAAAGTGAACGCCGCAAAATACGATATAATCCGCTTCTTTGTTTTTTTCCGCTACTTGGGCCAATTGCAGGGAGTCGCCTGTTTGGTCAGCAAATTGTATCACTTCATCCTTTTGATAATGATGGCCTGGTATAAAGAGCCTGCTGCCGAACTTTTTTTTAATGGCGGCAACGCGCGTTTCCATATCCTTTCTCGATAGTTCTTTATAACTTTCGGGCATCATATCATTCGATTGTTTGATCACATCAAGAATTGACATAACGGCATTCCTCCACAGATTCATTTGATAACGTAACATCCATGCTGATATCTAAACTTTTGACGGAATGAGTCAGAAATCCTAATGAAATATAATTCACACCCGTCCCTTTAAAAGCAGGCAAAGATTCTAACGTAATCCCGCCGGAGGCTTCAGTTTTTATATGATCCGGTGTGAGCTTTGCAAAATGACGGACCGTATCAGGCGGACAGTTGTCAAACATAATAACATCCGCGCCAGCTGCAATTGCTTCCCGCAGCTGTTCCTCCGTTTCAATTTCCACCTCGATATTTACCATGTGCCCTGCGGCCTGACGGGCTTTTTTGCATGCCTCTAAAATAGAGCCGCATGCTGCGATATGATTATCTTTAATCATGATGCCGTCATACAAACCGAATCGATGATTATACCCGCCGCCGGCTCTGACAGCATATTTCTCCAGCATTCTGAGCCCCGGTGTTGTTTTTCTCGTGTCACAAATTTTAATCTGTTCATCATCCAGACACCGAACAGCCTCTCTTGTCATTGTCGCAATTCCTGACAGCCTCTGAATAAGATTTAATACGACCCGCTCTCCTGATAGGAGCGCAGCTGCGGGACCGTGTAACTCGGCAATCACTTCACCTTTATGCAACATGTCCCCATCTTTTTTGTGCAAAATGATTTGAGCATTTTCGTCCAATAACGAAAAGCCTTCTTTTATGATCGCTGCTCCTGCAAAAATACCCTCTGACTTTGCAACAATCTCCGCTTCACAGCTCTGTTCTCCAAAAATAGACTGCGATGTAAGATCCCCTGTCCCAATATCCTCAAGAAAAAAGTGATTCAGTAATTTTTTCAGCTGTAAATGATTCATTGTTCCAAATCCCCTCGTTTTTTCTGATCTTCGTTCCTTTTTTTGTATGGACAATTTGTCTTCCTTGCCAGCTCACCTCAGCATGAGGAAAATCGGTGCGGAAGTGAGCCCCTCTGCTTTCCTCCCGCAAAAGCGCAGAAAACGTCATCAGCTTTGCAGTTTGCCATAGATGAGAAAGCTCCATCTGCCGAATTGTGATATCCTTCACATTCACTTCCTGAAAAGGCAGCGTATGAAGCCAGATGCTAAGCTCAATCAAACTGCTTTGTTCCCGCAAAATAGACATGTGGCTTGTCATTTTGCTTTGTAGTTCATACACCTCTATATCCGGCACCTCGTAGACGACACTGGTTTCTAACCTTGATTGATATTGCCTGTTATAAACCGGTTTTTGGATAATATGCTCTGCTGCCCTTTTTCCAAATACCAGCGCTTCCAATAAAGAATTGCTTGCAAGCCGGTTTGCTCCATGTAAACCGGAGCATGCTGTCTCGCCAATCGCATAAAGTCCCGGCACTGTCGTTTCTCCCCAGCGATTAACTGAAACACCTCCCATTAAGAAATGCATTCCCGGAGCAACAGGAATTTTTCCGCTTTGAATATCAACCTCTGCTTTTTCACAAATAGCGGTGATGGTAGGGAAACGCGTTTCAAAATCAGAAATCGCACTGAAGTCTATATAAACGCGATTTCCTTTTGCCATTTCTTCGTGAATAACCCGTGAGACAATATCTCTTGGAGCCAGGTCACCTAAAGGATGCCGTTCAGCCATAATCCTGCGGCCGTTTTCGTCTACTAAACATCCGCCTTCCCCTCTGACAGCTTCTGAAACAAGCCCGTAGGATACACCATTTTTCACAAGCAGTGTCGGGTGAAACTGAGTAAACTCCAAATCCGTTAATTCCGCCCCGGCCCGGTAAGCCAGAGAAAGACCGTCACCTGTGACAGTAGGATCATTCGTATGGTGAAGAAACAGGTTTCCACAGCCGCCGGCAGCCAGCACAACTTCGTCTGCGTGCCTTACCTTGAGCCGCCCTTTGCTGTCTTTTGTCATGACGCCGATACATCGTCCGTCCTCTATAAGCAAATCTGCTGCCATTTCATTCTCGATTAATTTGATTTTGCTGTTGATCCGTTTGAGCAAATAATCGATAAGCAGCCTGCCTGTTGCGTCTCCGCCTGCATGAAATATGCGGTTGTATGAGTGGGCCCCTTCTCTTCCAAGACAAACACCGCCTCGTTCATTGCGGTCGAATGGAAATCCACGCTCCAATAGGCTTTGAACCATCATTTTTCCATCATGTAAAATGTCTGCTGCAATAGCTAGATTATTATGGCCGCACCCTGCGTATAACGTATCCTCCAGATGGGCTTCAATCGAGTCATCTTTTGCATAGGCCGCAGCAATCCCGCCTTGTGCATAGACAGAATTGCTGTTTTTGACGCTTTTTTTTGTGATAACAGTCACTTCGTATGAGGGTGGGAAAGCTGCAGCTAAGGAAAGTGCCGCCGCCCCTGAACCGATGACTGCAATCGTCTTTTTAGACATATGCCATCCTCCTGTTGTTTACACCTGTCTTGACACCTATATTTACACAAGGATAAAATAAACTCAAGAGTTTTTTATGGAGAACGGATGGAGGAAGACCGGATGATTTATTTAGATTATGCAGCGACAACGCCTATTTGTGAGGAAGCCCTTACTGTATATCAGAAGCTTAGTATGGATATGTACGGAAATGCCAGCAGCCTGCATGATGCAGGAGGAAAAGCAAAGCACATACTGGAGTACTGCCGTGAAAAAATCGCCAACATCATTGGCGGAGAAGCAAGCGGCATCTATTTTACAAGCGGCGGCACTGAATCCAATTTTCTGGCCATTCAATCATTGCTAAACGGCCTGCCAAAAACGAAAAGACATTTTATTACGACTGCCATGGAACATCAGTCCATTCATAATTGCGCTGCTTTTTTGGAACAGCAGGGATATGATGTAACAGTCATTGAACCGAATGAATACGGGCTTATTACCGAGGAAATATTACTAGCCCATATCCGGCCGGAAACAGGCCTTATATCTATTCAGCATGCAAATTCTGAAACCGGGATCATTCAGCCCATTCAACGCCTGTCTTCATACCTGCACAATAAGGGGATTCTTCTTCATTGCGACGCTGTTCAAACGTTTGGAAAGATCCCGATCAATACAAAAAATCTGGGAGTAGATGCACTCTCAATGTCCAGCCATAAAATCCACGGTCCAAAAGGAGTAGGGGCGGTCTATATCCGTCCGGATGTCCCTTGGAAACCCGTTTATCCTCTGACTACTCACGAATACGGATTCAGAGCCGGCACCGTAAATGTTCCCGGGATCGGTGCCTTCACTGCCGCTGCAGAATTGATCGTAAGCGAAATGGAAAAACAGATATCCCGCAATGAGGCATTAAGAACATACTTTCTAGACCAAATCCGTATTCGGTCTCTCCCTATAACCCTTGCGGCAGAGACTTCGCAAGCAGAATGTCTTCCGCATAT
Organism: Bacillus sp. SIMBA_008; assembly: GCF_046535495.1. Taxonomy (NCBI): domain Bacteria; kingdom Bacillati; phylum Bacillota; class Bacilli; order Caryophanales; family Bacillaceae; genus Bacillus; species Bacillus sp. SIMBA_008. The sequence continues at coordinate 310,854 of NZ_JAWRWL010000001.1, read as the reverse complement.
TATAGGGTGTTTTTTTCACTCATTTGAAGGACAATATGTTATGTTAGAATGTAATCGGAGTAATATTTGCATTTCAACCGGCAGCGCTTGTTCTGCAGGTTACCACGGTCCGTCTGAAACAATGAAAGCATTAAGAAAAACCGAACAAGAAGCTCTGCAATTTATCCGCATCTCTTTTGGCAGGCATACAACAGCTGAACAGCTGGAACAGTTATTACATACGTTTACAGTGCTTTGGGAACAAAAGAAAGGAGAATTTGATATTGACCGAAGAATTAAAGCTAATGGGCGCCAACAGGCGTGACCAGCTTCTTCTGTGGCTGAAGGAATCTAAATCACCGCTGACAGGAGGAGAACTCGCAAAAAAAGCGAACGTTTCAAGACAGGTTATTGTACAGGATATATCGCTCTTGAAAGCGAAAAATGTACCGATTATCGCCACAAGCCAAGGATATGTATACATGGATGCAGCCGCTCAGCAGCACCAGCAGGCAGAAAGAATCATAGCATGTCTACACGGTCCTGAACGGACAGAAGAGGAACTGCAGCTCATCGTCGACGAAGGCGTTACAGTAAAAGACGTAAAAATCGAGCATCCCGTGTATGGAGATTTAACTGCAGCCATCCAAGTAGGCACCCGGAAGGAAGTTAGCCATTTCATTAAAAAAATCAATTCTACGAATGCTGCCTACTTATCACAGCTGACCGACGGCGTGCACCTGCATACACTGACAGCACCTGATGAACATCGCATCGATCAAGCCTGCCAAGCCCTCGAAGAAGCCGGCATTTTAATTAAAGACTAAAAAAAGCCCTCTAGAGGGCTTTTTTATAATTGGTAAGACTGGTATGCACCCAGGAGCTTCACTTTGCAGCCGAGCGCTTCAAGCTCCTGCATGGCCCCTGGAATCAATACATCATCAAACGCTTTCTCAATATCAATAATAAAGAAATAATGGCCTAATCCGGTTTTAGTCGGACGTGACTCAATTTTTGACAAGTTTAAATTTCTCCAAGAAAATGCAGACAGCACTCTATGCAGCGCCCCGGACTGATCATCCTGCGGCAGCATGACCATTAAGGTCGTTTTGGGCCTAGAGCTCAATTTTGAATTCACTTCAAAAGATATGTTTTCATCAGGAGACAGGATAACAAATCTTGTATGATTGTCCCTATAATCCTGTATATCCCGTTTCACGATTTTTAATTCGTATGTAGAAGCTGCCATATCATTGGCAATGACCCCGATATTCAGCTCGGGATGGTCACTGACAAACTTTGCTGCCGCCCCGGTAGAATTGGCGTATTCATATGGAACGGAAGGAAAATGTCGATGAAGAAATTTATGGCATTGCGCAATCGCGTGTGAATGTGAGTAAATTTTGTCGAGCTCTTTCCATGCATTCTCTCTAGAGGGATGGACGAGCAAGTGCTGATGAATCGGCAACGTCATTTCACCCACGATTGGCAAGGGCTGTTCATGTATTAAATAGTCTATTGTTAGATTAACAGATCCTTCTAATGCATTTTCCAAAGGAACAAAAGCAAAATCAACTTCGCCTGCAACGGCTGCATCTATACACTCCGGAATGGTGCGGTAAGCAACATGTTCGGCGCCGTTTTGAAAACAAGAACTGACTGCTAGATGTGTAAATGTAGCTGCTGGACCTAAATAACCGACTTTCATGACGATTTTCTCTCCCTTATGCACCTGAACCTAATATTTCAACCTTTTCTACAAAATCAAACTTCCTGAGCTTATTCATTAATGTATGAATGTCTTCTTCCATTGCCGACGTACTGATAGACAGTGTCACATTTGCTCTGCCTTGAAGCGGAATGGTCTGGTGAATGGAAAGAACGTTGCTTCCAGAATCAGCTACCGCCTGAAGAAGCTGAGATAACGCACCTGACCTATCCTCCAAATGAAAGAAAAGTGTGATAATTTGTTCTTTTACCATGGTGTAGAATGGAAAAACAGCATCCCTGTATTTATAAAACGCACTTCTGCTTAAATCGACCTTTTGAACGGCATCTGCTACTGAATCTGCTTTTTTTCGATCAAGCAGCTTTTTGACTTCTAATGTTTTTCTCATTGCATCGGGCAATACATCTTCACGGACAAGATAAAATGTCTCCTCTTTCATTTGCATCTCCCCTTTAAAATAGAGAGCCTGACACCAGGCTCTCTTTTCAGCCAACATTCATTAATCAATAAATTCAAATTCAAATTCCAGAAGCCTGATTATATCTCCATCCTTGGCTCCGCGTTCTCTGAGTGCTTCATCAACACCCATTCCGCGCATCTGTCTTGCAAACCGTTTAACCGATTCATCACGTGAGAAATCAGTCATCTTGAATAACCGCTCAAGGCTGTCTCCTGAAAGCACAAATACACCGTCTGGATCGCGTGTAATGTTAAATGGCACTTCTTCATTTTCCATCGTGTACATGACACGGTTTTGTGTAAGCTCTTCCTCGTCATACAGCGGGAATTCCGGTGTGTTCTCAAGCTGATTGGCAACCTCAAACAGAAGCTCACGCAGACCTTCTCTTGTCACCGCACTGACCGGGAATACCGGATAATCATCCGTCAGCTTTTCTTTAAAGGCTTCGAGATTTTCCGCAGCCTCCGGCATGTCCATTTTATTTGCAACGATAATTTGCGGACGCTCGGTGAGACGCAGATTGTACTCGCTCAGCTCCTGGTTAATCGTAAGATAATCCTCATACGGATCGCGGCCTTCTAAGCCTGACATGTCAATGACGTGAACAATAACCCTCGTCCGTTCAATATGGCGCAAAAACTGGTGGCCCAGTCCGACGCCTTGGTGTGCGCCTTCAATCAGCCCCGGCAAATCGGCCATGACAAAGCTGCGTCCGTCATCCGTTTCAACCATGCCGAGATTCGGGACAAGCGTTGTAAAGTGATAGTCCGCAATTTTCGGTTTTGCAGATGAGACAACAGACAGCAAAGTAGATTTTCCCACACTCGGGAACCCGACAAGTCCGACATCTGCAAGCACTTTTAATTCAAGAACAATGTAGCGTTCTTTTCCCGGCTCGCCGTTTTCTGAAAGCTGAGGCGCGGGATTAGCCGGTGTAGCAAAGCGGCTATTCCCTCTTCCTCCTCTTCCGCCTCTTGCAATGACAGCCCGCTGTCCGTGCTCTGTTAAATCAGCGATGACCTGTTTTGTATCATCGTCTGTCACAACGGTGCCCGGTGGAACTTTAATGACCATATCATCAGCATTTCGCCCGTGCTGGTTTTTGGACATGCCATGCTCGCCGCGAATCGCTTTAAAGTGTTTTTTGTATCTAAAATCCATCAGGGTGCGGAGACCTTCATCTACTTCAAAAACGACGTCTCCTCCCTTTCCTCCGTCACCGCCGGCAGGGCCGCCTTTCGGCACATATTTTTCACGGCGAAACGCAACCATACCGTTGCCGCCGTCGCCGCCTTTTACATATACTTTGACCTGATCTACAAACATAATGTCCTCCGTTCTAAACCGTTAAAAACTCCGCTAGTCCAACCCAATTTCAATCAGACATTCGTGACTCGTGATTTCAAAACGCATGATATCAACGTCCTCATATCCATTCTGCCGAATATCATCAAAAGCAGATGGATCGGCAAAGGCGCCGTGAAAATCAAGGTACAGAATCAGCTGTCTGTCAGGATGATCCGTTTGAAGCGAAACCGTTAAATGATTTTCACTCTCTCTGCTGACTGCTTGATCAAACAGATGAAACAGCTTTCTCATCAGTTTCGCCAGCTTTTGATCATAAGCCGACAAATCCTTAATTTCTCCGAGAACTTCATATTCAAGCGTCATATAATGGGTTTTCCAATTAAACGTAAGAAAATCAAACGCCAAATGCGGTGTTTTCAGGTTTGAGAGCTTTGATTCGTGCTTTGCGTCTATAACCATTTCTTCAATCATTTCAAAGACGCGGTCATACTTCTGCAAGCTTAAGTTTCCTTTAATCAGCTGCAGCTTATTCATCCAATCATGCCGGGAATGGCCAAGCAGATGAATCAGTTCGTTTGTTAATGCCGTGTCGCTTATATTTTCTTCTTGATTTTTTGAAACATCCTTCATTTTCGCACTCCCAATCATTTAATTTCTTATTTAGGAGTCTGTATAAGTGTGTATTATGAATTATAACAGAGAAGGCTTTGTTAGAAAAACAATTGTTTTTCCCAGAAATATCATGTTCCTTTTTTCTGGCTTTGGTTGATTTGCAGCCAGGCAGAACATTTTATGTATTACTGCTTGGGGAACATATCCAGTGGGTTTGAGATGTTTATTCTCATTCTTGGCGGGGTCTGCTCGCACATACTCTGCATTTCATTCTAGGTGTTTACTCCGCATATTGCAAAAAAAACTCCAGTCATCATCGACCGGAGTTTTTTGAATCATTATTGAGCTACAGGATATACGCTCACTTTTTTGCGGTCACGGCCGAAACGTTCGAATTTAACAGTTCCGTCGATTTTCGCAAATAGAGTGTCATCTCCGCCGCGGCCCACGTTTTCACCTGGGTAAATTTTTGTTCCGCGTTGACGGTAAAGGATAGAACCGCCTGTTACGAATTGACCGTCAGCACGTTTAGCACCTAAACGTTTAGCCTCAGAGTCACGTCCGTTCTTTGTAGAACCTACTCCTTTTTTAGAAGCGAAAAACTGAAGATCTAATCTAAGCATGTAGCTCACCTCCTATATTATGTTTGTGGTCACACGCAAGTTGTCTTTGTAATCCCGTTCGATTGTCTCCAGCGAAACAATCATGCCTTCAATCAGCAACTGAGCTTTTTGGCGTGCCTCTGGATCAAGAGATTCAGGGAATTCAAAATAAAAATAACCCCCGTCCTCCCCTATATCAAGAAGCGGCTCGAAGCCCGCGAGCACAATGACCGCGTTAACGGCTCCAAACACAACGGCTGTCACTCCGGCACAAACAAGATCTTGTCCATGTTCAGCAAAATTCGCATGGCCCGTCATTTCAAAAGACAATATGCCTTTATCATGAGACCTCCTGATTGTTGCCTGAATCATGCTTACGCGTTGATTTTTTCGATCGTCACTTTAGTGTAAGGCTGACGATGACCTTGTTTTTTATGAACGTTTTTCTTTGGTTTGTATCTGAAAACAGTGATTTTTTTCGCGCGGCCTTGTTTTTCAACTTTAGCCGTTACTGTTGCGCCTTCAACTGTAGGGTTGCCGACTTTCACGTTGTCTCCGCCAACAAACAAAACGTCTTCAAAAGTAACTGTTTCACCTGCTTCAGCAGCAAGTTTTTCGATGTAAACAGTTTGGCCTTCTTCAACTTTGATTTGTTTACCGCCTGTTTTAATGATTGCGTACATTCTCTGCACCTCCTATTAGACTAAGACTCGCCAGATACCAGGGGGCTGTAAAAGCTCTTAACACCTGTACTGAGCGGTTGTAGCAATGGTGCTACATCCATAACATTAAAAAATATACCAAAATACAAGCCGTTTGTCAATCAGTTTTAGTAGGGCAGAAGCAGTTCCTCCATGGAAGAATTCGTCCGCTTATCGGCAAAGTAAGCGTGCAGCACTTCATTCTCGTCAAGCTGGCTGAGCTTTTGGCCTGATTTTTCTATAATAATCGGATGCTTACAGCCACGTTTGAACTCGGCCATCACATGATAGACTTTATCCTCCGCCTTTACTGTCAGCGGCAGAAGTTTCTCAAGCTCCCTGTTTTTTCCGTAATACCTTTCGAGGAGAAATCTCACATGGATATAGTGCCTTTGCCGATATTCCTCAAACAAGGAAACAGCCAGAAAGACAAACAAAACCCATGCGCTGATCTGCAGAGGAATCACGAATAAAACCCAGCACCCGAGCAACAGGCAGAAGCAGAGCGACGTTTTTAGATTAAGCCGGTGAGCCTTTTGAAAAGGCAGCTGTTTGGAAAACAACAAAAATAACAGTTTTCCTCCATCCAGCGGCCAGATCGGCAGTAAATTGACAAATAAGATAGAAAGATTATAAAAGGTGAAGAGTTCAAAGGTATGCTGATGAATCACTGAGACTTCTGCAAGCATCCAGGCGGCAAACTGAAGCCAGATGTGCTGAAGAGGGCCGGCAATAATGACCGCAAACTCTTCCTTTAACGGCCGATTCCCGTGTTCTTCCACTTCGACCGTTCCCCCAAACGGCAGCAAAAAAACACGCTTGATTCTCCAAGAAAAAAATACGGCCAGAGCAGCATGCCCCAGCTCATGAATCAATACAATCAGGAGCAGACATAATAATGCTTTCATATGGCCTGTGAGCAAGCCCAGCGCCGCGATAATCCAAAGAAAAGGATGCACATGGATCTTTAAGATAAGGTCGAGCCATTTATTCAAATGTAATCACCTGAATCGGATCAATAAATTTATCGCCGTCTTTCATGGCAAAATAATAGACCCCTTTATTATGATCATCAAGCTTAATCGAACCGAGCTTTTTGCCTTTATCCACAAAATCATATAAAGCAACATCCACATCTTTGAGCTCGCCATAGATACTATAGGTGTTGTCAGCATGCTGCACCTTAACCGTCAGTCCCGTCTGGCTGTCTTTGCTGACTTCAACCACATAGCCTTCTTTTACACTATCAATCTTATCGCTGCTTGTTTCGACTTTAATTCCTTCCCCATTGTCCTGAAAATCCTGCTGTACTTTCCCGGATGCAGGCGCGATCAGATCTTTGCCTACTTCAATCTGCTGTTCCTTATTTTTGTGTTCAGGAGCCAGGAAAGCAAGCGGATTTCCGAATTTGGTTTCGAACCAATGGCTTGCTGAAGCAAATTGAAATTCAGTTTCAAAGGTTTTGGCTACGGCGGGTTTAATCTGACTGACGGGTCCAATGTTTGTTTTATAGGCTATAGCTGAAACGAGAACAAGGCAGGCCGACAGAAGACATTTCAGGATAATTGAATCTGTTTTCACCAATGGGTGTTTTCCGTTGAATGTTGGCATGTTATCTTCGTAGACCGGAAGTGTTCCATGCTTTTCCTGATCCGTTACCATCACCCAGGACGGGGGTTTCTGCTTTTCAGAAACTGTCTGAGTAGAGAAACGTTTTGAGCCGGAAAGCTGCTTTCTTCTTTTCTCTAATCGTTTTCTGATTTCATCTGCTCTGTGACTCATTGCCATCATCCTTTGCATTCGTTGGGTTTGTACATCATATGTCTTGTCCATGGCAAATATTCGGTTTAGTCAGGAACAAAGCAGGCAAAAACAAAAAAACCTGACACAGCATTTGCTTTGTCAGATTCTTCTCTTTAATTCTATCACATTAAGATCTTACGCCGAAAAATGACTTAATCTTAGCCATCATTCCTTTATTTTGCTCTTCAAGCACCTGTAAAGGAACAGATTCACCTAAGATGCGGCGGGCAATATTGCGATATGCAATAGAAGCGCGATTTTTCGGGTCCATCGCAATCGGTTCACCATGGTTGGAAGCTTTGATGACTTCATCATCATCAGCCACGATTCCTAGCAAATCGATCGACAAATGCTGTACGATTTCGTCGATATCCATCGTGTCACCGTTTTTCATCAGGTGATTTCTGATTCTGTTAACAACGAGCCGCGGCGGTTCAATATTTTCCTCTTGCTCCAGCAGCCCTATAATACGGTCAGCATCACGAACAGCTGAGATTTCAGGCGTAGTGACCACAATCGCTTTATCAGCTCCGGAAACGGCATTTTTGTACCCTTGCTCGATTCCGGCAGGACAGTCTATGATGACATAGTCAAATTCCTGTTTGAGCTCTTGGACCATGTTTTTAATTTGTTCAGGAGCAACAGCTGTCTTATCGCTCGTTTGAGCAGCGGGCATTAAATAGAGCAGATCATCGAAACGTTTGTCTTTTACGAGCGCCTGATGCATTTTGCATCTGCCCTCTACAACGTCTACCAGATCGTAAATAATTCTATTTTCAAGACCCATTACAACATCAAGGTTGCGCAGTCCTATATCAGTATCTACTAAGCATACGCGCTTCCCTAAAATGGCTAAGGCGGTACCGAGGTTCGCAGATGTTGTTGTCTTACCTACTCCGCCTTTTCCCGAAGTTATTACGATAGCCTCACCCAATTCACATTCCTCCCTCAAGCCTTGTTAGATCAGGTCTTAAATGAGCCAAATGTTGAAGGCGTTCAATGACCATATTTCCGTCTGTATCTAAATAAGCACATTCCATTTCGTTCCCTTTTTGAATGTGGTCTGGGGAGCGATTTAACACATGATTGATTCTTAATTGTGTCGGAAGCATTTCAGAGGCGGCGATGACCGCTTGATTATTTCCATTAAACCCGGCATGCGCGATTCCTTTCAGTGAGCCCAGAACAAAAATGTTCCCTCCGGCCCTGACTGTTCCGCCGGGATTCACGTCACCGATCAGGAGCAAGTCGCCTTTTACCTGCAGCACTTGGCCTGAACGGACAATTTTTGAAACAGAAATAATTTCGGCTTCCTCTCTTATCTGCTGTGCTTCTTTTTTAGTAATGACTTCACTGTCAATAGAATGAACAAACAAATCTTTCTTTGACGCAATCAATTCGGTTAGCTGTTCCTCTTGCTCCTTATATAAAAAGCGATTTCCCAGCTTAACATGAACGCTGATTTTCTGGCCTTTTCCATCGGTATATTGTTCAATTGACAGCATATTCTGAAGACCATCGAGAAGCTCATCAAAAGAACACGCATCATCCAGATGCAATGTTAGTCCATTCTTTGTTCCTTTTATTGTTACATATTGCTGCTTTTTGGTCTTCACAATATTCACCTCAACAACATACTCATTTCGTCAAAAAAAGATAAAATCCTTTTTACTCATCTCTCAATTCTTTCTTTAGACTCATAAAAAACAATCTAAATGGCAGAACAAGAATAAGAGCTGCTGCAATATTTAATAAAATTGTCGGTATAAACCGGTCAAGCACAAATCCGTTAAACGTCATAATATCTTTATGAATCAAAGACTGAATGCCGAATACGTAAAATTCGAGCAGACAGACAGCCAGAACTGCTATCAATATCACTACAAATGCGTTTGTATGTAACACTTTAAACGCTTTTGAAGCCAAATAGCATAACCCTGCAAAACCAAACATGTAAACGCCTAATAGACTTGTATAGTTCATGTCATATAGAAAACCAAAAATAAATCCGTAAATCATCGCGTGTTTTTGGTTGATAAAAGCCGACATGAATATCAATACAAGCATCAAAAAACGCGGGGCGAGCACTTGGTCATCTGTAACGAAAGGAAAATGCACCAAATCTGTAAAAATGCTTTCCGCAGAAAAAACAAGCATCATAACGAAAGGGAGAAGGAAACGTTTCACGATCCTTCCTCCTCTGTATCGACAGTCGGCACGTCACGGTTAACAACGATCACATTATTTAAATCTGTAAGGTCAGCCGCAGGTTTTACATAAGCAACCTTTGTCAGTCCATAGGAATCTGACTCGATATCAGTCACTTCACCGATTGTCAGCCCTTCTGGGAAAACACCGCCTGTCCCTGATGTTTCAATAAGATCGCCTTTTTTCACGTCTTGTTTATCCTTACGCTCAATAATTGTCATCTTAAGACGTTTTTTCTCTTTGTCATATCCTTCGATCAAGCCGTAGCCTTTGCTGCCTTTTTTTCCGGAAATTTTTGTCGCGACTCTGTTATTGCGGTCAGTATCGCTTAAAAGCTGAACAGTAGACGTAAAATTGTTAAGTCCGGAGCTTTTGATCTTGCCGATTAATGCGCCTTTTTCGTTTGTAACGGCCATATCTTTCGCTACGTTTTGCTGAGTCCCCTTGTTAATGGTGACCTGTTTGGCCCAATTATCAGGGCTTCTGGCGATGACCGTTGCTAAAATCGGCTTGTAATCTTTAATCGATTTGACATGGCCAAGCTCGTCACGCAAGGATTTGTTTTCTTCTTCAAGCTCTTGAAGCTTGGCTTCATATTGTGTCTGTCCGTCAAGTTTTTCTCTTAGACGCTCGTTTTCTTTGTATGTGTTTTTTAAATCATTGATGTTCTCAAATATTCCTGCAAAAAATTCGGCAGGCGTATGAAAAATATTTTGAAATACTCCCGTCGTATCGCCGATCACTTTCTCAGGCCAGGTGGTATTGCGGCCGCCCTTCAGCGAAAATCCAATCATAGCCACCAATATGATAATACACAGAAGTAATAGCATTAACCGCTTATTCGGCATCGTGTTACACCTCTTCTATTGAACTCCCGATTATCTAGTTTTCCCTTTGAAAAGATGGATGTGCTCCAGTGCTTTCCCTGTTCCGATCGCTACACAATCAAGCGGGTCTTCGGCGATAAGGACCGGCATTTTTGTTTCTTCGCTGATGACTTTGTCTAAATTGCGCAAAAGCGCTCCGCCGCCGGTTAACACTATACCTCTGTCCATGATATCTGCTGCAAGCTCAGGCGGTGTTTTTTCGAGTGTGCTCTTCACTGCTTCGACAATTGTAGATACAGTGTCGCGTAGAGCATTAGAAATCTCTTTTCCTGTAATTTCAATTGTTTTCGGCAGACCTGTGAGCAAATCGCGTCCGCGGATTTCCATGTTGTCGGATTCTTCAGGAGCTTCTGCAGATCCGATTTCCATTTTAATCGCTTCAGCCGTACGGTCACCGATCATCAGGTTGTACGTTTTTCTGATGTAGTTGATAATTGCGTCGTCCATCTCATCACCGGCTACACGGATTGACTGAGACGTTACGATGCCTCCGAGGGAAATAATCGCAACTTCTGTCGTACCGCCCCCGATATCAACAACCATGCTTCCAGTCGGTTCCCAAACTGGCAGATTGGCTCCGATTGCTGCGGCAAAAGGCTCTTCAATCGGATACGCGTCACGCGCTCCCGCCTGTCTTGTCGCATCGATAACAGCGCGTTCTTCAACAGCTGTAATGCCTGATGGGACACATACCATTACATATGGTTTTCTGGCAAACATGCCTTTATTTTTTATGGCTTGATTGATGTAATATTTCATCATCGTCGCCGTTGTTTCATAATCAGCGATAACGCCGTCTTTCATCGGGCGAAGAGCCACCACGTTGCCCGGTGTCCGTCCAATCATATTTTTCGCATCATTTCCGACAGCGACAATCGATTTCGTATCCGTCTGCAAAGCGACAACTGACGGCTCTCTCACAACAATTCCTTTTCCTTTTACAAAAACAAGCGTATTCGCAGTTCCAAGATCTATACCAAGGTCTCTAGCACCAATTCCAAACATATGTATGTATCTTCCTTTCTTAAAGCAAAAATACCCTAAAGGGAAAAACTCATAAACTCTATTATAGCTTAATTCGACGAAAAAAAAAGTGTTACAAATATCCTTTTTCCTTTAAACTCACAAATTTTTTATCCCCGATCACCAAATGGTCAAGCAGCTCGATGCCAATCAGGTTTCCGCATTCAAACAGCCGTCTTGTCACTTCAATATCCTCCCTGCTCGGCGTCGGATCTCCAGAAGGATGATTATGAACACAGATAAAGGAAGCGGCAGATCGTTTAAACGCTTCTTTAAACACCTCTCGCGGGTGGACAATAGATGAATTCAGGCTTCCGATAAATACGGTGCGTTTATGGATGACTTGATTTTTTGTATTTAAGTATAAACAGACAAAATGCTCCTGGGTTAAAAAGCGCATATCCTCCATGACGAGATTAGCGCCGTCTTCCGGGGAGCGAATAACGAAATGTTCTTCGTTGGCTAATTTGTGAATCCGGCTTCCAAGCTCAACTGCAGCCAGTATTTGAATCGCTTTTACCATACCGATTCCCGGGATGCTTGACAGCTCTTCAACCGATGCTTCCTTGAGCAGACGCAGCCCGTCAAATGAGCGCAGCAGCCGGTTTGACAGGTCCAAAACAGATTCGTGTTTAGTCCCTGTCCGCAATAATATAGCCAAAAGTTCATGATTCGCTAAGTTCTCGGCTCCGACTTTCAGGAGCCGTTCTCTTGGCTTTTCTTTGATTGGGAAATCTTTGAGTTTTAATGGCAGATCGTGTATGACCAAGCACTCCTTTTCTTTCCCTTCCCGTTTATAGAACCGTCATGCCCTTATATCAAAATGGCGAAGAGCTCTCATTGTTTTTGATATAGGAAGGCCCATGACTGAATAATAATCTCCGTCTATTTTCTTTACAAAAAGCGCGCCTCTTCCTTGGATGCCGTATGCACCTGCTTTATCCATCGGCTCTTTTGTTTCAATATACGTCCAAATCTCTTCTTCACTGAGGGACCAAAACACAACTTCTGTCTTATCATAAAAAGTCTCGCTGTGATTTTCAGCTTGAATGCTGACCGCGGTTATTACTGAGTGACTTCGGCCTGAAAGCCTCCGCAGCATAGAAGCAGCTTCTTCTTGATCCTGCGGTTTGCCAAGACATTCGCCGTCAAGGCATACCATTGTATCAGCACCGATAACGATTGCATGCGGGTGGAGATCAGCTACAGCCTTAGCTTTTTGTTTTGCCAACCATTGGACGTTTTCTTCTGGTGAAAAGTTTCGATTTAATTTTTCTTCTACTTCACTGACAATAATGGAGTAGGGCAGCTGGAGAAGATCGAGGAGTTCTTTCCTGCGCGGAGATTGTGATGCAAGTATTAGCGGTTTTGTCATGTTCGTCATCCTTTCAGGGTTTGCTTAAGAAAAAAAGATACTCGTTTATCCTACCAAATCACGAGGCTTGTCACAATTTCAGAAAAATAACTTTTTCATGACAAAATAAAAAAAGCCTGTCACTAAAGGACGAAGGCTCAGGGCACTATCTCTTATTTTACGACGGCTAACAGCTCCTGCTGAGCCTTCCACCCGGCTTCAGCACTTGGATCCTCTAATTCCTTTAAAGCCTGCAAAATCGCTTTTTTCTCTCCTGAAGCTTTTGTTTCACCAAGCGACTTTTCTATTTTCTCTACACTCGCTTTTGTAATGTCTTCGCCGAGAATCGCCTTTGCTGCAAGCTCCGCTGTTTCCTTAAAAGAATCTGTCATATCTGACTCTATTGATAAGGAAAGCTCCTTGCCTCCCCAGGCTTCAAAATCACTGTCGATTAAAACCTGTCCTAACTGCTGTGAGACCTCCTTTTCACTTGCTAAGCCTGCAATAACATACGTATACCCGTCATCCTTTGACAGTGACACGGCGGAATATCCTTTTTCGGTCAATTGTTCTGTTAACGTTTCGGCGCCCTTTTCATTTGAAAATTTTCCGGCTTGCACAGCGTATGTTTTGTATGTACCTTCAGTTTGTGCCGCTTGTTTTTCTGCGCCTGAAGTTTGTTTTTCAGTTGAAGTATCCCCTGCTTTTGCCGTTTGGCTGCCTAGAGAATCCTCTAAAGAGGCCGGTGCTGACGCTTCTTTATTCCCCGATATGTTTAACGCGAATAACCCTAATCCAGTGCCAATGACAGCCGCGAAGGCAATCGTCGCGGCCACTCTTTTTACCGGTTTGGCAGCCCCGGTCTTTCCTTTTGCATAAAGCTTTGTTTTTTTCTTTTGAAAAGGAGGAACAACTTTTGGATCCTCTTTAAACACCTTGTCCTCCTCGGAATCCCAATTGAATTCATCTTCATCAGGATGTTCCTGGGATGCCGCAACTTCTTGTTCTGCCTGTCTTTTTTCCTCCCAATTTGAAAATGTCATGCTTTTATCTGCCTCTGTATCTGGTGTCTCTTGTTCGTAAACCGTCTCTTCTTTTCCATTAATCGTCACCTTGAGGGCTTTTTCTGCGGCTTTACTGTTTTTTTTATTCTTTCTTTTTTTCAATTCCGCTTCCTCCCTTCATTTGCTTGACCGTTCTTGTCGGCTTTTCATGCTACACACTTTAGCACAGGCAAAGAAAAAAAGAACAAGACTTTTGTCGCCTTGTCCAAAAAACGTTCGTCAAATTTTTCAGCAGTCAGCCCAATGCCATTTTGATATAAAAAGAAATGATAGAGTCACCGTATAAATAGGCTAAAATGCTCCCTGCGGCTATAGCGGGGGCGAAGGGAAGCGGCTGCCTTTTAGCGAGCCTACCAGTCAGAACAGCTGTCGCTCCATATAATGCACCTATCAAAACTGAAAAGAAAAAGGCAGCTGCCAGCATTTTCACACCAAGCACAAAGCCAATCACCGCAAATAATTTAATATCTCCTCCCCCTACTCCCCCATGGGTGATTGCGGCAATTACAGCCAGAAATAGAAATCCGGCTGCCGCACCTAGCAGGCCTGCATACCAGGAATCAAGCGGAGAAATCAATCTCGCGGCCGCCAAAAAGGGAAGAAAGAAAATCAATATTCGATTTGGAATCAGCATAAAATGAATATCTGTCACTGCAACAATAATGAGAAGAGAGATAAACACCACAGCGGGAAACAGTTCCAGCGATGTGCCAAAGCGTATTCCTGCGGAAGCAAATAAACACGCTGTCACAAGCTCTGCTGCGGGATACATAAAAGAAATCCTATGCCCGCAGCTTTTACATTTACCTTTTTGAAATAGGAATGACAGGATGGGAATTAATTCTGCAGGAGTTAATGTCCGCCGGCAAAACGGGCATGATGAACGGGGCGCAATAATAGATAGATGTAAGGGGATACGGCACCCGGCCGTATAGTAAAAAGAACCAAGGATAAGTCCGAAGATAAAAAGAATGGATAGCATAGACAACACACCTTTACTCATTGAGTTCTGGTATGGATTGTAGCAAAATGGACATCCTGAGCTCCAATTGGGAATATTCAATTTTACACATAAAAAAAACGGCAGAATCTTTTTTTTTGATTCTGCCGGAGCCGGATGCTTTTATTTCAACCTTTTTCGAATGTCAGAAATAAAGTAAAGAGATCCGGTAATCAGCACAATTTCATTTGAGCCCTTTTTGCTTTCTATGAATTTGATCACATCGTCTGGATCTTCACTCCAGCTTTTATTGCTGATTTCACTTGCATCATAGAGATCTTTTGCAAGAGAAGCACGCGGGAAATCAAAAGAAGCAAAATGCATCGCATGAGCAATGGTTTCCAGTCTTTTAATCATGTTCTGATACGGTTTGTCCTTTAACGCGCTAAACACCACAGAAATGCGTGAATTGGCGAAACGCTGCTTCATCGTTTCCGCCAGCTTTTCAACACCTTCTTCGTTATGCGCACCGTCTAAATATACCGGAGGATGCTCCTGAACAAGTTCTAACCGTCCCGGCCAAGCAGCCTTCACAAGCCCGCTCCTTAACGCTTCGTCACTGATATGGGCGATATTCTCCTTATTGAGCCACTCCGCAGCCAAAATGGACAAAGCAGCATTTTGTCTTTGATAGGTGCCAATCAGAGATGTCCGAATATCTTCATAGCATTTCTCTTCCGTTTTGAATGAAAACTGTTCTCCTGCAGGCAGAGCCTCTTCATTGAAAATAACACATGCATCATGCAATGACTGGAACGGCGCAGCATGCCGTTCGGCTTCATGGCGGATGACCTGTAAAGCTTCCGGCTGGGTAACTGCTGTAACGATTGGAATACCTTCTTTAATAATACCAGCCTTTTCTCCTGCAATTTCTTCAATGGTGTTTCCCAAAATGTTCATATGATCGTGTCCGATGCTTGTAATCACAGTTAAGAGCGGTTCAACCACATTAGTAGAATCGAATCTACCGCCCAGACCTGTTTCAAAAATAACAAAATCGACCTTATGAAACTCTGCAAAATATAAAAATGCACAAGCTGTCATAATTTCAAATTCTGTCGGCTGTCCGTATTCCGTTTGATCAAGGGCTTCAACGTGCGGTTTCATTTGATTGACGAGTGCTGTCCATTCCTCATCAGAAATCGGTATCCCGTTTACGCTGATCCGTTCATTAAACGTAATAATATAAGGCGATGTAAATGTTCCAACCGTATATCCGGCTTCCTGCAGCATAGAACGGATAAAAGCGACAGTTGATCCTTTACCGTTTGTTCCTGCGACGTGGAACGCTCGGATTTTTTTTTCAGGATGTCCTAACCGCGCCATCAGCTGTTTCATTCGGCCAAGTCCGGGCTTCACCCCGAATTTCAGCCTCCCGTGAATCCAGCTGCGCGCATCTTGATATGCAGTAAACAATGATAATCCCCTCTTTTATAAGACAAGGCGGTTTCTCTAGAAACCGCCCCGGCTTTTCATTAACCCTTCAGCTCAGCCATTCGTTTTTGAACAGCGTCACGCTTCGCCACATAATCTTTTTCTTTTTCACGTTCTTCATCAATTACGTGTGCAGGCGCTTTTTTCATAAATCCTTCATTTCCAAGTTTCTTTTGGACACGCTCAACTTCTTTTGTCAGTTTATCAAATTCTTTTTGCAGACGGGCAATTTCTTCATCAATATTGATTAAGCCTTCAAGCGGAAGAATAACCTCTGCTCCTGAGACAACGGCCGTCATCGCCTTATCAACAGCCTCAATATCGGTGCCAATTTTAAGCACACTCGGATTCGTAAAGCGTTCAACATATGAACGGTTTGCTTCGAGGCGGGCTGCTATTTCGTCTGTGCTTGTTTTAATGTACAGTTCAACCTGCTTGCTCATTGGCGTATTGACTTCACTGCGGATATTGCGCACAGAACGGATCAGCTCAACAAGAAGCTTCATGTCAGCTGCCGCTTCAGTATCGGTATGCTCCGGCACTACTACAGGCCATTGACTTACTGTAATCGAGTCCCCTTGGTGAGGAAGGTGCTGCCAAATTTCCTCCGTTAAGAATGGCATAAACGGATGGAGCAGACGCATCGTTTGATCAAGTACGTAAGCAAGGATGGAACGGGTAGTTTTCTTAGCCGCTTCGTCTTCTCCATAAAGCGGAAGCTTCGCCATTTCAATATACCAATCACAGAAATCATCCCAAATAAAGTTATATAAATGGCGTCCTACTTCACCAAATTCATATCGATCAGCAAGCTGGGTCACGTGCTCGATCGTTTCATTTAATCGCGTTAAAATCCACTTGTCAGCGACTGACTTTTCGCCTGACAGATCAAGCTCATCGTACGTCATGCCATCCATATTCATTAATGCAAAACGGGAAGCGTTCCAAATTTTATTGGCAAAATTCCAGGTTGATTCCACTTTTTCATAGCTGAAGCGCAGATCCTGGCCAGGAGAGCTTCCAGTCGCAAGGAAATAACGCAGAGAATCGGCTCCGTACTTGTCAATCACATCCATCGGGTCGACACCGTTGCCAAGAGATTTACTCATTTTCCGGCCTTGCTCGTCACGGATTAAGCCGTGGATTAAAACATCTTTGAACGGGCGCTCGCCTGTAAATTCAATGCCTTGGAAAATCATGCGTGATACCCAGAAGAAAATGATATCGTACCCTGTCACGAGAACATCTGTCGGATAGTAGCGTTTAAAGTCTTCAGCCGTTACATCAGGCCAGCCCATTGTGGAGAAAGGCCATAGCGCAGAACTGAACCATGTATCCAGTACGTCTGTATCCTGTTCCCAATTTTCGCTGTCTTCCGGCGCTTCAAGCCCGACATATAGCTCGCCTGTTTCTCTATGATACCAGGCAGGAATACGATGGCCCCACCACAATTGACGGGAGATACACCAGTCGCGGATGTTTTCCATCCAGTGTAAATACGTTTTTTCGAAACGGTCAGGCACAAAGTTGACCTTTTCTTCTTTCTTTTGCAGCTCAATCGCTGCATCAGCAAGCGGCTGCATGCGCACAAACCATTGTGTAGAAAGATAAGGCTCCACAACAGCCCCGCTTCGTTCACTATGGCCGACAGAGTGCATATGATCCTCGATCTTGAAGAGAACTCCCGCCTCCTGTAAATCTTTCACGAGCTTTTTGCGGCATTCAAAACGATCCATACCTTGATATTGGAGCGCATTTTCATTCATCGTGCCATCTTCATTCATGACAAGGATGCGTTCTAAATTGTGGCGGTTGCCAAGCTCGAAGTCGTTCGGATCATGAGCAGGCGTAATTTTCACGGCACCTGAACCAAATTCCATATCAACATAGTCATCACCGACAATCGGAATTTCACGATTTACAATCGGCAGGATCACCGTTTTTCCGATAAGGTGTTTATAGCGCTCGTCTTCAGGGTGAACGGCAACAGCTGTATCACCGAGCATTGTTTCAGGACGTGTCGTCGCAATTTCAATTGAGCCTGAACCGTCAGCAAGCGGATAGCTCATATGATAGAATGCGCCTTGAACATCCTTGTAAATCACCTCAATGTCGGATAGGGCTGTTTTTGTCGCTGGGTCCCAGTTAATAATATATTCGCCTCTGTAGATCAGGCCTTTTTCATAAAGCTTAACGAATACTTCCCTTACCGCTTTGCTCAAGCCTTCATCCAGCGTAAAACGTTCACGGGAATAATCTAGGCCAAGACCTAATTTCGCCCACTGGCTGCGAATAAAGTCAGCATATTCTTCCTTCCACTTCCACGTTTCTTCGAGGAATTTTTCACGGCCTAAATCGTAGCGGGATTTGCCTTCTTCACGAAGTTTCGCCTCCACTTTAGCCTGTGTCGCGATGCCGGCGTGGTCCATGCCAGGAAGCCACAGCACATCATAGCCCTGCATGCGTTTCATTCTTGTTACAATGTCTTGCAGCGTTGTGTCCCATGCGTGGCCAAGGTGAAGTCTCCCTGTTACGTTTGGCGGCGGGATGACAACAGAGTATGGCTCTTTTGTCTGGTCACTGCCCGCTTCAAAAAATTTGCCTTTTAGCCAAAAATCATATCGGTCTTTTTCAACCGCTGCCGGATCATATTTCGTCGGCATTGTTTGTTCATTCGTTTCCATCATAACCCTCCAGCATGTTTAAAAATGGCTGAGAACGAAAAAAGAGCTCTTCATCCCTGTAAAAGGACGAAAAGCTCTTTCGCGGTACCACCTTTTTTCATGAACTCAATCAGTTCATGCACTTATAACGGATAACGGGTGTTTCCCGAATTTCTCTACTCTTCTTTCAAGAAATTATGCTCCCGGGCGACCTTCCAATCAGACAACATAAGAAGCCTTTCAGCAAACGGCTTCTCTCTCTGCATGCGCCTTTTTTGTACTCTTCCCGTTCTAAGCAGGTGTATTTATCAGCTCATTGTATACATTATTTATGTTCTTTATTATAGTAAAAGTGTTTTTGATTCGTCAATCATCTTTTCCAAAAACACCGCTTTCTATACAGATGGGCAGGCACCTATTGCCCAAGTTTACATATGATGCTTGTAAATGCGTAGAGGAGGATGCACCGTGAAGAAACGTTTCAGCTCTTATTCGCTGCCGCCATGGGTAAGGCAAATTCGGCTTGTATCCGCACAAGTGATTATTCCCATTACGATTTTTCAAGGAATCAGAACCATTTTCTTTCCGACAACCTTTGATGTTTTGCTGCTCGCAATCCTAATCTTTTTAGCTTGCGCCCTTCATTTAGAATGGATATAAACAAACAAGTCCGCGCCATTAAGACGTGGACTCGTTTTCAGCCTGAAATTTTTTCTCTTGTTCAATCTGATGAATTTTCATCACAAACGGCTCTATGTTTTTCATTTGCCAATAAGCCTTTAATAATTGTGTACATTCCTCTTTTTCATGCTGTCTTTTCCCAGTTTGATAACCGTTCAGCACCTTGTACATGGCTGCCGGATATGCCATATAGCTGAGAAAAAGACTGACTTCCGCTTCACGCAAAGGGAATGATTTCGTATATCCATAAAACCATTCGACGCATTCCGGACAAGCTTTCGGAAAGCCTCTGAACATTTTTGTATAAAAGCCGAGCAGGTCGTTTTGCGGAGGACCGACAGATGCTCTTTCGAAGTTTGTAAAATATCCGGTCCCAGCATCATTATACAGAAAATGGTGTATAGACAGGCTGCCGTGGTTCATTACAACCCTTGAAACGTCCTTTTCCTTTGCGGACTCATACCAGTCCTCCAGCCGTTCCAGCGCAAAGTTCACCGCGGAAATGGTTTCAGAAAAATAGGTTATGGCCTGGAGTTCAAAGGGAGAAAGGTACCATTCCTTCTCCGCTCTATCCACAAACTGCTCATAGAAAATTTTATCTTGTTCCCACTTTTTTTTCGTTTGCCCGTAATAACGTTCAATCTCATCACGTCTAACCTTTAGTTCCTGTGCAGTTCTCTCGTGAAGACGGGCTGTTTCTCTAAATAAATAAACATGTTTTTGATCCCGTTCTTCCTCTTGGTCAAATTGGAGCCAAGGCATTAAATAGTAGGTATCTCCGTATTGTATGCCTGCTGAGAAAAACTCACCGCTATTTGTTCTGTAAACGGGAACGAATGAACGAAAGCCTTTTTCCTCAATCGCCACCATATGATCCGTAAAATGCTTGCCGCGACCTTCTTTCAATTTTTTCAGGGCAAATATGCCGTAGTCTGTATACACTTTCCAAACAAGAGGACTGACAGGCTCAATAAATTGAGCAGTCAGTCCGTATTCCTGAAGAACCGATTGGGTATCTTCCATTTCATTCACCACATTTTCCGATCGCTTACGGTTTACGCATGGCTATTTTTATATTGAGGAATATAGAGAATCTGTCCTGCTTTTAATTCATCATCCAAGGCTAAAGAATTCATCCTGATCAGCTGCTGGGATGTAATTTCATACCGTTCGCATAAACGCTCGATCGTATCTTCCTGCTGCACAATACAAATTTTCATTCTCGAAAACTCATCCGCTTCTTTTGTAAAGAGTTTTGTTAAATAAAGAGAATTATCACTTTCCTTTGTTTGAGGTTCCTTCGTTTCAGCAGCAGGAGCAACCCTAGGAACAGCATCCGTTTCCTTCCTTTCAGTCTCAGAAGATTCAGGCAGCTGGAAGGATTGAAAAGGTGTTTCTTCCTTAGGCTCTTCAGGTGATGGTGTTTTTCTCACTTCAATTTCGAAGCTCTCTTCCTCTTGTTCTTCCTCCTCCAGCAGCTTAGGCGCTGAATAAAAAGAATCCTCCTCTTCTTGTTCAGACAGGAAGGTACGGTATGCCGGTTCAGGCAATTCTTCTTGAGATGCCTCCTCCGAGCTTGTTTTTTGATTGAAATGGAAATGTAAATCGGCTTTGTCATTCTCCACATATACAGCTGAAGCTGTGTCTCTGCTATCTTCTATGGAGAGAGCGGCCTCTGATACACTCTCCAAAGCTTCATCCGCTTCCGCCTCTTCTTGGCAAAGTGCAGGATCAGCCTGATCCGATTGAGCTGCTTCTTCATTTTGAGCCTCTTGGCGCAGCGCATATTCATGATTAGGAGACACTGTTGTTTCCTCTTTTTCCTTTGCAATCACAGTCTCTGAATGAAGCTCAGCTTCCAAAGCAGGCGATTCTTCTGCTCCAACGTGTTCACGAAGCTCAGTCTCCGCTGGAGAGTCTGCTTCTTCACGAACATCCGCTATTGCAGCTGCCGGCTCTGCCGTTTCTTTTTTTGCTTTAACGATCTCTTGAATCTCTATTTCTGAAGGATCAGGTTCTGGCTCAGATTCTTCTGTTTCCGATTCAGCACGAACCTCCGTTTCCGGCACAGCAAGCTCTTCTGACTCTTCTTCCTCTTTCACATCTTCTCTTGCCTCTGGTTCTGAAGCAACCGATTCAGGCGGCTCAGATTCTGCTTTTTCTGTCTCCAGTTCTTCACGGAGCCCCGCTTTCGAGATAAAAAGTTCTGGCGGTTCGGCTGGCGGTTCATGCTGAAGAACTGCTTCCTCTGCCGATGATGCACCCGGTTCTTCTACTACACTATGTGCCGGCGGCTCTGAAAGCTCTTCCTCCCTGAATGCCGCAGGAGCTTCATATAAAGGTATCTCCGGCTCTTTGTCTTGCGTATCATCCAAAAGCCCTTCAATCGCTAAATCAGCTTGAATTGTTAAAATGCGCGAATCCGTCAATTGATAGTCAAATGCGTCAATAAAGACGAAGACATCCTGTAAATGGCTCACTTTATTTTTCGGAATGGTAATATCCACAGGAAAACAGTGAGTCAGTTCCGCACTTCCATCCTCTCTCTTTCTGACTTGTTCAACAAACCGCTTATCTGTATAAATCTCTTCGGTATGTTTGTTTTGATCTATGTTGTACTCACCTGTAAGTTCAAGCGATCCTATGATTGATACATAATCATTTACTTCCTGAACCCTAATATCAGGATCTAATGAAATAGAAAGCAGTTCAGAAACTTCCTGTCCTTTTTGGAAACAGATCGATTCTTCTACAGAAAATTGCAATCGATGATTTTGCGGCAAGTTCATATCCTCCTTTCATCTAATCCTTAAAATTAGATGTCACTAAAGGTGTATGTATGAACTGGAGAAAATATGAGTGGGAGAGCACGAAAAAACCGGCACAAGGAGTCCTTGATACCGGTTTTCACTCTTATCTGCGGCTGATCTCAGCAAATACTTTCTCAGCTGCCTGGATTGTGTTTTCAATATCTTCATCAGTATGGGCCGTTGAGAGGAAAAGACCTTCGAATTGTGATGGCGGAAGGAATACCCCTTCATTTGCCATCCCTTTATAATAGCTTGCGAACAGCTTCAAATCAGATGATTTCGCTGTTTCATAATTGATGACTGGTTCGCTTGTAAAGAAGAAACCGATCATCGAACCTGCACGGTTAAAGGTATGCGGAATGCCATGAGCCTCGGCGGCTTTTGAAATTCCTTCTTCCAGTCTGTCGCCTTTTTTGATGAAATTCTTGTAGGAATCAGGTGTCAGCTGTTTCAATGTCTCTAAGCCAGCCGTCATCGCAAGCGGGTTGCCTGACAATGTACCAGCTTGATAGATCGGGCCGCTTGGAGCGATCTGCTCCATGATTTCTGCCTTTCCGCCATAAGCGCCGACAGGAAGTCCGCCCCCGATTACTTTTCCTAAACAAGTCAGATCAGGCGTTACGCCGAAGTAGCCTTGAGCGCAGTTATAATCGACCCGGAAGCCAGTCATCACTTCATCAAAAATCAGCAGGGAGCCGTACTGCTCAGTGATATCACGCAGACCCTGCAGGAAACCTTCTTGCGGCGGAACAACACCCATATTTCCGGCAACTGGCTCTACAATGACTCCCGCAATGTCTTCACCGAATTGCTGGAAAGCAAGCTTTACACTTTCTAAATCATTGTACGGAACGGTGATGGTGTTTTTCGCAATGCCTTCAGGCACCCCCGGGCTGTCAGGCAGACCGAGAGTGGCAACACCTGAACCAGCTTTAATCAAGAGAGAATCGCCGTGTCCGTGGTAGCAGCCCTCAAATTTTAAAATCTTGTTGCGGCCCGTATAGCCCCTTGCCAAACGGAGGGCACTCATTGTAGCCTCTGTTCCGGAGCTTACCATTCGTACAATTTCTACAGATGGCACACGATCAATGACGAGCTTAGCCAGTTCATTTTCTACTTCAGTCGGAGCACCGAAGCTTGTCCCGTATTCAGCCACTTTTTTGAGGCTTTCTACGACGCGGTCATTTGTATGCCCTAAAATTAAAGGCCCCCATGACAAGACGTAGTCAATATATTCATTCCCGTCAATATCAAAGATTTTCGAGCCTTTTCCGCGCTCCATAAAAATCGGGTCCATGTCTACCGATTTAAATGCGCGAACGGGACTGTTCACACCGCCCGGCATGAGTTTTTGCGCTTCTTTAAAAGCCGTTTTTGATTTTTCATAGCTTCTCATCTGCCTCAACTCCTGTCAACTGAATAAAATTACTCCGCAAGCCATTTCGCTGCGTCTTTCGCATGATACGTAATAATCAGGTCGGCACCCGCGCGCTTCATGCTTGTCAAAATTTCCAACACAATTTCTTTTTCTTTGATCCAGCCGTTCTGCGCTGCAGCCTTCACCATTGAATACTCTCCGCTTACATTATAAGCGACGAGCGGCAAAGTAAACTCATTTTTTACGTCACGCATGATATCCATATAAGAAAGCGAAGGTTTGACAATCAAAAAGTCCGCGCCTTCCTCGACATCTGATTGTGCTTCGCGGAGTGCCTCCATACGGTTGGCAGGGTCCATCTGATATGTTTTGCGGTCTCCGAATTGCGGTGTGCTGTTTGCTGCATCACGGAACGGACCGTAAAACTCGCTAGAATATTTCACAGCGTAAGACATGATGGGAATATTGACGAATCCTTCTTTATCAAGTGCTTCTCTGATCATTGTAACAAATCCGTCCATCATGTTTGATGGCGCAATGATATCCGCACCTGCTTTCGCTTGGCTGACAGCTGTCTGCGCCAAAAGCTCCAGCGATTCATCATTGAGGATGACCCCGTCTTTGACAAGTCCGCAATGGCCGTGGTCTGTATATTCGCACAGGCACGTGTCAGCGACAACAACCATTTCAGGGAAGTGTTCTTTAATTTCTGTGATGGCTTTTTGGACAATTCCGTGATCATGGTACGCTTGTGTTCCGCAATCATCTTTTTCTTCCGGGATGCCGAACACGATAACAGATTGAATGCCCAGTTTGACCAGCTCCGCTACTTCATCCTTCAATAAATCTAATGATACATGGTAAACATCAGGCATTGACGGAACAGCTTTTTTGCCTTCCAGCCCTTCAACGACAAAAATCGGATAAATAAAATCTGATGGATGCAAACGTGTTTCCTTTACCATTTCTCTCATTGCTTTTGATGTCCGCAGGCGGCGGTGTCTATTAAATGATTGACTCATATTCTCTCTTCCTCTCTTGACATGCTGCACATTAATTCAAGCATGCCATCTATTGTAAATGTATCAGGCGTATGCGATGTGATGCCGTACGTCAGAAGGGCATCATTTGTTAAAGGCCCAATGCTGATACAGGCCGTCCCATTCGCCTTCCACTTTTTTAATTCTTCTCCCAAGACATGCATAAACGTATGTACGGTTGATGAACTCGTAAATGTTACATAGTCAAAGGAATATTGACCCGCAGCGTCTTTCAGTGCCTCAATGCCTTCTTCATCCGGAATCGTTTCGTAGAGAACCCATTCCTTTACTTCAAAACCGAGCGGGACAAGCTCTTGTTTTATCACATCACGTGACAAATTCCCTTTCATCACGGTAATGGGCTCCCCCGGTTCAGCATGTTGCTTAAGAGCGTCAGCCAATTGTTCAGCAATATACTCCTGTGGCATCACATCAACCGATACGTTATGCGTTTTTAAACGGCGGGCGGTTTTTTCACCGACGGCTGCAATTTTTTTATGTGCAGGGAGAATAAGCTGATTTTCCTTCAGATAAGAAAAAAAGAAGTCTGCCCCGTTCACACTTGTAAAAACAAGCCAGCCTGGCGCGGCAAGATCCTCTCTTACCTGTTCCGCAACATCATTCGGCAAAGCGCGGCGAAACGTAATCAAAGAGGTTAAAACCGCTTTACCGCCAAGCGCCTCCACTTTTTGCTGAAATGATGTTGCCTGTGCCTTATTCCGGGTGACAAGCACTGTTTTTCCTTTCAACGGAAAATCATTTTCCATCCTCATCAAGCTCCCGTTTTACACGATCAATTAAATCTTTTGCTCCTTTGTCAGCCATAAGAGCGGCACAGCGCTTTCCTACTTCCTCCGGATCGTTTCCGGTGACGGTTTCTTTAAAAATGATTTTGCCGTCAGGTGAAGCGACAAGACCTGTCATTTCAATTTCATCCTGTCCATTTAACACGGAGTAGCCTGCGATCGGAACCTGGCAGCCGCCCTCCATCGCGTTTAAAAAAGCACGTTCCGCTAAGACAGTCCGTTTTGTATATTCATCTGTAAACTGAGAAAACAACGCCAACAGCTCTTCATCCGATTCTCGGCACTCAATCGCCAGTGCTCCCTGCCCCACAGCAGGCAAACAGCGCTCAGGCTCAAGGAATTCGGTTACGACATCTTGCTTCCACCCCATTCTAGAAAGTCCGGCAGCCGCTAAAATAATCGCGTCATAATCCTCTGTTTCCAGCTTTTGAAGTCTTGTATCTATATTACCTCTAATCCATTTAATTGTAAGGTCAGGGCGCTCAATCAAAAGCTGTGCGCTTCTTCTTAAACTGCTTGTGCCAATGACAGCACCTTCCTTCATTTCTGAAAGCTTTACGCGATTCTTTGAAATAAGGGCATCACGCGGGTCCTCCCGTTCAGGAATACAGCCGATCACAAGGCCTTCAGGCAAAACAGCAGGCATGTCCTTCATGCTGTGCACCGCCATATCAATCTCTTCGTTTAAAAGCGCCTGTTCAATTTCTTTGACAAAAAGCCCTTTTCCACCCACTTTTGAGAGTGTAACATCGACAATCCGGTCGCCCTTTGTCACGATCTCTTTAATTTCAAAAGCAAACGAAGGATTGATTTCCTTCAGTTTTTGAATAACCCATTTTGTTTGAGTCATAGCGAGTTTGCTTCGTCTGGAACCTACTTTAATCGTTCTCATCATTTCTTTCCTCCCGAATCTGCTTGGGACATCGTTTAACTGAACCAATGGAATTGCGACAGGCTTCCAAGCAGGAAATAATTGATCATCAGCACCAGAAAACAAGCCGTATTCCACAGTGCAGCGACCTTTCCTTGCAGCTCTTTAATCAGCCTGATATAAAGATAATAGCTGTACAGCAGCAGGACGACAAACGAACCAAGCACTTTGGCGTCAAACCAATACAGCGTTTCTAGTGAGACATATGCCCATATGACGCCGAGAATCAAACTCAGCAGCAGCATCGGAACCCCGATGACATTTAAAACATACGCCATATAATCAAGCTTAGATAAATCTTCTATTCTCAACAGCCATTTTCCCCACTTTTTCTTTTTCAGCAGATGATATTGAAACATATATAGCACAGAAAAAACGAAAGAAAGGGAAAAAGCGCCGTATGAAAGAATCGCCATTGTAATATGAATCACCAAAAGCTCGGATACAAGCTGCCCGGAAAAAGCAGCTGACTGCTGCTCTGTCGGTGAAAATGTGTGAATGGCGATCATAGAAAATCCTATAACATTTGTAAAAAACACGATAAAGTCAACACGTAAAAGCTTTGTCAGTACAAGTGACAGCGTGACAAGCACCCAGGCATAAAAATAAAGCGCCTCTGTCACATTTAATACCGGAAACCGCCCCGTCACCCACATAAAATAGGCCAAATACACGGTTTGCAGAGTCCAGACAATAGAAAGCAACCAGAAGGCCATTTTTCCAGCCTTCCGGTTGTGTTGAAGAAAATCTATAAAATAAAAGAGTACACTTAACGCGTAAATGACGATTGTCCCCTCATTAAGTCTTGCCATTGCAGTATCAATCATTCAGCTTTCACTCACTTACAAGTGGGCTAAAGCCCGCTTTTGATTCAGCCTTCTTAAAAGAGTGGACCTTTTGGCTGCTTTCAACGGTTTTCATCATTTGACGGCCCGCAGCTTCTTCAATATCAAAAATCTGCATAAACAACGCGAGCTTTTCTTCCGAATCAGCATCTGCCGCAAGCTCTTTCACCTTTAAAATCGGATCACGAAGCATTTGGTTAATAATACTTTTGGTGTGTTTGTTCAACAGTTTTTTCTCTCTTGTGCTTAAGTGAGGCAGCTTACGCTCAATGCTGTCCATCGTTTCTGACTGGATGGCAAGCGCCTTTTCGCGCAATGCAGAAATAACCGGCACAACACCAAGTGTATTCATCCATTGTTTAAATTCCACAATGGTTTCTTCAATTAACAGTTCAACTTTTTCAGCTGTTTCTCTCCGCTCTTTCATGTTCGCTTCTACAATGCCTTCCAGATCGTCGATATCATAAAGAAAAACACCTTCAAGATCATTCAGCGCCGGATCAAGATCTCTAGGCACGGCAATGTCGACCATAAACAGCGGACGTCCCTTGCGAAGCTTATTCGCGTTTTCCATCATCTCTTTGGACACGACAAATTCACTTGCACCGGTTGAACTGATTAAAATATCAGCCTCCGCAAGCGCACTTTCAAGCTGATTCAAGCTTCTCGCTTCACCTGAGAAACGGTCTGCAAGCTCCTTCGCTTTCAAGTATGTTCGGTTAATGACAGTGACCTTGCCGATTCCCTGTCCGTGCAGGTTTTCCGCAGCAAGCTCGCCCATTTTTCCCGCACCGAGAATCAATATGTGCTTGCTTGAAAGATTTCCGAAGATTTTTTTGGCAAGTTCAACTGCAGCATAGCTTACTGACACCGCATTTGAGCCAATGTCTGTTTCGGCGTGAGTCCGTTTGCCCACTGTAACCGCCTGCTTAAACAGCTCATTAAAAATAGTCCCGATCGTTTTTTCTTGCTGAGCTGTTTTAAAGCTGTCGCGTACCTGTCCGAGAATCTGCGTTTCGCCAATCACCATAGAGTCAAGTCCGCAGGCTACACGGAATAAATGCTCAACAGCGGCATCGCTCTCATAAAACGTTAAGAACGGTGACAGCTCTTCTTTGCTTAATTGAAACCAATCAGCTAAAAACTTTTTTATATAATAACGGCCGGTATGGAGCTGGTCGACTACCGCATAAATTTCAGTGCGGTTGCAGGTTGAGACAATGATGTTTTCAAGAATGCTTTTCTCTTCTTTCAGCTGCACCATTGCTTCTGCCAGCTCATTCGGCTGAAAACTTACTTTTTCACGTATCTCAATAGGGGCGGATTTATAATCTACTCCCACAACAAGTATATGCATCGCTCTAATTACACCCCCAACACCCAATCTTAATTTATAATCATTCTAACATAGAACTCATTATTTATAATAATTATAACATAGTTTCTTTCACAAAATGTGAACAGATTTTAAAATTCTTATGCTATATTAGAAAAAGCTTCAGGGAAAAGAAGCATTCCTATTGACAATACCAAAAACAGCAGAAATTTACTACACATCAGCTCTAAAAAACAAGAAGGTGATATCATGAAACAAAAATCAATTTTATTCCCTTGTCTGCTGCTTGCCGCTTCTGTATATGCATGGCTAGAAAGCGGCCAAGCCGAACTGTTTTCAGGGCAGGATCAATGGCCTGTTCTCCTCATGCTGTTAGGCGCAGCCTTTGTATATCAAGGAAAAAAAGAAGCCGTCACACCCCATTTTTTTATTGGTTTGCTTCTCTTCGGGATCGGTTTACACTTTTTTGCCAAGCCGAAGTGGGCATGGTGGCCGGATGATTTTGAAATGCTCCTCTTTATGATCGGCTTCTCACTTCTCGTTTCAACCGTTCAAAAAAAAGAATATGTATATGAAGCTGTGTCGATGATTTGTTTTTCCCTGTTTTTGTACTTTTTCAAACAAATTATGGCATGGCTTGAGTCTGCGCATATTCCAACAGCGCTTCTGAAGGAGTATTGGCCGTTTGTCTTTATTGGAATCAGTTTATTGTTATTATTGATAAAACGAAAAAAATCTATACGATAAATAAAACCGGTAGAGGATCCTCTACCGGTTTATCATTTTTTTGATCGCTCCCCAAGCTTCGTCTTTTCCCTTTTTCGTTTCTGAGGAAAAGAGAATCAGCTCGTCTTCCGGATCAATATTTAATGTTTGTCGGACAACCTTCGCGTGTTTGTCCCATTTGCCTTTCGGGATCTTATCCGCCTTTGTAGCGATAACAATAACAGGAATGCCGTAATACTTTAAGAATTCATACATCTGTACATCATCATTAGATGGCGCATGCCGCAAATCAACGATCTGCACCACAGCTTTTAATTCCTCGCGTGTCGTGATATAGGTTTCAATCATTCTGCCCCATGCTTCACGCTCAGACTTTGACACTTTGGCAAAACCGTAGCCCGGCACATCCACAAAATGCAACTCATCATTGATAATGTAGAAATTAAGCGTTTGTGTTTTTCCCGGCTTTGATGACGTTCTCGCAAGATTTTTGCGATTGATTAATGAATTGATAAAAGACGATTTTCCTACGTTCGATCTTCCGGCCAATGCGATTTCCGGAAGCCCCCCTTCAGGGTACTGTTCCGGTTTTACTGCACTGATCACGATTTCTGACTTTGTGACTTTCATTTCTTCTCTCCTACTAAGGCATGTTCCAAAACCTCGTCTAAGTGGGACGCCAATATAAATGTCAGCCCCTCCCTGACGCTTTCCGGAATATCCTCTATATCTTTTTCATTATCTTTAGGCGCAATAATGGTTGTTAATCCCGCTCTGTGTGCGCCAAGCGCTTTTTCCTTTAAGCCGCCGATCGGCAGCACGCGCCCGCGAAGCGTGATTTCCCCAGTCATGCCGACTTCACGCGAAACCGCCCGTCCCGTTAAAGCAGAAACAAGCGCTGTTGCCATCGTAATACCGGCTGACGGACCATCTTTTGGCACCGCACCCTCTGGTACATGTATATGAATATCATACTTCTCATGAAAGTCAGGTTCAATGCCAAGTTCTTCTGTTTTGGATCGCACATAGCTGAATGCAGCCTGAGCTGACTCTCTCATAACATCTCCGAGCTTTCCTGTCAGGATTAATTTCCCTTTCCCCGGAGAAAGCGATACTTCAATCGACAGCGTATCTCCGCCAACGGTTGTATAAGCAAGCCCTGTCACTACACCAACCTGATCCTCTGTTTCAGCTTGTCCATATCTGAAAATGCGTTTTCCGATAAAGTCTTGAAGGTTCTTCTCAGTAACCGTAATCCGTTTTCGCTCTTCAGCAACAATGGCTTTTGCAGCTTTACGGCAAATCGCGGCAAGCTGGCGTTCAAGGCTTCTCACACCAGCTTCTCTCGTATAGTAGCGGATAATATCAAGAATCGCCTGATCACGCAGCTGCAGGTTGCTTTTCTTCAGCCCGTGTTCTTTGATTTGCTTTGGAAGCAAGTGATCCTTTACGATTTCAAGTTTTTCTATTTCTGTGTAGCCTGCGATATTAATAATTTCCATTCTGTCTCTGAGCGGGCCCGGGATTGTGGCCAAATTGTTCGCCGTTGCGATAAACAGCACTTTGGATAAATCAAAGGTTTCTTCAATATAGTGATCACTGAAGCTGCTGTTTTGCTCTGGATCAAGCACTTCAAGCATAGCGGATGATGGGTCTCCTCTAAAATCAGATGACATTTTGTCAATTTCGTCTAATAAGAAGACCGGATTCAGCTTGCCCGCTTTTTTCATCCCTTGAATAATACGTCCAGGCATTGCTCCGACATAGGTCCGTCTGTGTCCGCGTATCTCTGATTCGTCCCGTACTCCTCCGAGTGAGATTCTGACGAATTTGCGTCCCAAGCTTTTTGCAATTGATTTGGCTAAAGACGTTTTTCCGACACCTGGAGGTCCTGCCAAACAGAGAATCGGGCCTTTCAAGGATTTGGTCAGCTTCTGGACAGCCAAATATTCTAAAATACGTTCTTTTACTTTTTCAAGCCCGTGGTGCTCTTCGTCCAAGAGACGTCCTGCTTCTTTCAAATCAAGCTTATCATCTGTTTCATCCGTCCACGGAAGAGCAACCAGCCAGTCGATATAGTTCCGGATCACGGAGCTTTCCGCAGAACTTGACGGAATTTTTTCATATCTGTTCAATTCTTTAAGCGCTGTTTCCTTCACATGATCAGGCATGCCTGCTTCTTCGATTTTTTCCGTCAGCGTCTGAACTTCGCCAGTTTTGCCTTCTTTATCGCCAAGCTCTTTTTGGATCGCCTTCATTTGTTCACGCAAGTAGTATTCCTTCTGCGTACGCTCCATCGAACGTTTGACGCGCTGGCCGATTTTTTTCTCAATCTCCAGCACCTCTTTTTCATTATTAATAAAATCAATGACCTTGTTTAGCCTGTCTTTGACATCAGCCGTTTCTAAAATATCCTGCTTATCCTTTAGTTTAAGGGGCAGATGAGAAGCAACGATGTCTGCCATTCTCCCCGGCTCTTCGATATCAGTAACCGCGGCGTACGTTTCGGCCGAGATTTTTTTAGAAATTTTTATGTACTGATCAAAGTGGTCTAGCAAAGTCCGCATCAATGCTTCGTCTTCTGTATCTTTTGAATCATCTTCATGAATAAGTTGAATGTCGACCGACGTGTAATCCTCGTGTTCATTGTATTTGACGATATGGGCGCGCTTGAGGCCCTCCACCAACACACGAATCGTACCGTTCGGAAGCTTCAGCATTTGCTTAATTTTTGTATAGGTGCCGACAGTGAAAATCTCGTCTTCACCAGGTTCGTCTATCGAAATATCCTGCTGAGTGGCTAAAAATATCATATGATCATGCATCATTGCCTGTTCAAGAGCCTGAACCGACTTGTCACGTCCTACATCTAAATGCAAAACCATCGTCGGGTACACTAATAAACCTCTTAAAGGGAGGAGCGGGATGCTGCGTTTTAATTCTTCTGCCATGTGACTGACACCTCCGTGACTTTAGTATGAACCATTATAATACAACTTTTTCATCCTTGTACAATAAACGGCATGGTTCCATTTTCTATAAAACAGTCTCCTCGTAGTATACCCTTTCTTTCTGATATGAAAAAGGAAAAGATGTCCTTCATGAAAAAAACCCTATTATCAAAATAGGGTTTAAACAGATTCTTTATTGATTTCAATATGAAACGGTTTTTGTTCCGTTGGCGGATTCACTAAAATTTCATCAAGCACTTCTTGGAACGTCTTCACTGCAATAATCTCGATCCCGCCAATCTGCTTTAAGATGGCCTGCTGATTTTCATATGGGATAATCACCTTTTTCGCACCGGACTGCTTGGCCGCTTTTATTTTCGGAATGACGCCTCCGATGGGTTTCACAAGACCGTTCAGGCTGATTTCGCCCGTCATCGCAACGGTATTGTCAATAGGAATTTTGTGTATCGCCGAGAAAATCCCCGCCGCCATCGCAATGCCTGCTGACGGCCCATCAATCGGAATCCCTCCTGGGAAATTGATGTGAATATCATAATCAGAAGGCTTCATTCCCATTGTCCGGAGCACGGTTAA
This sequence comes from Bacillus sp. SIMBA_008, assembly GCF_046535495.1. Lineage (NCBI taxonomy): Bacteria > Bacillati > Bacillota > Bacilli > Caryophanales > Bacillaceae > Bacillus > Bacillus sp. SIMBA_008. Next base: position 277,929 of record NZ_JAWRWL010000001.1, on the reverse strand, counting down.
TACATTTTCAACCGAACCCTTCGCCATGCTTTTTCGCCTGATCGATTTTGATTGGCTGCCGATGCTTTCTTCTTCAGCTATTCCTGTGATGTTAATTGATCCTTTATCTTGAGCCGCGGTTACACTTACTTCGATTTCCAGAAGCGATCCGCTGTTAGGCCCATAGACTGCAAGCCCATTTACAATGCCAACCTGTGGTTCAACACCGATTTTTTGCTCGTGCTTTGGAGTAAGCTGACTGGAGTGAATGACCCATTCAATATCCTCAATCGTAATGTCCTTCCGATTCTCCGTTACAGCCATCCCCGCTGCGATTTGAATCATATTGACGGCTTCCCGCCCGTTCCGCGTGTAGCTGGTCAAAAGATCCAGTCCTTCTTCGGAGATATTTTTTTCAATTTTATCCGCTGCTGTTTTAGCAACCGTTTTCAGCTCATCCTTTTCAAGCTCGCGGAAAAAAACCTCCAAACAGCGGGACCGGATAGCTGGCGGAATTTCGTTTGGCATTCTCGTGGTCGCGCCAATCAAGCGAAAATCAGCCGGCAGCCCATTTTGAAAAATATCATGAATATGATTCGGAATTTGTGTATTTTCCTCACTGTAATACGCACTGTCTAAAAAGACTTTTCTGTCCTCAAGCACCTTCAGCATTTTATTCATTTGAATAGGATGCAGCTCCCCTATTTCATCAATAAACAGCACACCGCCATGGGCATGGGTGACAGCTCCCTGCTTCGGCTGCGGAATCCCAGCCTGTCCCATCGCTCCGGCCCCTTGATATATCGGGTCATGGACAGAGCCGATGAGCGGATCGGCAATTCCTCTTTCATCAAAACGGGCTGTTGTCGCATCGAGTTCCACAAAGACAGCCTGCTCTTTAAACGGTGATTGTTTATGTTTTTTTGCTTCTTCCAACACAAGCCGCGCAGCAGCCGTTTTCCCAACTCCCGGTGGCCCATAGACAATCACATGCTGAGGATTTGGCCCGCATAAAGCCGCCTTTAATGCTTTTATGCCGTCTTCCTGTCCGACGATATCTTGAAAGCTTTTGGGGCGGACCTTCTCAGATAATGGCTCGGACAAGCTGATAGCGCGCATTTTCCGAAGCTGCTCCATTTCCTTCTTTGATTCTTTATCTATCGTGACCTTTTGTGTCCTTTGATTTTTAAGCAAATTCCAAAAATACAAACCGATGATGATCCCAAAAAACAGCTGAATAAATAACGCAATCCCTGTCCAACTCATGGTGGTCCCTCCTGAAAAACAATTTATGTATCCAATTCATTCCTCTGATTGCTAGTATCTCCCATAGGAGGCGGGAATAAACGTTTTTCCGGAAGAGTTTGCATGCAAAAAAAACCTCCTGAGTGTTACCACTCAGGAGGTTTGTGCTTATCTTTATGCAGATGTTTTATCTTGGCTTACCTCAGTGCCGTCTTTTAATAAGAGGCGAGGAGGCTCTCCGTGTGTCACAGTTGCCCCGGTAATTACACATTTTTCAATGTCATCACGAGAAGGCAGCTCAAACATCACATCAAGCATGATGCCTTCAATGATAGAACGGAGTCCGCGTGCTCCAGTCTTGCGTTCAATTGCTTTTTTAGCAATTTCAGAAAGCGCTTCTTCTTCAAACTCAAGCTCAACGTTATCAAGCTCAAGCATTTTCTTGAATTGCTTAACAAGAGCGTTTTTCGGTTTTGTTAAGATCGCAACCAATGCTTCTTCGTCAAGCTTTTCAAGGCTTGCAATAACCGGAAGACGTCCGATAAATTCAGGAATTAACCCGAAACGGAGCAAATCTTCAGGAAGCACTTTTGAAAGAAGATCTTCTTTCTCAAGATCAGCAGCTTTATTGTCGGCACCGAATCCAATCACTTTTTGGCCTAAACGGCGTTTGATGATTTGTTCGATACCATCGAAAGCTCCGCCGCAAATGAACAAAATATTTGTTGTGTCAATTTGAATGAATTCTTGATGAGGATGCTTACGTCCCCCTTGAGGCGGCACGCTTGCCACTGTACCCTCAAGAATTTTAAGCAATGCCTGCTGTACACCCTCACCTGACACATCACGTGTGATAGACGGGTTTTCAGATTTTCTAGCCACTTTATCGATTTCATCAATATAGATAATGCCTTTTTCGGCTTTTTCCACATCATAATCAGCAGCTTGGATGAGCTTCAAGAGAATATTCTCTACATCTTCACCCACGTATCCAGCTTCAGTCAAAGATGTAGCGTCTGCAATTGCAAACGGCACATTTAAAATGCGAGCCAATGTTTGCGCCAGAAGGGTTTTACCGCTTCCCGTAGGGCCGATTAATGAAATATTACTTTTTGAGAGCTCAACATCATCAACTTTGCTGTTAGAGTTAATGCGCTTATAGTGGTTATACACAGCAACAGCAAGTGATTTCTTCGCTTGATCTTGGCCGATGACATATTCATTCAAAATTTCGCGAATTTCCTGAGGCTTTGGTACGTCTTTAAATTCTACTTCTTCTTCTGTTCCGAGTTCTTCCTCTACAATTTCAGTGCAGAGTTCGATACATTCGTCACATATATATACACCAGGTCCAGCTACAAGCTTACGAACCTGATCTTGTGTTTTTCCACAGAACGAGCATTTTAATTGTCCTTTTTCCTCGTTAAATTTAAACATTCTTTCACCCCTTAATCTTGTCTCACTTTTTCTTTTACCGGCAGAGCAAAAGAAAATGATTCTTGAAACGAACGAGTATGTATTGCATTTTACCATACTTTCCAAAAAGACGGTAACAATGTGTTTCTGACTTGCACATTCTATATGTATGACAAAAAACAGCCCTGCATTAACTATATTGCCCCAAGAAAAAGAGATAACTCATAATTGTACAAAACAAGGCACGAATGATTCGCGCCCTGTTTTATTAGTACTATTATTATGCACCATATTAACGGTTTTCTACAAGAAAATCAATTGCTTTGCGAACTTTTAAATCTTCTTTCATCGCGTCAGTAGAACCGATGGCTTGTTTAATATTTTCAACAGGCATGTTGTATGCTTCAGCCATTTTAGTAAGCTCAGCATCAACTTCCTCATCTGATACTTCAAGGTTTTCCGCTTTCGCAATCGCCTCAAGAGTCAGGTTAGATTTTACGCGTTTTTCAGCATCTTCTTTCATTTGCTCTTTAAGCGCAGCTTCATCTTGGCCTGAGAATTGAGTGTAAAGCTCAAGGTTCATGCCTTGCATTTGCAGACGCTGTTCGAATTCTTTCAGCATGCGGTCAAGCTCAGTGTCGACCATTGCTTGCGGAACATCGATTTCAGCATTTTCAGAAGCTTTCAGAACAAGCTCTTCACGCAATTTAGCGTCAGCTTCGTTTTCTTTTGCTTCTTCTAAACGTTTCTTTGTTTTTTCAGTTAATTCAGCAAGTGTTTCCACTTCTTCATCGATATCTTTTGCGAATTCATCGTCAAGCTCAGGAAGCTCTTTCGCTTTGATTTCGTGAATTTTCACTTTAAACACAGCTGGTTTGCCTGCAAGATCTTCAGCGTGGTACTCCTCAGGGAATGTCACTTCAACATCCTTCTCAGCACCTGCTTCAAGGCCAACTAATTGATCTTCGAAGCCAGGGATGAATGAGCCAGAACCTACTTCTAGAGAGTAGTTTTCAGCTTTTCCGCCTTCGAAAGCTTCGCCGTCAACGAATCCTTCGAAATCAAGAACAACTGTGTTTCCTTCTTCAACAGCGCCTTCTTCTTTTACAACAAGCTCAGCTTGACGCTCTTGAAGGGCTTTTAGTTCGTTTTGAACATCTTCGTCAGTTACAGTTGTGTCGTCTTTTTCAATGCCCAGGCCTTTGTATTCGCCAAGCTTCACTTCAGGTTTTACTGTTACTTTCGCAGTGAAGATTAAGCTTTCGCCTTTTTCGATTTTTTCAACATCAATTTCAGGACGGTCTACAGGCTCGATTCCAGCTTCTTCAACCGCTTTAGGGTATTCTACAGGAAGAAGAATATCCAAAGCATCTTGGTAAAGAGCTTCTACGCCAAAGCGCTGTTCGAATAATCCGCGAGGAATTTTACCTTTACGGAATCCAGGAATTGAAACTTGTTTTACTACTTTTTTAAATGCATCATCAAGTGCTGTTTTAAACGTTTCAGCATCAACTTCAACCGTTAAAACGCCTTCGTTGCCTTCTTGTTTTTCCCATTTTACAGACATGTGTTTCCCTCCAAAAATCTATTCAGGTTGTGTCGGTCTTCCATTCTAAAGCAATCATTCGGCTTCGTCCAACAAAAACAAAGCTGCCAAAGATCAGAATCATTATGTATAGATGTTAATAATGAACTGCAAAGCCTGTCCAACCGTATTTCTTATAACCCGTTATACACAAATACAACCACTATATTATAACATAACACATAGCGCTTTCAACTATATGGCGCGATTTACAAATAAGAAATTTCTTCAATATCTTTTAACATTGTGCAAGCTTCATCGAGTTCTCTGTCTGTAAATTCATACATCATATGAAGTTCTTCGCTTTCAATTTCAATCCCGTGCATCTCGTAACCGACTTTATGAAGGGCAGCCGCCCAAAGGTCAGCCGACAGCAATTTCGGCTGGAACGGATATAAAACGTACAAATGTCTTCTCCACAATTCTTCTACTGCCGCGTATAAGGTTGGATTTTCATTTCCAAGTGTCTCATCCAGCACCCTGAGAACACGGTGCAGAATCGGCGCGGCATCAGGCGGAACAATCTCAGACGGTTCAATTGTCAACGACTCGCCAAATTTACTAATGTGTACAGGTTTACTGTACTCATGCTCAGCTAACAGCATGACAATCATCGTTTTGATAATCGGATGGGCTGAGGGGTCTTGGAGGATTGTTTTGAGCAATCCTGTATACTTTGCTACGTTACGGTCTTTTAAGGAATGAATGAGATTCATTTGCTCCTCAGGGCTTGCCAGCACTTTCTCGGTGTCAATTGTATCCTCATATTCTTCGGCCCAAGCCTCGTCCTCACGATCCGGATCGGTCATTTTCCGGCTGAAATCCAGAAGCTTATAAAATTGCTCGGCGCTTTCTGCCGGCAGCTGATTTTCTTCCAAAACGGCTTCAATGGTGCTTTTGACTTCCTCGTATTTTTTGAGCTGAATTAAGATGGTCATGTACACCTGCAAAACCGTAAAATAATGGCCATAACCTTCTTTGAGCATCTTCTCGCACACGCTTTTTGCCTCTTCCAGCTCGCCCAGCTCTAAAAAGCAGATGGCCATCCCTAAGTGAAGATCGGCTTCAGTATCATCATATTTCATCGCTTCTGAAAACAGTTCGAGCGCTTCTTGATACTTTTTTTCCTTTAGTGATGACATCCCTTTTTCCACAAGGCGGTCTTTCAGATGAGGAAAAGGAATAATTTTTGCGTTTTTCTTGTCATGCGTCATACCTATATTCCTTTCAGGCATTTATTTTGTTCAAGTGTATCAACACCTGTGAACAAAAACAAGAAATGAAAGGTTTCACCAGGCAAAAAAAGCCGCCGGACAAATACCGGCCGCTTTTTCAGGCTTGAAGCCAAGAGCTTCTTTGTGATTCAAATTGCTTGATTTCATCTTCCAGCAGCAGCGTTAATGAAATTTCATCATATCCGTTGATCAGCATCTCTTTCCAATGTGAATCAACTTCAAATGAAATTTGATTGCCTTCACTGTCATGAATCAGCTGCTTTTCAAGGTCAACAGTCATTTGCAATGACTTGTTTTCATACTGGCCGACAAGCTGTTTCCAATTGTCATATGGCATGCGGATCGGAAGCATGCCGTTTTTAAAGCAGTTCTGATGGAAAATATCAGCAAATGACGGTGCAATAATAATTTTAAACCCATAATCATCAAGTGCCCACGGAGCGTGTTCACGCGATGACCCGCAGCCGAAGTTTTCTCCTGCTATTAAAATGGAAGCTCCTTGATAAACAGGCTGGTTTAATTCAAATTCAGGGTTCGGTTCACCATTCGCATCATATCTCCAGTCAAAGAATGCAAAACGCCCGTAGCCTGTTCTTTCAATCCTCTTCAAAAATTGCTTAGGAATAATCTGGTCTGTATCCACATTGATCCGATTTAATACGGCTGCTTTCCCCGTATGTGATTTCAAAGGTTCCATCTCGCGCACTCCTTACACAACTGTTTTTTCCTGATAAAACTTTCTGACATCAACGAAGTGTCCGTGAATGGCAGCCATCGCAGCCATTGCCGGGCTGACGAGATGTGTTCTTGCACCTTTTCCTTGTCTGCCCTCGAAGTTGCGGTTAGAGGTTGATGCACAGCGCTCTCCCTCAGGAACAACATCATTATTCATACTCAAACACATGCTGCAGCCTGACTCTCTCCATTCAAATCCAGCTTCCAAGAAAATCTGGTCAAGCCCTTCTTTTTCAGCCTGAAGCTTCACGCTTTGGGATCCGGGCACGACGATGGCCCTTACGCTGTCAGCTACCTTCTTCCCCTTGATCATGTCAGCAGCCTGGCGAAGGTCAGTCATGCGGGAATTCGTGCAGGAACCGATAAATACGTGCTCCACTTTAATGTCTTCAATTTTCTGATGAGGAGTCAGTCCCATATATTCATAAGCGCGAATCGCTTCTTTTTTATCATCTTCTGCAGAAAAGCTTTCCGGCGCAGGAACTTCAGAATCGACAGGAAGAACCATTCCCGGGTTAATGCCCCATGTCACCATAGGGGAAATTTTGTTGCCGTCAAGGACGATAGATTTATCGTAAACAGCGCCCGGGTCTGTGCGCAGCGCCTTCCATTCCTCTACGGCCTTGTCAAATTCTTCGCCTTTTGGCGTGTACTTGCGATTTTTGCAATATTCAAACGTCACCTCGTCAGGTGCAATCAAACCTGCTCTTGCTCCTGCTTCAATTGACATGTTACAAACAGTCATTCGTTCATCCATCGTCATATTTCTGAATACTTCCCCAGTGTATTCAATGACGTAGCCTGTGCCGAATTTCACACCGTATTTGCCGATGACAGCAAGGATGACATCCTTTGCCGTTACCCCTTTTTGAAGCGTTCCATCTACGCGCACTTCAAGTGTTTTTGGACGCTGCTGCCAAAGTGTCTGTGTGGAAAGGACATGTTCGACTTCACTCGTCCCGATTCCAAATGCAAGAGCGCCGAAAGCGCCATGTGTTGATGTATGACTGTCACCGCACACAATCGTTTTCCCTGGAAGCGTTAAGCCCAGTTCAGGGCCGACGACATGGACAATCCCTTGATCCACGCTGTGAAGATCGGCAAGGCGCACGCCAAATTCCTCACAGTTTCTTTCAAGCGCCGTTACCTGGCGTTTCGCAACTTCATCCTTTATCTCAAAACGATTGACAGTCGGGATGTTGTGGTCCATTGTCGCAAATGTGTTTTGGGGTCTTCTGACCTTTCTTCCCTTTTGTCTCAAGCCTTCAAATGCCTGAGGAGATGTCACCTCATGAATGAGGTGCAAATCAATATAGAGAAGATCCGGCTTTCCCTCACCATGTTTTACAATATGCTGATCCCAAATCTTTTCGATGATTGTTCGAGGCATCATCTTTTATTTCCTCCCTCTACCTAGAGCTAAGACCGCTTAACGTAAGCTGTCACACATTAGACATTGTATTTTCACTCATGATTGCTGCCTTAACTTCCTCTGTAATGGCCTGAGTGCTGCTGAACTCTTCACCCCGTGCCAAGTCTCTTGTTCTTTTTCCGGAAGCCAAGACTTTGTTTACCGCATCTTCTACAGCTTTCGCTTCCTCTTCAAGCCCGAAAGATGTTCTCAAAAGCATTGCCGCTGACAATATGGCTGCGAACGGATTTGCCATCCCTTTACCGGCAATATCAGGCGCGGAGCCATGAACAGGTTCAAACAGATGAAGGCCAGAGCTTGATAGGCTGGCTGACGGGAGCATTCCGAGCGAGCCTGTAAGCATGGACGCTTCATCGCTTAAAATATCACCGAACATATTTTCAGTCACCACGACATCAAATTGATTCGGTGCATAAATTAGCTGCATGGCCGCGTTATCCACAAGCATGTGCTCAAGCTTCACATCAGGAAACTCTTGTGCAACGTCCTCAGCCACTTCACGCCACAGCCGGCTTGATTCAAGAACATTCGCTTTATCTACAGAGGTCACTTTGCCTTTTCTGGCTGCCGCCATTTTGAAGCCCTCTCTGATCACTCGTTCAATTTCCGTTCTCTTATAAAACAGTGTATCTACTGCTTCCTGCTCACCTTCAGTGTTTACATAACGTTTGCTCGGCTGGCCGAAATACAAGCCGCCTGTGAGCTCACGAACGATAACGAAATCAACATTATCTATATATTCTTTTTTCAAAGGTGAAGCGTCAGAAAGGCTTTCAAATACCTTCACAGGCCGCAAATTCGCAAACAAATCAAGCTGTTTTCTGATGCTGAGCAGCCCTTTTTCCGGTCTCAGTTCCGAAGGATTTTGATCCCATTTCGGTCCGCCGACAGCACCAAGCAATATCGCGTCTGCATTTTTACAAGCAGCAACGGTTTCCTCCGGGAGGGGGTTATGATGTTCATCAATAGCCGCCCCTCCAATCAGGTCATATTCAAATTCAAATTCATGGTTAAAGCGTTCGGCAACACTTTTCAGTACGTCTGTCGCTGATTCTAATACTTCAGGGCCGATCCCGTCTCCGGGCAATAGAGCAATACGTTTCTTCAAGTTAACCGTTCTCCTTTCTTTTATGATCCGACAGCTGTGTGGTTTTTCAATCCGCTCATATTCGACTGGAAAACCAATTGACGGTTTACTGCGTTCAAATAGGCTTTCGCTGATGCTTCTAATACGTCTTGCGCTATGCCCCGCCCTGCTGATTCTTTTCCGTTCACCAAAACTCTTACATACACCTGGGCAAATGCATCTTCGCCTTTTCTATTAGACTGAATGCGGTAGTCTAAGAGCTCCACATCCTTATCGATGCAGCGCTCAAGCGTATTGTAGATTGCTTCCACGCTTCCAGCTCCAGTTGCAGCTTCCTGAATAAGCTGTGCGTTTTCTTGATTTTTCAAAGATAGAGTAGCCGTAGGGACCTGACTTGTTCCGTAATGTACTTGCAGAGAAAGAAATTCATACCCAATCTTGCGATCTGTTACTTTTTCTTCTAAAATAAGAGAAACAAGATCCTCATCAGTGATTTCTTTTTTCTTCTCAGTCAACTCTTTGAACATCGTAAAGAATTTATTAATCTCTTCACTGTCAAATTGGAATCCTAAAGCAGTCAGCCGGTCTTTAAATGCGTGGCGTCCGGAATGTTTACCTAGGACAAGCGCATCTGCGGTTACACCGACAAGCTCCGGTGAAATAATTTCATAAGTCGATTTTTCCTTTAAAAAGCCGTCCTGATGGATGCCTGATTCATGAGCAAATGCATTATCTCCAACAACCGCTTTGTTGCGCGGGACAGCCATGCCTGTCAGTTTGCTTACTAAATCACTTGTTCTCTTAATCTCGTTCAGTGTAATGCCTGTTTCGACTTGGTAGAAATCTTTTCTGGTATGGAGGGCTACGGCAATTTCCTCTAATGCCGCGTTTCCGGCTCTTTCACCGATCCCGTTCACAGCACATTCGATTTGATCAGCGCCATTTTCAATCGCAGCAAGAGAGTTTGCGACTGCCATTCCTAAATCATCATGACAGTGGGCTGAAAGCTTTGCTTTGTGAATGTTCGGAACGTTTTCCTTCATATATCTAAAGATATTTCCGTATTCCGCCGGAGCCAGGTAGCCGACAGTGTCCGGAAGATTGATAACACTGGCGCCTGCGTCAATCACTTTTTCGACGACTTCTGCTAGAAACGGCAGTTCAGTGCGGCAGGCATCTTCAGCTGACCATTGCACAATCGGAAAACGTTCTTTTGCGTATCTCACCATTTCAACCGCTCTTTCAATGACTTGCTCACGTGTCATTTTCAGCTTGTGCTTCAAATGAATGTCCGATGTGGCGATAAATACATGAATTCTTGGTTGAGCGCCATCCTTTAACGCTTCCCAAGCAGCATCAATATCACCTTTTACACAACGGGCCAGACCAGTTACTGAACAATTTTTAATGGTTCTTGCGATTTCCTGAACAGCTAAAAAGTCACCTCGGGACGAAGCGGGAAATCCCGCTTCAATGATATCTGCCCCGAGTCTTTCGAGCTGCTTAGCTATGGCAAGTTTCTCCTGTGTATTCAAGTTCACTCCAGGGGACTGTTCACCATCACGAAGCGTCGTATCGAAAAAATTAATTTTGCGCAACGGAGACCACCGCTTCCTTCTTCTTGCCTTGTTTCACAAACGGCATCATTTCACGAAGCTTTCTTCCCACTACTTCGATTTGATGTTCGTTCTCGCTTGCATTGATAGCGTTGAAACGAGGACGGTTTACTTGGTTTTCGACGATCCACTCTTTTGCGAATGTACCGTTTTGGATATCTTTTAATACTTCTTTCATAGATTCTTTTACTTTAGCGTCCACAACGCGAGGGCCTGATACGAAATCTCCCCACTGTGCTGTGTCAGAGATTGAATATCTCATTCCTGCAAGTCCTTCTTCGTACATAAGGTCTACGATTAATTTCAGCTCATGAAGGCACTCGAAGTATGCAAGTTCAGGCTGATAACCTGCTTCAGTTAATGTTTCAAATCCGGCTTTGACAAGCGCGCTTAATCCGCCGCAAAGAACTGCTTGCTCACCGAACAAATCTGTTTCTGTTTCTTCTTTAAATGTCGTTTCTAATACGCCAGCTCTTGCGCCGCCGATTCCTTTAGCATAAGCGAGGGCTTTGTCTCTTGCTTCTCCAGTCACATCTTGATAGATTGCGAACAATGCAGGTACGCCAGCTCCTTGCTCATATGTTCTTCTTACCAAGTGTCCCGGGCCTTTAGGGGCCACTAAGAATACATCTACATCCGCTGGAGGAACAATTTGATGGAAATGCACGTTAAATCCATGAGCGAATACTAATGATTTTCCTGTTGTCAATTCATCTTTGATTTCAGCTTCGTAGACTTTTTGCTGCTGCTCATCCGGAAGCAGAACCATGATGATTTCGGCTTGGGCTGCCGCTTCTTTTACTGAAAATACTTTATGTCCGTCTTCTTGGGCTTGAGTGAAAGATTTTCCTTGTCTAACACCGACGATCACGTCTACTCCGCTTTCTTTAAGGTTCAGGGCATGTGCGTGGCCTTGCGAACCGTACCCGATAACCGCTACTGTTTTTCCAGCCAATACGTTCTCTTTGATATCACTGTTATAATATACTTTTACCATTTTAATCTCTCCCTTGTTATGTTTTATACAATAGATATTGTTTTATTGGATGACGCCTTTTGCTGGGTTCCCCTCGCAAAAGCCGTTGTACCTGTTCTCGCGATTTCTTTAATGCCATAAGGTTTTAATAACTCAATAAGCGCTTCAATTTTGTTAGATTCACCCGTCACCTGAACAACGATGCTGTCTCTGCTGACATCAACGACAGAGGCTCTAAACGGTTCTATGATTCCATTAATCTCTGTTCTCGTTGAAGGTGCGGAGACAACCTTGATTAAGGCCAGCTCCCTCTGGACAATCGATTGATTTGTGATGTCTGTGACTTTCAGCACATCAATCTGTTTGTTGAGCTGTTTCGTTAACTGTTCAACATCATTTTCTCCTTCAACGTGAACGACGAAGGTGATTCTGGAAACGCCGGCTGTTTCTGTGTGTCCAACTGTAATGCTTTCAATGTTGTAATGCCTTTTTGTGAATAGACCGGTGATCCGGTTTAACACCCCGGAGCGGTTCACCACAGTCAATGTGATAATTCTTTTCAAGGTTTCACCCCCACCATTTCATGCAGCCCTTTCCCCGGAGCCACCATCGGGAATACTTTTTCTTCGCTGGCAACCCGCACGTCAATGACAACAGGTTCTCTTGATGTTAATGCCTCTTCCAGCTTTTCCTTTGCTTCCGCTTCTGATGAAATTCTGATGCCTTTAATGCCGTATGCTTCGGACAATTTGACGAAGTCAGGCTGAGAAGCGAATTTAGATTCTGAATAACGTTCTTCATAGAAAATTTCCTGCCACTGTCTGACCATTCCGAGACAAGCGTTATTTAAAATCACTACCTTGACCGGAAGATTTAATTCGCGAATAACATCGAGTTCTTGAAGCGTCATTTGGAATCCGCCGTCTCCGACAACCGCGACAACAGTAGCATCTTTTTCGGCCAGCTGTGCGCCGATCGCCGCCGGAAGACCGAATCCCATCGTTCCAAGTCCGCCTGACGTGACCCATTTATCTGCTTTTTGGAACGGATAAAATTGCGCTGACCACATTTGATGCTGGCCTACATCCGTTGCGACAATGGCCTCTCCTTTTGTAAATTGATGAATATATTCAATCAATTTCTGAGGTTTAAAACCTTCTTCTTCATTATCTACATACCAGAGCGGATACTCTTCTTTCCATTCGGCGAGCTGTTTTTTCCATTCGCTTGAATCGCTTTGTTTGCCGTCTTGTTTGATCAGCTCCTGCAGGACAATTTTGCTGTCTCCGACTACAGGAATCTGTGTTTTCATGATTTTTCCGATTTCAGCTGGATCAATATCGATGTGAGCAATCTTTGCGTTTCTGGCAAAGTGTTTCAGGTTTCCTGTGACACGGTCATCAAAACGGGCGCCGATACTGATTAATAGATCACATTCATGAAGGGCCATATTGGCTGTATAAGTACCGTGCATTCCCGCCATCCCCAGGAAAAGCGGATGGTCAGCCGGGAAGCCTCCGAGCCCCAAAAGGGTGTGTACCACAGGGATTTGCTGCTGTTCAGCATAATTTTTTAATTCTTCTGACGCTTTTCCGTGCAGTACGCCCGCACCCGCCAGGATCACCGGTTTTTTCGCACTGCTCACGGCTTCCACAAGCTTGCGGATCTGCAAATAATTCGGCTCTGTTGTCGGCTGGTATCCCGGGAGATTCATCTCATGATCGTAGCTGAATTCTCCTTCAATTGTTGCTACATCTTTCGGAATATCAATCAATACAGGTCCGGGTCTTCCAGTTGTTGCAATATGGAACGCTTCTTTAATGATGCGCGGCAGATCTTCCGGCTGGCGAACCTGGTAGCTGTGTTTTGTTACTGGCATCGTAATCCCTAAAATGTCTGCTTCCTGAAATGCATCGCTCCCGATTACAGAGGTTGCTACCTGCCCTGTAAAGACGACTAACGGCAATGAATCAATCATGGCATCAGCAAGGCCTGTAACAAGGTTTGTCGCTCCCGGCCCTGACGTGGCAATGACGACACCCGGTTTTCCGGAGACCCTTGCGTATCCCTCCGCTGCATGAATTGCTCCTTGTTCGTGACGGGGAAGGATATGTACCAACCCTGAATTGTATAGCTTATCGTAAATCGGAAGCACAGCCCCGCCCGGATAACCGAAGATCATTTCTACTTTCTCTTTTTTTAATGATTCAATCAGCATTAATGCTCCGCTCATCGTCTGTGTACATTCGGCAGATGCTGAATCCACCTGTACATTAGTCCCCATTTTAGTTCCTCCTTTTGGATTTTCATCCTTTAAAGATCATCTTTTCATTAGCTATATAGCTGATTATTCAATAAAAAAAGCCCTTCCGCCCACAATCAGCCGCGCAGTAACTGCGATAGCTAAAAGGGGCGAAAAGGCTTTTCTTTCCGCGGTACCACCCTTGTTTACGGCCTGTTAATCGGCCGTCTCATGGATATTTCTATCCGCTTTAGTAACGAGTGAATCAAGTTCACCCGGCCAAGTCCTACTGTCATTTCAGACTGGCACTCTGAGGCGAGTTCACCTTGTAAAGCTTCGCCGGTTCTCAGCTAACCCGGTTCTCTGTGGAAAGCTTTTTCAAGGCTACTTATCCTCATCTGCGCTTTTCATATTCAGCCTTCGGAACGGCTTTCCAGCTGTTCAAGAAGGTCGTTTGTTTTTCACTTTTTTAGAATCATACTGCGATGATTTTCGCTTGTGAAGCTTGCGTTTATCTTTTGTTGAACTCATATTACGCCGCTTTGGACGCAGTGTCAACAGCATTTTTTAAAATTATTAGACAATTTCGATTAATCAAACTATATTGTATACGCTTTCATTATTGATACAAAAGGAATTGCAAATGTTAAAAGTTTTTATAATTTTTTTATTAATCTATCAAGAATACACCAGAATTATTTAATTTTATATAAACATGTAAGATTTTATAACGCGATATGGTTCGTATATGGATTGAGTCTGACAGATCATCTTGCAATCCATTTCAATTTCGGATAGGCACTTCTCTTGTTCCCTCGGCATACATTAATGATATCTTGCAAAGAAAAGGTGATACGATGAATAAATCATTAGCAGACATGCAAGGATTCCCTGCAGGCTTCCCGAGCTTTCCGCAGCAGTACTATCCTGCTACCCCTGCCTTCTACCAGCAAAGCCAGCAGCCATTTGGAGGCTACGGATACGGACAGCCGTTCAGCCAGGCATACAGCCCGTTAACCACTCCCTCTGGAATGTACTCCTCATTCCCATACGCTTCAGGATTTTACGGACAGCAATTTTCAGGTGCAGGCTTTAGCGGCCATGGCGGCAGCTTAAGTGCTCCAGCGATACATGCCGGCGGATTCAGCGGGGCGCCAGGCGTACACGGAGGCTTTAGATATTAAAGAAGACCACAAGGGCCGAACATCTATTGCGGTCCTTTTATTGTTTTAAAACGACTTCACAAATACAGTCACATTTTCTGTCTTTATATTTGGAAACAGGATGGAATATGATTAAGATGAATTGAACGATATTCTGCACAACCCGTAAGTTTTCGAGGAGGAATAAAATTGCATATAAAAATAGACGATTTAACTGGACGTCAGGTGGTCTCACTTGTGAATGAGCATTTACATAGCATGACGCTTATGTCCCCGCCGGAAAGCATCCATGCCTTAGGTTTAGAGAAACTAAGAGGGCCTGGAATAACATTTTGGAGTGCATGGGAAGGTGATGAACTAGCCGGTTGCGGAGCGCTAAAAGAACTGGACACCCGGCATGGAGAAATCAAATCAATGCGAACATCTGTATCACATTTAAGAAAAGGCGTTGCCAAACAAGTTCTCCAGCACATCATTGAAGAAGCTGAGAAGCGAGGCTATGAGCGGTTAAGCTTAGAAACGGGTTCAAAGGCTTCATTTGAACCGGCAAGAAAATTGTATGAAAGCTTCGATTTTCAGTACTGTGAACCGTTTGCAGACTATGTTGAAGATCCAAACAGTGTGTTTATGACGAAGGAATTGTGAGACGGCTTTATAAGGATAGATAAGTGCAGGGGAAGGTCTGTCTTATCTATCTTTTTTTATTTTCACACATTTTTCACCTTTATGATACACGCCAATGTTTTCAATTTTGTTTAATTCAAAGAACAGCGGGAATTACAAACGACATGAACGATATCATGCAAATTCATAAAGGAGGAGATTGATATGAAAAGCATAGTTGGTGTATACGAAACTCCGCAGGAAACCATCGCAGCGATTGAAGGCTTACTCACAAAAGGCTATGATTCTGATGACATTTCTGTTGTGACAAGCCGGCGAGATACAGATTATTTGGAGTCACGTACAGGAACAGAAGTCAATCAAGCCATCGATGCACATCAGGACGAATCTGAATCTTTTTTCGATAAACTGAAAGATTATTTCACAATGGATGATACTTCTACACACAGCAAAGCATTATCCGACTTGGATATTAAAACTGATGAAATAGACAAGTATCAAGAAGATTTGGATGACGGAAAACTTCTGGTAGCCGTCGATACAGATGCAGATGTAAATGCTCCTCTTGATAACGGCAATGCCCTTTCAGGCGGCTTTTCAAGCACAAATGAAATGGCGGATTATACAACGAAAGAAGAAAAAACGATGCCGCTCCGGGAAGAACAGCTGAAAGTCGATAAAGAAGACGTTCAAACCGGTGAAGTAGAGATAGGAAAAGAAGTAAAAACAGAAAAAAGAGAGATGGATATCCCGGTGAGACATGATGAAATTTATGTCGAACGCCGGCCAGTGGATGAAAATAAAGCGGATGCTTCTCCCGTCAACGATTCGGAAGAGATCAGAGTGCCAATCGTTGAGGAAAAGCTGGAAGTGACTAAAAAACCGGTTGTCACTGATGAAGTGGTTGTCGGTAAACGCACTGTTGAAGAAAATGAACATATTTCTGAAACTGTGAAAAAAGAAGAACCTCGTCTGAATAAAGACGGAAAAGTTGACGGCTTGGATGATGATCCGTTAAATAACAAATGAAAATCATAGACCGACAACAAAAAACCTCAAATCCTAAATGGATTTGAGGTTTTTCTTTTGGTACGTCCCAGGAGAGATTCGAACTCCCGACCGACGGCTTAGAAGGCCGTTGCTCTATCCAGCTGAGCTACTGGGACACGTTTTATTTTTTGTTTTTCGCTTTAACTATCAGCGACAAGATTTATTATATATGGGATGCAACAATAAGTCAACGGTTTTTTAGAATTTTTTTCATGAGGAAGAAAATTTTCTTCCTCATGACATTTTCATAGTGTGACTCGATTTTGCAGATCCTCAATTTCATTGCCTGCTTGGTCGTAAAAATGGACTGTCGCAGCATCATTTTCTAATGTCAGTATAGCATAGCTTTCTGTCCTGCGCACCCTCGGAAGCCGGATGCTGCCTGGGTTAATCATCAGCTTGCCCCGCAGCACTTCGCTTCCCGCGATGTGCGAATGCCCGAAGCAGATAATATCCGCTCCGAGCTCCTCTGCACGATAGTATACGTTTAACAAGGTCTGTTTTATACCGTGAAGGTGGCCGTGTGTGACCAGTATTTTTCTTGAACCGGCAGTCAGTAGAAGCTCGTCCTTAAAATCGCCGGCAAAATCGCAATTGCCTTTTACAACCGCATAAGGCTCCAATGCAGGATGCCTCGTTTCAAGCTCAGAGTCCCCGCAATGAATCATGAGATCAACTTCTGCCTCATGCCGTTTCGCAATGGTTTGGAGTTCTTCTTCAAGCCCATGGCTGTCACTGATAATCAGCACGTTCATGTACAAGCTTCCTCCTTATGCCTCCAAAAGCTTAGATAGCTTTTTAAGCGCGTCAGCCCTATGGCTGATTTTATTTTTTTCATCACTTGTCAGTTCAGCCATTGTCTTATCTTTATCTTTCACGATAAAGATTGGGTCATAGCCAAAGCCATATTCTCCTCTCGGTTCTTCGGCAATATACCCTTCAACATGGCCTTCGACTGTTTTTGTTTCCTCACCGGGAATACTCACGGCCAGTGCGCAGCGGAAACGGGCGGTGCGCTGTTCTTTTTCGATACCTTTCAGCTCGCTGAGCACTTTTTCGATATTTGCCTGGTCGTCTTTCTGTTCCCCTGCATAGCGGGCTGAATAAACACCGGGTCTGCCGCCAAGATTATCGATGGATAGACCGGAGTCGTCCGCAATCACCATTTTGTTCACTGCTTTGGCAACAGCTTCCGCTTTCAGAATGGCATTTTCTTCAAATGTATGGCCTGTTTCTTCAATTTCTTCTGTGAATCCAATTTCAGCTAAAGATTTGACATCATAGCCTCTTGGCTCAAGAATTTCTTTGAATTCCTTCACTTTTCCCGGATTATGTGTCGCAATAATTGCTTCTTTCATGATGATCAAGCCTTTCTGTCTTTATTTCAGTTCTGGCAGAGAATCACCCAGCACTTCTTTTTGCTTGTCAATCAGCTCTTGGATTCCTTTTTCCGCAAGACCCAGAAGACCGTTCAGATCCTCTCTAGAAAAAGTCGCCTCTTCCCCGGTTCCCTGCAGTTCCACAAAACGGCCGCTGCCTGTCATGATGACATTCATGTCAACTTCAGCAGAGGAATCTTCTTCATAATTTAAATCTAACAAAATTCCCTGTTCCTTATCAATTCCAACAGAGATCGCAGCAAGAAAATCAGTGATCGGATTTGTCTTGATTGTTCCTGCTTTGATCATCTTGCCAATCGCAATCGCCATAGCAAGAAATGCGCCTGTAATGGAAGCTGTTCTAGTTCCTCCATCAGCTTGAATGACATCACAGTCAATCCAAATCGTCCGTTCACCGAGCTTTTCCAGATCTACAACAGCTCGAAGCGCGCGGCCGATCAGGCGTTGGATCTCCATTGTTCTGCCGGAAATTTTCCCCTTAGAAGATTCTCTGATTGTTCTTTGGTTTGTTGCCCGCGGCAGCATGCTGTACTCTGCTGTAATCCAGCCTTTCCCTCCGCCCCGCAAAAACGGCGGTACGCGGTCCTCAACAGACGCGTTGCAGATTACCTTAGTATTTCCCGATGTTATTAGAACAGAACCTTCCGGATGGCTAATAAAATCCAGATCGAATGTGATTGGACGCAGCTCATCGTGTTGTCTTCCGTCATGTCTCATGTTTTACCTCCGATTGTATGTACATAAACCATTTTTGTCCCGGAATTGAATAAAGAAAGAGGCAGCCGGAACGCTAACCTCTTTCTTTCTAGTATATCAAAAATCCCAATTTAAAAACTACCCGTATTCACTTGAGATGGTCTGGAGACCGGTTCTGTGAGCTTTTCGCCTTTTTCATTTACCAGCTCTGATTTTCCGTTCACTTTAACAGAGACGCTTTTTACATCCGGCTGCTCCGTTAACGTCAGCACAATGCTGTTCAGCACTTCTGAAGAAATCATTTTCGTCTTCTCATCGGCGCTGCCGAATATAGATTGATTGAAATCCAACGTCACGCGCCCGTCTTTGATTTTCGGTTTGCTGACCAGCTTTACATCTTCACTGAAGTCTGTTAACAGCCCGCTCACCTTGCTCGGCCCTTTAGCCAATTCATTAATGGCTGCTGTGATGTCGTCTTTTTCCGAATTGTCGATTCGTTTGGTCACCGGCACGTAGTATTCACTGTCTTCATTTTCCGCCAAATAGTAGACTGTCAGCGGATGGGTAGCAGTGAGATCATTTACACCGGCTGTTTCCAAATTAATGCCGTCTTTGCGGCTTAAATCATCTGAGATCGGCGTCCCTCCTACAGGCATCTCCTTCAGTTCATGCCCGTTTATTCTCAGCTTCACTTTATCTATCGAACTAAATTGCGTCAGCGTCCACGTCACAGATTGAACGATTTTCTGTTCGTCTTCTTTCTTATAATTTTTGAACTCATTAGAGAAATCAGCTATCGCCGTTCCATCTTTTTTGATGTCAACGTTAACGGTGGTGTCAGCCGGCAATACAGCTCTGAAGCCATTCGGAAGAATTTCAGACACAGGCCCGCCCTGTACGAGGTATTCAAGCGCCTGCTTAGCCGTGCTCTCACTTTTAGGAAGAGGCAGCGTTTGCGCAACAACATACCCGTTTTTATCAATGAGATAAAGCTCCCTCATAACAGTAGATGAGGCTTGATCCGCTTTTGCGGTATCGCTTTTTTCACTTTCTGTTTTTTTGGCTGCTGTTGTATTTGAATTGGCACCCGCTTCATCGTTCACGAATGTAACGTCTTGAGGCGGATCAATTTCCTCGGCTGCCTTATCAGATTGAAACAAACCGCATCCGGATAAAAGCAAGGCAGAGGTGAGACAAGTGGCACCAATGACTGCAGGTCCTTTTTTCAGCATACTTTTCCCTCCTAAGGATGTTTGTACTATTATGTATACGAGCCTCTTTAGGAAATAGACCGAAGAATTCCGGCAAAACAGAAAAAAACCCGCAACATACCGTTGCGGGGAAAACTATCTTTTAATCGGTTCTTGCAGTGAGATACATTCCACATGCCCGACTTCATGGCCAAACCAATCGTCTGCGATTTTTGCAAACTGATCACGCGCCCCTGTTGTCAGGAACTGATGATCCGGGGCAATCGGAGACTGGTTCAGCAGCCCTTTATAAGAGAGAATTGTGCTGACTTCCCGGGCTGTTTCATCGCCGGACGAAATAATGTTTACGTGCTCTCCCATATATCTTTGAATGGCTTCTTTTAAAATAGGGTAATGGGTGCAGCCTAAAATCAGCGAATCAATTGATGTGTCTTTTAACGGATACAGCGAGGTTTTAACAATCTCGTCTGCTGTTTTGTCGAGAAACTTCCCGCTTTCCACAAAAGGCACAAGCAGCGGGCAGGCAAGGTTTTCAACCTTCAAATCAGGGTTTAATGCCAAAAGCGCTTCTTCGTATGCATTGCTCTTAATCGTATTCTCTGTGCCGATGACACCGATATGCTGATTATCCGTCACTTTTATCGCTGCTCTCGCACCAGGCTGGATGACTCCGACCACCGGTATACCGACGCTGCGCTGGATGTCATCCAAAGCGATCGCTGTTGCTGTATTACAGGCGATCACGAGCATTTTGATGTGGTGGTTTTCGAGTAAATAATTCGTCAGCTCCCACGTATATTGAAGCACCTCTTCTTCAGGGCGCGGCCCGTAAGGACACCGTTTCGTATCCCCGACGTAGATAATATTTTCTTTAGGTAGCTGTCTCATGATTTCCTTCGCAACGGTTAAACCGCCAACCCCGGAATCAATGACTCCTATTGGTTGTTCCAACAAAATCGCCTCATTTTCTCTTCATTTCATGCTGCAGTTTCATCAAAGATTTTTCGAAGATGGCTATTTCTTCATCTGTAAACGATTCGAACATATCACGCAGATATTCCTGTCTTTTTGTAATGACCTCTTGGATAATCCGTTCTCCTTCAGGCAGCAGATGTATCCTGACAACACGTCTGTCCGCCGGGTCCTTGACCCGCTCAACAAGCTCATTTTTTTGCATGCGGTCGATTAAGTCCGTTGTCGTGCTGCATGCCAGATACATTTTGCCCGATAATTCACCGATTGTCATATCTCCTAATTCATAAAGCCATTGCAAGCCGACAAATTGCGGCGGCGTAATCGCATATTGGTTAAGGATTTCTCGTCCTTTTTGCTTAATGATCGCGGCAATGTGGCGGAGTGACTTTTCAATATCCGCAACATGCTCCAAAGGTTTTGATGTCATTTGTCCATCCCTCACTCAAGGATCTCTTACGCACAAAAGCGTTCCGTGTCTATTTTCCTTCTTTTTTGAAGAAAATGCAAGACTCGCAGGAGAGAAATAGAGGACTTTAGTCAAACAACATCAAGAAATAAAATTTAATTTATGACTTGCCTACGTTTTGCACAGCATTCCAAATATGGTTTCGAATGTTCCAAACAAACAGCAATAACCGGCTCCTTCCAAAAGAAGGAATACCGGCAAGGATTAAAGCTCTAGCTCACCCATTCTAAGAAGCTCAACAACGGCTTGCGAACGCCCTTTCACACCCAATTTCTGCATGGCATTTGAAATATGGTTTCGAACGGTTTTCTCACTGATAAATAGCTCGCTTGCAATCTCCTTTGTTGTCTTATCTTGAACGAGCAATTCGAACACTTCTCTTTCTCTTTTCGTTAGCAGCGGCTTCGATTGAAATTCTTTCTCCTTCAAGTATTGTAACCCTCCTTGCTAAGGTGAGAGCGAATCAGAAACGAATGGGTTTTGATATAGTCGAGATATCATATGTAAGAAGGGCGCAGGAGGTGACGTTTACAAGATAATTAGTTTATCGTGTATGAAGGAGCGTTTCTTTCTCCTCATCTGTCCAGCTGACAGCCTTGCCGCTTTCCTTTGAGACTTGAACCATCACGACTGCCCCGGTGAAGCAGGGTTCGCCTTCGAGGTTCTCTCCGAGATAGTGCAAGGTAAGAGATGAACTGCCGACTGCGCTTGTTTTCACATAGATGCGCAACTCTTCATAAGGCATGACTTGGCGCAAATAATCGCATTGCTGGCTTGCCACGACTGTCATGGTCTGTTTGTTTTCACTCATCATATTCAGCTTTTTAAAATAAGAAATCCGCGCCTCCTCAAAATATATAAAAGGGGTTACATTATTCATATGCCCAAACATGTCTGTCTCGGAAAATCTTACGGATACCTCATTAACAAAAGAAAAGGATGTTTTCCATTCTTGAAACGGCATATCAATATAAGCGGGAAGCTTCATCTTTTTTCATCTCCTTATTGTTTAAAAAAACCTCTCCCATGCGGAAGAGGTTTTTTCTTCTTATACTCTGTCGCTTCCGAAGAAATTGCGGAACGCTTGTATGTTTGTATCTCTATTCAAGGCTGCAATCGAAGTGGTAAGCGGAATCCCCTTCGGACAGGATTGAACACAGTTTTGCGAGTTACCACAATCTTGAAGGCCGCCTTCATCCATTAATGCTTCTAATCGTTCAGATTTATTCATGGCGCCTGTCGGATGCGCGTTAAACAGGCGGACTTGCGACATCGGTGCAGGCCCCATGAACTTCGATTTGCTGTTCACATTCGGGCAAGCTTCGAGGCAGACGCCGCATGTCATGCATTTTGATAATTCATATGCCCATTGACGGCGTTTTTCCGGCATTCTCGGCCCCGGTCCTAAATCGTACGTACCGTCAATCGGTATCCATGCTTTTACTTTTTTCAATGAATCAAACATTCTGCTGCGATCAACCTGCAAATCACGAACGACTGGGAATGTTTTCATTGGTTTTAAACGGATCGGCTGTTCAAGCTGGTCGATAAGCGCCGTACAAGACTGGCGGGGTTTTCCGTTTATGACCATTGAACATGCGCCGCATACTTCCTCAAGACAGTTCATATCCCATGTGACAGGGGTTGTCTTCTCACCTTTGACATTAACCGGATTCCGGCGGATTTCCATCAGAGCGGAAATGACGTTCAGATTCGGGCGGTATGGAATCTCAAATTCTTCATCGTAAGGCGTGCTGTCGGCTGTATCTTGACGTGTGATAATAAATCGTATGGTTTTTTGTTCACTCATGATTATTTCGCCACCTTCTTCTTCGAGTAATCCCGTTTCCGAGGCGTTATCAGTGATACATCGACATCCTGATACTCAAATTCCGGCGCTTCATACGGGCTTACATGTTTAGCCATTGTTGTTTTGAGCCATTCATCATCATTACGTTCAGGATAATCCGGTTTATAATGGGCGCCCCGGCTTTCATTACGGTTGTATGCGCCAAGGGTAATCACCCTAGCAAGCTGAAGCATGTTTGAGAACTGGCGTGTGAACATCGCTCCCTGGTTGCTCCATTTTGTCGTGTCATTGATGTTGATCTTTTTGAAGCGCTCCATTAACTCCTGAATTTTGTCATCCGTTTTCAAAAGCTTGTCATTATGGCGGACAACCGTTACGTTCGCCGTCATCCACTCACCGAGCTCTTTGTGAAGAACATAGGCATTTTCGGTTCCGTCCATACTCATAATATCAGCCCATTTTTCTTCTTCTTTCTTAACGTGAGCGTCGAATAAAGATGAAGACATGTCTTCCGCTGAAGATTCTAAGCCGTTTACATATTTCACCGCATTCGGTCCGGCCACCATGCCTCCGTAAATCGCAGACAGCAGGGAGTTCGCTCCCAAGCGGTTGCCGCCGTGCATAGAATAATCACATTCCCCAGCCGCAAACAGTCCAGGGATATTTGTCATTTGATCGTAATCCACCCATAAACCGCCCATAGAATAATGGACCGCCGGGAAGATTTTCATTGGGAGCTTACGCGGGTCGTCTCCCATGAATTTCTCATAAATCTCAATGATGCCGCCAAGCTTAATATCAAGCTCTTTCGGATCTTTATGAGACAGATCGAGATATACCATGTTTTCACCGTTAATGCCGAGCTTCTGGTTCACACACACATCAAATATTTCGCGTGTCGCAATATCACGCGGCACCAGGTTTCCGTATGCCGGATATTTTTCCTCCAGGAAATACCATGGTTTGCCGTCTTTATATGTCCACACGCGCCCGCCTTCACCACGCGCTGATTCACTCATCAGTCTTAGTTTGTCATCGCCCGGTATGGCTGTCGGGTGGATTTGAATGAATTCTCCGTTTGCATAATACGCTCCCTGCTGATAAACGATTGATGCAGCAGATCCTGTATTAATCATGGAGTTCGTTGATTTTCCAAAGATGATTCCCGGTCCGCCCGTCGCCATAATGACAGCGTCTGAACGGAAGGATTCAATTTGCATGTTTGTCAGGTTTTGTGCAACAATTCCACGGCAGGTTCTGTCATCATCTAAAACAGCGCC
This sequence comes from Bacillus sp. SIMBA_008, assembly GCF_046535495.1. Classification (NCBI taxonomy): domain Bacteria; kingdom Bacillati; phylum Bacillota; class Bacilli; order Caryophanales; family Bacillaceae; genus Bacillus; species Bacillus sp. SIMBA_008. The sequence goes on along the minus strand of NZ_JAWRWL010000001.1, from coordinate 253,706 downwards.
AAGGAATTCCCAGCCTTCGTATTTTGTGACCAGACCCGCAACTTCGTATCTGCGCACTTGCTCGTCCAGTGCGTAAAGCAGCTGCTGTCCCGTCGTCGCACCAGCATAAGCAGTTCTGTGGTGCTGTGTACCCCCGAATCGGCGGAAATCAAGCAGGCCTTCAGGCGTCCGGTTAAACATGACGCCCATCCGGTCTAATAAGTGGATGATCGAAGGCGCCGCTTCACACATCGCCTTGACTGGCGGCTGGTTGGCAAGAAAGTCTCCCCCGTATACCGTGTCATCAAAATGTTCCCACGGAGAGTCACCTTCCCCTTTTGTATTGACCGCTCCATTTATGCCGCCTTGCGCACAAACTGAATGAGAACGTTTGACAGGAACGATGGAAAACAATTTAACCGCCATTCCTGATTCCGCTGCTTTAATTGTCGCCATGAGGCCGGCAAGACCCCCGCCGACTACGATAATGCTTGATTGACTCATGATAGCCCCTCTCCCTCTAGTAATCTAGTACTCTTAAACAAATGCGAAAATCGCTTTTAAGCCTACGTATGACAGTGCAACAAAAATAATCAGCGTAACGTATGTCGAAATTCTTTGAGAACGAGGCGTTACCGTGATGCCCCATGTAACAGCGAAAGACCATAAACCGTTCGAGAAGTGGAAAATTGTTGATAAAACACCGACAATGTAAAAACCAAGCATAGCCGGAGAGCTCAAAATATTCGCCATCATGTCGAAATTGACCTCAGCACCCATTTGCGCGGCAATGCGGGTTTCCCACACGTGCCAGCTGACGAAAATGAGGGTGATGATACCGGTTACACGCTGCAGGACGAATAGCCAGTTTCTCATGTAGCTGTATTGACCTGCGTTATTTTTCGCAGTAAACGCTATGTACACACCATAAACTGCATGATAAATTAATGGTAAGAAGATAATAAAAATTTCCAAGGCATACCTGAAAGGCAGACTATCCATAAAATGAGCAGCGCTATTGAATGCTTCAGCGCCCCTTGCGGCAAACTGGTTGACGACTAAATGCTGAATAAGAAAGATGCCGACCGGTATGACGCCAAGCAAGGAATGCAATCTTCGAAAATAAAACTCTCTGTTCCCAGACATTACTTTACCCCCTGTTTGATAAGTGCGAAATGTGCTAAATCTCTTCCCCCACTTCTTTCAATTGTAAGCACTTTATTAAGATTTATTGACAATTTCATTTTACTCCTCCCTCAAAAGGGCGTCAAGAAAACGCGTACATAAATTATAATTTTCCGAATTGATTAGTTGATTGAAAAATTTTATTTTATCAATATATATTTCTTGCTTAATTTTTCATAAGAATTACAGGATCATTCTGTAATCCTCCCCCCTGTTTGAGCTATAATATACGCAGGAGAGAGGGGAGACAGATATGAAGTCTAAATTTGAAGCATCTATTGACAACCTAAAAGAAATTGAAATGAACGCTTATGCCTACGAACTAATACGAGAGATCGTTCTCCCAGATATGCTTGGCCAAGATTACTCTTCCATGATGTATTGGGCAGGAAAACATCTCGCCCGTAAGTTTCCTCTTGAATCATGGGAGGAATTTCCGCCCTTCTTTGAAGAAGCGGGCTGGGGAACCCTCACCAACGTAAGCGCTAAAAAACAGGAGCTTGAATTTGAACTTGAAGGGCCGATCATTTCCAACCGGCTTAAACATCAGAAAGAACCATGCTTTCAGCTGGAGGCTGGTTTTATCGCTGAACAAATTCAATTGATGAATGATCAGATTGCCGAATCATATGAACAAGTGAAAAAGAGAGCCGATAAAGTGGTTCTGACTGTGAAATGGGATATGAAAGACCCAGTGTAATCAAAAAGGCGGTGACTGCATAGTCCCGCCTTTTTGATTGTCATTACACAGCTGAAGGATGTTTTGAAAGCTCAAATGCATCGTGAAGCGACTCAACTGCTTTCACCATGTCATTTTCGCTTACGACTGTTGACACTTTGATTTCAGATGTGCTGACCATTTTGATTAAAATGTTTTTTTGCGCCAGTACAGCAAACATTTCAGCCGCTACACCGGGATTTGAGACCATGCCGGATCCAACAATGGATACTTTAGCCAATTTGCTTTCTGTCTCGATTTTCTCAAATTCCAGCGCGTCTTTATACTCTTCAAGCACCGCAACGGTTTGGTCTGCATCTTCTGTTTTGACAGAGAAGGAAATTCCAGTCTTGTCCTCGGCCTGCGTTTGGATAATGATATCCACGTTTATGTTTCTTTTGGCAAGTGTCGTAAAAATAGTAGACAAAGTTGTCAGACCGCTAGTCAGACCGTAAATGGTTACTCTTGTGATTTGATCTTCAAATGCAATTCCTCTGACAATTAAATTCTGTTCCATGGATGATTCCTCCTCAATTAATGTTCCCGCTTCGGTTTCTGTACTTGAACGCACTTCTAACGGCACTTGGTAATTTTTCGCGAACTCAACTGCTCTCGGATGAAGAACGCCGGCGCCTAAATTGGCAAGCTCAAGCATTTCATCGTATGAGATGCCCGCAAGTTTTCTCGCTGATTTCACATAGCGCGGATCGGTTGTAAACACACCTGGCACGTCTGTGTATATGTCACATTTATCAGCTTTTAAAGCGGCAGCCAAAGCAACTGCTGTTGTATCTGAACCGCCCCGGCCCAATGTCGTAATTTCACAATCCTCTGTCATTCCTTGGAAGCCTGCAACAATGACAATTTTTCCTTTTTCAAGCTGGTCTGCTAAAACCGAAGTGTCGATATCTGTAATTCTGGCGTTTCCGTGAATGGCCTCCGTACGGATTCCCGCCTGCCAGCCAGTATAAGACACAGCGTCATAGCCTTTTTCCTGCAATGCCATTGAAAGGAGTGAAATCGTGACCTGCTCGCCTGTCGCCAGCAGCATATCCATTTCGCGTTTGCTCGGCTGGTCAGAAATAGCTTTTGCAAGGCTGACCAATTCGTCAGTGGATTTTCCCATTGCTGAAACGACGACAACGACTTGATGGCCTTTCTGTTTTTCTGCAATTGCGCGGTTTGCCGCATTTTGAATTTTTTCGACTGAGCCGACGGAAGTGCCTCCGAATTTTTGTACAATAAGACCCATGTATTACCACCCTTTACATTTTGGTTCGTGCGGGTGAGGAGAAAGAGCGCTTTGTCCACAATAAAAAAAGCAATGAGAGGAATACTCTCATTGCTTATCAATTAATCATCATAAATGATTATGAACAACGAGATAGCCCTCCAAGAAAATGATTTCTTGACAGCCTTACATTTATTCAATGCACGGCCAGCAAATAATACCGATGGGGTTTTATTTGCTTCGGCGACGCTCCCCTTTCAGCCTTTTTCACAGAATCCATCTTTCTCCAAAGGCATACTCTTGAAGTTCGCACCTCTATCTTCACCATATAACACGATCTAACTATGAAATTAGTTCACATTTTATCAGATCTTATTTAAAAGGACAACATTATTTTTGCAATTTGTCGTAAAGGAGCTGAGCCGCCGCTGCGGGAACACCGGCTTTTTTGATGTCCTCAAGGCTTGCTTCCTTCATTTTTTTAACGGAACCGAAATGCTTTAACAGCATTTTCTTTCTTTTCTCTCCGATACCCGGGATGTCGTCCAAAACGGATTGAAACGCGCTTTTTCCCCGGATTTGCCTGTGAAAACTGATTGCAAAACGGTGCACCTCGTCCTGAATGCGCTGCAGGAGGTAAAATTCCTGGCTGTTTCGTTCCAGATACACCACCTCCAGCGGCTCACCGATCAGTAAATTTGAGGTTCTGTGTTTTTCATCTTTCGCTAAACCGGCGATCGGGATATCCAAGCCGAGTTCATTTTCAATGACATCCCTTGCTGCGTTGATCTGCCCTTTTCCTCCGTCAATGATAATCAGATCCGGCAGCGGCAGATTCTCACGAAGCACTCTCGTATAGCGTCTTCTGACAACCTCTCTCATAGAACCGTAATCATCCGGCCCTGTAACGGTTTTGATTTTATATTTGCGGTATTCCTTTTTGTATGGTTTGCCGTCGATAAACACAATCATCGCGGAAACCGGGTTTGTCCCCTGTATGTTTGAGTTATCAAACGCTTCAATTCTGTGCGGCGTATAAATATTTAATGCCTCACCTAGTTTCTGCACTGCCCCGATTGAACGCTCCTCGTCCCGTTCGATTAAAGAGAATTTTTCTTTCAATGCGATTTTCGCATTTTTATGGGCAAGCATGAGCAGTTCTTTTTTCGGGCCTTTTTTCGGCTGGTGAACGTTTGTTTCCAGCAGCTGCTCGATCATGGATTGATCTACGCTGTCCGGAACTAAAATCTCCTTCGGAAGGAAGTGGTTGTTTTTTGAATAGAACTGCCCGATGAACGTGAGGAACTCTTCATCTGCTTCCTGATAAAGCGGGAACATGCTGACATCGCGTTCAATGAGCTTTCCTTGGCGGATGAAAAAGACCTGCACGCACATCCAGCCCTTATCGTACGCGTACGCGAATACATCACGGTCGACTAGATCGTTCATCGTCATTTTTTGTTTTTCCATCGTTGATTCAATATGGGCAATTTGGTCACGAAGCTCTTTTGCTCGTTCAAACTCAAGATTCTCAGCAGCTTCATGCATTTTCTCTTCAAGCTCTTTTTTGACCTCATTATAGCCGCCCCTTAAGAAACGTGTAATGCTTTCAACCAGCTCTCTGTTCGTCTCTTCGGAAATATCCTTTACACACGGAGCGAGGCATTGGCCCAGATGATAGTAAAGGCACACTCTGTCCGGGAGCTTGGAGCATTTTCTGAGAGGATACAGACGGTCGAGCAGTTTTTTTGTTTCCCTTGCTGCCTGTACATTCGGATACGGCCCGAAATAGCGCCCTTTGTCTTTTTTGACATTGCGGGTGACAATCAGCCTTGGGTGGCGTTCATGGGTGAGTTTTATGAAAGGATAGGTTTTGTCGTCTTTGAGCATGACGTTGTATTTCGGATCATGCTTTTTGATCAGATTCATTTCTAAAATAAGCGCTTCAAGATTGGAGGACGTCACGATATATTCAAAATCCTCGATTTCCGTCACAAGCCTTTGGGTTTTCGCGTCGTGAGAACCGGTGAAGTAGGAGCGCACTCTGTTTTTCAGCACTTTTGCTTTCCCTACGTAGATCACAGTCTGGTGCCGGTCCTTCATGAGATAACAACCCGGTTGATCAGGAAGGAGGGCGAGTTTTTCTTTCAGTTGTTTGTTCATATGTTACCCTTCCTTATGTTTAATCCTTTATTTCCAGTTTAACACGAACGTTTGTTTTTCTCTATGGTTCACAATTGGCGAATAAAAAAAGCGATCCCTCAATCGGAATCGCTCTGGCATGTAAGCAGCGGAAAATTAAAGATGTTTGTTTACAAGCTCTTGAAGCGCTTCTTTTGGTTTGAAGCCGACTGAAGTTTCAACTACTTCGCCGTCTTTTAACACAAGAAGAGTCGGGATGCTCATAACGCCATATTTTCCGGCAGTTTCTTGGTTTTCGTCTACATCGATTTTTACGATTTTCAGTTTGTCTCCCATTTCTTGATCCAATTCTTCAAGAACAGGTGCAATCATTTTACAAGGTCCGCACCAAGGAGCCCAGAAGTCTGCCAGTACGACGCCTTCGCTTGTTTCAGCTGAGAAAGATTGATCAGTTGCTTTTACGATAGCCATTATTGAATTCCTCCAATGTGAAATGATGATTTTTAGTATAGCATCTCCCATTCGTTCACGCTATTTTAATGCTTACAAATTATTTTTTCCTGATCACAGCCGGTTTACTCATTTTTATATGGTTGAATGGGATATGCTCTTTTTTTAAAACACAAATCTGATAATGGCCCCGATCACTACAATTGCCCCAATAATCATTAAAATGGTACGAAGCATAGGATCACATCTCCTCTTCACTGTCATGTACTTTACCATGCCCTGCCGGAGCTGTTTTAAAACCTGAAAAAGAGCGCCGGCATGAAGCTCCGGCGCTCTTGCGCGATTAAGAATCAGCACGCAGCGTAAGTAAGACGACTGACATTGGCGGGAGTTTTACTTTCAGTTTGTTTTTGCTGAGCGTGTATTGCCTGAAGGATTCCGGTTTGACATGATGAGGATCGTCAAACGTATTATGCGCATTCATTTTTTCTGCCGTAAGAATGACTCCGGAATGGTCCGCTGCCTTGTGTAGACCCCTCAGCTCGATTTCCGCCTCCGCTTTGTTTTGGTGATCGATGTTGCAAATTGTGATATTGATATCGCCTTCAGCTTGTTTCGACGCTGAAATGCTGATTTGCGGAAGCGTTTCACCGTTCCATTCATAGTCGGCAGACATTGTCTCTGTGGCTAAAAGAGAAGCGTCCTGGTGCACCTTAAACATATTGAATACATGGTACGTCGGTGTCAAAAGCATCCGCTCTCCCTCAGTCAAAATCATCGCTTGCAGAACGTTTACTGTTTGGGCGATGTTGGCCATTTGCACCCGGCGGCAATGTTGATGGAAAATGTGGAAATGAGAAGCCGCCACCAGTGCATCACGAATGGTGTTTTGCTGATATAAGAAACCGGGATTCGTGCCTGGCTCGGGATCAAACCACGTGCCCCATTCATCAATAATCAGCCCGACCCGCTGCTCCGGATCGTACCGGTCCATAATCGTGCCGTGTTTTTGAATCAATTCATCGATGTATTTGGCTTTTTTCATCGTAATAAACCATTCATCTTCCGTGAATTCTGTGGCTGATCCTTTGCCCTTCCAAAAATCCCCCGGAATCGTGTAATAATGAAGACTCAACCCGTCCATCAGGCCAGCGGCTTTTTTCATAAGCACGTCCGTCCAATTAAAATCATCCACATTTGCGCCGCCTGCAATTTTATAAATGTCATTCCCGCTGTAATTGCGGACATAAGTCTGAAAACGCCGGTACAGATCTGCGTAGTATTCGGGATGCATGTTGCCGCCGCAGCCCCAGTTTTCATTGCCCACGCCGAAATATTTCAGCTTCCAAGGTTCTTCTCTTCCATTTTGCTTTCTCCAGTCTGACATCGGCGTGCCTTCTTCAAATGTCATATACTCAATCCACTCCGCCATTTCCTGAACGGTTCCGCTTCCGACATTGCCGCAAATATATGGCTCGCATTCAAGCAGCTCGCAAAGCATCATAAATTCATGCGTTCCGAATTCATTTGATTCAATTGTACCGCCCCAGTGAGTGTTCAGCATTGTCTTACGGTCACCGACACCGTTTGCCCAATGGTATTCGTCCGCAAAACACCCGCCCGGCCACCTGAGGACAGGAATGTGCAGCTGTTTGAGCGCCTCCAGCACGTCCTTTCGTATCCCGTTGATATTGGGGATGTCTGAGTCCGTTCCAACCCAGATCCCCTCATAAATCCCTCTTCCTAAATGCTCAGCAAAATGACCGTATATATTTTTGTTAATGGTTCCTTTTACGATATCTGTTTGAATCACTGCTTGATGTTCAGACATGCCTCTGATCATTCCTTTCATACGGATATGAAAAGCACCACAGTCAAATATGTGATCTGTCTTTTGCCTGAGGAGTCAGCATGAATGTAAGCGCTTTTAAAGTAACCATATTATATATGTTCGTACATGTCAACGACATTTTCTATTGTTTTTATATTTGTACGTATGTATTTATAAATATGAAAAAAATCCCGAACTTTTAAAGTCCGGGATTTCCTTTATGAGTGTATATTCAATTGTTTGAATTCCTCAGTTAATAACGGGACAACTTCAAATAAATCACCGACGATGCCGTAATCCGCTATTTTAAAGATATCGGCTTCGGGGTCTTTATTGATGGCGACGATCACCTTGCTGTTTGACATGCCGGCCAAATGCTGGATGGCGCCGGAAATGCCGCATGCAATGTACAAATCCGGAGTGACGACTTTCCCGGTCTGCCCGATTTGGAGCGCGTAATCGCAATAATCAGCGTCACATGCCCCGCGAGAAGCCCCGACTGCGGCCCCTAGCACCTCTGCAAGCTCCTGCAGCGGCTGAAATCCTTCCTTACTTTTGACTCCTCGGCCGCCCGCAACGATAATTTTTGCTTCGGAGAGATCAACGCCGTCAGCTGTTTTTTTCACGACCTCTTGGATAACAGTGCGGAGGTCAGTAAGAGAAACATCAATGCTTTCGATGCTCCCCGATCTGCTGGTGTCTTTTTCTGAAGCTTGAATGTTATTGGGGCGAATTGTTGCAAAGATCATCGGATCGGTTGAAATGACGCGTTCAAAAGCTTTCCCCGAGTAAATCGGCCGTGTGAACACAACATTCCCTCCGGTAACGCTTACATCTATAGCATCAGAAATTAAGCCTGTTTGCAGCCGGGCAGCAAGCTTCGGTGAAAGATCCTTGCCCATTGCCGTATGCCCGAAGATGACTGAATCAGGATTTTCTTGCTCGATAACACCTCTCATGACTTGGCTGTACCCGTCTGCCGTGTATGTTTTCAGCTTCGGGTCCTCAGCGGTAAGAACTTTATCTGCTCCGTAATGAATAAGCTCTTGTGCAATGCTTTGTACATTTTCACCGATGAGAACACCGATGACTTCCCCATCTCCTGAAATGGTTCTTCCTGCAGCTATTGCTTCAAAGGTGACATTCCGCAATTCCCCATCGCGTATTTCTCCAAGCACGATCACTTTTTTTCCCATTCTAACATCCCCCTGTTTCTTTGAATGTCCAAGCTTTAAATGACTTTAGCTTCGCTGCGGAGCAATGAAACAAGCTCTTTTGCCTGTTCAGCAGGCTCACCTTGGAGAAGCTTCCCAGCTTCTTTTTTCGGCGGCAGAAAACGTTCAATGGTTTTCAGCTTTGGTTCGGCATCCTCTTCGTCCAGGTCAAGATCATCAAGTTCAAGCTCTTCAAGCGGCTTTTTCTTAGCCTTCATAATTCCCGGAAGCGATGGATAGCGCGGCTCGTTTAAGCCCTGCTGAGCTGTGACAAGCAATGGGAGCGTCGTTTTGATTTTTTCAACATCCCCTTCGACGTCCCTTTCTGCTTCTGCATCAGTGCCGTTGATTTCGAGTTTGGTGATCGTAGTGATACACGGAATGTCCAGTAGCTCGGCAAGCCGAGGCGCCACTTGTCCTGATCCTCCGTCAATGGCAACATTTCCGCCGAGAATCAAATCAAACTCCTGATCCTTCATATAGTGGTATAAAACTTGAGAAATGGAATATTGGTCGGGTTCTTCAAGATCATCTTCTATGTTGATTAAAACAGCTTGGTCACAACCCATGGCAAGCGCCGTACGCAATTCTTTCTCCGCTTCTTCACCGCCGACCGTGACAGCGGTGATCGTGCCGCCATGCTTTTCCTTCAGCTGGATGGCTTCTTCTATCGCGTACTCATCATATGGATTAATGATCCATTCCGCTCCGTCATCCTGAATCTTTCCTGTTTCAATGACGATTTTTTCTTCTGTGTCAAACGTCCGTTTCATCAGTACAAATAGATTCATGATCATATCCCCTTTTATTCGCCTTTGAACTGAGGCTTTCTTTTTTCGAGAAATGCCTGGATGCCTTCCTTGGCGTCCTCTGACTCAAATGCTTCCCCAAATCGCTTTGCTTCAAGCTTTAAGCTGCCTTCATAGGAATACACCTTGTTGGAATAAAGAAGTTCAAGCAAAGATGCCAGCGTTTGCGGGCTTTTCTCTGCAAACTTAGCGGCAAGTGCTTTTGCTTTTTCAAGCACTTCTTCCTCATCTTTTGCTCCAATTGAGACAAGTCCGAGATCAAGCGCTTCTTTTCCGGATATCGGTTCTCCTGATCCGATGAGCTCTAATGCTTTGGCTGTACCGACATATCTCGGAAGGCGCTGTGTCCCCGCAAAACCTGGAATGATACCGAGATTAAGCTCCGGGAGCCCCAGCTTAGCATCTTCTGTTGCGATTCTGATATGACAGGCCATCGCAAGCTCCAGCCCGCCTCCGAGTGCAGCGCCGTGAATCGCTGCGATAATCGGTTTTGGAAAGCTTTCGATTCTCTCCATTAACTGCTGGCCGCGCTCAGCGAGCAATGAGGAATCCTCATTGCCTTTAAGCGATGTAAATTCTTTAATATCAGCGCCGGCTGAGAAAAATCTCCCCTCGCCGTGAATGATAATGCTTCGTACGCCTGCATCTGTCTCACATTGATCAAGACAGGAAGACAGCTCTTCTAATATCCGGCTGGAAAGCGCATTTGCCGGCGGATTGTGAATCGTCAAAACTGCCACAAATTGATCAACTGCCAGTGATATTGCATTCATAGGACAGAACTCCTTTACTTATTATGAATTCCGGACACCAATAATTCTAAAACGCTGTCTGAAAGCGCAGCAAGATCGTACTTTTGGTCATTCATCACCCATGTTGTCACGGTTTCGTCAATCGTTCCAAAAATCATCTGCCGGGCGAGGCGGACGTCGAGGCCTTCTTTTAATTCGCCTGATTGTATGCCTTCCGTCAAAATGCCATCCAAAATATTTAAGTAGCCTTTTAATATTTCGTTGATTTTTTGGCGCAGCTCCAAGTTGGATTGGCGGAGCTCAAGCTGCGTGACAATTGCGAGATTATGGTCACCCGCTAAAAGGGAAAAATGCTTTGAAATCACAAGCGCCAATTTCTCTTTCGCTGTTGCTTTTTCTTTAATGTCCTCTTCCATCCGCTCAATAAATTGACCCATTTTTTCTTTGAATAGAGAAATTAAAATATCTTCTTTGTTTTTAAAATAGAGATAGATGGTGCCGTCCGCTACTCCGGCTTGTTTGGCAATTTTGGATACCTGTGACTGGTGGTAGCCGTTTTCTGCAATGACTTCTACTGCTGCATCAATAATCTGCATATACTTTGGCCGTTTTTGCTTCAATGTTCATCGTTCCTTCCTATAGAAATGAATGACTATTCATTCATAATTTTATGATAAGAAGGATTTTCAGGTTTGTCAAGTTTATTCATGGACGTTCTCTTTTTTTATTTGATATGATGATTTTCGGTTTCTTCTTCAAGTAAACGCCTTCTTAAAATTTTTCCCACCGCCGTTTTCGGCAGCTCTTTTCTGAACTCATAGGCTTTGGGCACCTTATAGGGAGCTAGACGTGATCTCGCAAAATCGTCCAGTTCTTCTGCATCGGCTTTTGCGCCTTTCTTTAATACGACAAATGCTTTTACTGTTTCTCCCCTGTAGGAATCGGGAACGCCTACGACAACAATTTCCTGGATGGCTTCATGTTCATAAAGCGCTTCTTCTACCTCACGCGGGTAAATATTGTAACCGCCGGCAATGATGATATCCTTCTTCCTGTCAGCAATATAGAAAAAGCCTTCTTCATCCATATAGCCCATGTCCCCGGTGAACAGCCAGCCATCTCTCAGCACTGCGGCGGTTTCCTCTGGTTTATTCCAGTATCCTTTCATGACTTGCGGACCTTTTACAATGATTTCTCCATGCTCATACGGAGCGGCAAGCTCACCCGTCTCTTCAGAATAGATCGCAGCGTCCGTACTCGGCCAAGGACAGCCGATACTGCCCGGCTTGTTTTTTCCCCAGATAAAGTTGGCGTGCGTCACTGGGGATGCCTCAGACAAACCATAGCCTTCCACAAGCTTTCCGCCAGTCACCTTTTCAAATTTCTGCTTTACCTCCACGGGGAGCGCGGCTGATCCGCTAAGACAGCTTTTAATGGATGACAGATCATAATGCTGCAATTCGGGGTGATGCAAAAGGCCAATGTAAATTGTCGGTGCGCCAGGAAAGAGCGTCGGTTTGTGTTTGTCGATGATTTTAAATGTTTCGAGCGGATCAAACTTAGGAAGAAGAATCATTTCGAAGCCTAGTTTAATCGAATAGTTCATGACTGCCGTCAGTCCGTAGACATGAAAAAACGGGACGATGCCCAGCACTTTTTCAGCGCCTTCTTTCACGTCATACATCCAAGCGGCGCACATTTCAGTATTTGCCAAAATATTTTGGTGCGTGAGCATGACCCCTTTTGGAGCTCCGGTTGTTCCTCCGGTATACTGGAGGACAGCGATATCATGCTCAGGATCGATCTTCGGGATTGTCAGGAGTTCAGTTTTTTCCTGCTTCATACTGGAAGCGAACGTGTGAATGTTAGCTGTTTTGTCAAAGTCGATATGCACTTTTTGTTTTTGCGTCAGCGGGTAAAGAATATTCTTCGGAAAAGGCAAATAGTCTTTTACGCTGGTTATCAAAATCTGGTCAACTATTGATAACGTTTTCATTTTTATTGCCTTCGGGAAAAGCAAATCTAAGGTGATGATTACACTTACCTGAGCATCTCTAAGCTGGTATTCAAGCTCATGCTCGGTATAAAGCGGATTCGTCTGCACCACGATGCCACCGGCAAACAAGACGCCATAATAAGAAATCACTGTTTGCGGGCAATTGGGCAGCATAACAGCCACTCTGTCTCCTTTTTGCAGGCCATTGCACTGCAAAAAAGCTGCAAGTTTAAGAGCATCCGTCAGAATGTCATGAAAGGTGAGTTTTTTTCCATAAAACGATATTGCGGTTTTATCAGGGAATCGTGCGGCGGAGTCTGTCAGGATGGATTGCAGGGTTTTATTCGGCAACGGAAGCTCATGCGGGATATCGTTGGGATACTCGGCAAGCCACGGCTTTTGAGACTGCATAAAACCTCCCCTTTCGATTTTAGAGATCCACCTTATCATTATAGCAGATGGACGGCAAAAAAAAGAAAAAGAAAGGTAAATCTTTCTTTTTCTCATAATATGAACAGATATATAAGACCAATTAACAAAAAGATTCCCGCCGCGGCGAGCAGTATTTTCGCAAGCTTTTCCATTTATTCTCCGTCCCCTTATATTCCGGCTGCCACCACAAAAGAAAGCCCGACAGAAATGACAAATGAAATAAAGCCGACAGCCCGGTTATCATTCTCGATTTCCTGATCAATTTTAAACCGCGGAGTCAAAAACTCAAAAATAAAGTAGCTGATCAGAAGCATAACAAACCCGTAAACGCCCCAGCCGATCATTTGCAGCAGCGAATTATGCTGGGAGATGGAATGCTGAAATACGTTTGCGATTCCCAAAATTTTTCCGCCGGTCGCCATTGCCACCGCAAGATTTCCTTTTTGAATCTCTTCCCAGTTTTTATAAGCCGTCACCAGCTCAAACACAGTCAAAAAGAGGACGAGGCAGAGAACCGCGACACTGTAATATGCCGCGATTTCCACAAGCTCGTTTTCCCAAAAATCACTCATGGCCATACTCCCTTTTATTTTAGTTCAACAACCGTAACGCCTGATCCTCCCTCACCTGCTTCACCGAAACGGGAACTTTTGACGCTGCGGTGGTTTTTCAGAAGATCCTGTACGCCTTTTCTTAAAGCGCCGGTTCCTTTTCCGTGGATGATTGACACTCTTGGATATCCGGCTAACACCGCATCATCCAAGTATTTTTCAACCCGGCTGAGGGCATTTTCATAGCGTTCGCCGCGGAGATCAAGTTCAAGCGATACGTGATAGTCCTTTCCCTTGACCGCTGTAATGATTTTTTCTTTTTTTGGCTCCGGAGCTGATTTGATAAACTCCAGATCTTTTTCTTTTACTTTCATCTTTAAAATACCGATTTGAACATTCCATTCATTGCCGCCTGTTTTTTCGAGCAATGTTCCTTTTTGCCCGAAAGTGAGGACTTTCACCTCGTCGCCAGGCTTAAAGTCGCGTTTTTGCGCTTTCGGCTTTTCCGGTTTCTTGGACTTTTCAAAAGCCGGCATAGCGCCTTCTAACCGTTTCTTCGCGTTAATCAGCTCGTGATCCTTGAAGGATTTGTGTTCTTCTTTTATGGAGCGCAATTCATGAATAATGTCCTCGGCTTCTTTCATTGCCGCTTTTACTTTTTCAGCAGCCTGCTGTTCTGCCTCTTCAAGCATTTTGTCTTTTTTGCTGTTAAGCTCGATGATTTGCTGCTGCAGCTCTTTATGCAGTTTTTCCGCTTCTTTTCTGATTGATTCTGTCTCAGAAAGCTCTTCTTCCGCACGTTTTTTGCTTTGTTCCAGCGACGCAATCATCGTATCGACTTCGTTATGCTCGGCCGTCATTTCTGACTTCGCCTGCCCGATGATATGGTCCGGGAGCCCGAGGCGTTTTGAAATTTCGAAAGCATTGCTTCGACCCGGAACACCAATTAAAAGTTTATAGGTCGGTGACAGCGTTTCGATGTCAAATTCAACGCTGGCATTCATGACGCCTTCTCTGTTATAGCCGTACGCCTTCAATTCCGGATAATGCGTCGTAGCTAACACTCGTGCATTGGTGCGATGCACGTCATCCAAGATGCTCATGGCGAGGGCCGCTCCCTCCTGCGGATCTGTCCCTGCACCAAGTTCATCGAAAAGCACAAGGCTGTTTTCATTGACCTGTTCTAAAATGCCGACAATGTTTACCATATGGGATGAGAACGTACTTAAACTTTGCTCAATCGACTGTTCATCACCGATATCAGCGAATACGTGCTCAAATACTGCCGCTTCTGACCCTTCATCTGCCGGGATATGAAGACCTGACTGCGCCATTAAGGTTAGCAGGCCTAACGTTTTAAGGGTGACTGTTTTCCCCCCGGTGTTTGGCCCTGTGATGACAATGGTTGAAAAATCGCGGCCAAGCTCGATGTCATTGGCAACAACCTGATCAGGCGGAAGCAATGGATGGCGGGCTTTTTTCAAACGGATAAAGCCGGTGTCGTTCATAATCGGTTTTGTCGCTTTAACCGCTTTTGCATATCTAGCTTTTGCAAAAATAAAGTCAAGCGTCTGCAGCACTTGCAAATCTAGAAATAGCTCCTCTGTATACTCTGCCGTTTTCTCTGTCAGCACACGCAAAATCCGTTCAATTTCTTGCTTTTCTTTCACTTTCGCCTGCTGAAGGGAATTGTTCATATCTACAATCGCCTGCGGTTCAATGAATAGTGTCGCACCAGAGGATGAGGTGTCGTGCACAATTCCTCCATAGCTGGATCTGTACTCCTGTTTGACCGGGATCACAAAGCGGTCATTCCGAATCGTAACAATCGTATCAGACAGCATTTTCGATGCGGAAGAGGAACGCAGCATCGACTCTAACCGGTCTCTGACTCTTGATTCGAGTGTTCTGAGCTGTGTGCGGATTCCTCTTAAAGTTTCCGATGCATGATCAAGCACTTCTCCGTGATCATCAATGCAGGAATTAATGTCCCGCTCTAAATCGGACAGCGTGATAAGCTGTTCAGCATGCTGATGGATCAGCGGAATGTCGACACCGTCTTCAGCCATTTGGGTGATAAAATGTTTCATTTGTTTAACTGCATAAAGCAGGCCTGAGATTTCAGTGAATTCAGAAGGACTGAGAACGCTGCCGATTTCCGCCCGTCTTAACGCTCCTCTGATATCTACAAGGCCGCCAAATGGCGCTTGGCCTCTCAGCCGGATAATGTCAGAAGCTTCGTCTACTTCATCCAGCTGTTTTTTGATTTCGTCTATAGAAGCAGAAGGCTTAAGCTCGAGAAGCATTTCTTTTCCGAGCGATGAAGCGGCATGCCCAATAACCTGTTCTTTCACTTTATGAAATTCAAGAGCTAATAATACTTTTTGCTGCACGATTGTGTGAGCCTCCTTACTTAATCGTTGCGCTTCAGAAATGCCTCTACGTCTTTAAGCGACCGGGCATTCAGAACGTTTTTCGTTTCCGTCCATCCTTTGCGCGCGGCAGTAACGCCAGTTTTCATATCGTCTAACATCTCAATATTATGGGCATCAGTATTAATCACCAATGTAACCCCTTGTTCGTTTGCTTTCATTAAATGCTCTGTGCGCAGATCAAGGCGCGCAGGGTTGGCGTTGAGTTCAAGCGCCGTATTTGTTTTCCTCGCAAGCTCAATCAGCTGATCAATATCGATTTCGTAACCGGCCCGTCTGCCGATAAGGCGCCCGGTCGGGTGTGCGATAATGTCAACATGCTTGTTTGTCAGTGCCGTCTCAAGCCGTTTCATAATCACGTGTTCCGGCTGATTAAAACTGGAATGAATCGATGCAATAACGATATCCATTTCCGCAAGCACATCGTCATCATAATCGAGCGTACCGTCAGGCAGGATATCCATCTCAACGCCTTTCAAAATACGGAAGTTTTCAAACTCTGCATTCAGCGCATCAATTTCTTTTGCCTGCTGCTTAAGTCTTTCTGCAGTAAGGCCGTTGGCGACCTTTAAATATTGTGAGTGATCGGTGATCGCCATGTATTGATAGCCTTTTTTGATGCAGGCTTCAGCCATCTCTCTGATCGAAAATGCGCCATCGCTCCACGTTGAGTGCATGTGGAGATCACCTTTGATTTGCCCGGGTTCTATCAGTTCAATGCTGTCGCTGTAGGTTTCCACTTCCTGTCCGCTTTCACGAATTTCCGGCGGAATCAGCGGCAGGCCGAAGTGCGCATAAAATTCACGTTCACTCGGAAATGTTTTGATCTCTCCGGTTTCAACTGTCTCAACGCCGTATTCACTGATCCGCTCGCCGCGTTCTTTGGCGATTTGGCGCATCTTAATATTGTGATCCTTTGATCCCGTAAAATGATGGAGTGTTGTCGGAAACTGCTCTTCCGTCACAAGACGGAAATCGACGCTTGTTTCATATTCAAAGGAAAGGATGACGGACACCTTCGTATCTCCGCTTGCGATCACGCTTTTGATGTTTGGCAGCTCAAGAAGCTGCTCTCTTACTTCAGCCGGATGATCTGTAGCAATGATATAATCCAGATCCTTCACCGTTTCCCGCGCTCTGCGGAGACTTCCGGCACGAGAAAATTTGATGATATGCGTAAATTGAGAAAGATGCTCCTCAATTTCCCGCGCGATCCGGAGGGCGTAGCCGATCGGGAACCGTTCAGGCTGTTTTCCGGCTTCCCCGAGCGCCTGTAATATTTTTTCTTCCGATTTTTTGCCGAAGCCCGCAAGACCTTGTACCTTTTGCTGTTCACAGGCTTCCTTCAGAGATTCTGCATCATGTACGCCGAGCTCTTTATATAGCTTTGCGATTTTTTTGCCGCCGAGCCCCGGCAGCTTCAATAAAGGCACGAGTCCTTCCGGCACTTCTTTCTGAAGCGATTCGAGCGTGCTTGACTTTCCTTCATCTATATACTCTTTAATGACGCTGTACGTTCCTTTTCCAATGCCGGACAGCGACATCATATCGTCCATTTCTGATAAGCTTCGGTCGTCCTGTTCCAGGGCTGCCGCCGCTTTTCGGAAGGCGGATACTTTAAACGGGTTGTCCCCTTTTAGTTCCATATAGACTGCAATGGTTTCAAGCAGCCGGATAATATCTTTTTTATGCATATCATAACCCCCAGACGTTCACATATGTTTCCATCATACTTGAAAAAAACTTCTCCGGACAAGAGAAGTTTTTTTATGCCCCGTACTGTGTCCACAGCTCTTGTAGGAGCCCTGACAAGTATGGTGTATGGTTAATGATCACATTTGCGAGGGACGATTGCCCCATCATTTGCTGCAGTGCATCTACCGGCAGAA
Source organism: Bacillus sp. SIMBA_008 (assembly GCF_046535495.1). Lineage (NCBI taxonomy): Bacteria > Bacillati > Bacillota > Bacilli > Caryophanales > Bacillaceae > Bacillus > Bacillus sp. SIMBA_008. Next base: position 236,095 of record NZ_JAWRWL010000001.1, on the reverse strand, counting down.
CGGATGCGACATACAGCAGCACAAATGTAAATAAATAGACTTCTAGAAAACCGAGAACGGCGCCCAGCATCTGGTTGATTTGTTTAATCACCGGAATGCCGGCTACAATACTCAGGAACGAGCCGATGATTCTCAGTAAGATTTTAGCAATGATAAATAAAACGATAAACGCAATCGCATTATAGTACGCTGCTTCCAAATTCCCCGTAAAAAAAGAAAGAGCCGGCTGTCCCGCTGAAAAATCGGGTGCGGGAATCCAATGTAAATGCGGTGCCACGTTTTTATAGAATAAAGCCGCAAAGGCAATTGATAAAATAAAGCTCGTCAAGCGGATAAACTGCAGGATAAAACCGCGTTTTAACCCCAGTAAAGTCCCCATCAGGAGCAAGATTAAGATGATGATATCTAGCATAGTTGTTCAATCCTTTTCTTTAAGCTGACGCTCCAGTTTTTCACATTTCTCTTGTAATTTGACATAATCGTGCACCACATTTACCGCTGTCAGCACTGCAAGTTTATTTATATCAAGGTATGGATTTTTTTCATTGATTTCTCTCATTTTATCATCAACAATTCCGGCGACATACCTCATATGGGCTCTGCTTTCTTCACCGACAATCGTGAAGTGCTGGCCGTAAATGTCAACGGTTGTTTTTGTTTTTTTGCCGTCAGACAACGTTTCTCCTCCATTCCGCGAGAATCCTAGTTCTTATCATAACACGTTTATTAAATGAATGGAAAGACGAGCCTCCCGCTGTTATGATACACTGGTATATACAGCGAAAAGTGTAAAAAAAGGAGATTATTACGTGTCCCATTCAGTGATAAAAGTATCGTTGTCTGCTATTGACCAAATGAAAATGACATACAGCGGTTCGCTTACAGCCTCTGTTCCGCAGGGAGCCGTTTTTCAGGCGAAACCGCCCGGCTGTACCATTACAGCATATAAATCAGGCAAGGTCTTGTTTCAAGGCAAAAACGCAGCGGCAGAATCCGCGCGCTGGGGAACAGCAGAGCCGGAAAAGAAGAAAATGGCCAAAAAGCCGGCTGATCCCCGCTATGCCCCTCCGGCAGATATCGCCGGAATGTCTGTTATCGGTTCTGACGAAGTCGGAACCGGAGATTACTTTGGCCCAATGACGGTTGTATGCGCGTACGTCGACAAAACCATGCTTCCTTTAATGAAGGAACTCGGTGTTAAGGATTCTAAAGATTTAAAAGATCCGCAAATCATCGAGATTGCCCGAAACCTGATCAAAACTATTCCATATAGCCTGCTGGTTTTAAAAAATGAAAAGTATAACAGCATGCAGGAAAAAGGCATGAGCCAAGGGAAAATGAAAGCTTTGCTGCACAATCAGGCGATCACCCATTTATTAAGAAAATTGGATGGAGTAAAGCCTGAAGCCATTTTGATTGACCAATTCGCTGAGCCAGGCGTCTACTTCAATCATTTAAAGGGCAGAGACATTGTGAAGGAGCGGACCTATTTTAGCACAAAAGCTGAAGGTATTCACCTGGCTGTCGCCGCTGCTTCAATCATTGCAAGATATTCGTTTTTAATGGAAATGGATAAACTATCACGCGAGGCAGGAATGACGCTTCCAAAAGGGGCCGGTCCTCACGTCGATGAAGCGGCCGCCAAGCTGATCCTCAAAAAAGGGGCATCTGCACTCAGAACCTTTACAAAACTCCATTTCGCCAATACGCAAAAAGCGCGGCGCCTTGCTGATAAAAAACGTTCATAGAAAAAAGCTTGCAGATTTCTCTGCAAGCTTTTTTATCAGCCTCTTAAAACAGCTTGATATGTGTCTTCTAACGCTTTCAGCACTTTGCTGTGCGCCTTTGTCACTTCTTCTTCAGTCAGTGTTTGTTCAGGGTTGACATACTGGAGTGAGAAAGCGACTGACTTCTTGCCTTCCTCCATATGTTCGCCTTCGTATACGTCAAAGACGGTTACCTCTTTCAGAAGCTTTCCGCCAGCCTCTTTAATGACGCTCTCGAGCTGTCCGCTTGTGACGGTTTTATCTGTTACAAGGGCGATATCACGTGTCACAGACGGATATTTCGGAATCGCCGTGTAAACAAGAGGTGCTGTTTCTGCTGCGAGCAACGCATGAAGATCGAGCTCAAATACGTATGTTTCCTTTATATCCAGTTCTTTTTCCAATGAAGGATGGACTTGGCCGATGAAGCCGATCAGAGAACCATTCAATAAAATGTTCGCTGTTCTGCCCGGATGCAGCTGTTTGCGTTCAGACTGTACAAATTCAATGCTGTCTAGGACGTTGAGTTTGTCTAACAGCCCTTCTACAATTCCTTTGACAACAAAGAAATCAACTGGTTTCTTTTCACCCTGCCATAGCTGCTTGCGCCATAATCCGGTAACAGCTCCTGCTACGCGTTCTGTTTCAACAGGTTTTGTGTCCTCTTCCTTCGTCAGGAAAACGGAGCCGACTTCGTACAGTGCAACTGAGTCAGTCTGCCTCGCGATGTTGTAAGAAACAGAATCAAGCAGATTCGGAACAAGACTGTGTCTGAGAATGCTTCTTTCTTCACTCATTGGAAGCGCAAGCACAGTATTCAGTGATTTTTCAATCGCAAACGCTGCCGCTTTCTTCTCGTTTGTCAGTGAGTAAGTGATGGCTTGTGATAAGCCTGCGCCTTCAAGGAAGCGTCTGACTTTACGGCGTTTTGCCTGGTATGGCGTTAATCCGCCTGTAGTTCCCGCTGTCTCAGGAAGCGTAGACGGAATGTTATCGTAGCCGTACAGTCTTGCCGCTTCTTCGATTAAATCCTCTTCTATTGTAATGTCGCCGCGGCGTGATGGGACAGTCACAACGAGAAGTTCACCCGCTTCACCGACCGTAAAACCGAGACGTTTATAAATGCTAATCAGTTCTTCTTTACTGATCGTCAGGCCTAGAACGCTGCTCACTTTATCAGCAGATACGTGAATGTTATTTGCTTCGATTGTCAGGTGATCTTCCTCAACTGTTCCAGCAAGCACCTCACCGCCGGCATACAGATGGATCAGCTGCGCAGCCCGTTCTGCTGCAAGACGTACGCGCGCCGGATCAATTCCTTTTTCAAATCTTACGCTTGATTCACTTCTCAAACCAAGGTCTTTGGAAGCCTTGCGAACCGTCTGCCCGTTGAAATACGCAGCCTCAAGCAAAATCGTTTTCGTATCTTCCTGAACCTCTGACTCTGCTCCTCCCATGACACCCGCAACGGCCTGCGCTTTCGTTCCGTTTGTAATGACAAGGTGATCGGCGGACAGCTTACGTTCTTGATCATCAAGAGTTACGATCATTTCATTCTCAGCTGCTTTTCTTACTACCACTTCCTTAGAGCCAAATCTGTCATAATCAAACGCATGAAGCGGCTGTCCGTATTCCAACAGGACAAAATTTGTGATGTCAACGACGTTGTTGTGCGGACGAATGCCTGCATTCATCAGCTTTGTCTGCATCCAAAGCGGTGACGGAGCAATCGTGACATTTTTAATGATTTTTGCAGTGTACAGCGGGTTCGCTTCTTGATCTTCAATTTTGACTGAAATGTAATCAGACGCTTGTTCTGAAGCAGCCGGGTAATCCGTTTGCGGAAGCTTTACCTCAGTGTCTAAAATCGCGGCAACCTCGTAAGCAACACCAAGCATGTTCATGGCATCCGCGCGGTTTGGCGTTAAACCCAGCTCAAGAATCGCATCGTCAAGCTGTAAAGCCGCTAAGGCATCGCTTCCTGTTTCAGCGTCATTCGGGAATACGAAAATGCCTTCTGCATACTCCTTCGCCACAAGTTTGCTTTCAATACCAAGCTCCTGTAAGGAACAGATCATGCCGTTTGATTCTTCACCGCGAAGCTTAGCTTTTTTGATTTTGAAATTGCCCGGCAGCACCGCTCCGACTGTTGCAACTGCGACTTTTTGTCCCTTATCCACATTCGGCGCACCGCAAATGATTTGTACAGGGGCTTCAGCTCCGATATCCACAAGGCACTTATTCAGCTTATCAGCATTCGGGTGCTGCTCGCGCTCCAGCACATGGCCGATGACAACGCCTTTGATGCCTTCTCCTTTGTATTCAATTCCTTCAACCTCAATACCGGCTCTTGTAATTTTTTCAGCAAGAACAGCCGGGTCCATGCCTTTTAAATCAACATAATCCTCTAACCATTTATAAGAAACAAACATCCTTGCATCCTCCTCTTACGCCTGTTTAAACTGCGAAATAAATCTGACATCGTTTGTATAGAAGTGGCGGATATCATCAATGCCGTATTTCAGCATCGCGATGCGCTCAACACCCATTCCGAATGCGAAGCCCTGATATTCCTTCGGATCAAAGCCAGCCATTTTAAGCACGTTCGGGTGAACCATGCCGGCGCCGAGGATTTCAATCCAGCCTGTTCCTTTACAGACTGAGCAGCCGTTCCCACCGCATTTAAAGCATGTCACATCCACTTCTACTGAAGGCTCAGTAAACGGAAAGAAGCTTGGACGGAGTCTGATTTCGCGGTCTTGCCCGAACATTTTTTTCGCAACGAGTTCAAGCGTTCCTTTTAAATCACTCATGCTGATGTTTTTGTCAACGACAAGCCCTTCAATTTGCATAAATTGGTGAGAGTGCGTCGCATCATCGTTATCACGGCGATATACTTTACCCGGGCAAATGATTTTAACGGGACCTTTGCCTTCATGCTTTTCCATCGTACGTGTTTGGACAGGAGAAGTTTGCGTTCTCATCAAAGTTTCCTCTGTGATGTAAAAGCTGTCCTGCATATCGCGCGCTGGGTGTTCTTTCGGAAGATTGAGCGATTCGAAGTTGTAGTAATCCGTTTCAACCTCTGGCCCTTCCTCGACTGTGTAGCCCATACCGATAAATAAATCTTCAATTTCTTCAATGACAACAGTGAGCGGATGGCGGCCGCCGACTGCAACAGGGTTCCCCGGCAGCGTGACGTCAATTGTCTGTCCTGCAAGCTTCTGCTTCATTTCCTCTTCTTCAAGCTTCTCGTTTTTGTCAGCAATCGCATTGGCAATACGCTCCCTTACTTCGTTCGCGAGCGCCCCCATTTTTGGACGTTCCTCAGCAGAAAGCTTGCCCATTCCGCGCAGCACTTCTGTAATCGGCCCTTTTTTTCCGAGATATTGCACCCGAATATCATTGACAACCTTCAATGAGCTTGCCGCTTCTACTTGTTCTAAAGCTTCTTGTTCCAGCTGTTTTAGCTTTTCTTCCATTTTGCATCCTCCTTTTATGTAAACAAACCGTTCATATGTCTTTGGAAAATAAAAAAAACCCGTCCCTTGTACAAGGGACGAGTTGTGGCCGCGGTACCACCCTTATTTCAGACAGACTGATGCTGTCGTCAGCTTCATTGACATAACGGAATCAGATTCCGGTTCACCTTTACGCGCATGTGCACGGTCCCGGCGACAACTCAAGAGGTGAAGCCAATTTCCGGCTGCGTTAAAAATGCTCTCAGTCAGCGGCATTTTCTCCCTGGAAAGCAGTTGATCAGAAATTGAGGTCCTCTGTCACGGTTTTTGAAATATTATGTTCTATTATAGAGAAATCCAACGCTTGGCGCAACACTATCCTCGCAAGTAATACACGAGGATGGCAGCCGCAACCGCAACGTTTAGTGATTCAGCCTGTCCGTAAAGCGGCACGTACAGGTTCAAATCCGTTTTTTCCAGCAATGCAGCATCCACCCCTGCACCTTCATTTCCTACAATGAGCGCAAAGGATTCAGACTGAGGGATCTCCTGGTAAGGCGCTCCGTTTTGCAACGCCGTGCCGTATACTTTTACGCCCTCTGCCTTCAATTCGTCCACATATGAAGGCAGGTTTCTTCTCACAACAGGAATATGGAAGTGAGATCCTTGAGCAGATCGCAGTGTTTTTCCGTTAAAGGCGTCCGCCGTGCCGTCACCGAGTACAACCGCATCCAAACCGGCCGCATCAGCCGTTCGAATCATTGTGCCAAGGTTTCCCGGATCTTGAACAGCGTCAATCAGCAGCACCTTGCGTGCCGTTGCCAGCTTTTCTTCAGGCATATGGCACACAGCGGCAATCTGCTGCGGCGTTTCGGTTTCAGTCACAGCTGAAAACGCATCTTCACTCAGCATATAGCACTGGATACCAGTCTCAAGATCTGAAGGAATCTTCGTTTCATCCTTTACAAGGATTTCTTTCACAATGCCCGGGCTTTTCAACGCCTCTTCAACGAGGTGTTCTCCCTCTATCAGAAATGTATTTGTTTTTGTTCGTTCTTTTTTTGTGTGAAGCTTTTTCCAATCCTTCACTTTTTGGTTTTTTGCCGATTCTATTTGTTTCACTGTCTATGTGGCGCTCCTTTTTTTAACATGATGTTATTATATCGCAAGAACAGCACATAATAAACCAGGTGCAGGGTTAGAATATACGTATTACATTTTAGAAAAAGGAGCGTTTTACATGGATCTTAATTTACGTCATGCCGTCATCTCCAATGTCACCGGTAATAATCAGGAGCAGCTTGAGCATACAATCGTAGATGCGATTCAAAGCGGAGAAGAAAAAATGCTTCCAGGGCTCGGCGTTTTATTCGAAGTCATTTGGCAGCACGCATCCGAAAGTGAGAAAAACGAAATGCTGAAAACGCTTGAAGGCGGATTAAAACCCGCCGAATAAGACATGAAACCGGGTGACAGCGCCCGGTTTTTTTCTTATATAATAAAAACATGATGAGGGGGAACGCCATGTTTTTACAGCCGTTATTAGCGAAAAAAATTATTGCTGAAGTTAAAAAAATGTACGAACGTGAAGTCATTATTGTAAACACGGACGGTCTTATTATGGCAGGCACAAACGATGAGCGTGTCGGACAATTTCATGAGGGAGCGCTTATCTGCGCAAAAGAAAGACGCAGCGTGATTATTACAAAAGAAGATGAAACAAGATTAAAAGGAGTGAAAGCAGGCATAAACCTCCCTGTATTTTTTGACCATGATGTGATCGCCGTCTTCGGGCTGACAGGTGAGCCTGCAGAGATTCAGCCATTCGGAGAACTGCTTCGAAAAATGACAGAGCTGTTCATTAAGGAATCGCGGCACTTAGAGCAATCCCAGTGGCGTGAGAGAATGCTGGAGTCCTTTATGATCGATTGGCTGCAACTATAGGAGTGGTCTCCCAGTTTTCTTGAGAAAGCTCAACTTCTTGGTGTTGACCTTTCCTCCCGGCGCCAAATGATTCTTATTCAGGGGTATGAGTGGTCACGTCATGATATTGAAAAAATGGCACGCATCTGGAAATCATCGTACCCTGCGGATTTGTTCATCAGGTGGGGAAATGAACGGATTTTGATTAATCATGAAGTGCCGCAGCATGAACAAAGGGATCGGCTTTTACGGAAAATCCTTCACATTTGTTCGTTTGCCAATACCGCAAGCAGCCAATATACAGCAGCTGGCGCCGGAAGAGCTGTCGCAAGCTCCAGCCTGACAGAGTCATACGAGCAAGCGGAAAAAGCGCTGGCTGTCAGCCTTAAGCGAAAAACGCCCATATTTGAAGAGGATCTGAAGCTTGATATGTGTCTGACGGAGATCAGCCCGGGAACCCGAAACGAATTTCCGCAAAGAGTATTAGGAGATGCGCTAGAGCATCAGGAACTTATGAATACGATACGGACTTTCTTTCATCACGATTTGTCTTTGAAACAAACCGCTGAAGACATGCATATACACATCAATACATTGCGTTATCGTCTGTCTAAGGCTGAACAGCTGACGGGTTTACGTTTTGACCGTACCGAGGACATCGTCACGATGTACGTTGCCCTCTATTTTTTAGATCAAGATACAAAATAGAGAGAGTTTCAGTTTCATTTTTTGTATGTTTCTCCATGGAAGGCTTTGCTTTTTTTCTTTTACAATAGATTGAAAGCGTTTTTTGACAGGGGGATGGGTGAAATGATCACCAAGGATGTAAAGGAGCAGCTGATTCGGGTCTCCGGACCAGAAAACTTTGATGACTCGAATGCCGGCCGTCTCGTCTATTCATATGATGCGACGCCTCAGTATCAGTCTATGCCTGATGCCGTGATTGCTCCGAGGAATACTGATGAAGTATCACGCATTTTAACAATTTGCAGCGAACATCGAGTGCCGATCGTTCCAAGAGGATCAGGGACAAACCTGTGCGGCGGCACGTGCCCGACTGAAGGCGGACTTGTGCTTCTCTTTAAGCACATGAACCGGATTCTTGAAATTGATGAAGAAAATTTAACTGCCACAGTTCAGCCGGGCGTTATTACGCTGGATATGATCAAGGCAGTTGAAAGCAAAGGTTTGTTTTATCCGCCCGATCCGAGTTCTATGAAAATATCAACTATCGGCGGCAACATCAATGAAAATTCCGGCGGGCTCCGCGGATTAAAATACGGCGTCACCCGCGACTATGTTATTGGACTGGAGGTTGTGCTCGCAAATGGTGACATCATCCGCACCGGCGGAAAACTCGCAAAGGATGTGGCCGGATACGATCTCACACGTCTTTTTGTCGGCTCAGAAGGAACACTCGGCATTGTGACAGAGGCAATCGTCAAGCTCGTTCCAAAGCCTGAAACAAAAAAGACGCTGCTTGCCCTATATGAAAATATCGATGCCGCTGCTCAAACGGTATCAGACATCATTGCCGCAAAAATCATACCCGCCACACTTGAATTTCTCGACCAGCCTACACTTTTGGTGATTGAGGATTATGCCAAAATCGGACTTCCGACAAGCGCAAAAGCAGTTTTGTTAATTGAACAAGACGGGCCATTTGAAACTGTTGAACGGGATATGGAAAAGATTGAGGCGATCTGCAAAAAAGGCGACGCCGTTTCCGTTCAGACCGCACAAACAGAGGAGGAAGCGTTTGCCCTGACTGAAGCCCGGCGTTCTGCACTTTCTGCCCTAGCCCGCCTCAAACCGACGACGATTTTAGAGGATGCGACCGTTCCTCGCTCAGAAATCGCCAATATGGTTAAAGCGATTAATGATATTGCTGCTAAATATGATATTTCCATCTGCACCTTTGGCCATGCGGGAGACGGGAACCTTCACCCGACATGCACGACAGACATAAGAAATAAGGATGAAATGGAACGTGTCGAACAGGCTTTTGCCGAGATTTTTGAGAAAGCGATTGAACTTGGCGGGACGATAACCGGAGAGCACGGAGTCGGGGAAATGAAAGCGCCTTACTTGGAAATGAAGCTGAAAAAAGAAGGCATTGATGCGATGAAAGCGTTGAAAGCGGCATTTGACCCCCGGAACATATTAAATCCGGGCAAAGTGTTTGCGAAAGATGCCAGAAAACGTGTGGTGGCGGAAAGATGACAACAGAAAAAGAAATGAAACAGATCCAAAATGAATTTAAAGAGCGTATGGATGAAGGCGAGTTATTAAATTGTATGCGCTGCGGTTTCTGTCTTCCTTCCTGTCCGACCTATATCGAATCGGGATTTCAGGAAACACACTCTCCGCGCGGGCGCATCGCCTTAATGAAAGCCGTAGCCGACGGTATGATTGAACCGGATGAAGATGTCGAACGGTCGCTGTCACTTTGCCTCGGCTGCCGCGCCTGTGAGCCTGTATGCCCGTCTGGCGTGAAATACGGGCAGCTGCTTGAGGAAGCCAGAGATATTATCCACCAAAATAAAAAACACTCGCTTGGTGAACGTGTCATGCGAAAGACGGCTTTTCACGAGCTGTTTCCGCATCAAAACCGCATGCGCTCAGCTGTAAGCCTTATCGGTTTGTATCAGCGTTCAGGACTGCAAACCGCTGTGCGAAAATCAGGCATGCTTCGGGTCCTGCCTGAGCATTTGCGGACGATGGAAGCTGTTCTTCCTGATGTTCCAAAAAGCAAAGACATGAAACATCGGCCGCGTTTCCTGCCGTCCATTGGCCCCATGAAAAAACGGGTCGCCTTTTTTTCGGGCTGCTTAATGGATACAATGTTTTTACCGACCAACAACGCCACATTGAAGCTTTTACAGCTGGCAGGCTGTGACATTGTCATTCCGCCTGAACAGGCTTGCTGCGGGGCGCTTCATGGACACAGCGGTGAAAAAAACACAGGGAAAGAGCTCGCGAAACAAAATATCGCTGCTTTCGAAGCATTAGACGTGGATGCAGTCATTACAAACGCAGGAGGATGCGGAGCCTTTCTGACCGAATATGATCATTTGCTGAAGGATGACCCGGAATGGTCGGAGCGGGCCGCCGCTTTTGTTCAAAAGCTGAAGGATTTTTCTTCTGTTTTGGTTGAACTCGATTTCCATCAAATGGACTTAGCGCTCGAGACGCCTCAGGTCGTTACCTACCAAGATTCATGCCACCTAAGAAATGTAATGCATACGTCGCTTGAGCCCCGCCAGCTTCTTAAAAGCATCAAAGGGGCGGAATTCAAAGAAATGGAGAAAGCAGACAGCTGTTGCGGGTCAGCGGGAATTTACAACATCGTCGAAGCTGAAATGTCTATGAAAATACTGGACAGCAAAATGGCTGCCGTCAAAGCAACCGAAGCGATCCTCATTGTAACAGCAAATCCCGGCTGCCTGCTGCAGATGAAGCTCGGGATTGAACGCGAAGGACTAAGCGGTAAAGTCAGAGCCGTTCACCTGGCTGATTTGCTATTGGAAGCAGCCGGGCACAAAACATCATGAGAAAGCCCAAAACAGACATTGTTTTGGGCTTTTGTGCGTTATTCCATCGGACTGCAAATTTCGATATAATGTCCATCCGGATCAGCGATATAGGCGACCGTCTGCCCCCATGGTTTCACTTTTGGCTCCCCGATAATCGATACGCCTTGTTCTCTCATCCTTTTGATGACAGCTTCTACATTTTCAGTAACAAACCCGATTTCAAATGTGTTTGAAGCAGATGTATCCGGAATGTCCAGCGCCGTGATGTCTCTGGCGCTTTCCCGCGTATTAAGCGCCAATATCGTAGACCCTGTATCAAATTCGATATACGTTCCGTGTTCAGCACGAATCGGCAGTCCTAAAATATCCCGGTAAAAATGAATAGCCCGCTTGCTGTCCGATACGTATAGAATAAGATATTTCATTGATAGATTCATTGAAAACCCCCTCAACATTTTCAATAGTCCTTCTAGCCCGGTATAGACGCTTCCATCCTTAAGCTCGGATCTTTCCACATCTGCGCCCATTTTTTCACAGCCGCCACGATAATAATGAAGCCTAACACCAGCATGATGATAGATAATACGCCATTCAATACACTATATCCTGCTGCTTCAGGATTGAGATACACATTGCGCACCATCCAATAGCCCGCATAATTGACAGTGACATATAAATAGGCAAGCGGGATAAGGCAAGTCAGAATGTATCGGCGTTTATCAGCGATTTTCAGCACGATGGTCGCTCCGATAATCAGCCCCACTGAAGCCATCAGCTGATTAGAAACGCCGAACAGCGCCCAAATGGAACCGATATCTCCTGAATACAGCAAGTACCCCCACATCAAACAGGCAAGCGCGCTGGCAAATACAGAGCCCGGAATCCAGTCTGTTTTCTTCAGCGGCTTATACACCTCCCCGAAGAAATCCTGGATCAAATAACGGGCGACGCGTGTGCCGGCGTCAATCGCTGTTAAAATAAAGACCGCTTCAAACATAATGACAAATTGGAAAAAGTATGAGGCCAAATGGCTGAAAAACGGCATTCCGGTAAAAATATAAGTCATTCCCACCGCAAGTGTGACGGCTCCCCCTGTTCTTCCTTCTAAGTCCAAACCGATTTCCCTGCTCAATTCAGGCAAATGTACGACATTCATGCCAAGCGTACGGAAAACCTCAGGCGTGCTGTTAATCGCAAAGTAATCAGCAGGCTGTAAAGCGGTCGCTGCAATCAGCGCCATGATGCCGACAAGACACTCAACAAGCATTGCGCCAAACGCAACCGGCTTCATATCACTCCATTTATTCAGCATTTTCGGTGTCGTTCCTGAGCCGACAAAGGCATGGAACCCAGAGATCGCCCCGCAGGCGATGGTTATTGAGATGAACGGCCAGACAGGTCCTGCCAGCACCGGCCCGCCGCCTTTTACGAATTCTGTAAACGCAGGGAACGGAATGGACGGATTGACGACAAACACACCAACAATCAAAGCGATAAAAACACCGATTTTCATAAAGCTGCTTAAATAATCACGCGGAGCAAGAAGCAGCCAAACGGGAAGCGCAGCCGCAAAAAACGCATAAACAGGAAGCGCTATTGCAAGCGTTTTCGTATCTAGTGTTAAAAAGTCACCGAGCGCTGTAGTCTGTACCCATGGACCGATAAAGACTCCTGCCATTAAAAAGAGAAAGCCGACCGTTGAAGCGAGCTTTAAATTTCCCGTTTTCTTATAAAATAAGCCCACACCCATCGCAATCGGTATCGTAATCCCTACCGCAAATGTTCCCCATGGATTACGTTCAAGCGCATGCAAGACAACCATCGACAGACCCGCCATTGTGATCGTGATGATAAACAGCATGGACAGTCCTGTACAAAATCCTGCAACAGGGCCAAGCTCATCCTTTGCCACTTCCGACAGCGATTTTCCGTTTTTGCGCATCGATGCAAACAACACCACAATATCATGGACGGCTCCCCCAATTACCGCCCCGATTAACAGCCACAATAATCCCGGCAAATAGCCAAACTGCGCCGCCAGAATTGGTCCGACCAGCGGCCCGGCCGCTGCGATCGCGGCAAAGTGGTGGCCGAACGAAACCCATTTATTTGTAGGCACATAGTCTTTCCCATCCTCAAGCGCATGAGCAGGTGTTGGCTTGTCATCATTCACTTTGAGAACCTTCACCATCATAAATGTTCCGTATAAACGATAGGCAATAGCCAAAATACACATTGATGCTATCACAATTGTAACCGCATTCATTTTCTCCCATCCCCTTTGCTGTTTTTCATAAATATATCATAATTTCATGGTGAAAAGCGGTCATTTTTTCCTATACAAAAAGCCGGCTTGAACGGGCCGGCTCGTGGCAGTTGAAAGACAAGCCGGAGAGAAATCTCCGGCTTAGCTTCTCTTATGACTGTTTTTTCAGGCGGATCACATTCCAGGAAAGCGGCGTGAAATGAGCAGTTAAGCCGTTTTCGCTGACAGACGATGTTCCGTTGGAATGCGGAACGACATTTTTTCTGTTATGCTGGTTTGTCGCTTTGATATCCTGATGCTCAAGTACGATGTGCTCTGCGATTTGGTAGGATTCAAAGCCTCTGAGCGAAATCTCCGTCTCCATCTGATCCTCAGCCTTGTTTACCGCAAAAATAGTGAGGGTTTCTTCCTCTTCAGAGTACACAACAGCAGCATCAACATATGGCACATCAGTGAAATCAGAACAGTCGTACTTCGGAGAAGAAATAAGCGGTTTCAGTGACTCGCCCCTTCCATAAACAGAAGCATGCATGTATGGATAGAAAATCGGCTGTCTCCATGCTTCTCCGCCTTTTTCCGTCATGATCGGCGCGATGACATTGACAAGCTGTGCAAGACACGCAATTTTCACACGGTCTGCGTGCTGCAGCATCGTAATGAGCAGAGAGCCGACTAATAAGGCATCTTCAAAATTGTAAATATCCTCTAAAATCGGACGCGCAGTGATCCACGGTTCGACTTTTTTATCAGCCTCATTTGAGTGATACCATACGTTCCATTCATCCAGAGATAGATTGATTGTTTTCTTGCTGCGTGTTTTTGCTTTTACATAGTCACAGGTCGCAGCGACTGATTTGATAAAATGATCCAAATCCATGGAACGGGCCAAGTAGTTTGGCAGATTGTTATCCCGGTTTCCGTAGTAAGTGTGAAGAGAGATATAGTCGACATGCTCATACGTATGCTCAAGCACCTTCGCTTCCCAATCGATAAAGGTCGGCATGCCGCTGTTTGAGCTGCCGCAGGCAACGAGTTCAATTGATGGGTCAACCCACTTCATGACCTTTGCTGTCTCTGCAGCAAGCCGTCCGTATTCATCAGCTGTTTTGTGGCCGATCTGCCACGGTCCATCCATTTCGTTTCCTAAGCACCATGTTTTGATGCCATACGGCTGTTCATAGCCATGCGATCTTCTTAAATCACTCCAGTAAGAGCCTTTCGGATGGTTGCAATATTCAACGAGATTACGAGCGGCATCTATGCCTCTTGTGCCAAGGTTGACGGCCATATTGACCTCAGTGTTCACCTTTTTTGCCCAAGATAAAAATTCATTTGTTCCCACTTCATTGGTTTCTGTCGTTTGCCATGCCAAGTCAAGCCGTCTCGGGCGGTTTTCGACTGGTCCGACACCGTCCTCCCAGTTGTATCCGGATAAAAAGTTTCCGCCCGGATAGCGGATGATGGGAACCTGTAATTCTTTGATCAGCGACTGGACATCTTTTCTAAATCCATCTTCATCCGCTTCAGGGTGATCAGGCTCGTATATGCCTTCATATACCGCACGACCCATATGTTCGATAAACGAGCCATAAATCCGTTTATCTACTTCACCGATTTTATATTCTTTGTCTACAATCATTCGCGCTTTTTTCATCACACGTTTCCTCCTTCATTAACCTTTGACTCCCCCTACCGTCAGGCCGGAGATAAAGTACTTTTGGAAAAACAAGAAAATAATAATCACCGGCAAAATCGCAAATACTGAGCCGGATATAAGCATGTCGTAATTATTTCCATAAGGGCTCAGCAAGCTGGACAGCCCTATTGGAAGCGTAAACATTTCTTTCGACCGAAGCACAATCAGCGGCCACAAGAAGTTGTTCCAGCTGTTTAAGGACTGAAGGATAATCATCGCACCGAAAGCCGGTTTCATCAGCGGTGCCATAATCCTGAAAAAGATGCCGAATTCCGTACAGCCGTCCATCCTTGCGGAGTCCAGCAGATCTCTTGGAAGGCCAAGGGCATATTGCCTGAAAAAGAAAACGGCAACAGGTGAAACGATAAACGGCAATATGACACCCGTATATGAATCGATCAAGTGCAGTCCGACAGTAAGCTTAAACAGAGGAAGCATCATCACTTCCAGCGGAACCATCATAATAATCAGCACAAGAACAAAGATGATATTTCTTCCCTTAAAATCATAAACCGCAAGCCCGTACCCGATCATCGAAGAAAAAAACAGAGTGAGCACGGTCGTAAAAAGCCCGAGTACAAGACTGTTAAAAAACCATTTGAAATAAATGCTGCCGCCATTAAACAGAAATGTGTAGTTATCAAAACTCATCACTTTTGGATCAATATCAAGATTCAGCCCTACACGCAAAAGCTCAGATGACGGCTTTAATGATCCTAAAAGCAAACAGAAAATCGGAAAAAGATACAATAGGCTCAGCATCATAAAAAACAGGGTTAGCGCAATTCTATAAACGCTAAACTGAGGACTGTGCCGCAACATTTATCCCTCCCCCTTAAACGAGCCTGACAGCTTTAATGAAATCAGGCTGACAACAAGGATCACAATCAAAAGCACAATGCCGATGGCCGCTCCGTATCCCATTTCATTGTAGGCAAGTCCCTGCTGATACAAATATCCGACAAGCGTCAGACCAATATTACCCGGGGAATTATTCTGCCAAAGGACGTAGCTTTCCTCAAACATCCTGAAGCCGCCGATGATGCTGATGGTCAGCACATATACGGTTACAGGCTTGAGAAACGGCAGCGTGATGTGCAGAAATTTTTTCATTGTATTCGCGCCGTCTATATCAGCGGCTTCGTACAGCTCTTTCGGCACATTTTGCAAACCGGCTAAAAAGTAAAGGATGTTGATTCCCATCCATCTCCATGAAGCAAGCAGCACCATCAAAAACATGCCGGTATGTTCATTGTTCATCCAGTTCTGAGGTGAAAAGCCGAGTTTGAGTAGGATGGAATTGGCCAGAGACGTTTCCATTTCTCCGAAGATCAGCCGAAAAATGATCCCCGCGACAATGGTGGAGGTCAATGCCGGGATGAATAATGCTGATTTAAATATATTTCTAAATTTGACCAGCTTTGAATTCAGGAATATGGCCAGAAGCAATGGAACAGGAATCAGCACGATCAGCGTCCAAAAGGTGTATTCCAGCGTATTCCAAAGGGCGGTATAGAACGTCGGGTTGTTTAGCGCTGTATAATTAGACAATCCGACAAAGGACACCTCTCCCGGCAAAATTCTTTGGAAGCTCATGATGAAGACACTAATGATGGGGTATAGAAAAAATACGAGAAAGGATAAAACGAATGGCGCTGTAAACAGATAGGGCGCCGCTTTTTTTGAATAAAACAGATCTCGCCAGCCTGATTGTTTCGCAGCTGAAGGAACGGGATGAACCGTTCCCGTTTTCACAGGTTTCATGAGAACCTCCCCGCTTTCACTTTTTGAATGGGATTCTATTTCTGTTTCAGTTCACCTGCCGCTCTGTCCAAGGCTTGTTTAGGCGTTTTTTGCTGAGATTTAAGCGCGTCGAACAATACGCTTCTGTTGACAAGGTCTGAAGCCTTGGCAAAATCCTCATGTAAATAAATTGGATTGATTTCATCCTTGATATCGAGCAGCACAGAAAAAATGCCTGTTCCGTTTTGGAAGTAATCCGTGTATTTGTTTTTCTCTTTCAATTCCTTGGAGCTCCAAACATCCCAGCGAAGCGGGTCAAAGCCGAGTACGCTCCAGAGTTTTTTATTTCCTTCTTCAGAGCCCTTCGCAAAGGCCAAAAACTCTTTTGCTAACTCAACATGCTTGGATTGCTTCGGTACAACAGTTGCCGTACCGCCCAAACCTGCCGAGCGGTCGCCCCCCTCTTTCCATGCCGGGAGCGGTCTGATGGCAATCTTCCCTTTCAGATCAGGCATATAATCGATAAATCTTCCCATATACCAAATCGGCATGAGGACTGAAGCAGCTCCTCCTTGGTTCATAAAGCCGTAGTATTCTTCACTGTGATGCCCGCCGCCCGGCGCAGGAATCATCGTTTTATCATTGATCATGTCTTTTAAATATTGAAGTGTTTTTACGTTGGTGTCATTATTGAGGATCAGCTTGCCGTTTTTATCAAAATAGCCTGAGTTTTGCTGTGAAATCATAGATAAGAACGTTGCGGAATCATTTGTTTCCACCGTTCCCATCGGCTTCCCGGTCACTTTGCGCACTTTCTGTCCGGCTTTATGGTAATCATCCCATGTTTTAATATCGTCAGGATTGACGCCGGCTTTTTTCATCACATCCATGTTATAAAACATGACCGTTGTCCCTACATGTGTATCGAGTCCGTAAAGCTTTCCGTTTTTGCTGTACAATGTCAGCCGCGCCTCAACGAATTTATCGCGATCCTTTTCAATCAGCGGAGTCAAGTCGGCAAGCGGTATGTCAGAGCCCTTCAAAAAGTTTGAAAAACGGGCCAATTCGACATCTGCAATATCAGGAACGCCTTCTCCCGCTATTAGGGAGATAGATAAGTTATCGTGCATTTGTCCATATGGATAAACGACCGTATTCAGCTTAATTTTGCGGTCAGGATATTTTTTGTTCCATTCCTTCACCATTTCTACATAGAACTGCTCATGAAGCCCGTTAAATGTCCAAAAGGTCAGCTCGGTTTCACCCGACTTCCCGGATGATCTTTCTGCTGAACACCCGGCAATGAGTAATGTCAGCAACATCATGAGCACAAGAAAACAGACAGTCATTTTTTTCATCTGCGTTACCCCTTCCATTCGAGGTGCGGGCTATTCATATAGACCATGGTTGATCAGTGTTTTGTTTTCATTAATGATTCTTAATCCGGTGCAGCGGTCTCTTAAGGTATGCGCGTGTCTGAAGGCATTCTTGACAGAATCCTGCCCGACACCGATTTCGTCAAAATACGCAGGGCCTCCGGCTGATCTCAGCCAATCAGCCAGCACTTCTCCTTCCGGGAGAGTTTGATAAGCCGATTGGATGGCTTGCCGCCGGCTCGGTGAAAATTCGTTCAATCCCTCATCCTTAGCGAGCTTTCTGTATGTGTCAGTTAATAAAACAGCTGCACAGCCCACCTTTGCCCCATGAAGAATCTGTGGCCGTTTTTTCTCCATTAATTCCATCTCAATCCAATGTGAAATATGATGTTCTCCGCCTGATGCCGGGCGGGAATGATCTAATGCCAGCATGACAAGCCCCGATACAAGTAAAGACTCCATCAAAACCCGTATGCCTGTTTCCGTTTTCATCGCAATGTCTTCTGTGTGTTCAATGCAGGCAGCAAGCGCCTCCTGAACGATCTTAGCTCCTGCAGGCGAATAAGGCTCACCGGCAAGATGCCGGGATATTTCCCAATCTGCTAAAGACGTGATTTTACCGAGCATGTCACCAAATCCAGCCGCCACCATTGACTGGGGTGCCGCTTTTAATAGATCCAGATCAGCGAACAGCGCAGATGGGGCCTTCGTTTGAATGGTTGTTTTCGTACCGTATAAAATAATTGGCGCCCCTGCTGATGTAAAACCGTCTACTGATGGAGCAGTCGGATAAGAAATAAACGGCAAATCTCTTTGAAACGCCGCAAAGCGGACGATATCATGAATCGTGCCCGAACCGACTGCGATCATGACATCCGTTGATTGTTTCGTATGGATCAGCACATGAATGAGCGATCGTTCATCAGCTGTCACATCTCCAGCTTCATTTTCTGGAATGATCAGGCACTCGGCCTGAAATCCTGCTTGATTCAGCTGATTTTCCAGATCAATTCCTGCAATGCGGTGTGTATTCGCGTCGCAGACAAGGACAATATGTTTATTGTTTTTTCGTTTTACATAATCCAAAAGCGAATCAGCTGCTTGTTTACCGAGAACAATTTCTTCAACTTTTATAGGTAACGTCTTTTCTCCGGCGTTTTCAAAAGCACGCTGAACGTCAGCTGCGATACGATTCATATCAGAATCCCCTCCTCAGCCAATTTGGTTACATCCTTAATAGAATCCAGCACATAATCCGGCGTGTACAAACGCTGTTCACCCTGTTTCGCAGAACCAGTTAGCACTAAGGCGCTTTTCATGCCATAAAGCTTCCCCATCGCAATGTCAGATTCAATGCTGTCTCCTATAATCATGCATTCATGTGCGGACAGCCCCATTGCTGTACAGGCAGCCTCCGCCATCAGCCATGACGGTTTTCCGACAACAAGTTCAGTCTTCGCTTGTGCGGAAGCCTCTATTGCCCCAATCATTCCAGCCACATCAATGGCATTTCCGTCTTCGTTCGGAAAAGAGCGGTCTTTGTTTGTAGCGATAATACGAGCGCCGCCGGCAGCCGCTTGAAAGGCTTGATTTAAATCGTCGTACGTGAGCGTTTCATGAAGGGAGATCACGAGCCAATCCGCTTCCTTCGGTTCGTTCGCGTTCTGCACACCGGCCAGCCTCAGCTCGTCAACCAAGCCTTGTTCCCCAAGCACCCATACCTTTGAAAAACGATAATGTTTTTTCAGAAAAGCCGCTGTCACGCTTGATGACAGAACAATGTCGTTTACGTCCGTTTCAATCCCCGCGCCAAGAAGTTTTTTTCTGCACATGGCACGGGAGATATTCCCCCGGTTGCTTAAAAAGACGATTTTCTTTCCCATTCTCCTAAGCGTTTTGATCGCTTCTCTAGCTCCTTCGATCAACTCATTTCCTCTGAATACAGTACCGTCCAAGTCAATCAGAATGCCAGCCGGTGACACAGGCGTATCATGACTGGCCATAATACGCATTTGCTCCGTGTTTTCGATAAAAATGCTTTTCATGCAGGACTGTATTGATTGGGGTTACATCCTTGTTCAGCATAATGGAGTGATAGGCCATTTCGGCAACCGTTTCTAATACAACTGCGTTATGAATGGCATTTAAGGCGTCAGTGCCCCAGCAGAACGGTCCGTGATTATTCACGAGCACACCCGGCACCTGTTCGTAATTATGATGCTGAAAGGTTTCCGCTATGACTTTTCCTGTATTCAGTTCGTAGTCATGAATGATTTCTTCATCATACATTTCTCGAGTACATGGAATCGCACTGTCAAAATAATCAGCATGGGTCGTGCCTAACGGAGGGATGTCTCTGCCCGATTGTGCCCAGCTTGTCGCCCATTGAGAATGGGTATGGACAATTCCCCCGATATTCGGAAAGGCTTTATATAAATAAACATGGGTAGGTGTATCTGAAGAAGGCTTAAGCGAGCCTTCGACGACCTCTCCATCAAGGTTCAAAACAACCAAGTCATCGGCTGTCAGATCGCTGTATTCGACTCCGCTAGGTTTGATGACAATTCTTTCTTTTTCACGGTCAATACCGCTGACATTTCCCCACGTAAAGGTTACCAGCTGATGCTCTTGAAGCTTCAGGTTGGCAGCCAGCACTTCCTTTTTTAATGTTTCAAGCATGCTCCATCACCCTTTATCAATTCTTTTTGGCGGCAGATGAAAATTGAAGATTTTTGATCGTTTTCAGACGTTTCATGACATGGTTTTCTTTTCCGAAATAATGAACCAGCTCTTTATATTCAGCGTACAATTTTTCATAAACCGCGGCGTTTTCGGCATTTGGCGTATAAGTTATATCTTTCAGTTTTCCCATGTTCGCCGCTGCCTCTTTGATGTCATCGTAGCCGCCTTTTTCTTTGCCTGCTGCAAGCGCGCCGAAAATGGCAGATCCTAAGGCTGGGGCTTGCGGTGAACCAGAGATTTTAATGTCCATATTTGTCACATCCGCATAAATCTGCATGACAAACGGGTTTTTCTCAGCTATTCCGCCGGCTGCGAACAGTTCCTCAATCGGGACACCGCTTTCTTTGAATGTTTCGATAATCATCCGGGTTCCGTAAGCTGTCGCTTCAACTAACGCTCTATAAATCTCTTCAGGCTTCGTCAGCAGTGTCATGCCAAGCAGCATCCCTGTTAAATCTGCATCAACAAGAGTTGAACGGTTTCCATTCCACCAATCTAAAGCAAGCAAGCCGCTTTCACCAGGCGCTTGATGGTTTGCTTTCTCACTCAGCAGCTCATGAACGCCAATGTTTTTTTCCTTTGCTTCCTCTTGATAAGCTGGCGGGACACATGTTTTCACAAACCAGTCAAAATGATCGCCGACACAGGACTGCCCGGCTTCATATCCCGCATAGCCCGGGAGAATTCCGTTGTCCACAACGCCGCACATTCCTGGAACGATATGCACCTCTTCACCAAGTAGAACATGGCACGTCGAGGTTCCCATAATCATCAGCATTTTCCCTGGCTCTGTAATGCCGACCGCCGGTACCGAAACATGAGCGTCCACATTGGCAACCGCAACAGCCGTTCCCGGGAGAAGCCCTGTCAGCTTTGCCATTTTTTCAGTCAGACTGCCGGCTTTTTCTCCTACTGAATGAATAGAACCTGACAATTTGTCCTTTGTAATCGTTTTCATTGAAGGATTTAATTTCTCAAAGAAATTATCTGACGGATACCCCGCTTTTTCACTCCACATCGCTTTATACCCTGCGGTACAATTGCTTCGCTTGAGCGAGCCGCACAGCTGGTACACGATCCAGTCTGCAGCCTCGATGATCCGGTCAGCCGCTTCATAAATGTGAGGCGCTTCCTCGGCAATTTGCATGACCTTTGGAATCATCCATTCTGATGAAATTTTTCCTCCGTACCGCTGTAAAAAAGCCTCTCCTTCTTCTTCCGCGATTTGATTGAGCCGATCAGCATGTTTTTGGGCCGCATGATGCTTCCAGAGCTTCACATAGCTGTGCGGCTCCTCTTCATATTCAGGCAGCATGCATAACGGCTGCCCGCTGCTGTCAATAGGAAGGATCGTACATGCCGTGAAATCAATTCCAATCCCGATAATGTCTTTCGGGTCAACGCCCGTCTGTTCGAGTAAAGACGGAATGGTTGTTTCCAAGACTTCGAGGTAATCAGCAGGGTGCTGCAGCGCCCAGTCACGCGGCAGCTTTTGACCCGTTTTTGGAAGGACGGTATCAATGACAGCATGCCTGTATTCTTTTACAGCAGCTGCAAGTTCCTCCCCTGTTTGGACATGAACGAGCACCGCTCTTCCTGATAAAGTTCCAAAATCAACCCCTATTGTGTAAGCCATGTGACATCCCCCTCTACTTTTGAAGCCGGTAAAGCGCCTCGTTCCATTTTAACTCGTGTTTCAGTTTATGAATTGTCGTATCACGGGAAATGAGAACACTTTCGATCCCCGCCATTTCCGCCCAATCAAGCATTTGCTCCGCTGTCAGTTCATAAGACAGGCAGGTATGGTGTGCACCGCCGGCTAAAATCCATGCCTCCGCTGCTGTTTTCAATGACGGCTCCGGCTTCCAGAGAACACGGGCAACCGGTAAATTCGGCATGTCTTTTTCAATTTCCTGGCCGGTGACTTCATTCAGCACAAGGCGGAAACGCCCGCCAATATCAACAATGCTAGCTTGAATGGCAGAACCGCTGATGCCGTTAAATACAAAACGCGCAGGGTCCTCTTTGCCGCCAATCGAAAGCGGATGAACCTCGATTTTCGGCTGATCCAAAGCGACAGTCGGACACACTTCAAGCATGTGAGAGCCCAGAATCATTTCATTTCCCGGTTCAAAATGGTACGTGTAATCTTCCATGAAGGAAGTTCTTTTTCCTTTAGCCATGATTTTCATCATCCGTACAAGGGCCGCTGTCTTCCAATCTCCTTCACCGGCAAACCCATAGCCTTTCTCCATCAGGCGCTGAACGGCAAGTCCCGGCAGCTGTTTCATTCCGTGCAGCACTTCAAACGATGTCGTAAACGCTGTGTATCCGCCTTGCTCAAGAAAAGCGGTTAAGCCAAGTTCAATTTTCGCCTGTTCTTTAATGGACGCTACCTTTGCTTCGTCACGTTTTGTTTCCTCACTGATCACATATAGTCTGTCATACTCGGCATAAAGCGTGTCAACCTCGTCGTCCGTAATGCGATCCATCACTTCAACGAGATCCCCGATGCCATATCCGTCAACCTGCCAGCCAAATTGAATATGCGCTCCCACCTTGTCTCCGTCCGTTACCGCGACATGACGCATGTTATCTCCAAATCTGGCAACCTTAATATGTCTGCTTTCATTTAATGCAGCCGCCGTATCCATCCACTGGGACATTTCTTTTTTCACTTCTTCATCATCCCAATAGCCGGCAATGACTTTTCGGCTAAGCCCCATTCTCGAGTTGATGTAACCGTACTCTCGATCGCCATGCGCGGATTGGTTGCTGTTCATAAAATCCATGTCAATCGTACCCCACGGGATATCGCGATTATATTGGGTATGCAAATGCATAAGCGGTTTTTGATAAGAGGAAAGGCCTTCTATCCACATTTTTGCAGGGGAAAATGTGTGCATCCATGTAATGATGCCAGCACATGTCTCACTGTACTCCGCTTCTCTTAACAGCTCTCTAATGGTTTCCGGTGAAGTGACGACGGGCTTATGAGTGATTTTATATCTGGAAGAAACCCCGCTGAGCCCCTCACAAATGCTTTTAGCATGCTGATCTACGAGTTCCAGCGTCTCTTCCCCGTATAGGTGCTGGCTTCCTGTCACAAACCAGAATTCATAATCCTTTGTCTGAAGCATGTAAACTGCCCCTTTCTCATAAAATAAAACGCTTTCAAATACAAAAGATACGTACTAATGATAGAAAATAAACCTATAAATAAATATTTGTACGAACAATTTTATTATAGTAATTGACTATTATACTGTCAATCTTTTCTTTTAAAAAAAGCCGGGGGCAGAGCCCGGCTTTTTGATTCAATAGGACGGCCAGCCCGAGCTCCAATTCAAATCATTGATGAGAAGCTTTGGAATGCCGTTGTCATTGGCATCATAGGCATGACGAACAAGAATGTTTCCGTTCACAATATCCTGGCCTCCAGGTCCTTTCCATTGGTCATTGCCCGAATCCAAAATGGTGCCTCCGCCTTCAAGCATGCTTTTTCCGCTTTTATCAAGATAAGGGCCTGTAATGTTTTTGGATCTTCCGTAAGCAATTTTGTACGTACTGTTTACCCCGTCACAGCATTTATCAAATGAAACCATTAAATAGTAATAGCCATTTTGATACGTAAGAGTAGGAGCTTCTAAGGCACCCCCATTATTCGGTCTAGCTGCAATCGAATAGAGCGAGCCTGTAGGCTTCATCGTACTCTTATCGAGCTTAGTCAGCTTAATGCCGCTCCAAAACGAGCCGAATGCAAGCCACGGATTGCCATCCTTGTCGAATGTCAGCTCCGGATCAATGGCGTTATAATTATTGGAGCTTGTCGAACGGATCACCAAGCCCTCGTCCTTCCAGCTCCCCGAACTGATGCTTGTTGAAGATGCCAGGCCAATGGCAGATGTATTGCTTCCAAAAGAAGAAACGGAATAATACAGCCAGTACTTGCCGTTATAGTATTGGATGTCCGGCGCCCACTGGTTTAGACCATAATTCGGCACATAATTGGACCACCACGATAGCGGTGTAGTGAAAATGGATTTTTGTACGGTCCAATTTTTAGCGTCTGAAGACTTCAAAACCCGCAGTCCCCGTTCTTCAGTAAGCCCTGTTCCGAGCGCATACCATGAGCTCCCCTCTTTAATCATAGTCGGGTCATGAAGCAGCTCATTGGATGCACCCCAAAATGCTGCCTCTGCGGGAGCAGCAGAAGTGAATATCAAACCTGCAGCCAGAGCGGCACTCGAAAAGTGTAAGAAGCGTTTCCATGTTTTTTTCTTTTTCAATTTTGTTCAACCTCCTTTATATTAGAAAGCGCTTACAAATTAGATTATTTATCCTCCCTTCCTGTCAAATCGAGCTGCGTATCGTATATCGTCATGTTCAGGAAATTTTCGGTATCCCCTTTATTGTAGTCACTATGCTGTAATTTGTACAGACAAAAAAATAGAATCCGCCTCAATAGGCGGATTCTTCCGTATCTTTATTGGTACGTAATTTCGTCAACCGTTTTTCGGTCTAACTTCTTAATGACTTCTGTAATTAACTTTACCGCGTTTTCATAATCATCACGATGCAGCATGGCCGCGTGCGTATGAATGTAGCGGGTTGCAATGGTAATGGACAGTGCAGGAACGCCATTTGCCGTCAAATGGATGGCACCCGAATCAGTTCCGCCGCCGGCAATGGCATCAAATTGGTACGGAATGCCGGCTTCCTCTGCAGTTGCCACAACTGCATCACGCAAACCTTTGTGAGAGACCATGGATGCATCGTAAACGATAATCTGCGGGCCTTTGCCCATTTTGCTCTGCGCTTCCTTCTCGGAAATGCCAGGCGTGTCTCCTGCTATCCCTACATCAACACCAAACGCAATATCAGGCTGAATGGTGTGTGCAGCCGTTTTCGCTCCCCTCAGCCCAACTTCCTCCTGCACGGTTCCGACGCCATACACTATATTTGGATGGTCTGTGTTTTGTAAGTTTCTTAACACATCAATTGCAATCGCACAGCCGATGCGGTTGTCCCACGCCTTTGCGAGTAGGAATTTTTCATTGTTCATGACCGTAAATTCAAAATGCGGAACGATCATATCTCCCGGAAGTACCCCCCACTCCAAGGCTTCTTCCCGGCTTGAAGCTCCAATATCAATAAACATGTCTTTTATTTCCACTGATTTTTTTCTTGCTTCAGGAGACAAAATATGAGGCGGCTTAGATCCGATAACCCCAGTGATTTCTCCTTTTTTTGTGACAATGGTGACCCGCTGAGCAAGCATAACCTGAGCCCACCAGCCGCCAACGGTTTGAAAACGGATAAAGCCTTTATCTGTGATTTGTGTCACCATAAAGCCGACTTCATCCAAATGTCCGGCGATCATAATTTTCGGGCCGTTTTCTGCACCAGTTTTTTTGGCAATTAAACTGCCAAGGCGATCTGTTGTCACCTCATCAGCAAATGGTTCTATGTATGATTTCATCACTTGCCTTACTTCTCTTTCATTGCCCGGTATGCCTTTTGCATCTGTTAAATCTTTCAGCATGGTCAATGTTTCATCTAATTTTGCCATGTTCCAAACCCTCCTTCATCAGTCCTGCATTCTTATTATACAGAACATAGCGCTAACCATACGACTATTTCACTTGAAAATCGGGTATATGTTTTTACAGCTTTCTTTTAGAAAAAGTGAAACCTTTTTCTATGCTTTTCGTATTACATCAGATCATCACCATAAGGGAGGTGCCTTCACACAATGTTTGTCATGGTTCTAAGGATTATTTTGCTTGCACTTTTTGCTTATTGTATTTATGCCGTGGTCAAATATGTCGCGAATCCTAAGAGAAGGCTTAAGCTGGCCCAATCAAAAGAACATTTTTATATTATTGATGAACAAAACAATACCCGGAAGAATTTTCAGCTGACGTATAAAGGCGTGCTTTTTGAGGGAGAAAAGCATATTCCTTCCAAGGATCATCCGCTGTTTATTCACACGATCTTTGTCTGGACAGAATCTCCTGAGAAGCTGAAGCATTTCTCTGCAAAAGATTTTGAGAGCATTGAAGAAAAAGTGCTGGAACGATATCCAAATTGTAAGATTGACTGGGACCAGCCCATTAAACTCGCAAAAAAAGCAGAAGAGCGTTAAACGCTTTTCTGCTTTTTATAAATCAAACGGGCTGTAGTAAATAGCGATGAGAATCGCTTCAATTACCAGAAGAAGCGGTACTCCGTACTTAAAAGAAGCGTGTTTCGTTTTATGTCTGAAGGTTTGCATGCCAAGCCAGACACCGAGCGCTCCAAACACGATGGCTATCAGCCACAGCCGGTCTTCAGAAATTCTCCACTTGTGCTGCTGCGCTTTGCGTTTGTCAATGCCCATCACCCAAAAACCGCACAGATTAATCAACACCAAATAAGCAGCAATAATCATGTTGCCTCATCCTTTATATAGAAAAAGCCGCTCTGCTGGAGAGCGGCTCTATATGATTACTTGTTTAATTGAGCTTTAGCAGCATCAGCAAGCTGATTGAATGCAGTAAGATCGTTTACAGCAAGATCAGCAAGCATTTTACGGTTTACTTCGATACCAGAAAGCTTAAGACCGTGCATTAAACGGCTGTAAGAAAGGCCGTTCATGCGAGCAGCTGCGTTGATACGAGTGATCCAAAGTTTACGGAAATCACGTTTTTTCTGACGACGGTCACGGAAAGCATAGTTTCCAGATTTCATGACCTGCTGGTTAGCTACTTTGTATAATGTATGTTTTGAACCGAAATAACCTTTTGCTAATTTAAGAACCTTTTTACGACGCTTACGTGTAACAGTTCCGCCTTTTACTCTTGGCATTGAATTTCCCTCCTAATTGTTCCTTATCCGATTACTTGATGTTAGCAAGCATTTGTTTGATACGTTTGAAGTCTCCTGCGCTTACAACAGCACTCTTGCGAAGCTTACGCTTTTGCTTTTGAGATTTGTTGGCGAATAAGTGACTTGTGTACGCGTGAGAACGTTTTAACTTCCCAGAACCTGTCTTTTTAAAACGTTTAGCAGATCCGCGGTGAGTTTTCATTTTTGGCATGGGATTTCCTCCTTATTGCTTTTCGTTTTTCGGTGCGAGCATTAAGAACATGCTGCGGCCGTCCATTTTTGGTTTTGTTTCGACTGTCGCAACCTCAGCACATGCTTCGGAGAAACGGTCTAATACACGCTGACCGATTTCTTTATGAGTGATTGCGCGTCCTTTAAAGCGGATAGAAGCTTTCACTTTATCGCCTTTTTCAAGGAATTTAATCGCATTGCGCAATTTCGTGTTAAAGTCATGCTCATCGATTGTCGGACTTAACCGAACTTCTTTTAAGTTAATGATTTTTTGATTCTTGCGTGCTTCTTTTTCCTTTTTCTGCTGCTCAAATCGGAACTTACCGTAGTCCATGATTCGGCAGACAGGCGGTTTTGCATTCGCTGCAACTAACACAAGGTCAAGATTTGCGCGGCCGGCGATTTCAAGTGCTTCCTGACGGGACTTGATTCCAAGCTGGTCGCCATTTTGTCCGATTAAACGGACCTCACGTGCACGGATACCCTCATTAACCAATTGATCTTTGCTAATAATGAGCCACCTCCATAGTTTCTTCGAATTGATTCACAACTCATTTTGAATGCATTTTGCAGGCAAACAAAAAGTGTGGGCATTATAAAACACCCACACTACGAACATCTGTATCAATAAAAATGTACGGTCAACCTGCCAACTACATGCATGTGTCAATCAGGTGAGAAGCGGGTGCTTCTGCTTGTGATTTATATTCAATTCAATAACTATTCTACACAATACCGGATCTTTAGTCAAGGACGACTTATCCGGAACAACTTTTACATTGTAACATGGGTTTTCTATGAGCGCAAGAGAGAAAAAGAAAATCTTTCATCCCCACCCAGAATGCAAAGAACCAACAATTCCCCCCTTATTTCGCAATTTACAACAAAACCACCGACAGGAAGAAATGTAAAACAAAGTTAATCTCTGACCGATATAAGAAGCAGAAGGGAGCCTGACACATGAACAAACTGATACAGCTTGCTTTATTTTTCACATTGATATTAACCGGTTGCTCGAATAGCAGCACATCTTCCGAATCAAAAGTCGAAACTGTTAAGACAACTGCAGCATTTCCTCAAAAGGGGCTGGAGAAAGAGCTAAAAAAACTAAAACCCGTTTCATTGGACATGAAGTTCGAGAGTCCACTTGCTACTGAGTTAGGAAAGCGGAAGGCAAAAGAAGAAGCTGAAAAGCAAAGACAAATCGCCGCAGAGAAAAAGCTTGAAAAAGAGCGGGAGGCGAAACGAAAGAAACAGCAGGAGGAAAAAGCAGAGAGACAGCGATTAGCAGAGCAGCAGGCGGCAGAGAATCAGCGATTAGCGGAAGCAAAAAGACAAGCTGAACTTGAAAGACAGCGGCAGGCAGCAATCCAAAAAGAGCAGAAAGCGAACGCTGAGAAAAAGCGGCAATCACAGGCACAACGGCAGCAGACCGAGGCACCCTCATCTAATAGTAAAAATCCACCATCTTCCTCGAGTCAGACAGATAAAACCATTCAACAGCCAGCTTCAGAGCTTCCTGATGACGATGGTTATGGTTATGAAGAACGAAAAAAGTGGCATGACGATCAAGTAGAATGGGGCATTAAACAAGGGTATATCGATCCCGAAGACGCACCATAAAATAAAAAAAGCCAAGGCATTCAGCCTTGGCTTATCCTCCGATCAGCTGCACGAACACAGGGATGACCAGAACCGTTACCACTCCTACTACGACAACAGCAATACTTGCCATCGCAGCTTCAACTTCTCCCATCTCAATCCCGACCGCTACACCAAGTGCATGTCCGGATGTTCCAAGAGCCAATCCTTTAGAAATCGGATTTTTCACTTTAAACACCTTCAAGAACAATGCTCCGAGCGCATATACGATGACAGCGTTAAAGATGACCGCAAAGGCTGTGATGTCGCTGATGCCCCCGATGCCTTTTGATAAAGGAAGCGCAATTGCCGTTGTAGCCGCCTGCGGAAGCATGCTTTTCATTACGGCCGAATCGAGATGAATGCCTTTAGCGAGCAGATAAACAATCGTGACAGAGCAGATAGAGCCGGCAATAATGGAGGCCATGATTTGCCACCAGTATTTTTTAAGCTTATCTCTTTGTTTGTACAAAGGAATTGCAAATGCGATCGTTGCCGGTTCAAGGAAAAACTTAATGATCTCTCCCCCGTTATTATAATCCGCGTAGGAAAAACCGCCGATTTTTAAAAATGCGATCCCCAGCACCATGGCAACAAACAAAGGAGTGAAAAGGAAGAAGCCTTTCGTTTTCTTAAATAAAAAGGTGCCGATGCCGAATGCAGCAAGTGATACGACAATCCCAAAATAAGGACTCATTGTGCTTTCCATTTGAAGAACCTCCTGTTTCCCTTAATGGTGAACGAGTTCGTTATTGTTCTGCGGGCTTTGTACTGTTTTTGTTTTCATGTCCGCTGCGGTCTTGCGTTTTCCGCTCAGCGAAAGAATCAGCTGAGAAAACAATCCCGTAGCCCCCAGCAAAATAATCGTTGCGAGCAGAATGACAAGAACAATTTGCAGGCCGTATTGCTGCATCACACCAAGCGAATTCATAACAGATATACCTGACGGAACAAATAAAAATCCGATCAGAGAGGTTAAAGACGTTCCGAGCGTTTCCACTTGTTCCAGTTTAATGACTTTCAAACATAATAGGAGAAATAATAAGACCAACCCTACAACCGATGCCGGGATAGGTATTGGGACAATAGCGGCAATCATATTTGAAACCAGCATAATGACGGCAAAAATAAATGCTTGTGTTAAAAACCCGTACACTTTTTTAGCACTCATTTTCTTCACCTCTTTCTCTTTGGTACCCTCATTATAAATAAGAATCCCCTGTTATAAAGCGCTTACAAGATAACATGCCGAATAGCGGGGCTGAGTTGCAGAATCAAATGGCTGAAATGCAAAAAGCCGCCCATCAAATATGGAGCAGCTTTTTCAATTCCTTCGCATATGTCCGGCTGACCGGTATTTTCGATCCGTCTTTCATGATCAGATTATACGTTGAATTAAACCATGGCTGAATTTCTTTAATATATTCGGTATTCACGACAAAGCTCCGATGGACGCGGATAAAATCAGAATCCGGCAGCTTTTTCTCAATCACAACGAGTGTATCGCTGACCGTATAAGAATGATCGAAGGTTTTTACATTGACATGACCATCTTCTGTTCCGGCATAGATAATGTCCTTCGTATCCACAATCACAATCGATTCCCCCACAGATAGCGCGAGCTTGTGCTGGCCCGCATGGCTGTTTTGCTCTATTTCTACAATATCCCGATTGACTTTTTTATATTTTTTCAGCGTTTGCTGAATTCTTTCTTCATCGAAAGGCTTGGTTAAATAATCAAGAGCGTCCACCTCAAACGCTTTGAGCGCATACTGGTCATACGCTGTCGCAAACACAACTGCAGGAGGATGCTTCATTTTCTTCAATCGCTTTGCGATATCAAAACCGTTTTCTCCGGATAAATCAACGTCTAGAAACAGCAAATCAGGTTTTTGATCCATCATTTGGTCAAAAGCGGATTCGATATTTTCCGCTTCATTGATTTCCATTTCCTCATTGGTCCGCTTAAGCAAGTAAGCCAGTTCATCTCTTGCCAGCATCTCATCATCAACTATTAACACCCTGAGCATGTTCTTCTCCCTCTTTCATCTGTTGCATTGGCACTTGAAAGGAAACCTCTGTCCCTTTATGAACCTCACTGCTGATATGCAGTGCAGCCTGCTGTCCGAATAAACCGATCAGCCGCTGATTTAGGTTATAAAGCGCTGTACCGGTTCCCTCCTTAGACGGAAACGGTTTCTTTCCCAGTTCCGGCAAGACGTCCGGCGGAATTCCGCGTCCGTTATCCGCCACCTTCATATAGACGGATGCATCATCAGATAAGACACAGACTGTAACCTTGCATATGTCTTGTTTTTTCGGAAACGCGTGCCGAAGCGCGTTCTCGACAAGCACCTGCAAAACAAACGGAGGGATTTCAATCTGCTCCAGTCTTGTGTCGATCTTAAGCTCAATTTTATATTTCCCGGGAAAACGCGCCTGTTCTAATGACAAATAGGCGTTAAGATGGTTCAGCTCCTTTGAGAGCGGAATCAGCAGCTGTCTCGCTCCTTGAAGGTTTGAACGAAAATAAACACTGAGC
Organism: Bacillus sp. SIMBA_008; assembly: GCF_046535495.1. Classification (NCBI taxonomy): domain Bacteria; kingdom Bacillati; phylum Bacillota; class Bacilli; order Caryophanales; family Bacillaceae; genus Bacillus; species Bacillus sp. SIMBA_008. The sequence continues at coordinate 204,302 of NZ_JAWRWL010000001.1, read as the reverse complement.
TGCAATAGGAGCTTACGGGTTTTTTCAACATCTGTACGGCATAGCGCAGAAATCGTGTTGATCGCATTAAATAAAAAATGCGGATTCACCTGTGCTTGAAGCGCTTTAATTTCAGCATCCTTGAGAAGTTTGCTTTGCAGCTCTGCTTCCCCAAGCTCAAGCTGTGTCGAAAACAGCATGGCCAGCCCCTCGGCAAGTTCCTCCTCTACCTGACTCAGGCCTGCCGGGCTTTTAAAGTACATTTTCAAGGTGCCGATTGTATTGCCGTTCGATGTCAGCGGCAGAACAATTGCAGCGTGCAAAGGGCATTCAGCATGCGTGCATTCAATCTCTTCCTGCGAAATCGCCTTCATAATATGCCCTGTTTTAATCACCTTTTTGGACAGGCCGGTGATCAAACTTTTCGATGGGATGTGGTGATCCATTCCCGCACCGACATGCGCAAGGATCTTTTCTTTATCAGTGAGAGACACCGCATCTGTTCCTGTCAGCTTATGGATAATAGCCGCTACACTTTTACAGGAGTTTTCATTTAATCCTTGGCGAAAAAATGGAAGTGTCTGATCAGCAATCGTCAGCACTCGATGCGTTTCGAGAGCTCTTGCCTGTTCTTCCTTGCGAATGATCGCTTGAATAATAGACAGAAAAATAAAACTGCCTGTTCCATTGATGAGTATCATCGGAATTCCGATCATGCTGACAAGCTCCCAAGCGTCACTGAACGGCTTTGCCATCAGCAAAATAATGATCATTTGCAGTGACTCCATGCCGATTCCCACAAGAGCGGCGATGCGCGGTGTCGGCATTCGATATCGCTTCGTAAAATACCTGCCGATCAAGCCTGCAAGAACACCCGCTAAAATAGATGAGACGGCACAGCTTAAGGCCGTGCTGCCACCGAGTGAAAAACGATGCAGGCCCGCAAGTATGCCGATCCCAGCCCCTACAAAAGGACCTCCGAGAAGGCCCCCGATTTCCACGCCCAAAATACGGGTATTCGCGATAGAGCCCGATGGATCTATCGTAAACACCCAGTCATTGTTTACAATCATATTTCTTTGAATTTCGATGCCTGTATAATTGCTGATGATGCTGAAAAGAGAAAAAATAGAAATTAAAATCGCTTTTCCTTTATAGCCGTCCTGATTCTGAAGAGCTTGTCTGAAAAGTTTCGTATGGGCGAGAATGAACCCTAATATAACAATAATCCCCACTCTCTCCAGCATCATAATCATTAAATGAATCATTCATGTCACCTGTTCTTTCCGTTTTCATTCTAGCATGTTTTCGTTTTGCGGCTGACTGTTTTTTTAAAATCGTCTGAAAACATATTTCACAAGGCTTTTATCTATTGTAAAATAAAACATGAGCCTTTTGGCAGAAAGATTTGAATCTGAAGCAGAGGAGAAGATCATGAAAGCCGTATTTTTTGATTTAGATGATACACTACTTTGGGACGAAAAAAGCGTCAGAACAACATTTGCAGAAACTTGCTTACAGGCGGAGAAAAAATATGGCCTTGCCCCTGAGGAATTCGAAGCAGCTGTTCGCGAAGCGGCGAGAGAATTGTACATGTCATATGAGACGTATCCATATACAGTGATGATCGGCATTAACCCGTTTGAAGGACTGTGGTCCAATTTCTCAGAGCCAATCAGTGAAGGCTTTCAAAAGCTGAACAAGATTGTGCCGGAGTACAGAAGAAATGCATGGACCAACGGACTGAAAGCGCTTGGGATCGATGATCCTGCATATGGCGAATACTTGGGAGAGTTTTTTGCGGCAGAGCGCAGAAAGCGCCCGTTTGTATATGATGAAACTTTTGCTGTACTCGATCAATTAAAAGGCAAGTATGAATTATTGCTTTTGACAAATGGCGATCCTAGTCTGCAAAAGGAGAAGCTTGCCGGCGTGCCTGAGCTCGCTCCTTACTTCAATGAAATCGTCATCTCGGGCGCATTCGGCAAGGGCAAGCCGGATGTTTCAATTTTTGAACACTGCCTTAAGCTGATGAATATTGAAAAAGACGATGCCATCATGGTCGGCGATAATTTGAATACTGATATTTTAGGCGCTTCAAGAGCCGGAATCAAAACCGTTTGGATCAACCGGACTGATAAGAAAAACGAAACTGACGTAAAGCCTGATTACATCATCAGCAGCCTTCATGATTTGTTTCCTATATTAGAGAAATAAAAAAAGCATGATCTCTTCAATGAGATCATGCTTTTTTATTTTATTTTTTCGCTTCAGCTACTGCCTTTTTCACAAACTCATCAAGTGAAATGGTTTCAGAGTTCTGTTCTCCGTATTTACGCACGTTTACCGCTCCGTTTTCTGCTTCTTGGTCACCGACCACCAGCATGTACGGGATTTTTTGCATTTGCGCTTCACGGATTTTGTAGCCGATTTTTTCATCGCGGCTGTCGACTTCAACACGCAGGCCTTCACATTGCAGGCGTTCCTGCACTTTTTTCGCGTAGTCTAAATGCACAGCCGGAGAAACCGGGATGACTTGGAACTGAACCGGTGCAAGCCATGTCGGCAGCGCGCCTTTGTGTTCTTCGATTAAGAAAGCAACAAAGCGTTCCATTGTTGAAACGACACCTCTGTGAATGACAACCGGACGGTGCTGCTTGCCGTCCTCACCGATGTATGTCAGGTCGAAACGTTCCGGCAATAAGAAATCAAGCTGAACCGTAGACAGTGTTTCTTCTTTTCCGATCGCAGTTTTCACCTGAACATCAAGTTTAGGTCCGTAGAATGCCGCTTCACCTTCTGCTTCGTAATAGTCGTGGCCGATTTCGTCCATTGCCTCTTTCAGCATGGATTGCGCTTTGTTCCACATTTCATCGTCATCAAAATATTTCTCTGTATCTTCCGGATCGCGGTAAGACAGACGGAATGTGTAATCACTTAAACCGAAGTCTTCATAAACATCCTGGATTAAACGGACTGTACGGATAAACTCATCCTTAATTTGATCCGGGCGCACAAAGATGTGTGCATCATTTAACGTCATTCCGCGTACCCGTTGAAGTCCTGACAGCGCACCTGACATTTCATAGCGGTGCATCGTTCCAAGCTCTGCAATACGAATCGGAAGCTCGCGGTAACTGTGAATGTCTTGTTTGTAAATCATCATATGGTGCGGACAGTTCATCGGACGCAATACAAGTGTTTCATTGTCCATTTCCATCGGAGGGAACATGCCTTCCTGATAATGATCCCAGTGTCCTGATGTTTCATACAGCTCTTTGCTGCCTAGCACAGGTGTGTATACGTGCTCATAGCCGAGGCTGATTTCTTTATCGACAATGTAGCGCTCGATGACGCGGCGGATTGTTGCGCCTTTTGGCAGCCAAAGCGGCAGGCCTTGTCCGACTTTTTGAGAGTTCGCGAACAGCTTTAATTCTTTGCCAAGCTTTCTGTGGTCGCGTTCTTTCGCTTCTTCTAGCATACGAAGATGCTCTTCAAGATCAGCTTTTTTGAAGAAAGCTGTACCATATACGCGCTGAAGCATTTGGTTTTTGCTGTCACCGCGCCAGTATGCGCCTGCAAGGCTTAACAGCTTAAATTCTTTGATTTTTCCGGTTGAAGGAACATGGACGCCGCGGCACAGGTCAAAGAATTCGCCTTGCTCATAGATCGAAACGGTTTCTCCTTCAGGAATCGCATCCAATAGTTCAAGCTTCAGGTCGTCGCCGATTTCCGCAAAACGGGCTTTCGCTTCTTCACGGCTGACTTCTTTTCGAACGATCGGAAGGTTCGCATTAACGATTTTTTTCATTTCTTTCTCGATTTTCGGCAGATCCTCCGGTGTAATCGCTTCGTCCATTTCTACATCGTAGTAAAAACCGTTTTCGATAACCGGACCGACGCCGAATTTAACATCCTTGTAGATGCGTTTAATCGCTTGAGCCAGCAAGTGAGCCGCACTGTGGCGCATAATTTGAAGACCTTCTTCTGAGCCTTCTGTAATGATTTCCACTGTACCGTCTTCATTGATCGGCGTTCTCAAATCGATTTCTTTTCCGTTCAGTTTTCCGGCTAATGACTTTTTCTTTAATCCCGGACTGATGGATGCCGCGATATCTTCTGTTGTTGTTCCTTTCGCAAACTCCTTGACTGCTCCATCAGGAAATGTGATTTTTACCATATCTGACATCTTTGTCACTCCTTTTTTTGCATATAAAAACCCCGCCCCCTATGAAAGGGACGAGGTTGAATAAACGGAATCGTGGTTCCACCCTTTTTTCCGCAAAGCCAATACACGGCACCTGCGGCTCTAAGCTCTGTAACGGGAGTTCCCGTCAGCCATTACTGTTCCTTTTCAAGAGGTTCACAGCTGAAGTTCAAAGGCGGTAAAGCGAATGGTCCTTAGCTGGGAAGCTTGCAGCCAGGGCTTCCCTCTCTTTGAGCCGGTATCATTCCTTCGTGTCCTTATCAATACGTGTGTCTTTCTTAATCTCCTATGTATTATAAATTGTTCAATCCAAAAAATCAACACGATCGCGTTTCCTTTTTTTTAAACCGACAGCCTTAAATAGACAGGCTGCCGGCCCTCATCCTTCCGAGTGCTTCACCGGTATTTCTGCATCTGTAAAAGCATGCAGCGGGAGCATTTCCACTCTCTCTTGAAATACGTTTTGAATGGTCCTTGCCATCATGTGCTCGGGCTGGTCGGTATAAAGCACGACTTCATCAGGCGCAATGGAAATCAGCGGCGCGAGCAAATGAGAATCAATATACATAGGATGATCCCGGACAAATCTTCTGTCTATGTATTTCATTTTTTCCCGTTCCGGCACATAGCGCAGCTCCCATAATGTAAAGGAACCATCATGGACAATATGCACTTTTTTGATTCGCGGCTGTTTGGCGTCCACATAGTCTCTGAGTGTTTGAATAAAGTTTTGATATTCCTGTTCCATCTTATATTCATCAATCGCTGCTTCTGTAATATCTCTCAGCTGCTTATAGTATGATCCAAGTCGGAAGGTCTGAAAGGAGCGAATGTAAAATACTCCTTCCTCTAAACAGATCGTTTGGAGTTCATCCAAAATTGATTGTTTCCGTGAAAGCTTCAGCGGCTCAAACGGAAGATCGTCTGCTTCACCTTCAATAATACTGTGTGCGAGCTGAAGGATTTGCTGCTGTTCATCCTGGTCCGTGAAACAATACGTTTCCTCAATCAATGACAGCATATGCTCGTCTTCTTTGCATTCCAAAAAAAATTTGACCAGAATCGGCTCCATAAAACGCTGAATAGGAAAAGCCGGATTCGCTTTTTCAATCCCGATTTTTCGTATGCCTTCACGGACAATGATATTGTTCCGATCGTCCGAATGCTGAATGAGATGTAAAAAAGCGGCTGCATCATGGTCATCTTCAAAGATTATTTCAAGCATGTTTGTCCCCCCTTACGGCATCTGTTACAAGTATATGGGGGATGTTTTTAAAATAGACGTAAAGGTCATTGGCAAATCTTAATTTGATTCTTGGAACAAGTTTTGCATTTTCTTTCTGAAGATGAACGGCAATGAGATAAACACGATATACAAAGCGAGCACCATAAAGAAAGCGGGCAGATTGCCAGCCAAAAAGCTCGCACCCAGCACATTAAGCGCAATCGTCCCAGGGATGATTCCCACAGCCGTTGCGGCAAAATACGGCAGCGCTTTGACATTGGAAAGGCCTGCCGCATAGCTGACGAAATCAAAATTGATCGGCAGGATTCTCAAAAGAAAGATATAGAAAAATCCGTTATCCTCCATTTGCTTCTGTATGGCTTCAAGCCTTTCGTAATGCCCGTTCTTTTTCGCCGAAAACAAACCAGCCGCAAAAAACGAAACAGCTGAAGCGCACATCGAACCGAATAACGTATAAAGCGTGCCGAGAAGCGGGCCAAACGCAAGTCCGCCAGCTATTGAAATAACAGACACCGGAAATAAAACAAGTGGCCTGACGATGGATATCCCGATAAACATCAGAGGTGCAAAGACTCCGAACGACAATACCCATACCCTGATTTCTTTCGGCGATACATTCAAATACGTTTTATTTCCCCAATAGAGTAAACCAGCACCTGCAAGCACTGCCAGCCATTTGACAGCCGTTTTTCGTTTCATACCCTCAGTTCCTTCCCCTTTGAACCACAGCAATTATGGATGTCGGCGGTTTTCTCCGTCAAGGCGGATCGGAGCAGCCAAATATAATATCCGCTCCATTAATCTTGCAGCTTTTACTTCTTCTTTTTCTCCCCTCTGCGAATACGTAAAATGATGCTTCAGCTCGTCAGGTGAGAAATTAGAAGAAAAGAACGTTGGCAGCTGCTGGGACATTCTGTGCTGAAGCACCGTTCCGATGACCTCATCCCTTACCCAGCTTGTCATTGATTCTGCTCCGATGTCATCAAGCATTAATACGGGTGTGGTCTTTACCATATTGAGCTTCTCTTCCAATGTCTGGTCTTGCAGCGAATTCTTAAGCTCTCTCACAAATTCAGGCACATAAACAATCATGGAGGAATACTCTTTTTCCGCCAGCTCATTGGCAATTGCAGCGAGCATAAACGTTTTTCCTACCCCAAATTTCCCGTATAAATATAATCCTTTCCCTTTTCCCGTCTCATTATAGCTTTTCAGGAAGTCTGTAACATGCTGAAACATCGCGAGTCTGCTTGGGTCACTGATATCAACTTGCTGGAACGTCGCTCCAAGAAGATCCTGCTGGATATACATGCTTTTCATAAGAGACTGTTGTTTCTTCTGCTGGTCGAGCTTCCGTTTGACTGGACATTCGTAATACTCGATATCAATAGACCTCCCATTGACAACAAGCTTCGGATGGTAGCCCTCCAACAAATTGTTGCAGTTTTCATCTTCCGAACAATAGGAGCAATTCTTGCTTTGTTCGATATATTCATAAAGCTTATTTAAGCTCTTTTCGATCATTTTTTGGTCAATCACTTCTTCGTTTTCCTTCAAAAATGCTTGAACATCTTGATCTTTCATGACTTTTTCCTTCATTTGTTCAAGACGTTTTTGGAAATCCGGCCTGCCGGTTACGCCCTGCAGGGAACGGCCGATTGGTTCCATCTATTCCTTCACCCCGCATCTCTGTCTTTAATAGGCAGAGTATTTTTTCAGTTTTTGCATTTCTTCCATCATCTTTTTCTTCTGTTCTTCCAAATCCTGCGGATGCAGCTTCTGCTGTCCGGATTCTGAATCGGACGCTGTTTCCTTTTCTGTCATCCAATCAGGAAGCTTTTCTTCACGAATCACTTTTTGGTTTCGTTTCGAAGACTTTGTTTTTCCCTCAGCCCATTCAAGATACTGGCGGTTTTCTTCTATTGCGAGCTTCATCGCTTCCCTGACCGTTTTCACCTTTTTGCGTGCCCAATGCGAAGCGATTTTTTGGATATAGTTTTTCGACAGCTTCATGTCGGTTTTCAGCATGACATAATAAATTAACACATTTGTGACGCCTGGCTCGAGCTTCTGTTCGAACATAATTTCTTCTATGATCTTCAGATCAGCTTTTGACGGCTCTGTTCCGTCAGCAATGTCCTGCAGAAGCTTCTTCGGGGAAATCGCCTCCAGCAATGCAATCAGCTTCCCATCCAGAGAATCCTCTTCTGCCGGTTGTTCGCCTTCACGCAGATGCACCGGCTGTGTTTTTTCCACCAAATCGGGCAGCTGTCCGTTTCTTTCAATTTGATACCAGTCGCTCGCCGCTTTTCTTAATGCCTCCGTCGTAATGACGTCACGCTCATCAATTGCGCTCATCACAACATTTTGCATTTGCAAAGGGTCAATTCCGTACAGATAAGAAAGCTTTTTGATTGTGTCCCGCACCTGCTGGGTCATCGCTTTTCTCGGTATCATCGTCTCAGAAAGTCCCGCTAAAAACAAATCAAAATCAAACACATCCTCCGTTATGGTGTAGGACGGAGACTGTCCGACAGAAGTATACTCGGACCCCTCGGCAAGCCTTACCGTTTCCTCCATATCGGATGTGAGCTTCCATTCACTCGGCTGCAGCGATTCAAACGCATGATTAAACGGACGCGTAATGTCCTTCGCATCTTCTGAAATGGCCGGGTGCGTAAAAAATTGTTTTAATTGCTGATATTTCGTTTTTCCGACCCTATTATACAGAAAAACATTCAGCATTCCGTCTTCAAAAAATTCATTTGGTCTGAGCGGCGGAAGGAGTTCATATATAAAGAGGCGCTCCTGCCGCTCGGATTCTTTCATATATACTTTCAGCAATCCGATGCCCTCGAGCTTCCCCTGTTCCTGATGGATCGTTTTTAAGTTGGACTGTGTCATCCCCATCAGCTGTCTATGTGTGGACTCTCCGCCCCACAGACGGTTTTGTTCAAGCTCTCCCCACAATGTCATATAAAGAGAGAATGCAACAGGGCCGATTAAGGGCTGGTACAGTTGTGTAATAATTTGTCTGTCAATATCCTGCAGCATCGATCTGCTTTTAACCACATACGGGTCTACAGGCAGTACATCTTTCCAATAGTCAGCCATACATTCTCAAACCTTCCGAATTTGTTTCTACCTTTCATTTTACACCGTTTCTTATATCTATCAAATGCCAATTTTGCACATGAGAAAAGAGCTAGAAGAATCCTCTTAGCTCTTTTAACGCTCTTTCTTTATTAAGTCTTTTAATTCATCGATAAAGACGTTTATATCTTTAAACTGCCGATAGACGGACGCGAACCGCACATATGCGACTTCGTCAATCTTAGCCAGCCGGTCCATGACCATTTCTCCGACGAGCTCACTCTTCACCTCGGAGCAGCCTTGATTGCGAAGTTCTTTTTCAATATCAAAGCACATGTCTTCAAGCGTTTTGAGTGAAACAGGCCTTTTTTCACATGCTTTTATGAGGCCGCGCAGCATTTTTTCTCTGCTGAATTCCTCACGCACACCTTCTTTTTTCACAACGATGAGCGGGGTTTCCTCCACTTTCTCAAAGGTCGTAAACCGGTAGTGGCAGGATTCGCACTCGCGTCTTCGGCGAATCGACTTTCCGTCATCCACAGGCCGTGAATCAAGGACTCGTGTTCCGTTATGCTGGCATGAAGGACATTTCAATAAAATCAGCTCCCAACTATATCGTTCCCTGCAATGTATTTTCGGCAGCCTCCGCCTTTTAAAAATAGATGTGACAGCATCTGTCGGGAGAGCCGTTGTTAAATTTGTTTCTATAGCATTAGGTGGTTTGTGAAAATCTCCTTCTTATTTTACAAAAAAAATGAAAAAAGAAAAAGCTGACACTCTCGTTTCTTTATAAAAATAAAAGGAGCATAAGCTAAAAAGCGCATAATGGCTTTCTAGCTCCAGCTCCCTTTGTGTTCGCAATTTACTTTATAGTACTTTCGCTTGCGCCTGTTTAATTTGCACAGGCCCCATTCCTCTTGGTATTTCAATGTTTTCTCTTGTATCAGCATGTAATGCCTCTGCAATGTAATCAGCAGCGACATTAGGATCTAAGTCTCCACAAGTATAAACATCAATGCTCGCATATCCGTGCTCAGGAAAACTGTGAATCGTTAAGTGTGATTCAGAAATAATCACAACTCCGCTTACGCCTTGCGGTGCAAATTTGTGAAATGCAACCTCGCGCACCTCAGCACCTGATTTTAGAGCAGCATTTACAAACGTTTTTTCAATAAAATCCATGTCATTCAGCTTATCAAAATCGCATCCCCATAGCTCGGAGATAACGTGACGCCCCATTGTTTCCATAGTCATGGACCCCCCTTAACAAGAATTAAAAAGTGAAATTCCAACAACTGGGTCGGCCATTTACCACGGGGGAAAGTTAGTCCGGAGAGGTCCTAACCCTTTAAGTAATTCCGAAACAGTCTCAAGCAAGAAGTTCACGAAAAATAGTATACTGTGTTTAAGTCTAATTTGCAAGGTGCGTTTTTTCAGAAATATGCTGTTAAGGGTTTTTTCTTTAAAATGTGTCCATGACCTTATTTTATACAGCAGACGGATGTTTCATTCGTGCCGCTACATGACGGATCAGATCAACAACTCTGCAGGAGTAGCCCCATTCGTTGTCATACCACGCCAGTACCTTTACTTTCCTGTCTTCCATTACCATTGTTGTAAGCCCGTCAATGACCGCTGAATGAGGATTCGTATTATAATCAGTCGAAACAAGCGGTTCATCTGAGTAATCAAGTACACCGTACATCGACGTTTTGGCAGCGCGTTTAAATGCCTCGTTTACTTCTTCAGCCGTAACATCCGTTTTCAGATCAACAACGAGATCAACCAATGAGACGTTCGGAACAGGGACACGCAAGGCGAGGCCGTGAAGTTTTCCTTTCAAATGCGGCAGCACAAGTGAAAGCGCCTTTGCCGCTCCTGTTGTCGTCGGAATGATGGATTCACCGCAAGCCCGCGCCCGGCGCAAATCTTTGTGCGGGTTATCAATATTTTTTTGGTCATTCGTATACGCATGAACTGTAGTCATCAGACCGCTCTCAATGCCAAACTCTTCATCCAGCACTTTTACAACAGGCGCAAGGCAGTTTGTCGTGCATGACGCATTTGAAATAATGACGTGGCGCTCAGCGTCAAATTGGTCCTCATTTACGCCCATCACAATGGTAACGTCTTCATTTTTTCCCGGAGCGGTCAAAATCACTTTTTTTGCACCTGCTTCTATATGGCCCATCGCTTTATCTTTAGCATTAAACTTCCCTGTTGCTTCGACGACTATGTCAATATCATATTCCCGCCAAGGCAGCTGTTTTGGATCACGGCTGTTTAACAACAGCACTTTCTTTCCATTTACGATCAGGCTGTCTTCACCAGCCACAACCTCTTTGTCGTATCTGCCGTGAATTGTGTCATACTTTATTAAATGAGCCAGCGTTTCTGCGGAATAGCTGGCGTTAATGGCCACTACTTGAATTTGATCGTCTAACATCGCTTTTCTAAAAACCATTCTTCCGATTCTTCCAAACCCGTTGATCGCTACTTTTACCTTCATGTTGGACACCCCTTATCAATTATGCCATCCTAATTTGTTACTATCTAAAATTAGTATAACACATTAAAACAAATTCGCCAGTACATATTGATAAAAATCAACGATTATAACGCTAATTTATGATGCATCTTATGTTTTCTTGCACAGAATATCAGGCGTAAGAACCAAAAAGCAGCCAGCGCTCTGCACTGACTGCCCTCATGCTTTATGATTCCTGTTTTAACTTATCATTGAGCACACTTTCTTCTAGCACAGAAAATGTATCCCCGTACACTCTGTTAATATGATTCGCTCCCCAAGCACACAGCATATCTAAAATCCCTTCTAAGCTGCGGCCGTATTCGCTGAGCTCGTATTCCACTTTGGGAGGAACTTGATTATATACGATTCGGTTAATGACACCGTCCGCTTCCAGCTCGCGCAGCTGCTGAGTCAGCATTTTTTGCGTGATGTTGGGCATTAGGCGTTTTAATTCACTTGTGCGTTTTTTTCCGTGCGTCAGATGGCATAAAATGACGCATTTCCATTTCCCACCGATCACTTCAAGAGTCGCTTCAACAGAAATGTTATATTTTTTCTTCTCCATACAATCCATTCTCCTCACAGGCACCAAAAAGTGACTATAGCACTTCAAAGTACGTACTTTTATTTCTTAACGATATGTTTCATAATCACATTTGCCGGCTGATTTGAATCTGCTCTTTTTTATTTATATAGCTTACTCGGCAGAATTTCAATCATACAACACATCTTACAAAGGAGGAACATCATGACTTCAGCCAAAAGCAGTATTCCTGCACTACTGGCTTTGGCCGTAAGTGCATTCGCAATAGGGACAACTGAATTTATCAGTGTCGGCCTTTTGCCGCTCATTGCTGATGACCTGGATATTCCCGTCACGACAGCAGGATTGACCGTTTCCCTTTATGCGCTCGGCGTTACATTTGGGGCACCTATATTAACTTCATTGACCTCAAGCATGTCACGTAAGACACTATTGCTTTGGATCATGTTTATTTTTATTGCCGGTAATACGATGGCAGCAACCGCTTCAAGCATCGGGATTTTACTAGCAGCACGTGTGATATCGGCATTTTCGCACGGTGTGTTTATGTCGATCGGTTCGACAATCGCAGCGGATATTGTCCCGGAGGATAAAAGGGCTAGCGCGATTTCAATTATGTTTACTGGCCTCACTGTGGCAACTGTAACCGGAGTTCCTTTTGGGACATTTATCGGCCAGCAGTTCGGCTGGCGTTTCGCCTTTATGGTCATTATCGCCGTCGGAATCATTGCTTTCATTACAAATGGCATTCTTGTACCGTCCAAATTACGAAAAGGGACGAAAACAACGATGCGGGATCAATTGAAGCTTGTGACAAACAGCCGGTTATTGCTTTTATTTGTCATTACAGCGCTTGGATACGGAGGAACATTCGTTGTGTTCACGTATCTGTCTCCCCTGCTTCAGGAAGTAACAGGCTTCAAAGCCGGGACTGTTGCAGTGATTCTGCTCGGATACGGAATAGCTATTGCTATCGGCAATATGATTGGCGGAAAGCTGTCAAACCGAAATCCGATTGCCGCTTTATTCTATATGTTTATCGTACAGGCAATCGTTCTATTCGTACTGACATTTACAGCCCCGTATCAAGCAGCAGGGCTCATTACCATTCTCTGTATGGGATTGCTGGCCTTTATGAACGTGCCCGGCCTTCAGGTGTATGTCGTCATGCTGGCTGAGCGTTTTGTCCCGAGTGCAGTTGACGTCGCATCCGCGATGAATATCGCTGCCTTTAATGCAGGGATCGCGCTTGGGTCATACCTTGGCGGTGTGATCACCGATTCAATCGGATTGATTCATACCGCTTGGATAGGCGGATTAATGGTGGTCGGTGCAGTCATTTTAACAGGCTGGAGCCGCTTGATGGAAAAACGAGATCGGCAGGAAGCCTGACAATTTTAAAGGAGGAAATAAACATGACAACACATTTACAAGCAAAAGCAACACTTCATAATGGGGTAGAAATGCCTTGGTTCGGCCTCCGTGTTCCAAGTGGAAGAAGGATCTGAACTGGTAAACGCAGTTAAAACTGCCATTGTTCACGGGTACCGCAGTATTGATACTGCAGCAATCTATGGAAATGAAGCTGGAGTCGGAGAAGGGATTCGGGAAGGCATTGAAGAAGCAGGCATTTCAAGAGAGGATCTGTTTATCACATCGAAAGTATGGAATGCGGATTTAGGCTACGAAGAAACACTCGCCGCGTTTGAAACAAGTCTGTCCAAACTCGGTCTGGATTATTTGGATCTATACCTCATCCACTGGCCTGTAGAAGGAAAGTATAAAGAAGCTTGGAGAGCGCTTGAAACGCTGTATAAAGAAGGCCGTATCAAAGCGATTGGCGTAAGCAACTTCCAAATTCACCATCTTGAAGATCTGATGACGGCAGCTGAAATTAAGCCTATGATTAACCAAGTGGAATTTCACCCGCGCCTCACACAAAAAGAGTTGATAAGATACTGCCAAAATCAGGGCATCCAGATGGAGGCTTGGTCACCTTTAATGCAGGGACAGCTGCTGGATCACCCTGTATTGGCTGACATCGCTCAAACATATAATAAATCTGTCGCACAAATTATTTTGCGCTGGGATCTGCAGCATGGCATTATAACGATTCCTAAATCAACGAAGGAACACCGCATTAAAGAAAATGCAAGCGTATTTGACTTTGAATTAACGCAGGATGACATGAACCGAATCGATGCACTGAATGAAAACTTGCGCGTCGGTCCTGATCCGGACAACTTTGATTTTTAATGGCCAAAAAACACCGTTCAATATGAACGGTGTTTTTTGTATTATGCCCAGCTGTTCATGATTTCATCAAGCTGCCTTTTGGTCTCTTCAAGCGTGCCGCTGTTATCAATGACTTGATCTGCTCTTGCTGTTTTTTCCTCTAAGGGCATTTGAGAGCGGATACGGCTGACTGCTTCTTCTTCTGTCAGCTGATTGCGCTTCATCAGACGTTCCAGTTGAAGCTCTTTTGTCACACTGACCACAATAATTTTATCAACCAATGATTCCAATTTGCTTTCGAACAATAGCGGGATATCCAATACAACAAATGCCTCCCGATTTGCAACGGCTTCATCACGGCGATTGAGCATTTCCTGCCTGACTGCGGGATGAACAATTGCATTTAAAGCGAGACGTTTTTGTTCATTTGTAAATACCAGCGCTCCAAGCTTTTTTCTATCTATATCGCCATTTGAGAGCAGTATGTCTTCACCGAATTCGTCAATGATTTGCCGGTAGGCCGGCATCCCTTTTTCTACCGCTTGTTTTGCAATGATATCTGCATCTATAACTGTTATTCCTTTTTCAATCAGCATATTGGCTACCGTGCTTTTGCCGCTAGCTATTCCTCCCGTTAAACCAATGACTAAGGTCAAGAGATCCACTCCTTTTTACAATTTCCAGAGCCCAATCGTGATTAATAGAAGCCCCGGCAAAAACGCCATTTTATCGATCCATTTCCACTTAGACAGAAAATGGCCGGCATTGATTCCAATTGATACAAACAGCGAGCTCATGATTGCCACGGCGATGCTCATCACAATCGGCGAAAAACCGAGAATGGCTGCGCCTATACCTGCTCCAAAGGCATCAATCGATAAGGCAAATCCCAATAAGACCGCCTCAATTCCGTTGATCACACCCGATTTGTCGATATCCGCACTCATGGGTTTTCTCAAAATATGAATCACAATTCCTAATGACCGAACCTCTAGATTAAGCAGTGTTTTTTCATGCAATAGGTATTCTTTATCTTTTGCCGGTTTGAAAAATTGATACAGAACCCACGCACCGATTCCAACCAATATCAAACCGCCAAGCTTCTCCGTCACATATACAGGAAAAAACTTCGTGAGAAAGCTTCCGATCAGCATGGATATAAACATGACAGCACCGGAACAGCAGGCGATAACCAAAATCGCTTTAAACGGTATTTTCATTTTTCTCAATCCGTACGTAAATCCGACTGAAAAACTGTCCAAGCTGACAGCCAACGCCAGCAGCAGTATAGAAACCATTTGCATATCCGTTTCTTCCTTTCTGTTGGTGCTCTTGTATCAGATGTGAAATGCCCGGGATTCATCACAATCATATATATGGGAAAGTGAAAAATCCGTGTTTCGAAAATGGCATCCTTAATCCAGAGTTACTGATATATGCACCGACAGCTTGGACAATGAAGCATTATGCTACTTTTTTGTCTGGCACTTTGCGCAAAAATGCGTGCCTCTTCCTCCAACGACAATTTTCGAAATCATCGTTCCGCAATTTTTGCATGGCTCGTCTTTTTTTCCGTACACAAAATGCTGCAGCTGGAACATTCCGATTTCCCCTTGGGAGTTGATATATGAACGGACTGTGCTTCCGCCCGCATCAATCGCCTCCTGCAGAGTGTTTTTGATTTCAGCGTGAAGGGTTTTGATTGTTTTATCTGATAATTGATTTGCTTTTGTCTCGGGATGGACACCCGCTCTGAAAAGAGCCTCATCCACATAAATGTTCCCGAGTCCAACTACCGTTTTTTGATCCAGTAGGGCAGTTTTGACAGCGCGGTTTGTTTTCGCAAGCCGGTCTTTTAAATACGCACTTGTAAATTCTTCTGCATCCGGCTCCGGCCCTAACTGAGAAAGCGGGAGCTCGCCCGCTTCTTCTCCCGGTTTAAATAAGTGCATGGTTCCAAATTTCCGCACATCCCTGTACCGGAGCTGGGTTCCATCCGTCATCGTGAATATGACATGCACGTGTTTATCGTCAGGCTCCTCGGCTTGATGAAGACCGTATTTTCCTTCCATTCGAAGGTGAGAAACCATAACATAATGATCTAAATGAAACAGTAAAAACTTTCCCCGTCTTCCGATGGACTGTATCGTTTCTCCTGCTAGTTTTCGCGCAAATTCCTCCGGTTCGGCAGGCCGTTTGATGATATTCGGCCATCTGATCTCTACCGATTTGATTGTTTTTCCCTTTACAAGCCCGGTCAGAGTGCGCCGGACCGTCTCAACCTCTGGTAATTCCGGCACATCCATCACTTCCTATCTCTGTTTATTTCGCATCGTACCAAGATGGGCCTGATGCAAAGTCCACCTTTAACGGCACATCTAATGCAAGCGCATGCTCCATCACTTCAGGAACAAGCTTTTCAAGAATTTCAATTTCTTCCTTTGGCGCCTCAAAAATCAATTCATCGTGTACTTGAAGCAGAAGCCTTGCTTTCAACTGTTTTTCTTTCAGCTTGGCAGCCATGTCAATCATGGCTTTTTTGATAATATCAGCGGCGCTTCCTTGAATCGGCGTATTCATGGCCGTCCGCTCCGCAAAACTTCGGATATTAAAGTTCCGGCTCGTCAGCTCAGGGATGTAGCGGCGGCGATGCATAAGCGTTGTTACGTATCCTTTTTGTTTCGCTTCCTGTACTGAATCTTCCATGTACGCTTTTACGCCTTGGAAGCTTTCCAGATAGCGGTCGATAAATGCTCCCGCTTCCTTCCGGGTAATGCCGAGGTTCTGTGACAGACCGTAATCGCTGATCCCGTAAACAATGCCAAAGTTGACCGCTTTCGCCTGGCGTCTCATCGCAGATGTCACTTCATCCTTAGCGACATGGAACACATCCATTGCCGTTTTCGTGTGAATATCCATATCATTAGTAAAAGCTTCGATCAGATTTTCATCCTTTGAAATATGGGCAAGCACCCGCAGCTCGATTTGTGAATAATCGGCTGCAAAAATGAGCCAGTCTTTTTCAGACGGCACAAAAGCTTGGCGAATTTTCCGCCCTTCCTCAAGCCTGATCGGAATGTTTTGCAGGTTCGGATCAGTCGAGCTGAGACGGCCAGTTTGCGTTAAGGCCTGGTTAAATCGCGTGTGCACTTTATGCGAATCCGGTCTCGTCACCTTTAAAAGCCCTTCGATATATGTTGATTGAAGCTTGCCAATTTGTCTGTACTGTAAAATATAGTCGACAATATCATGCTTGTCAGCCAGCTTTTCAAGCACATCGGCAGACGTAGAATAGCCTGTTTTCGTTTTCTTTACGACAGGAAGGCCGATCTTTTCAAATAAGATGACGCCTAGCTGTTTCGGAGAATTGATGTTAAACGGCTCTCCCGCAATCTCATGGATTTTTTCTTCATATTCCTTCAGCTTCGCACCCAGTTCTTCACCCATCCGTTTTAAACGGTCAACATCGACCTTGACGCCAGTTGATTCCATTTCGCCAAGAATAAGCGCAAGAGGCATTTCCAGCTCTTCAAACAGTTCAAGCTGGTCGTTGTTTTCCAGCTCTTGAACGAGCTTTTCCCGAAGGCTTTGAATCGCTAACGCTTTTCGGCCAAGGTGCTCAGACAGTACGTCTTCTGACGGCACTGCCCGTTTTGCTCCTTTTCCATAAACTGATTCATCACTTGAAACGATATGCAGGCCGTAATCCTTAGCCACACTCGCAACGTCGTCATATGAATTGCCCGGGTTGATGATATAAGCCGCAAGGAGCGTATCAAACTCGGCTCCTTTCAGCTCAATGCCCTGCCAGCGCAAAGCGACAACGGCCCGCTTGCTGTCGAAGACCCATTTCTTCTGCTCGTCATTTTCCACCCATTCTTTAAACACCTCAGACTCAACGGCAATGTCTTTCGGAATGAAATAAGCTCCCGTTTCATTTACGATCGAAAATCCGAGGATCGGCTCTTCATGATAATTATCGCCAATCTGTTCAACGACAAATGCGGATGGAGAAACCAATATATCGCTTGTCACGTCTGTGACTGTTTTGACATTAATGTCTTCCAACGATTGATCCTGTTCTGCTTCTGCACTGTCTTCTCCAAGCCGTTCAAGAAGCGTGTTGAAGCCAAGATCTTTAAAGATGGCAATGACCTGTTCACGATTAAAGCCTTGATATTCCAGGCCGGAAACAGATACCTCAATCGGAGCATCCGTCATAATTGTCGCAAGCTCCTTGCTCATCAATGCCTGATCCTTAAACTCCTCAAGCTTTTCCTTCAATTTCTTTCCGCTCACCTCGTCAATGGACTCCAGCAGCTTTTCAACCGAATCAAATTGTTTTAAAAGCTTAATCGCAGTCTTTTCTCCGACGCCGGGCACACCCGGAATATTATCTGAGGAATCGCCCATCAGACCCTTCATGTCAATGATTTGTTCAGGCGTAAGCCCGTATTTCTCTTTGACATGCTCCGGTGTGTAAAATTCAACATCGGTAATTCCCTTTCTCGTAATGGCAACTGTCGTTTTGTCCGTTGCCAGCTGTGTTAAATCCTTATCTCCTGAGAAAACCTTAACTTCAAATCCGTCTTTTTCAGCCGATTTGGCCAGTGTGCCGATAATATCATCCGCTTCATATTGTTCCAGTTCATAGCGGCTGATCTGGTAGGCATCCAGCAGCTCGCGGATAAACGGCATTTGTTCGGAAAGCTCAGGCGGGGTTTTCTGTCTGCCGCCTTTATATTCTTTAAATGTGCCGTGACGAAATGTTGTTTTCCCGGCATCAAACGCAACCAGCATGTGCGTCGGTTTTTCATCCTCAAGCATTTTCATCAAAATCATCGCAAAGCCGTATACAGCATTCGTATGAACACCTTTATCATTGCTTAACAGCGGCAATGCAAAAAACGCCCGGTAAGCCAGACTGTTTCCGTCTACAAGCACTAATTTTTTTCGTTCCGTCATTCAATTTCCTCCTAAGAAGCCTCAGGCTTCCATTCATCTCTTACATAGTCATTAGCTCCTCTTATTTTAACAAAGTTCAATTTGAAAGGAAAATACGTGAACTATAAGAGAAGACACAAAAAAGGACGGGAACACAAATAGGTTCCCGCCGTCAAAATTGGCTCCTTGGATGAAGGGGTTCTACTACATCCTACCAGCATAGGTTTAACAGTGCATGAAGATATTGTTAAACCTTTGTAAACATTAGGCGGACTTTTCAGCGGCCCGTTTCAGCGTCACGGTAAAGACAGTTCCCCGTCCAAGCTCGCTTGTGACATCAATTTTCCCTTCATGAGCCTCTATTAAATGCTTGACAATCGCAAGGCCCAGCCCGGTTCCGCCCGAATTTCTGCTTCTGTCTTTATCTACGCGGTAAAAGCGTTCAAAGATGCGCGGAATTTCTTCTTTCTGAATTCCGATTCCAGAATCGGCAACCTCAATCTGAATGTCTTTTTCTCTGGGCTTTACATTGATAGCCACGGATCCCCCCTCAGGCGTGTAGGTTAACGCATTGTTTACGAGATTAAGAAATACCTGTTTCAGCCTGTACGGGTCACCAGATACATATTGAGGGTCTTTCGGGACATTCAGGTGCAAGGAGATGCCTTTCTCATCCGCCTTATGCTTCAGAAGCGTTTCAATCTCAACAAGCATTTTGGCCGGCTCAAACGTTTCGATACTGAGCGTGAAATTTTGCTGCTCGATTTTTGAGAGATCGAGCAAATCCTGAACCAAAGACTGAAGCCTTTCGCTTTCCTTAAGAATAATAGAGAGAAATTCAGAAAGCGCCTCTTTGTCTTCCATCGCCCCATCCAATAACGTCTCCGTAAACCCTTTTATGGACGTAATCGGTGTTTTCAGCTCATGAGAAACATTGGCCACAAAATCCTTCCTCATCTGCTCTAATTTCTTTGTTTCCGTCATGTCATGGAAAACAAGCACAATTCCTTTCCATTCATCGTCCGGCCCCATAATCGGAACGCCGTCCACTTCAAAATAACGCCGTTCTATTTTGATCGGCAGTCTTAACAGCTTGCATTTCTTTGTCTCCGTCATAAAAATGTCTTCGACAAGCTGGATCACTTCTTCATGTTCAAATGCATCGTGATAAAGACGGCGCAGCATATGATTCGGATTGATATGAAACTGCTTGGCGTAAGACCTGTTTACGAGATTAATAAAGCCTCTTCCGTCGATCATAATCAGCCCGGAGCCAATGTTTTCAATGACTGTCAGCAGCCGATCCCGCTGCATTTCCTGCGTTCGCGTCATTTCCATCAGATCAATGGCAAGGCTGTTCATCGCATGTCCTAGCTTATCAGAACGCCTAATATAGCCGCCGTACGTCCGTGCATCGTAGTTGCCCTTAGAGAGTTCTGTGGCTACATTTGTCGCTGACTCAATTGACCTTTTATAACGTGAGGTCATGCTGGAATAAAAATAAACAATGACGATAAATGCGGTACAAAGACTGGCCGTCAGCATCCCCCACAATTCGCCTTTTAAGCCGTCGCTTTTTTCAGAGGCGGAAAGCAGCACATATCCTGTTTTTTCACCTTCGCTTCTAAGTGAAAGTCCGTAATAAAGCTTGTTATCTGTTGTTGACAGAATACCCTCATGGCCAGAAACAAGCGCCTGCACCTTTTGGGAATCAGCCGATCTACCGTTTGACCCATACAGCACCTTACCGTCTGTATCGATAACGGATGCGCTCACATCAAGCGCGCCGCCTGCATCTTTAATGATTTTCTCATTTGCTTGATTATTCAGATTGCCGGCATCAAGAAGCGAAGCCAAGTATTTTGCTTCTTTTTCAATGTGTTCCTCTGCTTTCCTTTGATCAGATGTTTCAAAAAGCTGCTGTAAAAACAGCCCGAGGACACAAAACACCAGAATCATACAGACAACGAATACAGAAAAAAGGCGCACACGGTATTTATTCATTCATTTTTGGCTCCTCCAGTTTATACCCCAATCCCCTAATCGTTTTAATGTAGATCGGTTTTTTGGTATTGTTTTCAATTTTGTCGCGAAGATGGCTGATGTGCACATCAACAATTCTCGTATCTCCGGCAAAATCATAATTCCAGACTGCGCTCAGCAGCAGGTCTCTTGTCAGAACTCTGCCTTTATGTCTGCCTAAATAGAGCAACAGTTCGAATTCTTTCGGTGTCAGTTCAAGCTGACTTTCTTTAAAGTACGCTTCATAATGATCAGGCAGGATTTTCAGATCGCCGATTACGATCTGGCCTTCCATTTCATCGTTCTTCATCTCACTAGAGGGCGCAGCTATTTCCGAACGCCTTAAAATCGCTTTGACTCTCGCATTTACTTCCCTTGGACTGAACGGCTTGGTCATATAATCATCAGCACCGAGCTCAAGCCCTAATACTTTGTCGAATTCCTCATCCT
Organism: Bacillus sp. SIMBA_008; assembly: GCF_046535495.1. Lineage (NCBI taxonomy): Bacteria > Bacillati > Bacillota > Bacilli > Caryophanales > Bacillaceae > Bacillus > Bacillus sp. SIMBA_008. The sequence goes on along the minus strand of NZ_JAWRWL010000001.1, from coordinate 183,052 downwards.
TCGCTGTCAGCATTAAAATGGGAAACATCAGTTTTTGCTGTCTCAGCTGCTTGCATACTTCGATTCCGTCCAATTTTGGAAGCATCACATCAAGCACAATCAAATCAGGCTTCTCTGTTTCCGCTTTTTTGAGTGCTTCTTCCCCATCCGAGGCGGTAATGACATCATAGCCTGACCGTTCCAAATTGTACTGTAAAAGAGTAACAATAGATTCTTCATCATCCACAACTAAAATTTTCTTGTTCATGCTGTGCCTCCAGTATTATAATTCCCCGACATCCTATTTCTCTATTTTATGTCATCTTAACATGTTTCATGATTTTATTTTAGCGAAAGCAGGACATTCCGACAATTCGCCTTTTACATCATTTTTAAAAGAAATAAAGACGTTTATGATAACGCTTTCATTTATAGTAAAAAGAGAAAGGCTGTATTAAGCAAGCCTTTCTCCCTTTTTATTAGGATAATACTTTCATGACATTTTTGACAGATTCAACTGATTTATTCAGCTGCGCTCTTTCATAGTCTGTCAGTTCAAGTTCAATGATTTGCTCAAGACCGTTGCCGCCTACAATTGTCGGAACACCAAGGTAGATGCCTTCATAGCCGTATTCCCCTTCAAGATAAGCAATTGTAGGAAGGACGCGGCGCTGATCTTTCAAGATCGCTTCGACCATTTCTGTCAGAGAAGCCGCAGGCGCATAATACGCGCTTCCGTTTCCAAGAAGATTCACGATTTCGCCTCCGCCTTTTCTAGTACGCTCCACAATTGCGTCAATCCGTTCTTTCGGAATAAGAGTTTCAAGCGGGATACCGCCAGCATAAGAATAACGCACAAGCGGAACCATATCGTCACCGTGTCCGCCGAGTACGAAACCAGTCACATCTTTCACTGACAGGTTTAATTCCTCTGCCACAAATGTTCTGAATCTTGCCGTATCAAGCACACCGGACTGGCCGATTACACGCTCTTTAGGGAAGCCTGATTCTTTGTACACCGCGTATGTCATTGCATCAACAGGATTTGTCAGCACCACAATAATAGAGTCAGGAGAATATTTCACGATTTCCCGCGTAACGCTTCTCATAATCTTTTCGTTTGTAGAGACCAGATCATCTCTGCTCATACCAGGTTTTCTTGCGATACCGGCTGTAATGACAACAATGTCAGAGCCAGCTGTATCCTCGTAATTGGATGTTCCCGTAATTTTTGCGTCAAAGCCTTGAACCGGGCTTGCTTCAAGCATATCAAGCGCTTTTCCCTTTGTCGGGTTCTCCAATTGCGGAATGTCAACAAGAACAACGTCTGCCAGCTCTTTTTGAGCGATTAAAAATGCAGTTGTAGCTCCGGTAAAACCTGCTCCGATAACAGAAACTTTTTTACGAGTATTTCCCATGTCTCTCTTCTCCTTTATGGCTAGTTTTAGGCTTTTTCCTTGCTTAGTCCATGTTTTTGATCAGTTCTTCTCCGAACTCTGAACATTTCACTTCAGTCGCCCCGTCCATTAATCTGGCAAAATCGTAAGTTACGACTTTGGAAGCGATTGTTTTTTCCATAGATTTGATAACCAAATCAGCCGCTTCGTTCCATCCTAAATGCTCAAGAAGCAGAACACCTGAAAGAATAACCGAAGATGGGTTTACTTTATCAAGGCCTGCATATTTAGGAGCCGTTCCGTGCGTCGCTTCGAAAATCGCATGTCCTGTTTCGTAGTTGATGTTCGCTCCAGGAGCAATGCCGATTCCGCCGACTTGCGCAGCAAGAGCATCTGAAATGTAATCTCCGTTCAAGTTCATTGTCGCAACGACATCAAACTCGTTTGGACGCGTTAAGATCTGCTGAAGGAAAATGTCAGCAATGCTGTCTTTGATAATGATTTTTCCTGCTGCTTCCGCTTCGCTTTGCGCTTTGTTGGCAGCGTCTTTTCCTTGTTCTTCAGCAATGCGGTCATATTGAGCCCATGTAAAGACTTTATCTCCGTATTCTTTTTCAGCAAGTTCATAGCCCCAGTTTTTGAAGGCGCCTTCTGTGAACTTCATGATGTTTCCTTTGTGAACAAGCGTTACAGATTTGCGGCCATGCTCGATCGCATAATCAATGGCAGCTCTGACCAAGCGGCTTGTTCCTTCTTCTGAAACAGGCTTAATGCCGATACCTGATGTCTCAGGGAAACGGATTTTGTTGACGTTTAACTCATTTTGAAGGAAGCTGATAAGCTTTTGCACTTCTTCAGAGCCTTTTGCATACTCGATGCCTGCGTAAATATCTTCTGTATTTTCACGGAAGATGACCATATCAGTATCTTCAGGGCGTTTTACCGGTGACGGCACTCCAGTAAAGTATCTTACAGGTCTTAAGCAGACGAATAGGTCAAGCTCTTGTCTGAGCGCTACGTTCAAAGAACGGATACCGCCGCCGACAGGTGTCGTTAACGGGCCTTTAATCGCGATGAAATATTCGCGGATCACATCTAATGTTTCAGCAGGGAGCCACTCACCTGTTTTATTATAAGCCTTTTCTCCGGCGTAAACTTCTTTCCATGTAATTTTCTTTTCGCCTTTGTATGCTTTTTCTACTGCTGCTTCCAAAACCTTCGAAGCCGCGTTCCAAATATCAGGACCGGTTCCGTCTCCTTCGATAAATGGGATAATCGGGTTGTTTGGTACGTTTAATACTCCGTTAGAGACTGTAATTTTTTCACCTTGTGCCACAATAAAAACCTCCCAGTATGTAATTCATATTTAGAAAACATTTTATTTTTCTTATATAGAAAATAAAATGTTTTTTCCTAACATTCAATTTAAAGTGTAACCCAATTTTGATGTTCTGAACAAGAGGCTAACCTCATTGACGCAAGCCAGCCTCCAATGGTTCTTTAGGCTCTTTCTTCAATCGGAACGAATTTTTGTTTGTCAGGGCCTGTGTAATCTGCCCGCGGGCGGATCAGACGGTTGTTGTCATACTGCTCAAGAATATGAGCGAGCCAGCCGGACATTCTGCTTACAGCAAAAATCGGTGTAAACAAATCATGGTCAATACCGAGGCTGTGATATACAGAAGCCGAATAGAAATCAACGTTAGGCGGAAGCTTTTTCTCTGATGTGACGATGTCTTCTATACGAATCGACATCTCATACCATTTGCTTTCGCCTGTCAGGTTGGTCAGGCGCTTGCTCATTTCTTTCAGATGCTTCGCGCGCGGATCACCATGCTTATACACACGGTGGCCGAATCCCATGATTTTTTCTTTCTTTTCAAGTTTAGCGCGGATGTACGGCTCAGCGTTTTCCACTTCACCGATTTCTGTCAGCATTTTCATAACGCCTTCATTCGCTCCGCCGTGAAGAGGCCCTTTCAGCGCGCCGATTGCTGCAGTAATGCCTGAATAGATGTCTGAAAGTGTTGCGACGCAGACCCTCGCTGTGAACGTTGACGCGTTCAGCTCATGGTCAGCATGTAAAATCAATGCTTTGTTGAAGGCTTCAACCTCAATTGGTGAAGGCTCTTCACCGTTTAATGTGTAAAGAAAATTCTCCGCAATACCGTAATCTTCTCTCGGTTCAACAGGCTCAAGACCCTTGCGAATTCTGGAAAACGCTGCAACCAGGCCAGGCACCTTTGCCTGAAGGCGGATCGCCTTTCTGTAGTTGGCTTCCGGGTTCATGGTATCAGCCTCGCTGTCTAGCAGGCCTAGTAATGAAATTGCTGTCCGAAGAGCAGCCATGGGATGAACATTTTCGAGGGAATAAGATTTGAAGTGCTCAATAATTTCTTGCGGAACGGCAGCTTCCTTTGCAAGCTGCTGCTTTAACTCTTCAAGCTCTTTTTTGTTTGGCAGCCTTAGATGCCAAAGCAAGTAGATGATTTCTTCAAAACTTGCATTCTCTGTCAAATCATCGATATCATACCCCACATATGTAAGGGTATCATCAATAATAGAACTAACAGATGATGTTGTTGCTACAACCCCTTCAAGACCGCGTGTCGCTGTCATATATAACATCTCCTTTTCAATAAATTTCCCCTTTAAGAGTGTTGTAAAAACATGAGGCTTACTTAAAAAGCACGATGCAAGTATTTCTCTCCCCCAAAAAGAAAATGCTTACATTTTACTGGCTGCTGGAACTAAAACCCTTTGCTTATGAAAGAACATAACAAATTCTTATAAGCTTATTTAAGTTTAAGCCTATTCTCATTATAAACAATAATCAGACATTTGTTAAATGTTTACCTATAATTTTTTTTTTCATTCTGTGATTTCCCCGAAAAAACGCCTTTATTTGCGGGTTTTTGCATACAAAAAAAAGCGGCTTTAAGGCCGCTTTTTGTTATGAAGTGAACAGTTTTACGATCTGCATGGCTAAATAAGCAATCCCCGCTCCGATCAGCGGCCCCACCGCAACTCCTCCAAAAAGCGCGACTGCAAGAATGGTCCCGATCACGAGAGCAGTTGTAATATGCGGATCATTTTCAAGCAGGGCCAGGCCGTTTTTTGCAATCAGCGCCACTGCGATCCCCGCTCCAAGGGCGATCCATGCGTAGGAAGACCGCATTGCTTCTCCAAGCTGCTTAAATCCGATTTCTCCCGTGGCAATCGGGACAAGAACGGCGATGGTAATAATGGTCACACCCCAGTTAATGCCTTTTGACTGGATGGTCGGAAATAATTTCTGATCAAGCCCAACGATTTTGATGATCAAAAGGACGGATACAGCAAAGAGCAATGATTGGTTTTTTGCGATAAGTGCGATAGCCAAGAGTAAAATTAAAAATAAATTCGCTTGTGTAAACACATGCCATCCCTCCTTTAAGATGAATGTATTCATATTCAGCCGCAGCGTGAATACATATAAAAAATAGGACATGCTGACGAGAGGAGGACCGTTTTCGTGAATCAATCTTATATCACTATTTTTTTCAGAACCCTCTTTGTCATATCAATGACCGCAGGGTCGATAGCTGCGGCCTATTATTCGTTTCCGTTAACTTATCCGTTCCTGATCGCCCTTATTCTTTCTTCAGTGATTCATCCTGTTGTCGATTATTTGGACAAAGTGACAGGATTCCCCCGAACGATAAATGTTCTGGGCGTTCTTGCTTTTTTTCTGCTCGCAGCCTTCGGCGTCCTTACCATTCTGGTAGCCGAAATCGTAACGGGAACAGCCTATCTAGCAAAAACGCTGCCTCCGCATATCAGCACGTTTATTTCATATTGCGAAAAATTGTTTACAACTCATATTCAGCCGCTCTATAACGAGTTAACTCTTTTGTTTCAAGAATTGGAAACGAACCAGCAGGCTTCCATCGTCACTCATATCCAGACACTCGGAGATTCTGCCGCTAAAAATGCCGGGCTCCTGCTGTCCCACATTCTAGAGATGATCCCGAGATTTTTCGCTCTTCTTCCCAATACGGCGGCGGTTCTGATTTTTTCTCTTCTGGCAACCTTTTTTATGACAAAGGATTGGCATAAGCTTAAAGCCATGCTTGTTTTAATTCTGCCGGATCGTGTGACAGCTAACAGCAAAGCGATCAGCAGCGAATTAAAAAAAGCAATGGCTGGTTTTATCAAAGCACAAGCCGTCCTCGTTTTCATCACGATGGTGATTGTATTTATCGGCCTTTCTCTCTTAAAGGTTGAACACGCCGCAACAATTGCTTTTTTAATCGGGCTTGTAGATCTTCTCCCTTACTTAGGTGCCGGCTCCGTATTTGTGCCCTGGATTTTGTATTTATCGATTACGGGCCAGCTGCCCCAAGCAATCGGAATTGGTATCCTGTACCTCGTCGTTCTTATTCAGCGGCAGCTGACAGAGCCCAAGATACTAAGTAAATCTATCGGGATCGATCCGCTGGCAACACTCATCGCCCTGTTTGCCGGCTTTAAATTATTCGGGTTTTTAGGACTGATTGCGGGACCGGCTGTACTCGTCATCATCCAAGCCTTCATCACAACAGGCGCATTAAAAGAAATATGGTCCTATATCACCGTTCAGCAAAAATAAAACGGCAGCCGTTTTTTCATGGCTGCCGTTTTTTATTTGATGATGATCCGCTTATTCTTCGACATACCTCTCAGCCATTTGAACAGAATCGGCTTACACCAGCCGCGGGTAAACGGGATAAGAAGACAGGCGCCGGCCAAATCTGATAAAAAGCCCGGAAGCATCAGCAATAGACCGCCAATGAAAATGCACAGACCGTCAGCAATCGCTTCTCCCGGCATTTTGCCATATTGAAGATCACGCTGAACCTTATAATACACTTCGGTTCCTTGTTTTTTTGCAGCTGCTGCGCCGATAATGCCAGTCATAATCATGAATAGAACTGTCGGTAAAATGCCAATCAGCTTGCCTAAAAATAGGAATATGCCGATTTCTATTGCCGGAAACACAATAAAAAGCAAAAACAAAAATCTCATATCCAAGCCCCCCACACGTGTAACACGTTCTGTTCAACAAAAGGCATGATAAAGAGAAAAGGAAGGGATTCCCCTTCCGTTTTCACCTGTAATTAAAGAACGCTCGCACGGCCTTGATAGACTGCGCCTCTGGAAGCGTCAACTGTAATATCCTGGCCATCTGTCAAAATAGATGTCGCATTTTCCAGACCCACGATAACCGGGATGCCAAGGCTTAATCCGACTACCGCAGCATGGCTAGTCAAGCCGCCTTCTTCTGTAATGAGAGCAGACGCTTTTTCAAGGGATGCAATCATATCACGGTCAGTGCTTTTGGTAACAAGTACCGCACCGTCAGTCATTTTTTGCTCAGCTTCTTTTGCATTTTGTGCAACGACAACCGGACCGTAAGCTGATTTGCGTCCAATGCCTTGGCCTTTAGCGATGATATCGCCGACAGTATGAACCTTCATTAAGTTCGTAGTGCCGGACTCACCGACAGTGCCAGCTGTAATAACGATAAGATCGCCGTGTTTTACAATTCCGCTGTTCAATGATTTTTGGACAGCATCCTCAAGCATCTCATCTGTTGAGCTCGCATTTTGGCCGCTTTCCGCGAATACACCAGATACGAGGGCAAGCTTTCTGGAAATAGAGTCATTTACAGTAACCGCAACAATCGGAGCCTGCGGACGGTATTTTGCAATCATACGTGCTGTATGGCCGCTTTCTGTCGGCGTTACGATCGCAGCAGCATTCAGGTTAATCGCCGTATGTGCGACAGATTGTCCAATTGCGTCTGTAATTGTCATGCCCACTTGGTCTCTGCGTTTTGAGAGAATTTCTTTATAATTTAATGCTTCTTCAGAACGGGACGCGATGTTATGCATTGTTTGAACTGCTTCAACCGGGTAACTTCCGGCAGCAGTTTCACCAGAAAGCATGATCGCATCTGTTCCGTCGAAGATCGCGTTTGCAACGTCACTTGCTTCCGCACGAGTCGGACGCGGGTTGCGCTGCATGCTGTCAAGCATTTGTGTTGCTGTAATAACAGGTTTGCCCAGCGCGTTGCATTTTTTTATCAGTTCTTTTTGCACAAGCGGCACTTCTTCAGCTGGAATTTCCACACCTAAGTCTCCGCGTGCAACCATTAAGCCGTCAGACACTTCGAGAATCGCATCGATGTTGTCAACGCCCTCTTGGTTTTCGATTTTAGGGATGATTTGAATATCCTGAGCGTTGTGCTCTTCAAGAAGCTCACGGATTTCGAGCACATCCGTGGAACGTCGAATGAAAGATGGTGCGATGAAGTCTACTCCTTGCTCAATACCGAAAACGATGTCTCGCGCATCCTTTTCAGTAATCCCCGGAAGATTGACACTTACGCCCGGTACGTTAACACCTTTTTTATTTTTGAGTGTTCCGTTGTTTAATACTTTTGTTTTGATTTCGCGTTTAGCGGCATCTACATCAAGTACCTCAAGACCGATAAGGCCGTCATCTAACAGAATCGTTGAACCTTGTTCAACGTCATGGACTAAACCTTCATATGTCACTGAAATTTTATCTGTTGTTCCTACAACCTCGTCCATTGAAATAATGAGCTCTTTGCCTGTTTCAAGCTCAATACCGCCGTTTTCCATTGTATGTGTGCGGATTTCAGGACCTTTTGTATCAAGCAGAATTCCAACGTTCTTGCCAAGTTTTTTACTTGCTTCGCGGATATTTTTAATTCTTGCACCGTGCTCCTCAAAATCTCCGTGAGAAAAGTTTAATCGAGCCACGTTCATTCCTGACTCCATTAATTTCGTAAGCATTTCAATACTTTCACTTGCCGGACCGATGGTACAAACAATTTTAGTTTTTCTCATTTGGTTCACTTCCTTCTGAAATCTTCAGCCTTCAGCTGTACATTAGATAGACAGTTCCTTTGAAAGCTGATACATGTTTTGCTCAACTGTGTGTTTTGTCTCCAGTATTTCTATAATATCATGGTCTACAAGCTTATTGTTTTGTATACCTACACAGCGTCCGCCTTTTCCTTCAAGCAGCAGTTCAACTGCATATGCGCCGAGACGGCTTGCTAACACACGGTCAGCAGCACTCGGAGAACCGCCGCGCTGGATATGGCCCAATACAGATACCCTAGTTTCAAGATTTGTTTCTTCTTCAATGCGTTTCCCGAATTCAACACCGCTGCCTACACCTTCGGCAACAATAATAATACTGTGCTTCTTGCCGCGTTCGTGGCCGCGTTTTAAGCGGGCAATGATTTCGTGCATGTCATAGTCTGCCTCAGGGATTAAGATCGATTCCGCGCCCCCTGCAAGACCGGCCCACAATGCGATATCGCCGGCATGACGACCCATTACTTCGATTACATATGTACGTTCATGAGAAGTCGCTGTATCGCGAATCTTATCAATTGCGTCAATTACTGTATTTAAAGCTGTATCGAAACCGATTGTAAAATCAGTGCCCGGAATGTCATTATCAATTGTACCCGGTACACCTACACATGGAAACCCGTGTTCCGTTAATTTTTTCGCACCCATATAGGAACCGTCTCCGCCGATAACAACAAGGCCTTCAATACCAAGCTTCTTCAAGTTTGCTATCCCTTTTTCACGGCCTTCAACTGTTTTGAATTCAGGACATCTCGCCGTATAAAGCTTAGTCCCTCCACGATGTATAATATCGCCTACTGATCCGAGTTCAAGCTTTTCAATCTTTCCGCTGATCAATCCCGCGTATCCGTTGTAAATACCGTAAACTTCAACGTCATGATAGATCGCTTTTCTGACTACTGCGCGAACTGCTGCGTTCATTCCCGGGGAATCCCCGCCGCTCGTTAATACCCCTATACGTTTCATTCTCCATTCACCTCAGCAACATATATGATTAAACATAACATGATCATTGCCCTAAAAACAATGAAAAGGGATCTCCATCCTCCCTATGAAACCTTACCTATTATACAATTAAATAAATTGTTTTTAAATAAAATTTAAGGAATGTCACAAAAAATAAACGTGAGCCAAAGGCTTCACGTTTATTTAGTTTACCCCGATATATTGATCTTCAACCGAGACTTTGCCAATTGCTTTATATTTTTCATAGCGCTGCTGAACTAATTCTTCTTCGCTCAGCTTCAGCAAAGTTTTTAACGATTGTTTAAGGGTTTCGTCCATATAGCTTGCCTGCAGCTTCACATCATGGTGCGCTCCGCCTTTTACTTCTTTAATCATATGATCTATAATACCTAATTCTTTTAAATCCGGCGCAGTGATTTTCATTGTTTCTGCTGCTTTTTTAGCAAGACTGGAGTCCTTCCATAAAAGTGCCGCGGCACCTTCCGGAGAAATAACAGAATAAGTAGAGTTTTCCAGCATATGCAAGTGATTCCCTACACCCAGACCAAGGGCTCCGCCGCTTCCGCCTTCACCAATGACGATGCAGATAACAGGCACTCGAAGACCGGCCATCTCAAACAGGTTTTTGGCAATAGCTTCACTTTGTCCTCTTTCTTCAGCTGCTCGTCCAGGGTATGCCCCCTTCGTATCAATAAAACAGATAATTGGTCTGTTAAATTTGTCAGCCTGTTTCATCAGACGAAGCGCTTTTCTGTAGCCTTCAGGATGCGGCATCCCAAAATTGCGGACTAGGTTTTCCTTCGTGTCTTTGCCGCGCTGATGCCCGATTACCGTTACAGGGAGGCCGTGGAACTTCGCAATCCCGCCGACAATGGCTTCATCGTCCCCGTACGCTCTGTCTCCGTGACATTCAAAAAAGTCGGTAAACAGGTGTTCGATATAATCAAGAGTTGTCGGACGGTCCGCCAGACGCGCGATTTGAACCCGGTCCCATGGCTTCAGATTTTTGTAAATATCATCCTGAAGCTTAGCGAGACGGTCTTCGAGCCGTTCGATTTCCGCACTTAGATCCATATCGGAATCTTGGGTGAATTTTTTTAGTTCGGCGATTTTGGTTTGCAGTTCAATCACCGGTTTCTCAAATTCTAATCTTGGAGCCACTCAATGTCACCTCCTGTTTGATGCATATCCAGCAGATTTTCTAACGTTTTTTTCATATCGTCGCGATGAATAACCGCATCAAGCTGTCCATGTTTTAATAAAAATTCAGCCGTTTGGAAGTCCTCAGGCAGTTTTTCTCCTATTGTCTGTTCAATAATCCGTCTTCCGGCAAAACCGATCAGCGCGCCAGGCTCAGCGAAATTGTAATCGCCAAGGGATGCAAAGCTTGCTGATACGCCCCCGGTAGTCGGATGCGTCATTACTGAAATAATAAGACCCTGTTCTTCACTGAACAGTTTTAACGCAGAGCTTGTCTTAGCCATCTGCATCAAACTTAATACGCCTTCCTGCATTCTAGCGCCGCCTGAAGCCGTAAAAATAATAAACGGAACTTTATCAGCTTTTGCTTTTTCAATCGCAAGCGTGATTTTTTCACCGACGACTGAACCCATGCTGCCCATTCTGAATGAAGAGTCCATGACGGCGACTACAGCCGGGTGTCCGCCGATGGTGCCCTTGCCTGTCACAACAGCCTCGTTTAAGGATGTTTTCTCGCGATCTTTTTCAAGCTTTTCCAGATATCCCGGGAAACCAAGCGGATTTTCCGAGAGCATTCCCTGATTGAATTCCTCAAAGGATTTTTCATCCATCAAGCTTTCGATACGCTGTTTTGCGTTCATTGGGAAATGATAATCGCAGTTCATGCATACCCGCATATTTTTATCCAACTCTTTAGTGAGCATGATTTTTTTACACTTAGGACATTTTGTCATAATGCCTTCCGGAACATCGTGCTTCGCTTGATCAGATGGTACGGAAGCATACTTTTTCTTTTTCGTGAATATATCCTTTAACAAATGATTACCTCCCTTTTGTGAAGGGTTCTCTTCACCGCATGTCATCAAACAGATAGACTTGCTAATAACTTTACCGAAACTATTGTACTTTTTTTGTCAAACGCTGTCATCCTCAATTCGACAACTTTTTATTCGATGACGTGCTCGGAAAGGCTTGTATGAAATCAGATAAGGTGTTGAAACGACAAGGTTGACAGCGCATTCAAAAATAATGTTAAACCCGGCTGAAATTTTTTTAAGGCTAACCCCCTAAAAAAATTTCAGCCGTCAGTTTAACTTGAGAACAGCGCGCCGGTCTCCGCCAACGCGCTGCCATTTTTGGAATGAATTAAAATTATTCACCAATAATCGTAAGTTTTCTTGTTTTTTCTGCGACTTCCTCAGGGTCAACAGTGATTCTTGCAACACCTGTTTCCATCGCAGCTTTTGCCACAGCCTTCGCAACAGCAGGCGCAACACGCTTATCAAACGGTGCAGGGATGACATAGTCTGCGCTAAGCTCATCTTCTGAAACCAGTGAAGCAATGGCTTCAACCGCTGCGATTTTCATTTCCTCGTTAATATGAGTGGCACGCACATCAAGTGCTCCGCGGAAAATACCAGGGAATGCAAGAACATTGTTTACTTGGTTCGGGAAGTCAGAACGGCCAGTTCCGATAACGCTTGCTCCGGCTTCACGCGCATCTTCCGGCATGATTTCCGGATTTGGATTTGCCATTGCAAAGATAATCGGATCTTTTGCCATGCTTTGAACCATTTCTTTTGTTAACGCGCCTGCTACAGAGACACCGATAAATACGTCAGCATCAACGATGACATCTTTCAGAGAACCGTCTTTGCGATCTTGGTTCGTGAACTTCGCCACTTCATTTTTGACATCGTTCATGCCGTTCGGGCGCCCTTCATAAATGGCCCCTTTGGAATCGCACATCACAATGTCGCGAACGCCATAATGATGAAGAAGCTTGATAATCGCAATGCCAGCCGCACCCGCGCCGTTTGCGACAACTTTAATGGATGACATGGATTTTCCAGACAGTTTCAGCGCGTTCACAAGACCTGCTACGGTTACAATGGCAGTACCGTGCTGATCATCATGGAAAACCGGGATGTTTGTTTCTTTTTTGAGGCGCTCTTCAATGATAAAGCAGTTTGGCGCTGCAATATCTTCAAGGTTGACGCCGCCAAATGTTGGTTCCAGCAATTTTACAGTTTCAACGATTTTATCAACATCGTTTGTGTTTAAAGCAATCGGGAACGCATCTACGCCCGCAAAGCTTTTGAAAAGAACTGCTTTCCCTTCCATAACAGGAAGCGCCGCTTCAGGGCCGATGTTTCCAAGGCCAAGTACAGCTGTACCGTCAGTTACAACTGCTACCATGTTCCCCTTCATTGTATAATCATATACTTTGTTAATGTCTTCATGAATATCCTTACACGGTTCTGCAACACCCGGAGAATACGCGAGGCTTAGATCTTTCGCATTTCTGACCTCTACTTTTGATTTAGACTCCAGTTTCCCCTGGTTGACTTTATGCAGGTGTAATGCTTCTTCTCTTAATGACATTCTCCTAAACACTCCTTATGGATATTTTTTGATTCGTATACTGCTGCGTTGATTGCTGCATTCTGCGGAGTAAATCTATCTGAATATTTAAACAGGATCACATAATTGCTCCAATTGTATAACAAAAAGCGAATCGTTACCACTGTTTTAAAACGACGTTTTTTTGACCCAACAGCTCTTTTAAGCGATATAACACCTGGTGATCTGCATTGATATGGAACGACTCAGGTAGCTTAATCGTCTGTTTTTGCCTTTCATAATAGAGATAAACGCCTGTTTCCCCTTTATGCTCCAGCAAAATGCGCTTAATCTTTGCCAGGATCTCCTGGCTGTGCTGACTGCTTTCTATTTTTATATAAACCGATGGCGCTTTTTCTGCATCCATATTTTCTAATAATTCTGCCCGGGACATGATGAATTGGATCTTATCTTGTCTAACTTCACATTTCCCCGCTGTGAACAAAAGAGCGCCTTCTCTTAAAACGGGAGAAAGCTGTCTGAATTGTTCAGGGAAGACTACGGCTTCCATCTCGCCGGTTTCATCACTGAGCGTTAAAAACGCCATGTTTTGACCTGTTTTCGTCCGAATCGTTTTGATCTTCGACAGCAGAACGCCTAGTGAAAGCTGCCTTTTGACTGCCCGCTGAGCCTGCAGAATGGAGACTGCTCCTTGCGCAGTGAGCTGTTTTCGGAAGGCGGAGAGGGGATGATTTGAAAAATAAATGCCAAGCGTTTCCTTTTCAAACGCAAGTAAATCCACCAGAGGAAGCTCCTCCGTCTCCACATACTTCGGCTTAATTGAAAACGATTCATCTAAAAACAATCCCATTTGGTCATCGTCCGCGGCGAATAGCTCAGCATGTTCCAAAGCAACATCAATGGATGCGAGCAGCGTGGCCCGGTTTTGGCCGAATTCGTCCATCGCACCAGAAAAGATAAGTGCTTCAAGCATTTTGCGATTTACGCTTTTTGACGGCACGCGAAAGCAGAAATCGAAAAGATCTTCAAATGGTTTCTCTTTTCTTGCTTTATATATATCTTTGACTGCTGAGACGCCTACACTTTTTATCGCGCGGAGGCTGTATCTGACAGATCCGTTTTCAACTGTAAACGGAAAACTGCTTTTATTCACTGACGGAGGAAGGATACGAATCCCGCTCCCCTTTGCTTCGTAAAGATATTGAGAGATTTTATCCTCATTGCCAATGACGCTTGTCAGCAATCCGCACATAAAATATAACGGATAATGAGCTTTCAAATACGCAAGCTGGCACCCGATCATGCTGTATGCCACCGCATGGCTTCTGTTAAAGCCATAGTTTGCGAATTTGACGATTAAATCGTAGACCTCATTTGCAGTGTCTACAGAATACTCCTTTTTTAAGCACCCTTCAACAAAATGGCTTCGCTCTCTGTCCAGGATTTCTTTTTTCTTTTTGCTGACCGCCCTTCTCAATAGGTCCGCTTCGCCTAAAGAAAACCCCGCCATACGGGAAGCAATCATCATAATTTGTTCCTGATACACAATGACGCCATATGTATCTTCCAAAATGCTCCTTAAATCTTCATGAGGATAGTGAACAGGCGCCCGGCCGTGTTTACGGTCGATAAATAACAGAATATTTTCCATCGGACCCGGCCGGTACAGTGCATTGACCGCCACAATATCTTCTAGGCCCGAAGGTTTCAGCCGTTTCAAGACGCTTCTCATCCCTGCAGATTCAAGCTGGAAAATGCCTGTCGTATCCCCTTTTGACAGCAAGGAGAACGTTTTGTCATCGCTGTAGGAAATACTTGAAAGGTCTATTTTAATATTTTCTTCTTTTTCAATCATTGAAGTGATAGATTCAATAAGTGTCAGATTCCTCAAACCTAAGAAATCCATTTTTAAAAGGCCCAAGTCTTCAAGATGGTCCATCGCGTATTGCGTTAAATAGATCCCTTCATGCCCTTCTTGAAGCGGAACAACATCTGTTAACGGTTCTTCACTCAGGACAACGCCCGCTGCGTGGGTTGATGCATGCCTTGGCAGCCCTTCTATTTTCCGGGCAATTGAATAGACTTGCTGAAGCAGGCTTGACTCCCGAAGCCGCTTATCCAGCTGCGGTGACTGCTGTCTCGCTTCATCCAGCGTCATTCCCGGTCTTGAAGGAATGAGTTTTGCAAGCTGATCTGCCTCCTTCGGGCTGACGCCGAATACTCTGCCGACGTCCCGGAGCGCCGCCTTTGCCGCAAGTGTTCCAAAGGTGATAATCTGTGCGACGTGCATTGCACCGTATTTCTGCTGAACATATTGAATGACTTCATCCCTTCTAGTATCGGGAAAGTCAATATCAATATCCGGCATGCTGACGCGCTCGGGATTTAAAAATCTTTCAAACAGAAGGTGATGCTTAATCGGGTCAACATCTGTGATATACAGCACATATGCCACAAGAGAACCTGCCGCAGAACCCCTTCCCGGTCCTGTAACAATCCCTTTTTCATGGGCGTGCTTCATAAAATCCCACACGATCAGAAAGTAATCGCTGAACTTCATCCGCTTGATGACATCAAGCTCATATTGAAGACGGCGAAGGTATCGTTCATCAGGCTTGCCGAAACGGCTGCGGAGTCCCTCCATACAGATATCCGTTAAATAATCATCAGCGGACGTTCCGTCTGGGGTCGGAAAAGACGGTAGACGGGTCTGCCCGAGACTGACGTCAACCCGGCATTGTTCCGCGATCTCTACAGAAGCTTGCAGTGCCTCGGGATGCTCTCGATAAATGTTTTGCATTTCTTCGAGTGGTTTCAAATCGAGATCAGGCAAATCTTCAGCGGGTGCATCCGTCAGTTTTTCCCCCGCTTTAATCGCTTTCAGACAACGGTAGGCAGCCTTATCTTCCTTCCTTATGTAATGCACATCGCCTGTGGCCGTAACAGGGATACCCGTTTCTTCTGACAGCTTTAGAATCTGCTCAGACAAGACTTGATTCCCTTTAAAAGGCTGATAGGAGAAATAAAAAGCTCCCTTTCCGAATATAGACTGAAATTCCAGCGAGGCTTGAGCAGCCTGTTCGAACAGCCCTCCTTCAAGAAGCGTTTCAATATATCCTTTTTCGCCGGGCGTTATTGCGATAATCCCTTCTCGATAACTGTGAAGCCATTTCGGCTTCAGTCCGCCTTTTGATTTAGATTGCAGAACGCTGCTGATTTTCAGCAGGTTTTGATAGCCTGTATTTGATTTTGCCAGCAGGACGAGCGGGTATGCTTCAAGCTCGCTGTCATCCGTAAAAACAGAAGCCGTCAAACCGATTATTGGGTTGATCCCTCTCGCCTTGCAAGCTTTATAAAATTGAATAGCTCCGTACATGACATGATCATCTGTCAGCGCCAAAGACGCATATCCGAGCCTGTCAGCTTCACTGACGAGCTCTTCCACAGCCGCGGCGCTGTTTAGCAGGCTGTACCCGCTATGCACTTGCAGGTGAACAAAAGACATGCTATCACCTCTTTCTCATTACGATTCATTTCTTCCCTCATTATAAGGCCGGTTTCCAAAAGAAACAAATGTTCTTTTTTGACTCATCATCATACTTGTCCTGAAAGCTCAATATGATATAAAAGGTGAGGTGATAAAGATGGATCAGGAAGCAGGATTTATGGTGAATTTTATCAATAGCTACTTCATTGCGTTAGGGGTGCTGATCGGGGGCGCACTCATTGGAGGGCTCGGAGCATATTTGGCAGGCGAACCCCCGCTTACAGCCATTACAAAGCTTGCCAACCGGTTAAAAATATGGGCGCTTGTCGCAGCTATCGGAGGCACCTTTGATGCGGTATACAGCTTTGAACGCGGCATACTCGAAGGCAATACGAGAGATATCTTTAAACAGCTTCTTTTAATTATTTCGGCCATGGGAGGCGCGCAAAGCGGCTGGCTCATTATATCATGGCTGACCCAGGAGCATCTTTCTTCATGAGGGTCCCCCAGCATTACAAAAAACCGGGATGGCAGCGTTTTTTCGCGGGAATGATGTGCGGAGCCGTAATCAGCTGGTTCTTTTTCCTGTTTACCTACGGAACATTCCAAGAGGAGCAGGTCAGCCTCATCGAAAAGCAAAAAGAGCATGTAAAAGACTTGAACAATCAAATTTCGATCTATCAGGAAGACCTCCATAAACTGAATGAAGATAATAAAAGAAAACTGCTGATTCAAAGCGTCAGCGTCAAATTGCTGAATGGGGATAAATATAAAATATCACAGCCGGATAAAACGAAATTCGAGGAGCATGTAAAGGATGATATTTCAGAGGTGATTACAAAAGACATAGAGAGCGTCTATCAAACAAAGGATCTCTTGAAGCGGACAATTGAAAATAAAGTCTATATGATCAATGAAAAAAAATACGAGGCAACCGTCAGAGAATTGATTATTTATACGAGGCTGACAGTGGAACTTGAAATATCTTTCGCCACATAATTATGGATTTTTTTTAAATTCTCCAAACTTCTGTCGCTTTTTCCCATTCTTTTTTATAAACTATATGTGAGGCTTAATGGCGAAAGGAAGGAGGAAGGGAAATGGAGGTTTACAGTGACCGTCAGTTAGCAAAAGATCAAGCAGCCCGTCTCAGACAAGGTTTTTCTGCATATGCCGAAACAAACTCACTCGCTTCCCTCATCAAAAAAGAACTTCAATCACACAATCTCCAAGTCTACGAGGACCTTACTGATTTCGGCTGCTGGTTCATCCCCGTCACAGATGAACACTAAGAGAGAGGGTCTCCCCTCTACTCGTGTTCTTTACATAATGTTTCCAGATCAGCTAAAATCCGATCAGCTTCATCCCAGCTGTAAATAGAGGCGCCTGAAGCTAACGGATGCCCTCCGCCGTTATATTTCCGGGCAAGTCCGTTAATGACAGGCCCCTTCGAACGGAATCTGACTCTGATTTGATCGTCTTCTTCTACGAAAAACACCCAGGCGCGAATACCTGAGATATTGCCAAGCGTCCCAACAAGCTGTGACGCTTCAGAAGCCGTTGTGCCGAATTTTTCAAGCGTATCCTTTTTGATGAAAACAGAAGCCGCCCCGTTTTCGGACAAAGACACATTTTGAAAGATAAAGCCGTTAAGCTTCACCACATTCAGTTTTGTTTCATACAATTGATTAAATAACTCTGAGGAAGAGAATGGATACTGAATGAGCTCGCCTGCATATTTTAATGTTTTTTCCGTGGTATTCGGAAATAAAAAGCGTCCGGTATCTCCAACAATGCCGGCGTAGATCAGCTCTGCCGCTTTCGTATTCAGCTTCCAGCCGTGCTCTTTTCCTTCTAAATACAGCTCGTAAATCATTTCACTTACTGAGCTGGCGCTTGTATCGACCCAGAGAAGGTCACCGTATGGATCTTCGTTCGGATGGTGGTCGATTTTCATTAGTTTGGCGCCTGAAGGATAACGCTGATCGTCGATTCTTTCCTGATTTGCCGTATCGCAGACAATGACAAGTGCGCCTTCATATGTTTCATTGTCCACCTCATCAAGGGAATATAAGAAAGAGAGGGACGGTTCAGGCGTGCCGACCGCAAAAATATTTTTTTCAGGATATGTTTCACGCAGGATTTCCGTAAGCCCGCACTGTGATCCGTAGGCATCCGGATCAGGACGCACATGTCTATGTAAGATAATCGTGTCATATAATGATATGGTTCTGATCAATTCTGTTTTCATTTGATACTCCTTTATTGTTTTTATTCATTAAATCACATTCTCTGCCGACGGAAAAGAAAAATAACGTCAAAACCAAGCCCGTTTTTGTATAAAATGGGTTTGTAAACTTTTACGATGGAGGATTTCATTTATGCTGGTTCTTGTTTTTTTGATTGGGCTTTCCGCCTGCTTTTATGTGTACTATAAAGTAAAAGGCGTACGGGCAAAGCCATCTTTGGCAAAAGAAATATGTTCAGCAAAATCAAGCATGGCCTTAGGGTCACTAGTCCTGTTCTACGGGCTCAACCAAATGATATTATTCCATTCAGTATTAACGTTAGTAATCGGCGGTATCTTTATCGTCATAGGAGCAGGAAGCGCTTGGGCAGGTTATAAAGCCTTCAGGCATTACAATCCCCTTCACGCCAAAGAAGCTGAAAGAGATCACGCGTAAGGGGCGCCTGAACGTCCCTTAGCTTCTTTCCATCAGCTGAACCATCAGCATCGCTTTAGACACGATATGACCTTGGCTGTGCACTTCCACTTCCATTTTCCCAAACTTTCTGCCAGCCTCCAAGATGCGAGGTTTGACTTCGATGACTGATTCCATCTGCACAGGCTTCAAAAAGAAGATGGTGATGCTCTCTATGACGAGTTCGCCGCGTTTTTTCGAGCGCAAAAATCGGTTTGCCGCTTGCGTCAAAATGGTCGTAAATACGCCATAAGAAATGGTTCCAAGCTGATTTGTCATTTGCGGCGTGACTTCATACTCGTAAACCGTTTGATCTTCTTTATCATCACCCTCATCTTTAAACCCCCTTGAAACGATATCATCAAGCTTCTCCCCGACCTGCGGCTGCTTTTGAATCATTTGAAGAGCTTTCAATACGTCTTGGCGGCTGATCATGCCGATGAGTTTTTGGTGGCCGTCAGTGACGGGAAGCACTTCGATCCCTTCCCATACCATCATTTGCGCAGCTGAAGCGACAGATGTTTTCCCAATAACCGTGACGGGATTTTTGGTCATAACTTTTTCTATAGATGCATTTCGGTCATGGCCAGCAATATCTTTTGATGTCAGAATGCCATGGATTTTCATTTGATCGTCGACAACCGGGAAGCGGCCGTGCCCCGTTTCAAAATTTTTCTCATACCATTTTTCAAGTTTATCCTTAGGCGAAAGATATACCGTGCGGTCAGCAGGTGTTAGGATGTCCTCCACTAAAACAATTTCTTTTTTGATCAGCTGGTCATAAATTGCCCGGTTAATCATCGCGGCAACTGTAAAGGTGTCATAGCTCGTGGATAAAATCGGCAGTTCAAGCTCATCTGCCAGCTGCACAATGCTGTCATCCGTGTTAAAGCCCCCGGTCACCAATACGGCCGCGCCCGCTTCAAGCGCCTGCCTGTGTGCATTGATTCTGTTTCCGACAATCAAAAGATTCCCCGCTGCGGTGTAACGCATCATCGCGTCAAGCTCCATCGCGCCGATGACGAATTTATTCAATGTCTTATGGAGCCCTGCCCTGCCTCCGAGCACTTGTCCGTCTATAACATTTACAACCTCTGCATAGGTAAGCTTTTCAATGTTCTCTTTTTTCTTTTGTTCAATTCTGATTGTGCCCACACGTTCAATTGTGCTGACAAACCCTTTATTCTCTGCTTCCTTGATCGCTCTGTACGCGGTTCCTTCGCTTACTTTCATTTCCTTTGCAATTCTTCGGACAGAAATTTTTTCACCGACAGGCAGTGAATCGATATACGTTAAAATTTGTTCATGCTTCGTTGCCAAGCCTTTCACCTCTAAGGACAGTCTTCTTGTTTTTATTATAAGGTTTCAAAGGATTTATACGCAATGAGGCTGGAAAATAAAAAACCATCTCCTAGAGATGGTTTCACGGTTTAAAGCTCGATCGTCTCACCGACCGACATGACTTTGCCGACTCCGCCCGGCAGGCTGTCAGCGAATGCTTCTGGGTCTTGTTCGATGACCGGGAATGTATTGTAATGCACCGGCACGACCTGTTTTGCGCGCAGCCATTCAGCGGCAAGCTTGGCGTCTTCAGGCCCCATCGTAAAGTTATCGCCAATCGGCAGGAAAGCAAGGTCGATATGATTCAATTCGCCAATGAGTTTCATATCAGAGAAAAGAGCCGTATCGCCCGCGTGGAAAATCGTTTTATCTTCTACAGTCAGCAAAATACCGGCAGGCATGCCTGTGTAAGTGATCGTTTTGTTTTCTTCATCTGTGATGGCTGATCCATGAAAGGCCTGTGTGAGCTTCACTTTTCCAAAATCGAACTGGCGGGAGCCGCCGATGTGCATTGGATGAACATTCAAGCCTTTCCAGCCTAAGTACACAGCAAGCTCGTTCGGAGCTATAACCAACGCGTTATTTTGCTTGGCGATTTGTTCAGTATCACCGACATGGTCATTGTGGCCGTGCGTTAATAAGATGACATCCGCTTTTACATCCTCCGGCTTTATATCCGTTAATGAATTCCCTGTTAAAAACGGATCAAAAATAATATGATGGTCCTTCGTTTCCACTGTGATTACAGAATGTCCGTGATATGTCACTTTCATTTCTTTCACCTCGTCACATGATTTTGATTTTTTTATTTTCCCTTTTTAAAAAGCTGAAAAACTTATGTTGTTTGATTCTTGTTAATGACATTGAGGCCTCCGGTGGCTTCAATGACAGTCCCAGTCACAAGGTCTGAGTTCTCCTCACACAAGAAAGCGATAATCCGGGCGATATCCTCGCCTGTACCGGATCTTCCTATCGGCGTTTTTTCTTTGCCGATTCGCATTCTTGCTTCCTCTATCGATGCTTCTTTCATGTCGCCGACAATGTCTCCCGGGCAAACCATGTTGGCGGTTATGCCGAATTCGGCTTCTTCAATGGCAATTGTCTTCGTCAAAGAAGCCAAGCCCACTTTTGCAGCGCCAAATGCCGATCGGTGAAGCCAGCCGGGCGCGTGAGCCGCACCTTGGAATCCGTACGTAATGATGCGTCCAAATTGCTGTTTTCTCATAATAGGAATAACCGCTTTGAATAAATGAAAGACGGCGCTTAAATTTCCTTCCAGCATGCCATACCATTCATCATCAGTATAATCGGCTAACTTTTTACGTTCAAATATGTATGGTCCCGCGTTGTTAATCAAAAAGTCGATCCTTCCGAAGCGGTTTAAGGCAGCCTCTGCAATACGCAGCAGATCTTCTTTTTTGGTGACATCACCTTTTACAAATTGCAGCCGGTCAAGACAATCGGGACAGGCTTCCTTCAGGCGGCTGACTGCCTCCTCATCCTGTCTGTAATTGACTGTTACTGAATACCCCTTTGCAAGCAACGTTTCAGTCACTTTGCGGCCTAAACCCTTCGAACCGGCAGTAATTAAAGCATGTCGCACATGAATACCTCCCAAAGCAACGTCGCCGCTTTCAATAAAGTGTTTCTTCTTCTACTTTACTATAAAAGGCTTGCAATATCACTTTTTACACTTTGGCATACAAAAAAAGCTGTCTGTACAGACAGCTTATTCTGCAGGAGATGAAGACTCCTGATCAGGCATATCGACATAACCGCTTTGATATGCTTCTGAAATGAGCCTTGTTGTCTCCTGGCTTTCTTGTTCATCATAAATATAGCGTTCCGGTTCTTTTTTCATCATTCTGCCTCCCATCATTATAGAGGTAGGTTGGCTATAATGACGGGATTTTATGAAGGAAATTTTAACAAACTCCTGCTGCCACGCAAGCTTTCGCTTTTTCAAGCGCCTGCTTTACCTGTTTGAATCCGGTGCCCCCGGCGCTCATTCTTTTTTCAACTGCGTAGTAAGGGTCTAACACAGTGTAAATATCTTCTTCGAATAGTGTGCTCGCCTGCTGAAACTCGCCAAACGGCATATCGCTTAAATAGATCCCTCTTTCGATGCATGTGTACACAAGTTTCCCGACCACTTCATGCGCTTCTCTGAACGGCATTCCTTTTTTAGCTAAATAATCGGCCAGTTCCGTCGCGTTTGAAAAGTCTTGTTTTGTTGCTTGCTTCATGACGTCTTTGTTTACAGTCATTGTTTGGATCATGCCTGTGAAGATTTGCAGGCTGCCCTCCACCGTTTTCACCGTGTCAAACATGCCCTCTTTGTCTTCCTGCAGATCTTTGTTGTAAGCGAGCGGAAGTCCTTTCATGATCGTAAACAGACCCATCATATCGCCGTATACGCGCCCTGTTTTGCCGCGGATCAGCTCCGCCATATCAGGGTTTTTCTTTTGCGGCATCATGCTGCTTCCTGTTGCGTACGTATCGTCAAGCTCGATGAATTTAAACTCCTGCGAGCACCATAAAATGATTTCTTCAGAGAAACGGGATAGGTGCATCATCAGCATACTGCTGTTGCTTAAAAACTCCAAAATGAAGTCTCTGTCGCTGACGCCGTCCAAGCTGTTTTCATAAATGGCATCAAAGCCGAGCAGTTCTGCTGAATAATCACGGTCAATTGGGAAGGTTGTTCCCGCGAGCGCCCCGCAGCCGAGCGGAGATTTGTTAATCCGCTTCATCGAATCCTGAAAACGCTCCTTGTCGCGCTCAAGCATCCAGAAATACGCAAGCAGATGGTGAGCGAATGAAATCGGCTGGGCGCGCTGCAGATGTGTGTAGCCCGGCAGAATCGTTTCAACGTTCGCTTCCGCCTTTTCAATCAGCGCACTTTGGAATGCCTCAATCAGCTCGATGATGTGGCCGACATGATTCTTCAAGTATAAATGCATGTCAGTCGCCACCTGGTCATTCCGACTTCTGCCGGTATGCAGCTTGCCGCCAAGAGGACCGATTTCGTCAATGAGCATTTTCTCAATGTTCAAATGAATATCCTCATAATCGACTGAGAATTCCAATGTTCCCTCCTCTGCTTTTTGCAAAAGGGTATTCAGGCCCTCTCGGATTTTCAGCTCTTCTTCTGCTGTCAGAATACCGCATTTTTTCAGCATGGCAGCATGTGCGAGAGACCCTGTAATGTCTTCAGCAACTAAGTGTTGGTCAAATGATATGGACGCGCCGAACTCGTCGACCCATTTTTCCGGTGTTTTTTGAAATCGGCCTCCCCAAAGCTTCTTCATGCTTTAATCTGCTCCTTCTTTTTCACGATGCTGTTCACTTTTGTCGGAAGTCCCCAAAGCTCGATAAATCCGATTGCTGCATGGTGATCAAATGCATCGTCTTTTGTATATGTTGCAAGTTTTTCATCATATAGAGAGTATTCCGATTTACGTCCTTCTACAATTGCATGGCCTTTAAACAGCTTCACGCGGACAATGCCTGTGACATGCTTTTGCGTTTCTTTTAAGAAAGCGTGCAGCGCGTCTTTTAACGGCGAGAACCATAAGCCGTTATAAATGATTTCTGACATTTTTTGCTCGATGATCGGTTTAAAGTGGGCTACCTCTTTCACCAGTGTCAAATCTTCTAATTCTTTATGCGCTTTGATCAGTGTCATCGCACCAGGGCATTCGTATACTTCCCGGGATTTAATGCCGACGAGGCGGTTTTCCACGTGGTCGATACGTCCGACACCGTGCGCCCCCGCCATTTCATTCAGCTTCAAGATCAGCTCAGAAAGCGAGTAGGAAACACCGTCAATGGAGACAGGCACGCCCTGTTCAAATGCAATTTCAATCACTTCCGGCGTGTCCGGCGTTTTTTCCAGCGGAGCTGTTAAATCGTATGCACCTTCTGGCGGCGCCGCCCATGGATCTTCTAAAATGCCGCACTCATTGGCGCGTCCCCAGAGGTTTTGGTCGATAGAATACGGGCTGTCAAGATTGATCGGAATCGGAATGCCGCGGCTAGCCGCATATTCAATTTCTTCTTCACGTGACCACTGCCATTCGCGAACCGGCGCGATGACTTCAAGATCAGGGTTTAATGATTTAATGGAGACTTCAAAACGAACCTGGTCATTTCCTTTCCCTGTGCATCCGTGGGCAATCGCCTGTGCATCTTCTTTTTCCGCAATTTCAACCAGTTTTTTCGCGATCAGCGGTCGAGATAATGCCGAAACAAGCGGGTATTTTCCTTCATACATCGTGTGGGCCTGCAAAGAAATAAGCGCGTAGTCCTGTGCAAATTCTTCTTTTGCATCGATCACGTAGGAGTTTGTCGCGCCGACTTCAAGCGCTTTCTGCTGAACAAATGCCAAATCTTTGCCCTCACCGACATCCAGACAGCAGGCGATTACATTATATCCTTGCTCCTGAAGCCATTTTATTGCGACGGAAGTATCAAGACCCCCTGAGTATGCTAATACGACTTTTTTCTGTTCTGACATGATAAAATTCCCCTCTCAACCGTGTTTCTATTTTGTATAAAAATAAATTATATTTAATAAAAATACATTTTATATGTATACACTTTAACAAGTACGTTTCGTTTTTTCAAGCCTTTTATAAAAAAACTTCACCTAAATTTCAGGTGAAGTTTCATAGTATTTATTCATTTACTTGTCTTTTCTGATTTCTCTGACCACATGTGCAAGTTCAGGAATAATCAGCTTATTCATTGCCAGCTTTACCGCGCCGCTTGAGCCTGGCGTTGAGAAAACAGCGGTATGCTGAATGACGCCGGCAGTTGCTCTCGACATGATTGCGGCAGAGCCGATATCCTCTGTATAACTCAGCATCCTGAATATTTCTCCAAAGCCGGGCAGTTCTTTCGAAAACAGCGGCGTTATGGCTTCAATTGTGACATCCCGATCTGCTATGCCTGTCCCTCCGTTTAAGAGTACCGCGTCTGTCTGTTCATCCATGCAGCCTGCAAGCACTGACCGCTGCAAAGCATCCTTTTCGTCTTTTACAATTTCATATGCGGCAATATGATGACCGGCTTCTTCTAAAAATGAGATCATCAGCTTGCCGCTTTTATCGGTTTCCTCTGTCCTCGTGTCACTGACAGTAATCACTTTGCAACGAACGATATCGGGAGCTTCTTGTTTATGCTCTTGAACACTCATTGGCCCACCTCTTTTATGTTTTCTGTCTGTCACTATCATGCATCAACAAAAAAGCACATTCAAGAGAATGTGCTTTCATGCGATTTATTTTGCTAAACGAACAACGTCGCGCGCAATCATGACTTCTTCATCAGTCGGAATGATCATGACTTTTACTGGAGAATGCGGATAGCTGATGAAAGCTTCCTCGCCGCGCACGTTATTAAGCGCAGGATCCCAGTATACGCCCATGAATTCTAAACCGCGAAGAACGCGTTCTCTGACTTCCACACTGTTTTCACCGATACCGGCAGTAAAGATGATCGCATCGACACCGCTCATTCTTGCAGCGTAAGAACCGATGTATTTGTGGATTCTGCTTGCGAATACTTCAAGAGCCGTTTCCGCGCGCTCATTTCCTTCTTTCGTTGCTTCGACGATGTCACGAAGATCGCTTGAGAAACCGGAAATGCCGAGCAGTCCGCTTTTTTTGTTTAATGTATTCAATACTTCGTCAGCCGTTTGGCCTGTTTTCTCCATGATGTATGGAATCAGGGCAGGGTCGATGTTTCCAGAACGTGTACCCATTGCTACACCGGCAAGCGGCGTAAAGCCCATGGATGTGTCAATTGATTTTCCGCCTTCAACAGCCGCAATACTTGCTCCGTTTCCAAGGTGGCAGGAAATCAGGCGCAAGTCTTTTAACGGACGGCCGAGAAGCTCTGCCGCACGCTCAGTTACATATTTATGTGAAGTGCCGTGGAAGCCGTATTTACGGATGCCGAATTTTTCATAGTATTCATACGGCAAGCTGTACAGGTAAGACTGCTCAGGCATTGTTTGGTGGAATGCCGTATCAAATACAGCTACCGCAGGAACATTTGGAAGCACTTCTTTGAACGCTTTAATTCCAACGATATTTGCCGGATTGTGAAGCGGTGCCAATTCAGAAATATCTTCGATTTCCTTAATGGTTTCATCCGTTAATAAAACAGAATCGCTGAATTTTTCTCCGCCGTGAACGACACGATGGCCAATTCCGTCAATTTCATTCAAGTCTTTAATAATGCCGAATTCCGTTAACTTATTCAGCAGCATTTTAACAGCTACCGCATGATCCGGAATATCAGTTACTTCTGTATTTTTTTCGCCGTTCACAGAAATTGTGAATACGCTGTCGGCGATACCGATTCGTTCAACTAAACCCTTCGTTAAAACGGTTTCTGAAGGCATTTCGAAAAGCTGAAATTTCAAAGACGAGCTTCCTGCGTTAATTGCAATAATTTTGGACATGATTGACGCTCCTTTATACTCTGTATCAACAACTTCGTTTTTCGTACTTTTTTCCCGGTGAATATCAACATCTTCTCCGAAAAATATCTGACTTTTCCATTTAAACATTGTCATGTCGGCTTTTCAAGTCAACTTGCGTATTGATAACGCTTACAATAAGAAGTCGTTATTTTCAGACACATTCCCTATAGGTTTTGTATTGATGAACGCTTACAATTTGCGGTTTTTCCCTCTGTATTTTGTGTTTCAAAGCTGGATTCAATTCGTCAAGTCCGGTCTTCAAAAGCATAAATAAAAGCAGCTTAGGCATCGACCTCATACGGCTGTCTAAGCTGCTTTTAAAACACTTACTTTTCTTTTTTAAACCATTCATCAAATTGAGCCATCATATCAAGCATCGCCTTTTGATTGGAGAAAGACGGAAGATTCGCAAGCAGAATTTGCCCCGGCGCTTTCGTATTCTCTCCTTGTTTCTGAAGCACAAGGATGCTTTTGGCATGAGCTTCGTCTTTAAAAATAGATTTTGGCAGCTGCAACAGTGCGTTGATATGAACCTTATCTTTGAAAAACTGTTTCAGCTTGCCGCTTTGGGAGCTCTCAAACAAATGATTCGGAATCATAAAAAATAAGTAGCCGCCCGGTTTGGTATGCTTGACGCTCTGTTCAATAAACAGATGATGAGCGAAGGAATGGCCTTCGTCAGCTTTGAGCTCAAACGCTTCTGCTCCTTCGTCATTCGGATAATAGCCGACTGGCAGATCACAAATGACCGTGTCAACTGGATCGATAAACAACGGCTCAAGGCTGTCTTGGTGGAAAAGCTCAAGCTCTTTTTTCAGAAGGTTCGCTTGGGCATAGGCGATCTTCAAGAGCACATCATCAATTTCAATGCCAAAGCTGTTTGCCGTTTTTTCAGACAGCTGGTTCAGCACGGTAAACAGAAGGTTCCCAGTTCCCAAGGCTGGATCAAGAATGGTCAGTTCCTTTTTGTCCGCCATAAACTTATTCACCAAATAGCTGATGAAAAGCCCGATCGTATCCGGCGTCATCTGTCTGTTTGGATGGGAGATATCTTTCATTCCTTTAAGGACGGCAAGCTGAAAAGCCTTACGTACCCACTCATGCTCATACGTGCCGAATTCCGCTTTTTCAAGCAGAGCCTGAAGATGTTTGGTTTTCTGATCAGCAGGCAGTTTCAGCTGATCCGTTTTTTCAAGAAAATACATTTCTCCTGCTTCGGCCAGCGCCTCTATATATGAAATCTGCAATTCATTCTTTATCATAATCGCGGCTTCGTTTAACAGCTCATACACCGCACCTACATGGTCTTTTTGCATATTGTGTTCCTCCTTGCCATGAAAAAAGCTCCGGCGGCAGCCTGGAGCTTTTTTCCCTGCTTACTTCACTAATGCCTTAGCAGCCTCAATTGGCTTTTCATAGTTCGGGTGGTTTGTTGCTTCGCTTACATATTCAGCGTAAACGACTTTTCCGTTCTCATCAAGGACAAATACGGAACGAGCAAGCAGACGAAGTTCTTTAATATACACACCGAACGCTTCGCCAAATGACATATCTCTGTGGTCAGACAGTGTTTCCACTTTGTCAATTCCGTTAGCGCCGCACCAGCGCGCTTGCGCGAATGGAAGGTCTGCACTGATTGTGTAGACGTTGACATCTCCAAGCTTTGCAGCTTCTTCGTTAAAACGGCGTGTTTGTGCATCACAAACACCTGTATCAATTGAAGGGATAACAGAAATAATCGTTACCTTTCCTTTCATGTCAGCTAACGATTTTTCTTCAAGGCTGTTAGTCAGCACTGTGAAATCAGGAGCTTGATCTCCTACCTTCACTTCTTGTCCGACAAGTGTAACCGGACCGCCTTTGAATGTAATTTCAGCCATTATAATTCCTCCCTTTAGTATGTATGTCTCTATCATAGTAAAGTTTCCTGCAAACTGCAAAGTTTATGCCAAAAAAAAGTTAACTGCGGCCAGCGCAGTTAACCTTTTTTTAATAATTCATATTGTTCATTTGGTTTTGATTTTGGCCCTGGCCTTGGTTCTTGTTATTTTTCTTGAACATTTGCTGGATGCGCTCGAGTGTTTGAGGGGCTGCGTCTAAAATTTTCTCTATTAAATGGGTATTTTCATCTAAATGAAGCATTCTGATGCCTGTCGATCCGACAATTAAAAACGCGATCGGCGTAATGGACACACCGCCCCCGCTTCCGCCTCCGAAAGGAAGTTTCTGTTCTCTTGTCTCATCGTCTTCCGATTTCTTTTCGGCCGGCTTTCCGCCAAACTCGCTTCCGCCTGCGGCGAATCCGAATCCAACTTTAGAAACAGTTAAAATCACACTTCCATCAGGCGTTTCTACTGGATCTCCGATGATGGTGTTAACATCAATCATTTCCTTCAAGTTTTCCATTGCGGTTTTCATTAACCCTTGGATGGGATGGTCTGCCATATACGCTTCCTCCTTAAACTGATGAATCATTCTTTGAAGTCATTCTAGCCGACGGATTCTTCTTTAATACGGATAGCTCCCGTCCGTATTTGACGAATTTGAAAGCTGCAAGCATAGCATGTCCAAAGCGAAAAAAGAATATACACTGAAAATGGGTCTTGGAAACAGGGACTTGAAACGACGGGATCACCTCATAGACAGGTTTATTCACAAAGTCCAGGTGGTCGTAGAGCATTGCTGCGATACCGCCCTTCACACCCCATACAGCACCTGTTAACACACCTGTCACTGCCGCGTCCTGAATTCCGATTACTGTAACCCATTCTAGTTTTGTGATATGTAAATGCGCGAGAAAAGATGCGCTGATTTTTCGTAGTCTGGTAACCTGATGCAAAAGCATTTCGATTTTATTAATGCTTTGCTGCACATCGTTTTGTGTAATTTTTTTCTTTCCGCTGCTTTTTTTCATTTTAGATTCAGTTTTTTGTTTGATATCCACTGTTCCGTCTTCTTTGTTCACCTTAATCGCCGGGATTGTTTTTTTGATCCTTATAAGGCCAAACAGCGCCGTAATCTTCAAGGTCAATTTGTCATTATCAGCGGCATGAAGATACTCCAGCGCGACATGGATTTTCATTCTGAGAAGCAGTACGATCCCTATGAGAATAAGAATGGCTGTCAGTACATACACCATATTCTTCACTTCCTCTAGGAGCATTATCGCCAATTCCTAAAAAAATAAACCCGGACGGAGGCCCGGGTTATCGGTTATTTACGGTATAATTTTTCATGCACCACGGTGGTATCCGCGATGTAATCATGAATCCCTTGTTTTGTAGGTGAAAAGGCAACAACGATATATAAAATCCAAATCTTATCAATATACCGTCCCACCACTTCACGAAAAATCACTGTACTCCATGTCAGCTTGCTATCTTGCTTCACAGAAACCACTTTGAGGCCGAACACCATTTTACCAAGCGTCTGCCTGAAGTATTTTGTCATGAGTGCGAAATAGGCAAGATACACAATAAGCGTTGTCACACTGTAGGCCGAGAAGGTAAACATGCCGGATGTTTTCGGCAGATCCAATACGGTAAAGAGGGGAGAAACGAGCAAATGGTTTAATCCCCATATCACGAGCCAATCAAGCAGGAAAGCCCAGAAACGAACCCAAAAGCCAGCATAGGCATGTGTCAGCTGCTCCGCTTCTTGCGGGCCTTTGATGTCATTGCGCTCTAACTCTTCATATGTCGCGTCCATTATTGTTCCCTCCTACTTCGCATAGAGATACATCATTCTCGGCGAACCGGATTGCGATAGAATTTCTCTCATATTCAAAAAATCAATTTCACTTTTAAACATTTTGTTCGCGCCCATGGAAAACAGTGAGCCTAATCCGAAGCTTTCCTCATAAGAAATGACAGAGGCGTTTTTCAAATCCTTGTGATCCTTTTTCATGGCCGTAATGGTATCGTCATAAAAACCAAGCTCATCAACGAGGTTCAGTTTTTTCGCCTGCCGTCCGTCATACACGCGGCCGTCCGCAATTTTCTTTACCTCTGCTTTCGGCATGCTGCGCCCTTTTGAAATGACATCAACAAAGCCTTCATACGAATTATCAACCATCGATTGCATGATGTTTTTTTCTTCTTTCGTCATCTCACGGGAAGGAGACATAATGTCCTTATGGGCCCCGCTCTTAATCGTTTCAAAAGAAATGCCAAGCTTATCGGCAAGCTTTGAATAATTGACGCTTTCCATAATGACGCCGAGTGACCCGGTCAGGGTTTCCGGTGTAGCAAAAATCTTATCAGCCGCTGTTGAGATGTAATAGCCTCCGGATGCTGCCATCGAACCCATTGACACGTAAATCGGTTTTTTCGTTTCTTTCTTGATTTCTTCCAGTTTCTTATGTATTTCAGCACTTTCATACACTCCGCCACCCGGAGAATTCACCTTCAGAACGATACCTTTGACCGTCTTGTCATCTTTTGCGCGCTCAAGGTTTTTTAAGAACGTTCTGTGGTTATATCCGTCTGCACCAAGCAGACTGCTTGAGTCCCCATTATCCTGAATGGTGCCGCTGACCTCTAATACGGCAATTTTACTTGAGAGACTGCCGTTTTCCAGCGTCTTTTCCTGCGATTCATCCGTCAGTGATGTGAGATCCGTTTGAGCGCCTTTGACGCTTTCAAAGAAACTCATAGAGATGCTGACGATAATAGACACGCCGAAAATCCCCAGAGCAATCACTAATGCAATCCATCTTTTTGCATTCATTTTTTCTCCTCCTTTTTCCCAAACTCTCTCATTATACGATTCAATATGAAAAATGTTTCACTTCATGAGAAAGCTCCGGCTTAACGGGCTGCCGGCAAACGTGGTACACTTATGGCCAAAGGTATTTTATCACAAATACTGGATGGCAGAAAAACTTAAATATGACAGCAAAGGGGAAATGGGATATGACCGATCAACGCCGTAATGTTTATTTTTTTCACAAACAGGATCAGGAAACGAACGAACAAGCCCACTCGTTAACACAATTGGCGGAAGAGCATGGATTTACCGTTGTGAACCAGCACTCAGACGCCAATATTATCGCTAGCATTGGCGGGGACGGCACATTTTTGCAGGCAGTCAGAAAGACGAATTTTCGTGACGACTGCTTGTACGTCGGCATTACCAAAAAGGGGAAAGCTCATTTATATTGCGACTTTCATAGTGATGAGCGAGAAAAAATGGTCGATGCAATGACGTTCGAACAAATTGAAGTGAGAAAATACCCGCTAATTGAAGTGACAGTGGATCAAGCCAGTCCTTTTCACTGCTTAAACGAGGTATCCATCCGCTCAAGCATCATCAAAACCTTTGTGATGGACGTGCTGATTGACGATCTTCACTTTGAAACATTTAGAGGTGACGGGATGATTATCTCAACGCCTACAGGCAGCACCGCCTATAACAAATCTGTTGCAGGAGCGGTTGTTGATCCATTGCTTCCATGCATGCAGGTATCAGAGCTTGCATCCCTTAACAATAATACCTACCGGACACTCGGCTCGCCATTTGTCCTCAGCTCTGACCGAAAGCTGACCCTTCGTGTGGTGCAGGACGGCAACGAACACCCAATCATCGGTTTGGACAATGAAGCACTCAGCACGAGAAATGTGAAAACGATCGAAATCAAACTGTCTAATAAGAAAATCAAAACAGTCAAACTAAAGGACAATTCATTTTGGGAAAAAGTGAAGCGTACTTTTTTATAGAAAATAAAAGGACAGGCTGCTGCCTGTCCTTTTATGATTTCTCATATACAATCTGGCCGTTAATCACAGTTTTTTTAATATCTAAAAGATGAAGCTGTGCGGGGTCAATGGCAAACGGATCACCACTGAGAACTGTAAAATCCGCGTCATAGCCTTCCGCAATTTTCCCGCGTGACTTCTCTTTATAAATGATACCGGCGCTACCTTCTGTATAAAGCTTTATCGCTTCATATACAGGTAAACATTCACTTTCATTATAGCTTGGCCCGTTTTGCTCATGACTGCTTTTCCTGAGGACCGCGGACTGGATCCCTAGAAGCGGGTCAACAGGCTCAATCGGGGCGTCTGAACCGCCCGCGCATAAAATGCCTTTAGATATGAGGGTTTTCCAGGCAAATGCAGTCTTCATCCGGTCTTTTCCGAGACGGTCAATGACCCATGGAAAGTCGCTTGCAACGAAATGCGGCTGAAGATCAAGTGCGATCGGCATGCGTGCTGCTCTCTCGATTAATTCGTTATCAAGCACTTGGGCATGAATAAGCCGATCATGCCGGCCGTTTTTGGGCGGATGCTTTTCAATTGCGTTCAGCACTTTTTCAAAAGCAAGATCTCCGATTGCATGAACAGCAACCTCCATCCCTTTTTCTCTCGCTTTGCGAATGAGCCGGCCAAGGGTTTCGTCATCGTGAACCTGAACACCATTTGTTGATGGATCATCCTGATATGGTTCTTTCAACAAAGCCGTTCTCCCGCCAAGCGCCCCGTCCGCAAAGATTTTCATCGCACCAAACTCCACATAAGGGCCGGACGGCTTATCCAGCTGCTCCCATCGATCGACCGCTTCATGATGAACGAGCAAATGGCAGCGGAACGGATACTTTCCGCCAGCGGCAGCTTTCTCATAAGCTTTCAACGGCACCGAAACATCACCATAATAGGACAAGTCTTCCGAATGACCGCCCGTCAGGCCTTTTGTCCAGCAATCCTTTATTGCAGCCGTTAATGCCTCATCGACATAGTGCTGGGAGACTGGCGGGACAGCGTTCAGAATCAAATCCTGCGCCTTATCAAACAGGAGTCCGGTCGGCTCGCCATTTGCATCTTTTACGATGACTCCGGCGTCAGGATCAGGAGTATTTCTTGAAATTCCCGCTGCTTGAAGAGCCGCAGAATTGACAGCTATTGCATGCCGGCATATACGCTTGAGCAAGACGGGCCTGT
Organism: Bacillus sp. SIMBA_008; assembly: GCF_046535495.1. Classification (NCBI taxonomy): domain Bacteria; kingdom Bacillati; phylum Bacillota; class Bacilli; order Caryophanales; family Bacillaceae; genus Bacillus; species Bacillus sp. SIMBA_008. Next base: position 149,253 of record NZ_JAWRWL010000001.1, on the reverse strand, counting down.
CAGGAAACAGGCGATCAAGATCATGCTTAGTCAAGTAGTCAGGTGTCTCAAACTGATTTTCATTCCAGCCTTCTCCAATGAGCCAATCGTTTTTAGGAAGCTGCCGCTCTCTTTCCTTCGCAGCCTGTAAAATTGAATCTTTCGACGTCAGTGCGGACAGATCGAGCTGAAGCTGTTTCTCACCGTGGCCGATCAAATGTAGATGGCTGTCAACAAAACCGGGGAACATCACTGCTCCGTTCAGGCTGATTTCTTCTGTTTCCGGCGACCCGTACTTTTCCTTCAAACGTTCATAGCTGCCGGTGCTTTTTATGACACCATCCTCAACATAAACTGCCTCAGTCCGATCGCCTTCTTTGAGCATCGTATAAATGAAACCGCCGTGCCATATCGCCTTCATTCACGTTCACTCTCTTTCTTTACGCCTTTTTATTGGCTTTGAGCTGTTCTTCACGTTTTCTTAATTCCACTCGTCTGATTTTTGCAGAAGCCGTTTTCGGCAGGCTTTCCACAAATTCAATTTCTCTAGGATATTTGTATGGAGCGGTAATCGTCTTCACATGGTTTTGCAGCATTTTGACAAGCTCATCACTGCGTTTTTCATGATTTTGCAGGACAACATATGCCTTTACAATGGAGCCTCTGATTTCATCAGGGCTCGCGACAACAGCACATTCTTTTACTTCTGGGTGCTTAACAAGCGCGTCTTCCACCTCGAAAGGCCCGATCGTATAGCCGGAGCTGATAATAATATCGTCATTTCGGCTTTCAAACCAGAAGTAACCTTCCTCATCTTTTCTTGCTCTGTCTCCCGTTAGGAAATAATCGCCGCGAATTTGTGTTTTCATTCTTTCCGGATCTTTAAAATACTCTTTAAAGAGCGCAGGCGTACTGAGGTGAACAGCGATATCGCCAACCTCACCAGGTTTGCAGATTTCACCGTCTTCATTTATGATCTCCACCTGATTTCCCGGTGTCGGTTTTCCCATGCTTCCCGGTTTAATAGGCGTATCTTTCAAAACACCAACCAAAAGCGTGCTTTCTGTTTGGCCATATCCGTCCCGTACCTTAATGCCAAAGTGCTTTTGGAAAACATCAATGACTTCACGATTGAGCGGCTCACCTGCGGAAACAGCGCTGTGCAGGGCAGAAAGATCAAAACGGTCCAAGCCTTCAACCTTCGCCATTAAGCGGTATTCTGTCGGCGTGCAGCAGAAAACATTGATTTTGTAGCGATTTAAAAGCTCTAGATATTTTTCTGCTTTGAATCTGCCGTGGTACACAAAACCGGTTGCTCCGCTGCCAAGCACCGCTAAAAACGGACTCCATACCCACTTTTGCCAGCCAGGGGCAGCAGTAGCCCAGACGATATCCTTTTCAGAAATATCAAGCCAAGCGCCGGCAGAAGTTTTTAAATGAGCAAATGCCCATCCATGTGTATGTACAACACCTTTCGGCTGACCTGTTGTCCCGGATGTATAAGATAAGAAAGCCATATCATCTCTTGTTGTGTCAGCTGTTTTAAATTGGCTTCCGTCCGCTTCAATTGATAAGAGGTTTTTCCAGCCGGCATCATTTTCACCAATAGACAGTGTAATCAGTTTGTCAGTCGTACTGACATCCCGGAAAGCGCCAATAAATTCTGAGTAGACGATAGCGCCTTTTACCTCTGCATGTTCAATCCGGTATTCAAGATCTTTCGCGCGAAGCATTTCGGAGCACGGAATGACAACCATTCCTGATTTCAGGATAGCCAAATAAACAGCATAGGCTTCAAGCACCCGCGGTACCATTACAATCAGCTTGTCTCCCTTTTTAAATCCAAGATCAGCTAAGGCCGCTCCGATTTTATTTGTTTCTTCCATCAGCTTTTCATACGACCAAGATTCTTGCTTGCCCGACTCGTCCTCCCAAAGAAGAGCGGTTTTTTGTCCAGCAGCACTGAACTTTTCCATTTCATTCACTAAATTATATTGCACAGGGGCAATTAAATCTTCACGTTTTAACACGAACAACTCCTCACTTTCTCCACCCATTATACATAAATACAGGCTCTTTCCGTAAGGATATGCCTAAAAGCAACCTCTGTAAACATAGATTTTATAGGCCGCTGGTCCTTTTTTATATGTAAAAAATGAAAAAGAGTGGGGATACCCCCACTCCTAAGCCATTATGTGAAATTGTAAATTAGAATTGTCCTCCGCCCATGTTTTGTTGAGCAAAAGATACAAGACGTTTTGTGATCTCTCCTCCAACAGAACCGTTAGCGCGAGAAGTTGTGTCTGCTCCAAGGTTTACACCGAATTCAGAAGCGATTTCTAATTTCATTTGGTCGATCGCTTGAGCAGCTCCTGGTACTAAAAGGTTGTTGCTGTTACCTGAGTTATTGTTAGCCATGTGTCTCACCTCCTTGTGAGTATAGAATGTGTCAAAACACATGGCTTCATTCAGAAAAACTTTGGTAATTGTATACAGGAGCTGAAAATTGATTTAAAAGAGTTCAGCGAATTTATCGTTAGCTTCTTGTTCGCTATACAGGGTCATTGTCTCAATGTTATCTACCGCTTCTTGAATATACGGCTCGAAATCAACAAAGCTTTCAAAGTGTTCAATTTTCTCTTTTTTAGGGCGTGTTTTCGGGCTTGGCGGTGTAAAGATCGTGCAACAGTCTTCAAACGGCTGAATGCTTGTCTCATATGTGCCAATTTCCCGTGATTTTTCGATGATTTCTGTTTTGTCCATGGCGATTAGCGGACGCAAAATCGGTGTTGACGTCACCGCATTAATTGCATACATGCTTTCAAGCGTTTGGCTCGCTACCTGACCGAGGCTTTCTCCCGTAATAATGGCAAGCCCGTTTCTCTTTTCTCTGATTCTGTCGGCTATCTGAAGCATGAGGCGGCGGGTTGCCGTCATTGTGTAATTTTCAGGAATTTGTTTTTGGATGAGCTCTTGCGTTTTTGTAAATGGAACAATATGAAGTGTCATGCTTCCCCCAAAACGGGACAGACATTTCGCCAGATCCATTACCTTTTGCTTTGCGCGCTCGCTTGTGTATGGCGGGCTGAAGAAATGAACAGCTTCTACCGACAATCCCCGTTTCATCGCATAAAAACCGGCCACAGGGCTGTCAAAACCGCCAGAAAGCATCAGCATCGCTTTTCCTGCTGAACCAACTGGCAGCCCGCCTGCACCTTTTTCATCACGAATTGTCAAAAATGTTGCTTCTTCCCTGATTTCGATTCTGAGCGGGATGTCTGGGTTGCGAACATCGACCGTCAATCCTTCTGTATTTCGCAAAATATGGCCGCCGATTTCAGCGTTCATCTGGTTTGTATCTAATTCAAATTGCTTATACGCTCTCTTTGTCGCGACTTTAAACGTATCACCTGGTTTATACTGATCTTTGATAGCCTTTAGTGCGGTTGTCTTAATATCATCAAGGCGGCTGTCACATTTAATTGCCAGGCTGAAGCTTTGAATCCCAAACACTTGCTTTAAATGAGGAAAAAGAGCCTCAGGATCCTCTCCATTTAATGTAATCGTCATACGATCCCTGTTGGAAAAGTATTTTAAATTCGGATAGTCTTTCAAAACGAGTCTGATGTTTTGTTTTAAGCGCTCAATAAAGCTTTTTCTGTTTTTGCCTTTGGTCGAAATTTCCCCAAAACGAATTAATATATGATCGTAATTCATGTTCTACCTCATCATTTTCCTTAATTTTTTGATGCCAGGACGAAGCGCGTTCATAAACGGTTCTGCCACATCGCTTGTCTGGCTGTAATTTAAACTGATTCTGATGCTGCTTCCGGCAATCTGCTCTCCTTTGCCCATCTCTAAGAGAACCTTGCTGGGCTTATGTTCTTTTGCCGAGCAAGCCGATGTTGTGGAGACGAAAATATCCTGTTCCTCAAGCATGTGTAAAAGCACTTCCGCTTTAATCCCCGGTACAGAGAAATTAATAATGTGCGGCGCGCTATTCATTTGAGGCGTGTTGATAACGACGCCCTCAATTTCACTCAGCCTTTTCATAAACAATTCCTTTGCGGCAGTCATCGTGTCAAGCCGTGTGTCAAAATCAGCAGAGGCAAGATTAATGGCCTTGGCAAGCGAAACCGCTCCAGCAGTATGTTCTGTTCCGGCCCGTATGCCTTTTTGCTGAGAGCCTCCCGTTATGAGCGGAATAAGGCGTGTTCCTTCTTTTACAATAAGTGCGCCTGTCCCCTTCAGCCCGTGAAATTTATGCCCGGAAATTGAACATAGATCAATGCCGGCCTTTTCAATTGCCAAGGGCACTTTATAGATGCCCTGCACATAATCGACGTGGAACAAAATGTTCGGGTGCTTCTTCAGCACTTCCCCTGCCGCTTCAATCGGCTGCACGGAACCGACTTCATTGTTCACATGCATCATGCTGACAAGCACGGTATCGGGACGGATGGCTGCTTTTAGATCTTCAATAGAAACAAATCCGTCTTCATTCACAGAAAGATAAGTGATATCAAACCCGAACAACTCTTTCAGCTGTTCTAACGATTCCGTAACGGATGGATGTTCAATAGAAGTGGCAATGATATGTTTGCCTGTTTTTATCTTTGACAAAGCCGCTCCTTTTAAAGCCGCATTATTGGCTTCTGTGGCGCCTGACGTAAATACAATATCATATTTTTTTAGGCCTAAGGACCTTTTGATTTGATTTTTGGCTGCTTGAAGCAGCTGTTCCGTTTCGGCTCCATATCGGTGCAAAGATGAAGGATTGCCAAAGTATCGGCTGCTTGTCTGTTCATATACGTTCAAGACTTCATCGTAAGGCTTAGTCGTTGAACTATTATCTAAATATATCATCTTTTTTACTCCTTTATGAAAGCGGTACAAGGTATGATATTTATGTTACCATAACAAAATTTAATAGAAAATTACGAAAAACTAGTATTGACTTCTAATTTTTTTACCATATAATAAGATTTGTTCGTTTCGTCATATTATCTGACAATTAATTGACAGAATATTTTAACATAATTATTAGGAGGATTTTTTTCATGAAACACTCACTGCCTGTCAAAGATACCATTATTATTGGTTTCATGCTATTTGCGTTATTCTTTGGAGCAGGAAATATGATTTATCCGCCGGAACTTGGACAAGCAGCCGGACACAACGTCTGGAAGGCCATCGGCGGATTTTTACTGACAGGGGTAGGCCTGCCGCTTCTCGGCATTATCGCCATCGCATTAACCGGTAAGGACGCTAAAGGCCTTGCTGACAAAGCGCACCCTGTTTTCGGCACAATCTTTACTGTCGTGCTTTATTTATCAATCGGACCATTATTCGCCATCCCGAGAACAGGAACTGTTTCATATGAAATTGGCGCTGTTCCGTTTTTGACTGGCGTACCAGAAAGACTTTCTTTATTAATATTTACACTTATCTTTTTCGGTGTTACGTACTATTTAGCGTTAAACCCATCCAAGGTTGTCGATCGAGTCGGAAAAATTCTGACTCCCATCAAATTCACAATTATTTTAATCATTGTTCTCAAAGCCATCTTCACGCCGATGGGCGGATTGGGCGCCGTGACAGAAGCATATAAAGGAACACCGGTTTTTAAAGGATTTTTAGAAGGCTATAAAACAATGGACGCACTTGCTTCAATTGTATTTGGCGTTGTCGTTGTAAATGCTGTAAAAAGCAAAGGCGTCACACAGTCTAAAGCTCTTGCTGCAGCCTGCATTAAAGCAGGTGTGATTGCCGCTTTAGGCCTGACTTTCATTTATGTATCCCTTGCTTATTTAGGTGCAACAAGCACAAATGCCATTGGTCCTGTTGGTGAAGGAGCTAAAATTTTATCTGCGTCTTCCCATTATTTATTCGGTTCATTAGGCAACATCGTACTCGGAGCAGCGATTACAGTCGCATGTTTAACAACAAGCATCGGCCTTGTCACATCTTGCGGCCAATATTTTTCAAAACTTATTCCGGCATTATCATATAAAATTGTCGTTACGATTGTCACGTTATTCAGCTTGATCATTGCGAATTTCGGACTCGCGCAAATTATCGCGTTTTCTGTTCCTATTTTATCAGCTATCTATCCGCTTGCCATTGTCATTATCGTTCTTTCCTTCATCGATAAGATCTTTAAAGAAAGACGCGAAGTGTACATCGCATGCTTGATCGGTACAGGACTTTTCAGTATTTTAGACGGTATCAAAGCAGCCGGTTTTTCACTTGGATCTTTAGATGTGTTTCTAAATGCGAATCTTCCTCTTTACAGCCTCGGCATCGGCTGGGTGCTTCCAGGAATCGTCGGAGCGGTTATCGGCTATGTGCTGACCTTATTCATCGGACCATCCAAACAGCTTAATGAAATAAGTTAATGTCACAGAACGCCTGCGTTATTGCGCAGGCGTTTTGTAATGAAAAAAAGAGCCTGCTCATTACACTGCGGGCTCTTTTTCATGGTCGTGATTATCTAAGCGGATATGTCAGCTTTGATTTTTTCAACTGCACCTGGCGCAGCCTTTTCTACAGCGGCAGCTGCAATTTCATAAGAGTCGTCATAATCAAAAGCATAAAAACGTCTTTCCGCTTCTTTCAGCTGTTCTGATAAAATGTGATTTTGGCTTCTGAACCGGTTTCCGAACTGAATGATTTTTTCAATGAGGATGACCTGCTCGACAAGTTCCTCTGATTCCCGGCTTGCCCTGTTGACGATATCTTCTGCTTGTTTCAAATGGGCTCCGGCTTCTTCCATATTTAATGGAAGTTCGTTTAGTTGATTGACTGTTTCTTGAATATGATGATGCGCGTTCTCCAGCATCTCTTGAATATGGCTCGGAATGCCTGGAATGTTGCTAGTCTTCAGCAGTCTAGCTGTCTCAGAAATTGTTTTTTTCAAATTGCTGAGCGTCTCCCTCGCCTGAAGCTCTTCTTTTCTCAGCGCTTGCAGGTTTTCACGATACTCGGCATGCTCTTTTTTCACTTCTTCAATTTGCTTCTCTATTGAAGCAACTTCTTCTACTAAAAGTGAGTAGGCGACATGCTCTGCATCGAGCTTATCTTTAACGGATGATAGCAGCTTCCCAATTTCATCAAGGCGCTTTTCAAAAGCCTGCTGTTTGCCGAGCTCACCGGCTGTCAGCCTGTAGCTTTCCTTCACCAGCTCAGTTTCCGCTTTCGTATGCTCTTTCTCTTCTTTAAGCTTGTCGTAAGCAATAATCAATTCAGGCATTTTGCTTAGTACGGATTGACCGGCTTCAACTTCGCCCTCCAGCTGCTGATAAACAGATTGAATATTTTCGTCAATGAGCTGCAGGATTGCGGACGCTTCATCAATATCCAGCTCAGTCATCAGGACATGTTCCGCTCGTTTCAGCTGGTTTGACAGATTTTCTAATTCCTTATCAAGCTGGATATGCTCAAGCTTGTACCCTTTTTCTTTCATTTCGCCATAGCCATCCTTGAGCTTTGCAATCTGTCCGGGCACCGTCTGTTTACAGTCAGCTAACAGCTTCGGCACATCATCTATGTATGACTGAAGCCGTTCAAGATTGCGGTCCTGCTCAAGCAGTACTTTTCGTGCAGTAATATAGTTTCCGCCTTCTGTTTCTTCTTCAAATTGTTTGATGCCGCTCCAAATTTCGTCCAGATCCTTTTCAAGGCTGTCATAAAGCTCCCCGTAAAGGTGGCTGTAAGCCAGCAGGTTTTTTCGAGATTTCGAATAGCGCTCCCTCACCTGTTCAATCTCTTCACGGCTCTTTTCCTCACTTGTGACAAGATCGCTGATTTCCCGAAGAATCTTTTCAATGCTTGATTCAGCCGCTGTCAGCAGGTCGTCGATATGAACGAGCACTTGATTGGCCTTTTTAAACCGGTATTTGTCTGCATTTTCCTCGGCATCATAAAGGAGCTCTTCAACTTTCGGCATGTGGGCTGTGACAATCTCGTCCCATTCTTCACGCCACTTCTCAAAGAACTCTTCTGTCTGACCCGTCATTTTTAAATGTTTTATTTTAGACATTTCTTCCACGATCGACCGATTCAGAATTTCAATCTTCCACGATTCCAGCCGGTCGATTTCGGCGTAGATTTTTTTCCTGAAAAAGTAGCCTGCCGCAAACAGCGCAAGCAGTACAATTAATAATCCAATGACAAACTCCATAATGAGCCCCCTTGCTGTTTACCTTAATCTGTCAGGGTGTTTTATTTATTCAGAAAGATTTCAGGATATGTATTGAGAAAAACTGTCGTTTTCATTGTTATTATGATACCATGTAACAAACATTTTTTGACCAGAAATCAAAAACTTTTTGTGCAAAATCGGCAGGATTTGACTATTTTTTCATGGGGTGACATCAATGCAAAAGCGAGACGGACATATTCACACACCATTTTGCCCTCACGGCTCCAATGACACACTCAGACAATATGCAGAAGAAGCCTTAAAAAAAGGGTTCGAATCGATTACTTTTACCGAACACGCCCCATTGCCGCCCTCTTTTACCGATCCCACGCCGCTGAAAGACAGCGCGATGGCGCAAGCTTCTTTGGAACGCTATATTCATGAAATTTCCGGATTAAAAAAAGAATATCGCGGACAGCTTAGCATACGGACAGGACTTGAAGTCGATTATATCGCTGAATTTGAAGACGAAATTACATTATTCCTAGACACATACGGGCCATATTTAGATGACAGCATCTTATCCGTTCATTTTTTGCGCACAGACTCTTCCTATCTATGCCTTGATTATGACGAGCATACCTTCAAAGAGCTGATTTCAGCCTGCGGAAGCATTGAAGCGGTATATGAACAATATTACCGGAGTATCTATTCTTCCATTGTAGCATCTCTCGGCGTTTATAAGCCAAAAAGAGTCGGTCACATCACACTCGTCCAAAAATTCATCAAGCTGTTTCCATACAGCATGTCAGAACATATTCGCGGCCTCGTTTCCCTGTGCCTGAATGCCATTGAAGAAAACGGAATGGAGCTCGACTTCAATACTTCCGGCTTAAGAAAAACTTACGCTGGCGGTATTTATATCGAGGATTGGATGCTGAATGAAGCGAAGCAAAAGAAGATCCCGCTTGTGTTTGGGTCAGATGCCCATCAAGCGGGAGATGTCGGATATGCGTATGAGGCGTTTTTGGAACGGTGCTAGTTGGTGAGCGCCACGTCTCCTGTCCGGAAGACGCTTCTGATCCAAATCTTGATTTCTTCAAAATACATTTTATAAAAATACGGCTCGTGCGGCTGCATGTAGAGTACTTCTGAAATATATTGAGGCTGGAGATAGGGCATCATCAAGAGAGATTTTAATTGGAGAATAAAATGAGGCAGCGGCAGCGTTAAATATTCACGCTGTTTTTCTCCTTCCTCAATGATCAGCTGGAAGATATACTTTTCCTTCATTAGATATGTCGACATAATTTCCCTGATTAATGTGGAGTCAATTGTGACTTCCCGGTAGACAAAACGAGTTAATTGACGATGATTATGCTGATAGGATAAAATATCGAAAACCAATTGAAGAAGCTGTTCCTGAGTGCTTTGAGAAGAGATATTGCTTGCCGCTGTTTCAAGCGTTTTGCTGTAGCCCTCGTAAAACTCTGAAACTAAGTGTTCCATCAAGCCTCCTTTGCCTTTAAAATAGTAGGAGATGTGCGCAACATTTACATCAGCTGACTTTGCGATTTCACGGACAGACGTGCCAGAAAATCCTTTTTGGTTAAAAAGCATGACAGCAGATTCAATAATTTTGTCTTTGGTGCTTACTTTCATACGGCTCACTCCTTCCTCTTGATACTATTCAAGCAGAAAGCCGCTGTTCCTGTAAGAACTTATCGACAAATGCCGGCAGAAAAGCCGGAACTTTGTTTTATATTATAGAAAAAGTGAGGGTTTTCCATGTTCCATGTCGAAAAACAATCTGGAGATAAAGAAAAAGGCTATCAGCTTCTGCTAAAACAGCTCGAAGCCATGACCGAAGACGAAACAGACCAAATAGCTAACTATGCAAATGCCTCAGCACTGCTGTATCATTCGCTGCCTGAAGTCAACTGGGCGGGTTTCTATTTTGCCAAAGAAGAGGATGGACAGCTTGTGTTAGGTCCGTTCCAAGGCCTCCCGGCATGTGTTCGGATTCCTTTCGGCAGAGGGGTTTGCGGCACAGCGTACGCAAACGGAAAAGTGGAACGTGTTGAGGATGTAAACGCGTTTCCTGGACATATCGCCTGCGATGCAGCGTCCCAATCAGAAATTGTGCTTCCGATTCGTGTAGACGGAAAAATTGTCGGCGTCTTGGACATCGACAGCCCAGTGAAAAACCGTTTCGACGAAATTGATGAAAAATACTTAACTCAATTTGCCGAAACGCTAGAAAAAGCGTTAGCGCAGTAATATAAAAGCCCAAAACTGATATCGTTTTGGGCTTTTTTTATTTTATTGAGTCATGAACCATCAAGCGGTTTTTCCCGCTCCGTTTCGCGCTGTAGAGCGCTTCGTCTGCCTCATGCACAAGCTCTTTCAGCGACTTTTTTGTTTCTGTCGTCCAGCAGGAGATACCGCAGGAAATGGTTACCTCGGGTTTCGTATTTTTTCTGACCGCATAAACCAGTCGCTCAGTAATCCGTTTCCCCACTGCAACCGGCACATTTGGCAAATAAATCGCCAGCTCCTCGCCTCCCCAGCGGGCACCGACATCATGCTTTCGGATGTTGCTTTTAATCACTGAAGCGACTTGAATTAAAATCTCGTCCCCAGTCTGATGGCCGTACGTATCATTTACATTCTTAAAATTATCAATATCAACAAGAATAAAAACACCCTTTTGGTGGATTTTCATGCTGTATTGAATTTTTTTATCTAAATACGCTCGTGAATACAGTTCAGTCAGCTGATCTGTTTTCACGAGATGCTCAAGGCGGTCGCGAAGCATTGAATTGGTTACAGCCAGTGTCGCGTGATGAATCAGCGCCTGAAACAGCTTGTACATTTCAAATGTAAAAGCGTACAGCTCCTGTTTCAATAAAACCGCAAAGCCTAAAAGCCGGTCGTTTTGAATCATCGGAGCAGCCATCAGCGAGCCGTACCCCGCCTTCCCAAAAACAGACTGGCCATTCCCGATGAAAACCCCTTTTTCACCTTCATACAGCTTTTCTTTCAGCTCATTATAAAAATCTGACGGCTTCGCTTCTTTAAAAAATGCTGTGCTGCCTGGGAGCAATGTTAGGTTTTCAAAATGGTCTATATGAAAAAATCCCACTTCTTCTGCCTGAAACGATTCTGCCATTCTCACAGCCAGATCATTCATTGTATCAGTCAATGTCAGCCGCTGATTCAGGCGTCGTGACGTTTCATTTATCAATTCCAAATTTGCGATGCTTGCTTTGGATTCTTCGTAGAGCTGGGCATTTTCAAACGCTTTTCCCGCGGCGTTTGCTAACAGCGACATTTCATCAAGGCAGGCATCAGTAAGAAAGCCGTCTCCCGTTCCTTCAGCCTTCAACACCCCGTATGTGCCCTGCTGTCCTTTGATCGGAATATAGGCGACAGATTCATTTTTCCGCAAAATGTCTCCGGACAAATACACTTTGAGCGCAAAGGAATCGGATTTTTCCCCTTCCATATACAGCTCTTTTGCAGGAATCCCTAAACATTGGTCTTGATCGTGCGATATAAATAAAGAAAACTCAAAAAGAGAAAATGTGCTGGTCAAGCTTTCTAAAAGCTGCTTCAGCACATCTGTCTGATCAAGCAGTGAATGGAACAGCTCTGTCATTTTGTATATCTTTTTTTGATAGATCGTTTTGTTATAGAGTCTTTCCTGTTTCATCGACTGGTTTAAAAATGAAGCAACCACGTCCGGAAGCCCTTCAGGAATCTCTTCATCCTGCCTGCACGCAAGATGGAAACGCCTGCCGGAGCCGTCCTCAATCAGGTAACATGAAGCGTTTATTTTTGAAGCGGAAAAACGCACTTCACCATCTGCCAGTTTTGTCACAAAGTCTGATGATGACGGTGTAAGCGAAACACTAAGGGTTGAAAAATAGGTTTGAATAGCCGAAGTCAGCCATATGAAAGAGTCGGTGAATGTGACTTTTTCAGATTTGGTTAATAAAAAATCGAGCATATGATAATGAAAGGCGGATAATTGATCTTTAGTTTGTTCTACCATGTTTTTATCACCTAAAAGTTTACCACTAATTTTTGTTTATTATATCATAAACGGTGAAGCAATAATGGAGGAATGGTTGACTTCAAAACAAATAAATTATATAATGACCTTTGTGTGAAATATTGCAGCCTTTTTGTTCAGCTTCTATGTTTTCATTTTGTTCCTTATCAATAAGGTGTATCGTGTAACTCTCTGCTGCTGGAGCGAGGATACATGAAAACAAAATGTGCATGGTCGAATAGAGCAGACGGTTTTTATTTTCCACAAAAATAAAACCAAAGGAGGAGTCACATTATGGCTCGCTATACAGGTCCATCTTGGAAACTGTCCCGCCGTCTAGGAATCTCTCTTAGCGGTACAGGAAAAGAATTAGAAAAACGCCCTTACGCTCCAGGTCCACACGGCCCAGGACAACGTAAAAAATTATCAGAATACGGTTTGCAATTGCAAGAAAAGCAAAAGCTTCGTCACATGTACGGTGTAAACGAACGTCAATTCCGCACTTTGTTTGACAAAGCTGGCAAACTAGCTGGTAAACACGGTGAAAACTTCATGATTCTTTTAGATTCTCGTCTTGATAACGTTGTGTACAAGCTAGGTTTAGCACGTACTCGCCGTCAAGCTCGCCAATTGGTTAACCACGGTCACATTCTTGTAGACGGAAGCCGCGTTGACATCCCGTCTTACCTAGTGAAACCTGGTCAAACAATCGGTGTTCGCGAAAAATCAAGAAACCTTTCTATCATCAAAGAATCTGTTGAAGTGAACAACTTCGTTCCTGAATACCTTACTTTCGACGCTGAAAAGCTTGAAGGTACTTTCACTCGTCTTCCTGAGCGTTCTGAACTTGCTCCGGAAATTAACGAAGCGCTTATCGTTGAGTTCTACTCTCGTTAATCGTTTTAAAAACCCCTGCCGCTATGCGGTCGGGGTTTTTTTATCGTCTGTTTCGTCATTCGCCTCTTGCTGGCCAACACTATCTTGCGCCTGCTGATCCCAGTAATCCTGCTGCAGCCGTTCTTTTGCAATCGTACACATGAGATTCACACTTTAGCGCTCCTTTCATTTAAAAGGTGGTGATTGGTCGTGTTTGCCCTATCTAATATACTCTTTTCCTTTCATTCCTATGCGGTAAACAAAAAGATCCTTTGCCTTCAGTGGCAAAGGATCTTTTTCTTATTTATACGTCACAAGGAAGTATTTTTTCTTCCCGCGGCGCAGAACAGTAAATTGATTTTCGATACGGTCTTCTGCTGATAGGGTATAATTGATTTCCGTCTGGCGTTCGCCGTTAATGTAAACAGCTCCATTTTGGATGTCTTCACGCGCTTGGCGTTTAGAAGGAGATAATTTAGATTGCACCAACACATCTACAAGTGAAAGCTCTTGGGTGCTGTCAACTTCCATAGAAGGAACATCTTTAAAGCCTACCTTTACATCTTGAGCGGAAAGCTCTTTAATATTGCCGCTGAACAGCGCTTGGGAGATGTTGATGGCTTGCTCCAGCGCCTCGCGTCCGTGAACAAGCGATGTCACTTCTTCTGCCAGGCGTTTTTGTGCTTCACGTTTTTCTGGCGCCGTTTCTGTTTTTTCAGCGTATGCTTCAATTTCCTCTTTTGAAAGGAACGTAAAGTATTTCAAGTATTTCACAACGTCACGGTCGTCTGTGTTGATCCAGAATTGATAGAATTCATATGGCGATGTTTTTTCTTTATCAAGCCAGATCGCGCCGCCTTCCGTTTTTCCGAACTTCGTGCCGTCCGCTTTTGTGACAAGCGGAATCGTTAGGCCGAACGCTTTTGCTCCTTCTTCTTCTGATTTTCTGATCAGTTCAAGACCCGCTGTAATGTTGCCCCACTGATCGCTTCCGCCGATTTGCAGTTTACAGTTTTTGTCTCTGTAAAGATTTAAGAAATCATAAGATTGAAGAATCATGTAGCTGAATTCCGTGTACGAGATGCCGGATTCAATTCTTGAGCTGACCGTATCTTTTGCCAGCATGTAATTGATGCCGAAATTTTTACCAACGTCCCGAAGGAAATCGATCACATTCATTTTGCCGATCCAGTCAAAGTTGTTCGCGATGACAGCTGGGTTTTCTGCTGCTTCAAAATCTAGAAATCTGGACAGCTGGTTTTTGATTTTTTGGGACCATTCGGATACGATGTCAGCAGTGTTTAATGTACGCTCTGCTTTTTTTCCGCTTGGATCACCGATGAGGCCCGTCGCGCCGCCCACAAGCGCAATCGGATGATGCCCTGCAAGCTGAAAACGTCGAAGTGTTAAAATAGGCAGTAGGTGTCCGATATGCAAGCTGTCTGCTGTCGGGTCAAAGCCTGAGTACAAGCGGATTTTTTCTTCATTCAGCTGTTTATTTAACCCTTCTTCATCTGTCATTTGCTGAATCAATCCGCGGAAGGATAAGTCTTCAAGTAAGTTAGTCATAAGATAAAGCTCCTTTTTTGATTAAAATAAAAAACGCCCCTTCGTTTACACGAAGGGACGATTGATTATCGCGGTACCACCCTACTAATAAGAGAATGCAAACATTCGTCTTATCACTTTGCCTGATAACGGATCAGGTCCGTTCTTTCACTACTGAAAGCCTGGCCGGCTTTGTTTGCAAAAGCGGTTCATGAGTGTATTCGATATATCCGTCTGTGCTGATTTTCACCGGCCATCAGCTCTCTGGAACGTAAGGATATTCTACTTGTCTCAATCTTTACCTTTTCATATGAAGCTATATCATTTTTAACATAAATAAAATCCTGTGTCAACGCCGCCTTTTAATCCTCCATTGTTGACAGATCTCCAGCCGGCAGATTAAGCTCCCATGCCTTCAGCACGCGCCTCATGATCTTTCCGCTTCGGGTTTTCGGAAGCTTATCTTTAAATTCGATCTCACGCGGAGCCGCATGGGCTGCAAGACCCTGCTTTACAAATAGGCGGATCTCTTCTTTCAGTTTATTAGACGGCTCAAATCCTTCCCTGAGTGCAATAAAAGCTTTAATGATTTCTCCACGCACCGGGTCAGGCTTTCCGATTACGCCTGCTTCTGCAATAGCCGGATGTTCGACAAGCTTGCTTTCCACTTCAAATGGGCCGACGCGCTCACCGGAGGTCATGATGACGTCATCAACTCTGCCTTGGAACCAAAAGTATCCCTCTTCATCCATGTAAGCAGAATCCCCAGACACATACCAGCCGCCCGGCATGAAATACGATTCATACTTTTCAGGGTTATTCCAAATGGTATGCATCATGGAAGGCCAGCCCTTTTTGATGGCGAGATTGCCCATTCGGTACGGCGGAAGCTCGTTGCCTTGATTGTCAACGATCGCTGCCTCCACTCCTGGAATCGGCTTACCCATTGAACCTGGTTTAATATCCATGCAAGGATAGTTGCAGATAAGCTGACTGCCCGTTTCTGTCATCCACCATGTATCATGAATTCGTTTGTTAAAAACTTTATGTCCCCATCTGATGACTTCTGGATTTAGCGGCTCACCGACACTGAGCACATGCCGGAGTGAAGTTAGATCATATTTCGCAGCCATTTCATCTCCCGCTCCCATCAGCATCCGAAAAGCGGTCGGCGCGCTGTACCAGACATTGACGCCAAGCTGTTCAATCGTACCATACCAGCTTTCCGGGCTGAAACGTCCGCCGACGATGACATTTGTCGCTCCGTTCAGCCACGGTGCAAAAATGCCGTATACCGTACCTGTCACCCAGCCTGGATCAGCCGTGCACCAATAAATGTCTTCTTCCTTTAAATCAAGGACCCACTTTCCTGTTTGATATTGCTGAATCATCGCTTCATGGACATGCAGCACGCCCTTTGGCGTACCAGTGGAACCTGATGTATAGTGAAGCAGAAAGCCGTCTTTTTTATCCATCCATTCGATATCCAGTCTTGTGCTTTCCTGTTTCGCTGCTTCATCATAATTGATGATATTCGTGCCGCTCTCAGCCTCTCCCCCGACTACGAAGACATGCTGCAAGTGAGGCAGTTTGTCTACCGGTATTCTCTCCAGCAGCTCAGGTGTTGTGACAACAACCTTTGCCTCACTGTTTTCAAGCCGATCTTTCACCGCTCCCTCCATAAATGCTTCGAACAGCGGCCCGGCGATGGCGCCAATTTTGATTGCGCCAAGCATAATAAAATAAAGCTCGGGTGATCTCGGCATAAAAATAAAAACGCGGTCCCCTTTTTCCACATTTCCATACCGTCTCAGCACATTCCCGGCTCTGTTTGATTCTTCCTTCATTTCTTTAAATGTGTATTTTTCATCCCTTTTTGCGTCTTTATAATAAAGCGCTACTTTGTTTTTTCGAAACGATTCGGCATGGCGGTCAATCGCTTCATACGCCGCATTCAGTTTCCCTGTCTCATGCCAAGAGAAATGTTTCTCCGCCTCGGTCCAATCAAAATGCCGGTACGTTTCTTCATAGTTTTTTAAGTTATGATCCCCCTCTATTGCTGGTAACGCTTTCAAATTCATGCCCAAACATCCCCCTTTGCTGAAGTTGTCACAATTATTATAGTATATATTCATATTCTTCTCAATTTTTAAAATATAAACCATGTTGAAAACGCTTTATAATTTGGTATTCTTAAAGAAGGCATGTATTTTTGATAAGAATTGATGGGACGGTGAATTAGTGGAACATCATAAAACATACCATTCAGCAAACATCAAAACAGCAACCGGCTCTTTACTGATAGAAGGGCCTGTCTCTCCAGAGGATTTGGCAGGTTATGAGTTTCATAAAGATTTAACCGCATTTCGCCCGCCTCGCGAGCAGCATGAAGCGCTAGTCGACATTGCAGGCCTTCCCGAAGGGCGCATTATTATTGCCAGAGACGGCCGAACCATTGTCGGCTATGTCACGTATTTATATCCTGACCCGCTCGAAAGATGGTCTGAAGGAAATATGGAGGATTTGATTGAGCTCGGAGCCATCGAAGTAGCGCCGGACTATCGGGGATGCGCTGTCGGAAAGACGCTCCTGACCGTCAGCATGATGGATGAACAAATGGAAAACTACATTGTGATGACGACAGAATATTACTGGCATTGGGATTTAAAAGGGATGAAAAAAGATGTGTGGGAATACAGAAAGATCATGGAAAAGATGATGAATGCAGGCGGATTGGTCTGGTTTGCAACGGATGAGCCGGAGATCAGCTCCCACCCTGCAAACTGTCTGATGGCCCGCATTGGAAAAAACGTCAGCCAAGAATCAATTGAGCAATTTGACAGGCTCCGTTTTTATCATCGTTATATGTATTAACTGACACTGGCAAAGGGGAAAAAATAATGATTGTTGAGCAAATCATGAAAAGAGATGTCATTACATTAACGAAGACGGATACGCTTGAAACAGCAATATGCAAACTGAAGGAATTCCATATCAGGCATCTGCCTGTTGTAGATGAAGAACGACACGTGATCGGCATGATTACAGACAGAGACATGAAACAGGCCAGCCCGAGTATTTTTGAAGAAAACAAACGAAGCCTATTTCTCACACGAAGCGTAGATTCAATTATGAAAAAGGATGTTGTCTGCGCCCATCCGTTAGATTTTGTCGAAGAAATATCAGCCGTGTTCTACGAGCATGGCATCGGCTGCCTTCCAGTGGTACACCATCAAAAATTAATAGGCATTTTAACAAAAACCGATTTGCTGCGGACGTTTGTCAAATTGACAGGCGCTGACCAGCCGGGATCGCAAATTGAGATAAAAGTAAACGACATCACCAAAAGCCTCGCTGAGATCAGCAGTCTTTGCCAAGACCTTCAAGTGAAAATATTAAGCGTGCTTGTTTATCCGCATGACGATCCCGGTGTAAAAGTGCTTGTCTTCCGTGTAAAAACGATGAATCCGCTGCCGTTTTTGCAGGCATTACAAAGAAATGGACACCACGTCGTATGGCCGTCAGAGCAAAGGGACCTGCTATGAGAGACAGTGTATTTATCTATTCTCCATCCTACCAAACCTATATGTTTCATCAGGAGCATCCCTTTAATCAGCAGCGGGTTCTGTTAACATATGATTTGCTTAAGACGATCAATGCCTTTGATGATGGAGACATTGT
Organism: Bacillus sp. SIMBA_008; assembly: GCF_046535495.1. Lineage (NCBI taxonomy): Bacteria > Bacillati > Bacillota > Bacilli > Caryophanales > Bacillaceae > Bacillus > Bacillus sp. SIMBA_008. The sequence continues at coordinate 130,969 of NZ_JAWRWL010000001.1, read as the reverse complement.
CACCCCCAGACTCGCTTCAGAAGAGGAGCTTTCCCTTGTCCACACGGACGATTACATTCAGGCCGTAAAGCTTGCGGGCGCCGGAAAGCTTCCCGCTGAAGAAGGAGAAAGCTACGGGCTCGGCACTGAAGACACACCCGTCTTTGCCGGCATGCACGAAGCGGCATCACTCTTGGTAGGCGGCACTTTAACGGCCGCAGACTGGGTCATGTCAGGACAAGCCCTGCATGCGGCAAACCTTGGCGGAGGGCTTCATCACGGCTTTCGTGGGAGAGCTTCAGGGTTTTGCATATATAATGACAGCGCTGTGGCGATTCAATATATCCAGAAAAAATACAGATCCAGGGTACTTTATATTGATACCGACGCCCACCACGGGGACGGTGTGCAATTTACATTTTACGATAATCCTGACGTATGCACGCTGTCCATTCATGAAACAGGAAGGTATTTATTCCCTGGAACCGGTCAGATCCAAGAAAAAGGCAGCGGAAAAGGATATGGCTATTCCTTTAATATCCCGCTTGACGCTTTTACAGAGGATGATTCTTTTCTTGAGGCTTACCGGACAGCAGCTTCAGAAGTCGCCGCTTATTTCAAGCCCGATGTCATTATCAGCCAAAACGGCGCCGATGCCCATTACTACGACCCGCTGACGCATTTATCAGCAACAATCAATATATACGAAGAAATCCCCCGTCTTGCACACACTTTGGCTCATCAATATTGCGGAGGGAAATGGATTGCAGTCGGAGGCGGCGGATATGATATTTGGCGTGTCGTGCCCCGCGCCTGGGCCAGAATATGGCTTGAAATGAAGGGAATTGACCCGGGACACGAGATCCCGCCGGAATGGATTGCTAAATGGCAAAAACAATGCCCCGTGGCCCTTCCGTCGAGCTGGAGCGATCCGGCTGATTTATATCCGCCGATTCCCCGCAAGCCTGAAATCACAGAAAAAAATGCCCAAACTGTCAGCAAAGCATTATATGCGATACGTTCTGAACAGCAAAGAACAAAGTAAAAAACGACCTTTACGAAGAGGTCGTTTTTGATTTTTTGATCACTATTTCCACACGTCGATTTTCCTTCATGTGTTCATTTGTCTTGTTATCCTTCACCGGCTTTGTATCCGCATAACCGACAGCAATAAAGCGCTTGGAGGGAAGCTTCTCTTTAGACGTGAAGTATTGAATCACTCCACTTGCCCGTGCTGCTGATAGCTCCCAGTTCGACGGGTATCGGTATGTCGAAATGTTTCGGCTGTCTGTATGCCCCTCCACCTGAATGTCATTTGGAATTGTTTGAAGAAGAACGGCAATTTGGTGAAGAAGTGTTTCGGCATTTTTCAGCACCTTTGCCTCACCTGTATCAAACAGCACAGCCTCCTGAAGAACGAGCACGACACCGCGTTCATCCCGTTTGGCTGTCATTTGGGCCTTCAAATGATTGTCTTTTATATATGTATTTACTTTCTTGAGAAGCTGATCCTGCTGATCCTCTTGCTTCTTCGTATCAGATGGGGATGTATTCTTTTTTTCTATGGATGTTTGGTCCGGCTGAAGCCCGTTGCCTTCCTTCTGGATCGAGTCCACCGCCGCTTTAAATTTTTGCAGATCGATTTGGGACATCGAAAAGAGTAAAATAAAGAACACAAGGATCAAGGTGATCAAATCTGTAAAGGTTACCATCCAGCTGGATGAAGATTGACTGTTTTTTCCGCTTCCATTCCTTCTTTCAAAACGTTCTCTTCTAAGCTTCATGTACAGATCCCTTTTTTGTTTTTACTTGTTTTGGCTGCTTCTGCCATTCTTCCCGTGAGCTGAAAACGACCAGCTGGCTTTCAAGGTTGCGCGGGTTTTTTCCGGATTGAACACCGATAATCCCTTCCACCATTACCTGCTTGATGAAAATTTCACTTTCTGTTTTCTCTTCAAGCTTAGCCGCGATCGGGTTGAAGACCATATTTGCCAGTAATGAACCATATAAAGTCGTCAGAAGCGCAATGGCCATGTTTGGTCCGAGCATATGCGGGTCGTTTAAGTTTTTGAGCATCAGCACAAGCCCGACGAGTGTTCCGATCATTCCCCACGCCGGAGCGAATTCTCCCGCTTTTTCAAAAACTCGCCGCCCTTTTCGGTGCCGTTCCTCCATTGCTGCGATTTCTGAATCCATGACGAGCCGAATCGTTTCTTCATCCCAGCCGTCAATCGCTAAAAGCAGCCCTTTTTTCAAGAATGGATCTTTGATTTCCCGAGCCTGATCATCCAATGATAAAAGCCCGTGTTTTCGCGCGTGATCGGAAAGGGAAACAAAGGTTTTCACAAGATCTTTCACATTGTCTTCCTGGCGGATGAATGCCTGCTTTAACACAGAGGGCGCTTTTTTCAGCTCTCTTGGCGGAAAACTGATAAAAACAGCGGCGCAAAGTCCCCCTGTTACGATGAAGAAAGAGGTCAGATCAAGAAAAGAGCGGAAACCGCTTACTCCAGATCCCGAAATAATCCCGATAACAATAATAATCGTTCCTAACACAAATCCAACAGGTGTAAGATAATCAAAACGTTTCATCATTTCTCCCCATGAAAAAAGCAAGAATTCACCATAAAGGTGAAGCTTGCTCTTTGTTTTTCTTATGACTTGGTTGACTTTCTAAGCTCTATACGGTGCGGCAGTTCGACGATATGCTCTTCAACCGGCTCTTTATTCATGAGCTTCGTCAGCAGTCTCATCGCAACGGCGCCGATATCATATGTCGGCTGAACAACTGTTGAAAGCTGCGGACGAACCATGAGGCTTAATCTTGTATTATCAAAACCGATAATGTCGAGATCCTCCGGAATGGATAAGCCCTGATCCTGAGCGGCATGGATAATGCCGAGTGCCATTTCATCAGTTGCAGAAAGAATGGCTGTCGGTTTTTTATCCAGGCTCATCAGATGCTGCAGTGCTTCGAGTCCGGAATCATATGTGTAATCCCCTTCAGCTACAAATTGTTCATTAAACGGAAGGTTCGCTTCTTCAAGCGCACGTTTGTAGCCTTGGAGTTTTTTTGAACGGTTGATCGGTTCTGCCATTGGTCCGGAAACGAATGCGATGTCTGTATGTCCTTTATCAACCAAAAGCTTCACAGCATCATAAATCGCCTGTTCGTAATCGATAGCGACTGACGGTGTTTCCTCCTGCTCTTCTACAGAAGCGGCAAGTACGATCGGCACTGGGGAACGCTTAAATTCCGCCACATGCTCGTCCGTAATGTTTCCGCCCATAAACACGATGCCGTCCACTTGTTTGCCGAGCATTGTGTTTAACAAATGGAGCTCTTTCTCCATGTTTTGGTCAGAGTTGCTCAAAATAATATTGTATTTATACATTGTCGCGATATCTTCAATTCCGCGTGCAAGCTCTGAATAGAAAATGCTTGAGATATCGGGAATGATGACACCTACAGTTGTTGTTTTTTTACTTGCCAGCCCTCTTGCCACCGCGTTTGGACGGTAACCGAGACGTTCAATGGCTTCCAAGACTTTTTTCCTCGTTGTCGGTTTTACATTCGGGTTGCCGTTCACGACACGGGAAACGGTTGCCATGCTTACATTAGCTTCTCTCGCTACATCGTAGATCGTAATATTGCTCATCCTAAAACCACTCCTTTTACTGGATACACTTATCCTTATCTATAGCATAAACACTTTATGTAGAGAAATGTCATAATGTCCGAATTTATGTCGTTTATGATTTGTAAGCGTAAGTCAGTAGTGTACATTATTTTTCATTATTCATCAAATTTAATTACTTCTCATGAAATTATACACGTTTTTATAGATGATGAAAACGTATACTTGGTTTTTATAACTAAATAAACGAGAAAGCATAAAAAAAGGCCGCAGGCGCGGCCTTTTGGATTGTTCAATTAAGCGTTGACTTTCACCATTGGCTTCAGTTCATTCAGCCATTTTTCGAATTCAGGAATCGCCATTTGCTGAGCAGAGTCAGAAAGTGCGACTGACGGATCAGGGTGAACCTCAGCCATTACGCCATCTGCACCAATCGCTAAAGCGGCTTTAGCTGTCGGAAGCAAGAGGTCACGGCGGCCTGTTGAATGCGTAACATCAACAAAGACTGGCAAATGCGTTTCTTGTTTCAAAATCGGCACAGCTGAAATATCCAGCGTGTTTCTCGTTGCTGTTTCATATGTTCTGATACCGCGCTCACAAAGGATAATTTGGTCATTTCCTTGTGACATGATGTATTCAGCAGCATTGATGAATTCAGAGATCGTTGCAGCAAGACCACGCTTCAGAAGCACTGGCTTTTTCACTGCGCCGGCCGCTTTCAGCAATTCGAAGTTTTGCATGTTGCGCGCTCCGATTTGAATGACATCAATGTAGTCCAGCGCTTCTTCGATATGAGCCGGAGTTACGATTTCACTGATAACCGCCAGATCAAATTCATCCGCTACACGTTTTAAAATTTGAAGGCCTTCAACACCAAGCCCTTGGAAATCGTATGGGCTCGTACGAGGCTTAAAGGCTCCACCGCGCAAAATTTTAATCCCTTGTTTTTTCGCAGCTGCAGCGACTTCAGCTACCTGCTCATAGCTCTCTACCGCACATGGGCCGACAATGAATCTTTGCTGGCCGTCTCCGATTTTTTCGCCTTTGATATCAACAATTGTATCTTCAGGTTTTTTCTTGCGGGAGACAAGCAGCGCTTTGCTGTGATCTTCTTCCTGAAGCTCTAAACCGGCTTTGAATATCTCTTTAAAAATGTGCTGGATGGTTGAATTTTCGAACGGCCCGTCATTGTTTTCAATGATATTGTTTAACATCGTGCGTTCTCTGACAGGGTCAAATCGGTTGACACCCTGTGCTTCCTTCGCTTTACCGATCTCTTTTACAACATTTCCGCGTTCGTTGATTAGTTTTAAAATTTGTAGGTTTAATTCGTCTGCTTTCTGCCTTAAAAGCTCTAACTCTGTGTTGCTCATTTTTTTCATCCTTTCCCTGCACATTCATTTTTTATTTTGTAGTTATCATGCATCTTACTATAAGTAATTCCAAATGGAAATACTGAAATACAAAAAATTTTATAAAAACTCTACTTTATTACCCAAACGCTTTTAAGTGATAAAGTAATCTATGAAGCTATCCTACATGATGTGAGGGCAATGTTCAAGGGTTTTTTACAAAAAAAAAGCGCCAGATGATATCTGGACGCTTTTTTCTATGACAAATGCTGCTCAATAGCGGCTTCTGTAATTTGTGAATGTGAGGTATGCCATTTCACTTCACCGTTCTGGATGATGAATATCTGAGGGCTTTCATGCTTGACCTCATATGTTTCTGCAATGAAATTTGACAGCGGCCGGGCTTCTTGTACTTGAAGATAGTAAGCCGGCACATCCTCATGCTGATTTGCAAAGGCATCAAACTCATGAAATGCTGCCTGGCTGATCGGGCATGTGGTGCTGTGTTTAAAGAAGACGAAAACGCCTTCCTGTTCTGCAATCCGTTTAAATTCTTCCTCAGATTGAATAAGCTGTTTAGCCATGACTCAAGCTCTTCCTTCCTGCTCAGCGATTCAACTGCTCAGCCTGTTTTTGTGCATCTTTCAGTTCGTCTTTTACATCTTCTTTCGTCTGGAGGACTTGATCTTTTGTTTCATCGGCTGCCTGCATCGCTTCTTCCCTCATATCCTGCATTGCAGTCGATGAATCCGTTTTGTCAGATTTGGAACGGTCTCTTAAATCCTTTACCTTGTTCATGATCTGCCCAGACTGATCCGCTACAAGCTGTGTGATGTTGGAAGTTTTGTCTTTTGCGATGCTGACATATTGCGTGCCTTTTTCCTTCGCATCTGCCGTCATTTTATCAGTTTTGTCCCGTAAAGCAACAGCCTGGCTGCCGAGATCGTCGCGAAGTTCTTTGCCTGATTTAGGCGCTAGAAAAAGAGCTGTAGTGGCACCGATGATTCCCCCGATTAAAGTTCCGATTAAAAAATCTTTACTATTAATTCCATCTTTGCTCATCATTATTCCTCCTCTTAGTATTTTTTTCTCTTATAGGGCTGATTTTTTCTTTTGCTTCCATTTCTCCCAAATTTCCATTGCTGCTTGACTCCATGTGACAACTTGATTGATCTTATCTTGATTTTCTCTAACTGATGCCGATACAGACCCTGCCGCTTGTTTCATGGATGTATTGAACTGCTGTACAGAAGCTCCCACTCCTTGAACAGCATGAACGACCGTGTTCAGCTTTTCTGATTTTTCCTGAATATCTTCAGCCAGGCGGTTGGTCTTATGTAAAAGCTCGGCTGTTTCAGTTGTGATGCCCTTCATTTGTCCCTCCAGCCCTTCAAGAGTGGATGCGACGTTTTTTAGTGTCAGCTGCAATGACTTCAATGTTTTAGACAAGTAGATCACTAATACGAGAAATGCAACTGCGATGAGTGCAACGCTTAAATAAAGAATAATAATCATCTCAAACCTCCTTGCTGCAGGATATACTGCTGTTTACCCGTTTTCTTCAATCATAAACATGTGTACTGGGCTGTATACATACTATTCTCCGTTATGTAAGAAAATCCTTTAATAAGCTTTCCCATCAGATAAATAAAAAGCAGTGAGATCACTGCTTTTTATTATGCCATGACGTTTTCGTAGGCTCTCATATATTTTTGGATATCTCCTGCTCCCATGAAGATGAGAACGGCTTTATCATGAGCTTTTAAAACAGATGTGTCATCTTCTTCAATCAGCTTGGCATTATGAATTTTTCCCTGGAGATCGCCGATCGTCAGCTTTCCGGCATTCTCACGGGCTGAGCCGAAAATATCGCATAAATACACACAGTCAGCGCCGCTCAGGCTTTCTGCAAATTCGTCAAGGAACTGCTGCGTCCGTGTAAATGTATGAGGCTGGAATACCGCGACAATTTCCCGATCAGGATACTTCTGTCTTGCCGCCTCGATTGTCACTTTTATTTCTGTCGGATGATGGGCATAGTCATCAATCAGCACTTGATCCCCAAGCTGCTTCTCATTGAATCTGCGTTTGACGCCCCCAAAGGATTTGAGAGCATGCTTAATGATGCTGGAATCAATTTCTTCATAATGGCATAACGCAATGACCGCCAATGAGTTTAATACATTGTGGTGGCCGTACGCAGGAATATAAAACGTATCATAGAACGTATTGCGGACAAAGACATCAAAAGTTGTCCCTTCCGTGCTTTTTACGATGTTTCTGGCTTGAAAATCATTTTCTTCCCCCGTGCCGTAATACACAACCGGGACGTTCGCATGGATTTTCGGCAGATGCTCATCGTCTCCGCAGGCAATAATGCCTTTGTTGACTTGAAGAGCCATCTCTTGGAAAGCGTCAAATACATCGTCAATGCTTGAGAAGTAATCAGGGTGATCAAAATCAATATTCGTCATAATCGCATAATCTGGCTGATAGCTTAAGAAATGGCGGCGGTATTCGCACGCTTCAAACACAAAGTATTCGCTGTTTTCATTTCCCTGGCCTGTTCCGTCTCCGATTAAGAAAGACGTCGGTTTTGCGTTTTGGATCACGTGAGCCAGCAGACCCGTAGTCGACGTTTTGCCGTGTGCGCCCGTAACGGCAACACTCGTGAATTTTTTCATGTAGTCGCCTAAAAACTTATGATAACGTATCACCGGAATTCCCTCAGACATCGCTTTTTCTATTTCAGGATGCGTGTCTGGGAATGCGTTTCCGGCGATGACTGTCATGCCGGGTTTAATATTTTCCGCGCTAAAAGGAAGAATCGTAATATTTCTTTTTTCAAGCGCTGTTTGCGTAAAAATAAATTTTTCGATATCCGATCCTTGGACAGTATATCCATTATCATGAAGTATTTGGGCAAGCGGACTCATACCGGTCCCTTTTATTCCAACAAAATGATAAACAGTCATAATTGTACCTCCAACAAACGTCTATCTGTTCCCCAGTATATGACGCTCATTTCAATTTGCGACCGCGGCGGCTGAAAAGCCTCCCTTAGCGGCGTATTTTATATGTTTTGTTATGTTTAGTATCAGGTTATTTCTTTCCGATTAAACCCAGATATCAAGATTTGTCTATGCACAGCTGCTGTAAAGCGGCATAGCTGTTAAATGCTCTAAACACTATCATACCATGTTTGGTGTGAAAATGAACCCATATTATTCGTTTATTAAATCACTTGCTGTGATCAGCACCTCTCGAGGCTTGCTTCCTTTTGCCTCAGAGATCATGCCTTCCGCTTCCATCATGTCGATTAGCCTTGCCGCACGATTGTAACCGATTCTGAATCTTCTTTGCAGGCTTGAAGTGCTCGCACTGTTTTGCTCTACAACAAACTCACACGCTTCGTAAAACAGTTCGTCCTCTTCTTTCAGGGCTGATCCTTGTCTTACGAGCTCTTCTTGTTCAAATAAATAGGTCGGCGGCATTTGGCTTCTGACGTGGGAAACGACGCGGTCGATTTCCCGGTCTGACACAAAGTTACCTTGCAGACGGACCGGTTTTCCCGATCCGTTTTCCAAAAAGAGCATATCCCCTTTTCCGAGAAGCTTTTCTGCACCGGCTATGTCAATAATTGTTCGGGAATCAACCTGGCTTGAGACAGAAAAGGCGATTCTCGTCGGGATATTCGCCTTAATCAGGCCTGTTATGACATCGACTGACGGACGCTGAGTTGCGACGAGAAGATGGATACCGCACGCTCTGGCTTTTTGGGCGATCCGCGCAATGCTTTCTTCCACATCGTTTGGAGCCACCATCATCAAATCTGCTAGCTCATCAATAATGACAACTAAATATGGCAACTTTTCACCCATTTGGTGTTCAGCGGTTAATTGATTAAAGCGGTCAATGTCGCGGACACCTGAATGGGCAAAAAGCTCATAGCGGCGCTCCATTTCCTCAACAACCCATTTTAAAGCAGCGGTAGCCGCTTTGGCGTCAGTAATGACCGGGCTGACGAGGTGAGGAATTTTATTGTAAGGGGCCAGCTCTACCATTTTCGGATCAATCAGCAGCACCTTTACCTCACTCGGGTCAGCTTTATAAAGCAGGCTGACTAATATTGTATTGATGCATACGCTTTTTCCGGAGCCTGTAGCGCCGGCAATCAAGCCATGCGGCATTTTCTTCAAGTCGATAACAACAGGATTTCCTGAAATATCTAATCCCAGCGCAGCTGTGAGCGGTGACTTGCTTGTCCTGAAAGCTGAGCTGCGAATCATTTGGCGCAAATCAACCACCTTGCTCGTGCGGTTCGGCACTTCAATTCCGATCGTGTTTTTCCCCGGAATCGGCGCTTCAATCCGAATATCTCTCGCTGAGAGACTGAGTTTAATATCATCGGACAAGTTGGTGATTTTATTCACCTTTACACCTGGTTCAGGATGCACTTCAAATCTCGTGACAGACGGACCCTGGGTTACATGGACCACATTGGCGCGGACATTGAAGTTTTTCAAGGTTAAATCAAGAAGCTGACGCTGTTCTTCGATCCACGCAGTATCATCTTGAACCTGCGCTGGCGGGACATCAAGCAGTGCAACATTCGGAAATACATAGCTGCCGCGGCGCTCCTCTGCTTTTTGCTGTTTATGCGTATCTCTTTTCAGCATCATCACATTAAAAGGAACGGATGGCCCTTTTTGAGAAGATGCGCTTTGTTCGGTCCTTTTCTCCTGTACACCAGGCCTTTTTTTCGGCTCTTCTGAAGCTTTGCGAGGTTTGTCTGCGCGAATTTCCTGCCGATTTTCAAGGGTTGCAGAAAACGATTTGGAACCCTGCTCCATGTGTTCAGCTTTCTCAAGCTCTGTATGGCTGTCTGGCTGAACATCTATCTTCGTTTCCTGAGCCTCTCCCAGGATGTCATAATGATTATTTATTATGCTGTCTGATGGCTCTTCTGATTCTTTTGCCACAGTTTCTGCTGGAGCCAGAGCCTCTGATGAATACTCATGATCAGTAAATAAAGGCTCTTCCTGACGAATGTCCATTTGTTCTTCTTGAACGAACGGGGACTCAGCACCTTCCGCCACGTTTTCATGATGATTGTATACTGGGCTGTCTGACGGCTCTTTTGCTTTTTCATCCTCAGATATTGCCGCTGTCTGAGATTCAGGAGCTGTTTGCTCTTCATCAAGTTCAGCGGAGAAAACAGGCTCTTCAAATTTCTCTGACTGCTGCTCCCTTTGTTCTTCCTTAGCCGTTGCAGGCTCTTCGCGGCCTACTTCACTGTCTGAAAGCCCTTCAGCCGCCGTATCTGTGAGCATCTCAGGCGGTGTTTGCTCTTCGGCATGTTCAGCTGGGAAGGAAGGCTCCTCTTTTTCCGGCTGTTGAACGCCTGACTCAAATGGCACTTTGTTACCTGACGGCTCGGCTGGCCGTTTCGCCAGCGCCTCATCATGCTCCGTATCCTTTCTGTTTAAAACGCCAGAAGGCTGTTTTTCAAATTGGGTATCCGGGAAGAAAGGACTTTCTTTTTTGGAATGCGCCTGTGTGTCTGAAGCAGGATAGCCGCGTTCACGTTCAATCTCTTCTGACAGCAGTGTTACCTTCTCTTTTACCGATTTATCCGGTTCGTTCAATGTTTCAGAAGGCTTTTTCGGCACATCCTTTTTAACGGATGGTTTTTGATTAAATCCATAGATAGGCGAAGGGATATTTGTCGGTTTAAACGGTTTCTTCGCCGGCTCTGCTGCTTGATATGTATGCTGCTCTTTTTCATTTCTGGGACGCTCTCTGTAAGGTGCAGCACTTGGACGAGGCGCGGATTTCGGTTCGTCCGATGGTGTGCGGCGCCTTCTCAGGTCATGATTTTTGTATCCGTCAGGCACGACTGGAAAACGGAATTTGCCTTTTGGATATTCATAATATATTTTAGGATCTTCCAATCTTTTTAATTGTCCTTCAGGATGATGTACTTCTTGTTGCTGCGGAATTTGAGCGGGTTTTGTCTCCCGTTCAGCATCCTCTTCGCTTTCGCCTAAAAACAAATCAAAAAATTTATGAAGCCAACTCATAATTTATCTCTAACTCCCTTATAGTTTTCTGGGACGGTTTTTAGTATACCACTGCTGGTCGGCCCAGAAAAGATTAAGCTATCAGCAGAAACAAAGCCGCTAAACAAGGGCTTAGCGGCTTTTCACATGATTCGTTTTTTTTGGCGGATTTATGGGAGTCTAAAACTGAAATGCGTCTCCTGCCTCATAGTCTCCTTCTAACACAAGGATTCCTTTTTCAGCAGGGGCATCCGGCAAATCAAGCTCTTTCGCTGAGCAGATCATCCCGCTTGACGGAACGCCGCGAAGCTCTGCATCCTTAATGACAAGTCCGCTAGGCATCACAGCACCGACTTTGGCAACGACAACTTTTTGGCCTTTGTCAACGTTAGGCGCGCCGCAGACGATCTGAAGCGTTTCTTCTCCTACGTTGACTTTACATACGCTTAATTTATCCGCATTCGGATGTTTTTCTTTTGATTCTACATACCCCACAACAAACTTCGGAGATAAATCAACGACTAATGTTTCTTCAACGCCGTTTCTGTTTAAAATCTCATTCACATCTTGCACGAATGTTTCTGAGAGCGCAACAGGGCCGTTTTCATCAATGGTCAAGTAAGAAGACGCGTTGAAAATGTTGAAGCCCGTTGTTTCTTTTGTTTCGTTATTGAAAATTTTGACGACGTCGCCGTGTTTTTCATAGCCTAATTGTTCGCGTGTCACATCTTGAAGAGAGATCAGAAGCGTGTCTCCCACACCTTCTTTATTATAAAAAGCGTTCATAAGTAAAAATCCTTTCTAATCCTTTTTCGGACGGCTTTTCGCCAGGATAAACACCGGTTCCAGCTTTCCTTCATTGTACAAAAATGAAAGGGCGGTGATCGGGACGGTGCCGCCTGCAAAGAAGCTCATCGACATTTGTCCTAGAATATCATACCCCGATTCATTCCGGATGTCAGCAAGAATCAAAACGTCCTGATGAGGAACAGAGATCGCCAGCTCCCCTTCTGCATGCTGCTTATACTCATTTAAGATCGCTTCGTTCAAAATCCGGCTTGCGTCGTATCCGTCGTTTGCCCTGAAGAAATAAAAGTAATTGCCGGCGACCGTATCCTCTTTGACAACCGTCGGCAGGGAACGGAGATTAAATGCGGCCGTCTCTCTGATCCGCTCTTTTGTCCAGTTTTCTTTCTCAAGCATGCGCTGGTCAATTAAACGGTAGGTTTTCCCGAGATCTAGCGCGTAATAAATTCTTGTCTCTGCGGTATGATCGTCATAAATGAGCGGGATATCTTCGCTGGACTTGTCCGGGAAGGAAGTCGAGCGGATGACCGGATAAATGCGAGTTTCTTTCCCGGTCATTTCCTGAGCCTTCCCTTCCATTGCCGTCATCGCTTCGGAGACATAGTACACGATCTCATCAATGGCTTCGTCTTTTTTCAGTTCCCATTTTGCAATAATCGGCGGCAAATCGAGTGTAATCCCTTTTTTAGTCGTTTGATCCTCAACACGGAGGGTGTCTTTTTCTCTGTCAAACAGAAAGGAGCGATTCTCGTGCTGAAGGCGCTGCTTCAGTATATCTGACAGCTTCCTTGAGGTCATTTTCAAACCGATGTCCTCCTTTACGCTTTAGCGAGAGAGTCTGTTAAAAACTGTTCAATTTCTTCTTTTGTTTTGCGGTCTTTGCTCACAAAACGATTTACTTCTTTTCCTTCATTAAACACCACAAAGCTTGGGATTCCGTAAATTTCCCACTCTGCACATGTATCAATGAATTTGTCACGGTCTACGTAGTAGTAGGTGAATTCAGGGAAATTCGCTTCCAATTCAGGTAGGAAAGGCTCTACAAAACGGCAATCCGGGCACCAATCGGCTGAAAACATAAATACAGACCAATCATCCTTTACCGCTTTTTCCAGCTCTTGAGTTGATTCAATTTTTTTCATTTCATATCCCTCCAGTTGTTTATGTTCTTACATGTTTTTTATCGATACTCGTCCATTTGGATCATACCAAACTGCTTGAGGCAAAACCACTTATATGCAACGAATGAATATGTAAGATTGGCTTTCCCATTATCATTATCATATTTTATTTGCATTATCAAGTTCGTTTCGTTTAACATCGTGTACATGAGGGTAAAATTTACAGATGGACATACATAAGGAGGGATTTTTATATGGAGTTTATCGTCTATTTAGCAGGAGAAATCCACAGCAATTGGCGCGAGGAAATTAAAGAAAAAACAAAATCACTGAAGCTCCCGATTACGTTTGTTGGCCCGATGGAGAATCATGACCGCTCAGACAATATTGGTGAAGAAATTATGGGCGTACAGCCAAATGCCGTTTTAAAGGATGACAAAGCCTCTGACATCAACAACTTCAGAACCGCCGTCCTGATGAATAAAGCAGACTTTGTGATCGCCCTGTTTGGCGAAAAGTACAAACAGTGGAACACGGCAATGGATGCATCATATGCGATCGCAAAAGGAAAACCCCTGATTATCATCCGGCCGGAATCGCTCCACCATCCTTTAAAAGAGCTTTCCAATAAAGCGAATATTACGGTTGAAACCGTTAACCAAGCCATTAAGGCCCTTTCCTATCTATTTGAAACAGAATAAGAAAAAAGCTTGTCGATCCGAGCTTACTGCTCGTTCAACAAGCTTTTATGAAACCTACATATTTTCTTTAATCGCATCCACCGTCTGCTTATCGCAGGCTGTTACAAGTTTGATGAGCATTTCTTTAGCAGCAGCATAATCATCAATATGAATGATAGAAGCGTTTGTATGAATATAGCGGGAACATATTCCGATAACCGCTGACGGCACACCGCTGTTCGAAATATGAACCTTGCCTGCGTCTGTTCCCCCGCCGGATACAAAATATTGATATGGAATATCATGCGTTTCAGCCATATCAAGAACGAATTCCCTCATTCCGTGATGCATGACTGTCGTTCTGTCAAGAATGCGCAGCAAAAAGCCTTTTCCAAGCTGGCCGAATTCATTTTTGTCTCCGCTCATATCGTTTGCCGGGCTGGCGTCAAGGGCGAAAAACAAGTCCGGTTTAATCATATGAGAAGCCGTCTGCGCGCCCCTTAGCCCTACTTCTTCCTGAACCGTTGCACCCGCATAGAGTGTATTCGGAAGCTCTTTACCGTGTAATTCCTTCAGAAGTTCAATGCTTAAGCCGCATCCATATCTGTTATCCCATGCTTTTGATAAAATTTTCTTTTCATTCGCCATCGTCGTAAACGGACAAACAGGCACAATCTGCTGTCCCGGTTTAATGCCGATTTTGATGGCGTCTTCCTTATCATCCGCTCCAATGTCGATCATCATGTTTTTGATATCCATCGGACGGTTTCGCTGCGCATCTGTCAATAAATGCGGCGGTATGCTTGAAATCACACCCGGAACCGGCCCGTTATCTGTTTGAATTTCAACCCGCTGCGCAAGCAAAACCTGGCTCCACCAGCCGCCGAGCGTCTGGAATCTGAGCAGCCCGTTGTCTGTAATGGATGTCACCATAAAGCCGACTTCGTCCATGTGCCCGGCTACCATAATTCTCGGTGCGTCCTCTGCGCCTCGTCTGACTCCGAAAACACTTCCCAGTCTGTCCTGAACGATGTCATCGGCATATTTGGCTAGCATCTGCTTCATAAAAGCACGAACCTGATGCTCATTGCCCGGCGCGCCGGGAAGCTGCGTCAGTGTTTGGAAAAGCGCTTTCGTTTCTTGATTCATGTTTTCCCCTCATTTCTATGTAGTCCTTTTATTTTATTAGAAACAATGAAGTTTTCCAAGCACCCTGACCCAATCTGCTCGATCAGCCGCGTATTGCTTAACAGGATTTGGCTGTTTCTGTATAATGAAAAGTACGATCAACCAGGAGGTGCTTTATTTTGAAATTGCGTCATCTTCTTTTAGGAGCAGGACTTGGAATTTGTACGGCTGTCGTTGTGAAACAATATGTGATGAAGCCTTATATTTCTTCAGAAAAAGCGCTTCGCATTGTAAAATCTGCTTTTAAGCAGCGGGGCCCGATTGACGGATCATGGATTTACACCCAGCCGGAGCCTTACAATATTAACGGAGAAACGGTACAGGTATACAAAACCGGCATTACACGATCAGCTTTCGGAGAATTAGAACAGTATGAAGTCATGGTGGATGCGAAAACGGGAGAAATTGTTGATGTCATTGATACAATCGCCTCTTAACACCGGACAAGCAAAAAATAGAAGCCGCTGCCTATGCAGCGGCTCTTTTTTATTATATCGCGCGAATCGGTTTGTATACCGGATACCACATCGCATCCTGCACTGCCTGTATAATGTCTTCAGGCTCTTCCGTAGCGACGCCTTCCTTCATTGCGGTTTTTGCAACTTCAACAGCAACGGTTGCCGAAACAGTGCGCAAATCTTCAACTTTTGGAAGCATCGGCGCGCCAGGCACCCCGACATTGACCATACCTGCGATTGCCCGGGCACATGCTTCAAACATGCCGTCGGTAATTAATTTTGATTTTGTAACAATCGTTCCAAGACCGAGACCAGGGAAGACAAGCGCGTTGTTTGCCTGCCCGATATGATACGTAACTCCGTTATATTCAACTGGCGGGAACGGGCTTCCTGTCGTGATCAGCGCACGGCCTTCTGTCCATTCGATTAAATCCTCCGGTTTTGCTTCAGAAAGGGTTGTCGGATTTGACATTGGCAAAATCGCCGGCCGTTTCACATGTGACGCCATTTCTTTTACAATTTCTTCAGTGAAAGCGCCGGAAACTGTAGATGTGCCGATCAGGATCGTCGGTTTCGCCTGCCGGACCACTTCAAGAAGATCAATGCCTCCGCCGTCTCCGTTCCGCTGATAATCCTTCACTTCATCAGCCGAACGGGCATACGGCTTTTGGAAATCAAGAAGCTGATCCATATCATCTGTTAACAGCCCGTTTCTGTCTATGCACCAGAAGCGCTTGTATGATTCTTCTTCACTCAGTCCCTCGCGCACCAATGCTTCCCGCAGCTGTTCGGCAATTCCGATTCCTGCCGTTCCCGCTCCGAATATAACAACTCTGTGATCCCTCAGCGGAACTTTAGACGCTTTTGCACAGGATAAGACTGCGGCCAAAGAAACAGCGCCAGTTCCTTGGATATCATCATTAAAGGTACACACTTTATCTTTATAGCGTTTCAAAATGCTTCGTGCGTTTTTCGCCCCGAAATCCTCCCAATGCAGCAATGCATTCGGAAATGTTTCTCTCGCCAGCGCAACGTAGTCGTCAATAAATTGGTCATAGCGTTCTCCGCGCACTCTAGAATGCTGGTTGCCGACATAAAGCGGGTCGTTCAAGAGGCTCTCCTGATTTGTCCCCGCATCTAAAACAACAGCCAGCACTCTGCTCGGATCAATGCCCGCAGCCGCTGTATAAACCGCCAGCTTGCCAATAGAAATTGCGATTCCTCCGACGCCCCAGTCACCGATTCCTAAAATTCCTTCCGCATCAGTTGCAACAATTAAATCGATCGTATCGCTTTGATCTTTATACTGTTTAAATGCTTCTTTCATACCGTCCGGGTCATCGATTGACAGATAGAGCCCTCGTGGTTTTCTGTATTCATGGCTGTATCTCTGGATTGCCGTTCCGACTGTCGGTGTGTAGACAATCGGGAGCATTTCCCCTAAATGGTCATTTAACAGGCGGTAAAACAGCGTTTCATTCCGATCGTGCAGCGCCGTTAAATAGACATTTTTGCTCAAATCGTCAGGCTGTGCGGAATATTGCTCATACGCTCTTTTCGCCTGATCATCAATTGTTAATACCTTGGGCGGCAGAAAGCCTTTTAAACCAAGTTCTTTTCTTTCTTCCTCAGTAAAAGCAACACCTTTGTTCAAAAAAGGAACAGAGAGCACTTCAAGGCCTCTTAATGTTGTTTGAATGTCTCCTTCGTTTGTTACTCTGAATTGTTTCACCCTGCCTCTTCCTTTCTGAGCATAATTAGTACTAGGTTTGCATTATTAGCCGGAAAACATGCAGGGTAAACATAAAAATATGCTATTGCTTCATTCGCTTGACTGAATCTTTGATGCTTCCGTCCTCCTCCCATTGAAGGGCGCGATACTCGGCATCATGATAAAAAATAAACCAAGCGTCTTTTTCTGCTGCGAACGCCTGCCATTTCTGCTTTTGCGGGATAGAGGTCATCGGATAATCATCGTAAGCCAGCACCCATAGCGGATTGCGGTGGGCATGTGTCGGCATCAGATCTGCCATATGTACGGCAGTTTCACCCGCATCCTCGCATATCAGGACACTGTGTCCGTCGCTATGGCCTCCGGTGTGATGCATTGTAATACCCTCTGTGATCGTTAAGGTGTCTTCAAAGGTTTTGACTTGGCCAGCTACAGCCTCCCAATTTTCTTTCCAATACGTATTTTTCGACCTGATATTCGGATGGCGCATTTCGTCCCATTCAACAGCTGATGTATAAATCACTGCATTCGGAAAGACAGAGACGAGCCGTTCACCTTCATATTCCGTTAAACCGCATGCATGATCAAAATGAAGGTGTGTCATTGCGATCACATCTATATCGGCAACCGTTAATCCGAGTGCAGCTAATGAGGGTTTCACATTCGACTCTTGTGTCACGCCATAGTTTCGTTTTTGTTTATCAGTCAGCTTGCCGGACCCAATTCCGGCGTCAACGATGATATTGAGCCCATCCTTTTGAATCAAAATAGGGTCTGTCCTTAGTTCAATCTGGTTTTTTTCATTGACTGGATATTTTTTAGACCAAAGCGGCTTTGGCACAACGCCGAACATGGCGCCTCCGTCCATATGCGTCACGCCTCCGTCAAGCCAGGTCAACGTGATGTTTCCAATTTTCATTGTTTCCATTTTCATCCCCCCTGTCATCATGGTAGCAAACGGCCCATAAAAAAAACAGACTCCTGTCAGAGTCTGTCTTTACGTTCTCCATTCAACCTCAGCCCGATAGATCGGCTGGCCGAGTGCAGAGAATTTTTCTTCATATTCTGTCATAATATTGCCTTCGAGATTGCTGTTATGCAAATCAAGACTGACGTATGTCAGCAGGAGGCCGTACTCAGAGAAGCTCTTCAAAGAGTACTCAAACAAACCTCGGTTGTCCGTTTTAAAATGAATCGCTCCGCCTTTGCCCATTACTTCTTCATATTTTTTGAGGAAGTGGGAATATGTCAGGCGGCGTTTTTCATGCCGTTTCTTCGGCCAAGGATCAGAAAAGTTCAAGTAGACCCGTTTCACTTCCCCCGGCTCAAACACATCCGTCAGCGTGTCCGCATCTATATTCAGAAGCTTTACATTCTGCGCTTCGCTGTCTTTTACTTTTTGGACGGCTGTCACGATGACGCTTTTAAATAACTCAATACCAATATAATTGATGTCGGGATTTTGTTTGGCCATACCAGAAATAAATTGGCCTTTTCCTGTACCAACCTCGATATGGATCGGATTGTCGTTGCCAAACACTGTGTTCCATTTCCCTTTATAATCAGCAGGATTGCTGATGGCAATATCTGCGTTTTCAGCCAAAAAGTCATCAGCCCAAGGCTTGTGGCGCATTCTCATATGATTGACACCTCTATCTATTATTTCGACTAACAACATACCATGAATTAAAAAGACCCGCAAGCTCGTTTTTCCAGTGTATCTCTCTTAAGGCCGAGCGCATAAAAAAAGAGGGTCCCGTCTGCTGGAACACTCCTTTCACATGTATAAAAGCGCTCTGTTTTGAACAATTTAACCCGTATGATACTGAAGGGATGTGTACCGTTATGGGTTTACATTATGAGCATCAAGTTCATTTATTGAAGGATATATTGACTGACCATCAATTGGACTGCTGCGGAACAGTCGCAGAGTACGAGCAGCTTGAGCGTGTGATTAAATCACTGATGGCAAACACCGAGCTTGATTCAAATTTCAAAAACGTGCTTGAAGATGTTTACCGCTACAGCCAATCAGGAATATCGTCCAAATCCATCGACTCACACATACAAGAGCATCAGAATAGCCTGTCTCAATGGGTAGAGCAAATGGATTCGTATTCCTGATTAATCAACAATTCGTTTCATGAGGATATGCAGCTCTTCCATTGCATCATGAAATTCCTTATCATTGCCTTTTGCTTTATGCCAGGCAATGAAAGTAATTGTTTCAGATAACACATACCAAGCCATTCGCAACCGAAGGCTTTCTGTCAGCTCTATGCCGTACATGCTCAGCCAGCTCTCCCAAGCTGGCTTTTCGACGTAGTGGTACAGCAAAGGCCCGAGGTCCATCGCCGGATCAGCGATCATGGCGCCGTCCCAGTCAATTAAATACAGCTGGTTGTCTTCAGACAATAGCCAGTTATTATGATTGACATCACAATGGCAAACGACTTTCTCACCGAAATGCACTTCATGCAGGTGTTCTTCCAAATACTTGATCCCTTCTTGAATCAGCGGCGAAGATTGCTGCACAGCAAATACAGCCTGCTTCAGCTGAGACAAAAGAGCCCCCGGGTTCAGCGGTTCTTTTCCAAGTCTCTTCAGCATGTCCAGCAAGGCTTTTGATGTGTGTATTTTACGAAGCAATTCAGCAACGGGCCGTCCGCTCATGTCTTTAGGCTTCAGCTCTCTGCCGGTCATCCAGTGCTGGGCCGTAATGACGTCCCCATTTTCCATCCGTTTTGTCCAAACCAGCTTCGGAACAATGCCTTCGGCGGATAAAACAGCTAAAAAAGGTGAGCTATTACGTTTTAAAAAAAGCTGCTGCCCGTTATGTTTCGCATAATATGCATCTCCTGTAGCTCCTCCGGCGGGGAAGATCTCCCAATCGCTACCTAGTAATTGTCCCAACCAGTTCATATCAATGTTCAACCCATCATTTCTTAAAATATTTTAGAATTAAGGCTAATCGTTTCTAGTCTATCCAGCGAATGCCTTTTTCGTACGAATCGTATAAAAATAAAAAAGACAGCTATTGAGAGTCTCATATGCTAATCAATAGCCGTCCTTTAAATTTTAGCGCTATAGCACAAACTTCGTCAAGCAAAACTCTTAAGATCTGATGCTAAATATAAGATAACTGTTCCGATGCCGTTTACTGCAACCGTTTTCTTAATTTCTGCCGGGTCTTCCTGAAATCCTGATGGATCACATAAAAGCCGATAAGGTATGTCGTTTGGCAGCCTCCACTCGACGGAGTCAGGACTCGCGTGATGGATAACAATGATATCTTTCCATTCGTCAACCTCGTCAAGATCATAAAGCCTGTATGCGATAAGGTGTTCTTTTAGCGTCAAGCATTCAAGATGGCGCCGGATGTCTGCAGCGGACCTAAGACGGAATGCAGGATGCGCTTTTCTCAGCGAGATCAGCCTGCGGATATAGTGAACATCTTCTTTGAATGTTTCACGGCGATCCCAGTCGAGCTGGTTGATGCTGTCACTGGATTGATAGCTGTTTTCCACTCCCTGCTTCGTCCGGAAAAATTCCTGGCCGCTGTGAATAAACGGCACCCCTTGGGCAAGCAAAATAATCGCGGCTGCAAGCCTTTGCCTGCTTCGCTTTCGGCTGTCATTTTCTTGAGGAAGCGCAAAGCTCATTTTATCCCAAAAGGTGTGATTGTCGTGTGATTCGACATAATTGATGGACTGGCTTGGTTCCGGAACAATCGGTGCTAATGCCTTCCATCCGGAAGACCCGGCAATTCCATGCATCACAGCTTGTGCTGATTCACCGCTGCCGAGCGCAAACCCTACTGCCTTAAGGTGAAAGGTGTTCCCTTTTACAGCGTCACGAAACATATCATTAAAAAAGCCGATGCCCGGCATTCTTGGCGCGTTCGCCAAAGCAGCTTTCTGTTCATGCGGCAGCGGTGTAGCCAGATCCCACCCTTCTCCAAAAAGCAGGATTCCGGGCTTTGCCTTAGTTGCTTTCTCTTTCATATAAAGCACGGTGTCAATATCTAAAATCCCGAGGAGATCAAAGCGGAAGCCGTCAACATTGTATTCTTCAAGCCAATAGACCAAGCAATCCGCAATGAATTTTCTTGCCATCCTTCTTTCTGATGCAATATCATTGCCAACGCCGGTGCCGTTTGATGGCATCCCACATTCGTCGTGCCGGAAAAAATAACCGGGCACTGTCTTTTCAAAGGGGGAATTCTCCCTCTTATACACATGGTTAAAAACAACATCCAGAATGACTCGCAGACCGTGCTGATGCAGGGTATTGATCATTTGTTTCAGCTCTGTTTTTCTCGTTTGAGGATCATGAGGATTTGAGGCATAGCTTCCCTCCGGGGCAAAGAAATGAAGCGGGTTATATCCCCAATTGTATGCATCAAGCGGCTTCTCTTCATCAACTCCGGCAAAATCATTCACCGGCAGAAGCTCCACATGTGTCACACCAAGCTCTTTTACATACGCTAATCCCGAAGAACTGCCATTTGCGGTTTGTGTATCAGTTTCCGTCAGCGCTAAGTATTTTCCCTTGTTTATCATGCCGCTGTTTTCATGGATGGAGAAGTCGCGAAGATGCGTCTCATAGATGACGGCATCCACAGGGTGTGAGAATGGTTTAAGAGGAGCAGTCCATTTCATTTGATCCGGGCGCAAGACGACGCCCTTCTCTCCATTTACAGTCACAGCCTTGGCATACGGGTCAACTGTTTCCATCCATTCTGAATTGTTGCAGATGCAAAACAAATACTCATATCCGTGAAGGTCACCTGTGACCGTAACGGCATAGACGCCTTTTTCCAACCGAGTCATTTGGAATGTGCGCCCGCTTTTATTGGGGTATGAAAGCTTGACAGCAGCTGAGGTTGCAGCAGGCGCCCATACTTTAAATACGGTATGATCCGCGGTATAAACGGCGCCCAGCTCTCCGTCATAATAAAATTCGTCATCAAACGCAGCCGTCCGGATGACCGCGCCAATTTGGAGATCCGTTTTGTGGCCGCTGGATGCTCTGACGCAATGGATTTTTCCAAATGTCACAGGATGGTCGGATACGCAGACGTACTTGTATTTTGCTTCAAGGGAGTATTCCTCCCTGACAGCCAGAGGAAAAACTGTTGTTTCTGTCTCAAGCCGAAACGGCGGTGTCATGATTCCCTTTTGTTCAGCAGGAATCAGAACAGTAATGATATTCATGTCATCGACATACGCTTCGAAGCTGCGGCGGATGCTGACCATCGGAAGCTCTCTCCTTCAAACACGTTTATGTTTTGATCCTTAGGGGTGAAGGACTAGAAGCCAGACGAAACGGGGTAGTGCCCATGATTTCTCCGTCAGCATGGAACGGGATTTTGTCCTTCGTGTAAAATGTAATGTCCTTCGCTTTAAACATCGTAACGCCATCCATCTTTGTATGTTTTCCAAATGCCATGAGACATAAAAGCCAATATTTTTTCAAAAACGGCTGGTTTTCAACGATTACAATATCAAATGTCTTCTCGCGCGGATTTGCTAGGGGCGCCGCCTTCATGCCTCCCCCGTAAAACGGATGGTTGGATACAACGGCAAACCAGACATCATGAAATTCGAGCGTCTCGTCTTCCGTCGTACAAGCTAACGTAAACGGCTTAAAGGTTGCCGAAGCGTGCAAATGAGAAAGCGGATACACCAGAAATCGAAGGCGGAGAAAAAGAAAAACCCGTCTCAACGGAAATTCCATCGCCTTTTTATTGACATATGCGTCAAACCCGATCCCGATATGATTCATAAAATAAAGAATCTGTGATTTATCCTGAAGGAAATTGACGCTCCCTAAATGAAAGGTTCTTGTTAACGGGCGCTTTACCTTCTTGATTTCCTGTATCAGATCGATTTTTTTAATAGAGAATCCTCGCGAAAAATCATTATATGCGCCCGCCGGCACAAAGCTCAGCTCAATATCGTCAACATCTTTCAGCCCGTTGACAACTTCATGCATGGTTCCGTCTCCGCCAATGACGATCAGGCGCTTCAGCTTATATTCTTGTATCGTTGAAATCTGTCTGGCGAGCACCTCGGCGTGTCCCGGATGTTCAGTTAAAAATGAACGGTGCTCAACCTTTCGTTTGATCAATTCTTTTTGAATGGACTTCCAAACACGCAGGCCGTTTCGATGTCCTGCTGTCGGATTAATAATAAAAAACCAATGGCTCATCTTTCTCACCTGCTTATGTTATGAGAAAACCGCTCAAATCGTTCTCTTTTACTCCAGCCACTCCTGTCTGCGATAGGAGTCAGACATGCAGTAAGACAATAGAGCCTTTGCAGCCTTTACCTGATGATGTTTGATCGGAGCAGTGTTTTTCTTCTGCCGCTCAATCCATTCTTCCGCGCTCCGCTTATCCGCTATTTCTAAGCCGTATGGCGGCTCCGGGTAATCGATGTACGACGTTCTGCTCAGAAGCAATTTTCGAACCGGAATCTCAGCCTGTTTTTCCTTTACGATCTTTGACACAACCGAGTCCGTACGAAACAGGCTAAGCCCTGGATTTAACACTGATGCAGTCTGAGAGGCTGTTTTCTTGTCCCAAAAACGATTTTTAGACCCTATGTAGACACTGTCTTCCTCAGCCTCTAAAAAAGAAACGCAATAAATTTCCAGAGGAGAAATAATCACAATGCTTAATTCAACCGCCGCCTGCTGAATTTTCAGCACAGGCTTATACATAATAAAATAAGAATCAGGCAGCTGCTGGGTCAGATAACGCAAAATGCGGTCCTGCTTCACCTGGTTTGAGAGTTGAGATATTTCTGAAAGAGTAGAGCTTGCCCATTTGAGCTGAAAATCATATAAATGCCTTTTATAAAAAGAAGCAAGCGCCACCCTGCTCTTCGGGAGCCTTACATGAATATCTTCTTCGTCCTCAAACCATTGGTGTCTCTCTTCTTGTATATCGGCTTTTATCTCTTCTTTTCTTCTTTTCAATGAAAATTTTTTTCGTTTCTGCACCGGTTCCGGTTCTTCAGCAATGGCTTGCCTTTCTTCATGCTGGCGCTCCGCTGCTTCTACTAGTGAAAGCCAGCGCTCTTTTTTCAGACGTACAAACTGGTTGATATAATGGTACGGATCAAGCTCATATCTCGATATATAATCATGAATTTTGATGATTTGTGCCATGTTTGTTTCTCCACTCCGCAATGAATTAAGATAATTGAAATTTGAATATTTCCTCGTATTTTGGTGATTGGTTCAAGTGTATTTGAAAGAGCGAAAACCGTTCAGCCATCATCGAAACCTCGCCGCTTTCAAACGGAACATGAGCCGGAAATCCTTCTTCGCCTGTCCATTTTCTTGCCAGCGTCATATGAGGATGATACGGTCTTTTTTCCACTTGAAAGCCGGCCTGAAGTACAGCCTGCTTCGTATGTTCCCGCAGTCTTTCTAGCGTTTTGTTTTTCTTTGGCTCCAGGTGTAAAACGCGCGGCCTTTTGCGGTCGCCGAATACATCTATCTTGCCAAACTCAATTGAAAATGGATCGATTTCTGAAGCAATCTCGGCTAGCGAACCTTCAAGCTTCTTTATTTGTGTCTCATCCGCCGCTCCGAGAAAAATTAACGTGATATGATAGTCAAGCGGGTGCACCCATTTTTGAAACGCCAATACCGGTTCGTTTTTCGCAGCCTGGTAGATCGGATTTGCAATTCCCTCAGGTATGGGAACGCCGATGAAATAATGAGGCCGTATATCTGGCATCCGTCTGACACTCCCTTCTTTGACAGCTATTATTTTATCAATAAAGAGGCTGTGCGGATAGAGGAACAGTGTATGAAAACACTCTCGCACAAACGTTTATTATGTTAGGATATTATATGACACTTGTTTTATTCAGAAAGGAATGACAATGTTGAAAATCGTTGCAAACACAGCTGATCTGATAGGAGATACACCGCTAGTGAGATTGAATCGGCTTCAGCCGGAAAATGCGGCACAAGTCTATTTAAAGCTTGAATTTTTCAATCCGAGCGGCAGTGTGAAAGACAGAGCCGCTTATCAAATGATCATAGAAGCTGAACAAAACGGTTTACTCAAGCCGGGATCAGTTATTATAGAGCCGACAAGCGGAAATACCGGCATCGGGCTCGCCATGAATGCGGCAGCACGCGGATATAAAGCAATTTTAGTTATGCCTGATACAATGACGAAGGAACGGATCAACCTGCTTAAAGCTTACGGCGCAGAGGTTGTATTAACTCCCGGAGAGGAAAGAATGCCGGGCAGCATCAAAAAAGCGAAGGAGCTTGCCGAACAAATTCCGAACAGCTATATTCCAATGCAGTTCGATAACACTGCCAATCCTGATGCGCACCGGAAAACAACAGCGCCTGAAATCGCCCGGGCAATAGAGGAAATCGGAAAACCGCTCGGCGCTTTTGTAGCCTCCTCTGGAACGGGCGGAACCATTACCGGAACAGGTGAGGCGCTCAAAGAGCTTTTTCCGGATATCACGGTCCATGTTGTTGAGCCAGCGGGTTCGCCTGTATTATCCGGCGGTAAACCTGGCGCGCATAAACTTGTAGGAACGAGTCCAGGCTTTATACCGCCGATTTTAAACGAAGACGTTTATGATGAAATTATCAAAATCTCTGATGAAGACGCGTATACGACGACAAGACGGCTCGCTGCTGAAGAAGGAATTCTTGTCGGTCCTTCATCAGGCGCTGCCTGCTTCGCGGCAATCGAAACAGCGAAACGCCTCTCTCCTGACAAAGTTGTGGTCTGCATGACAGCTGATACAGGAGAACGGTACTTATCAACTGATTTATGGTCATTTATTTAAAAAAAGGACTGGCTTCAGCAGAAGCCGGTCCTTTTATTTTGCAAGCTCGTAAATGGCCTGAGCATATAACGCTGTCGATCTCAGCAGGTCATCAATTTCGATATATTCATCCTTTTGGTGTGCGCTGTCAGGGCGTCCGGGGAACAGCGGGCCAAACGCGACACCGGCTTTTAAGGATCTCGCATAAGTCCCCCCGCCGATTGAGATTAAGTCAGCTTTTTTACCCAGCTGGCCTTCATAAACCTTTTGCAGGGTTTTGACTAACGGATGATCTGCGGACACGTGATGCGGCTTGCTGTCTTTGAATTCTCCCAGCTCAAATTCAGATGCGCTTTCGAATGTATCGCGGATCACTTTGCTTTCTGCTGTCACAGGATAGCGGATATTGATCCCGAGCTCGCCTCCTTGCCCTTCTTTATAGCGCAGTGTTCCGACATTTAATGTCAGCTCTCCGCTGATTTCATCCTCACAGTCGATGTCCAGTTTTTTTCCTCTTGTATCACCTGAGAACTTATCTGTCACAACTTGCACAAACCGCTTTCCTGCATCGTCAAGCTCAGTCTGCTGGAGAAATTCGCACAATAAAATGCCGGCATTGATCCCATTGTTCGGTTCCATCGCATGGCAGGAAAGACCGTACATACGCAAAATGAGCTGTCCGTTCTCTATTGCAGCTTCCCCTTTTTGGTCCGTCGTGCGGAGCATGTCTTTAAATGAAGACATAATCTCTTCTTTTTTCAGCCCTTCAATGACAGCTTCCGCAGCGTCAGGCACCATGTTTAAGCGAAGGCCTGATTGAAACGAGACAAGCACTGCCTTTGGTTCTGCTTGATTTGGGCGGTGCGGAATAAGTAAAGAAGCATCGATGATCCCTTTTTCCGCATTAATGATCGGAAAATCGGCGTCAGGCGCAAAGCCCATTGTTGGCATTTCTTCATGCTTGAAATAATGCTCTACGCATCTCCAATCACTTTCTTCATCTGTTCCGATAATCATTCTGACTCGCTTGGACAGGGGCAAATTCATGTCTTTCACGATTTTCAGCGCGTAGAATGCCGCCATTGTCGGGCCTTTGTCATCAATGGCGCCCCTTGCATAAATCCGTCCGTTGCGGATTTCAGCTGAAAATGGATCACTCGTCCACCCATCTCCCGGCGGCACGACGTCAACATGGCAAAGTACGCCGATAATGTCATCGCCCTCCCCCCATTCAATATGACCTGCGAAGCCGTCAAGATTTTTTGTTGTAAAGCCTTCTTTTTCTCCAAGCTCCAGCAATGAAGTCAGGCTGGCATTTACCCCTTCTCCAAACGGTTTACCGGGTCCGGCGGTTGTTTCGTCCATGACACTGTTGATTCTCAAAAATTCCTGTGTATCACGAATTAAATCCTCTTTTTTTCTGATTACTTCAACTTCCCAGTTCATAATGATCCCCTTTCCGCAAGAAATGACTTGCAAAAACCAAATAAAACGAATAATATTAATGGTGTTTTGTTAAAACGTTCGTAATTGGAGGATACTATGTTTCATCTAAAAGAGCAGCAAACATCCATAAAGCAAGAAATCATAGCAGGGCTGACGACCTTTTTCACAATGGTCTATATCGTCGTGGTCAATCCGGTCATTCTGGCTAACGCCGGGGTTCCTTTCGACCAGGTTTTCACCGCAACGATTATTGCCTCCATTGTCGGAACGCTGTGGATGGCCCTGGCAGCAAATTATCCGATTGCTATTGCGCCCGGCATGGGCTTGAACGCTTATTTAGCCTTTCATGTCGTAAGCGCAAGCGATGGCGGCATCACGTACGCAACAGCTTTCAGCGCAGTATTTACAGCAGGGGTTCTCTTCATTATTCTATCGTTAACGCCTTTAAGAAAACAACTTATAGAAGCGATTCCAAACAATTTAAAATACGGGATCACAACAGGGATCGGGCTGTTTATTGCTTTTATCGGTTTGCGTCAAGCGGGAATTGTGGCAGCTGATGAGTCAAACCTGGTCACTCTCGGCAATCTGCATTCACCTGGTGTTATCTTAACGCTGGTCGGCCTTTTGATCAGCGTGGTCCTGATGGTGCTGAATGTAAGCGGCGCTTTATTTATCGGAATGGCAGCTACCGCTTTGATCGCCTTTTTCACCGGTCAGCTCCATTTTTCAAAGGGATTTATGTCGCTTCCTCATTTGCCGGAAGGATTGATGATCTCAAATCCATTTACCGCTTTTGGCGATGTCATTCATCACGGCCTGTACGCTGTCGTCTTTTCTTTTCTATTAGTCACCATTTTTGATACGACAGGCACGATGATCGGAGTTGCCGAGCAAGCCGGGCTGATGAAGAACAACAAGCTGCCGAACGTGCGAAAAGCGCTGCTTGCTGATTCAACCGCGACGACAGTAGGAGCTGTTTTCGGCACAAGTCCAACGACTGCATTTATCGAGTCTTCCGCCGGTGTTGCAGCCGGGGGAAGAACGGGGCTTACGGCTTTGACTGTCGCGGTGATGTTTGCGGCTTCAATGTTTTTCAGTCCGCTTGTCAGCGCCTTGTCAGGTATAGCCGCCATCACCTCGCCTGCTTTGATTATCGTCGGCAGCCTGATGATGGGCTCGGTTTCCAATATGAACTGGAAAGAGATGGACGAGGCATTTCCAGCGTTTCTCGTCATTCTGGCCATGCCTTTGACCTCGAGCATTTCTACAGGAATCGCGCTTGGCTTTATTTCGTACCCAATTGTAAAAGCGGCGCGGGGAAAATGGAGAGAGATTCATCCGCTCGTCATCGTTTTCGCCATTCTGTTTTTCATCCAGCTGTTTATTTTATAAGGATAGACCAAAAAACCCAAACGTCGCCGTTTGGGTTTTTTTATGTAAACAATAAAGAGACAGCGGCCGCTAAAAAACAACAGGCGGCAAACGCATAGTGCAGGATGTTGATACAGTTTTTTCTGGCCCGATAATATTCATCACTTTCCTTATCGGCGCCAATTAAAAAAGGGGCATCCATGACCTTGTCAAAAATAAGCGTCAGGATATAACGGCAAACCCCTGTATACACCAGCAGCGCAATCACCTTCAGCCAAATTGGGGAAACAAATATGAGAACGGTGAAAGCTGACAATAGCATGTACATCTGCCTCGCATACTCGCCATTCCTCAGCATGACTTTAAAAAACAATTCCTTATAGCCTGTGCAGATCGTTCGTCTTTTAAATATCCTTTTTGAATTTCGGTATAATAACGGTTTTCTTCTCATCCTGTCTTTTACTTTTGGCATTCCCGCCTCCTGACTCATCATCATCACAAGTCCTGCAAGGGCAAGCCTGCTTTTTTTCTCTTCAGTCACCTCAGCTTCAAAAGCCGTGAACGAAGCCGTCTTTTTCAAACTGCGGATAACTGAGAAAAGCAAAAATAAAATGCCAAAAAGCGCAAGCAAGTGCCACTGAGTCAAAACAATCAGGATAGCAGAACCAGCAAAAAATATAGCTCTGACAAGGATATCACCAATCCATCTCGAAATAGAGCGCGGCTTTCTGATCCTGTCTTGCTTTAAGGATAAAAAGAATATATGAAGGCCAAACAAATAACACAATAGAGCAGTGCTTTCTGCGAATGTGATGTGAACAGAATGACTGATCAAGGGAAGGACAATGAAAAAGAGAAGCAGCCATTTAGCCATCGTGACGAGAAAAGAATACAAAAGCGCGTACCGTTTGAGCTGATAGATGATTTCTTTCTTTTGCAGCAAAAACACTTTGTCCGCTTCCATTAAAAATGTACGAATCGAGCCTGTAAACATGATCAGCCCACACACAGCGTACAGCCATCTCCACTCCGCCACTTCAGACCACTCATAAAGAAGACCTCTTCCATTCATCAAATCAATATACTGATAGATGACAAAAGCAATCGCCGGCAAAACAATATAGAGAGCGACTGTCCAGTCAATGACCGCATGCAACACTTTAAACTGATACTTGTAATAGTCAAACAGCCTTCGAAAAAAGAGCGTACGCCCGTTCATGGCCGATCACCTTGAACTGCCTTATAAAAACAGTCAAGCAATGACTGCCCCTCTAATCCGGTCTTGTCCTGAATATCTTTTAACGTGCCTTGGAGAAATAATGAACCTTTCTCAATCATATAAAACCGGTCACAGATTTTTTCCGCGGTATCGAGTACATGCGTGCACATAAGAATTCCGGCTCCACGTTCTTTTTCAGCCTTAAGCATGTCCACAAAGCGTTTCGTCGATATCGGATCAAGGCCGATAAACGGTTCATCAATCACATACATATCCGGCTTAGAGAGAAAGGCCTGGATAAGCATTAGTTTTTGCTGCATGCCCTTCGAAAAGGTGACAGGCAGCTCATGTTTGACATGATCAAGCGAAAACGTCTGCAGCAGGCTTTGGGCCCGATGCGCAAATTCTCTCTCTTCAATGCCGTGGAGTGTGCTGATCAGATCCAAATGCTCCCACAGCGTCAGTTCTTCGTAAAAGGACGGATGCTCCGGAATATATGCAAATGAACAGTCGTTCCAGGCAATATGCCCTTTAAAATCTTCTGAAAGGCCGAGTATCGCCTTGATTGCGGTGCTTTTTCCGGCGCCGTTAGCTCCGATCAGTCCAACTAGTTCCCCTTTTCTGACTTCCAGAAAAACATCGGTGAGCACTTTTTTTCGGCTTGTATACCCGGCCTGTTCTATTGAAGCTTCAAGCAAATTTGTCAAAACTCACCCACCTCCAAAATTTACTACGAAACAGAATAAAAAAAGTTTCTTTAACCATAATAATATTGAGCCGAAATACATAGTAATCCAACAAGGATGGCTGCCCAACGCGAATTGGAAAAAATTAATAGGAGTTATCCCTAGATTCATCACTGCAATATCGTGTATAATGAGGGCGAATTATTTTAACAATTACAGATGTCTGCCTTTGTTGCTATTTCGTACGCAGTTGATAGTCGTGAGTTGTGGTTAGTCAAGTCCATCCGATCTTATGATAGGGAGTGGTTTTTTGAAACCTTCAACAAACCGTATGCTAACTCGAATCAAATCAGTTTACATGTTTATCCAAGAAAAAGGTCTTGTGACAACACAGGAACTGGTTGACGAATTCGGCATTACACCTAGAACGATTCAAAGAGACTTAAATGTGTTGGCATATAATGATCTTGTTCATAGTCCAAGCCGTGGCAAGTGGGAGACAACGAGAAAGAAAGTAAAGATTACCTCATAAATTGAAAAATTACATAGGGCCGCCTGAGAGCGGCCCGATAGATAATAGGGCGCAGAAACTACTGAGCCTTGTTTTTGTGTGCTTATAAATAAAACCCCGCATTCGATATGCGGGGTTTTTGTCATGCTTGCGGCTCATTGAGCAAATGAAGCTCTTCCTCTGTCAGCTCACGGTATTCTCCGGGTGCCAGAGCGGGATCTAGGGAAACGCGTCCCATCGAAAGCCGCTTCAGATAAACCACTTCATTGCCGACTGCCTTTGCCATTTGCTTGACCTGATGGTATTTTCCTTCTGTAATTGTCAGGTATATCACGGTATTGCCACTGTCGTTTGTTTTGATTTCCGCTCTTGCCGGCTTTGTTTTATAGCCGCCCTCTATGTAGACACCCGTTTCCAAATCGGAGATGTCTTCCCGAGAAATCTGTGATTTTAAATGGACTTCATACGTTTTTGGAACATGCTTTTTAGGAGAAAGGAGCCGATGTGCGAGCTGGCCATCATTTGTGAGCAGCAAAAAGCCCTCTGTATCTTTATCAAGCCTGCCGGCTGGAAATGGCTCAAATCTCATCTCCTCCGGCGTCAGCAGATCGACCACTGTTTGCTGCCGGCTGTCCTCAGTCGCCGACAGCACGCCCTGCGGTTTATTCATCATAAGATAAATGAACTCTCGATAATCAACCGGTTCCCCGTATACGGTCACCTCCTGCGTATCAGGATTAACGTGCGCCTTTACATCTTTGGCAGGTTTGCCGTCGATCATCACGGCTCCAGCCTTCACAACGGCTTTGACTTCTTTTCTGGAACCATACCCGCTGTTGGCAAGCAGCTTATCAAGTCTCATTCCCAATCTCTCCTTTATAAAAGAAAGCCCGCAGCATGCGAGCCCTCAGTTTCATCATATCTAGTTCATCAGCCTGCATGTCTGCCTTTCCTTAAGAAACCTGGCAAACGGCGGCCTAAAATTTTCTGTAAAAATCCTAATCGGTAGCCGCAATACAGGTAGACAGCTCCGCCAACAGCGGCCGCGATCACCACAACAATCGCAGCTTGCAGCTGGCCATCCTGATAGGAAATAAAGAAGCCTAATACCCACTGCACGATTTTCACGGCAATACCCATAATGGCTGATAAGACAAGCATCAAAACAGTTCGTTTAACTAGTATCTTATACGAATAGCCTGCATGGCGCTTAATCATGATAAACCCATATAAAAGTGAAGCGATATATCCAAGCGCCGTCGCTAAAATCGCTCCGTCAGCCTGCATCAGCTTGATCAGCGGAACATTCAGCACAAGCTTGATCACGACACCGATCACAAGGCTGACAACCGCAAATTTTTGCTTATTGATGCCCTGCAGAATGGCTGCGTTGACTGTAAACAAAGAGAACAAAATCGCGACTGGCGAATACCATAGCAAAATGTTTGCCCCCAGTTCAGGGTGAAGGCTCTCTGACCCGTAAAAGAACGTATACGTCGGTCCTGACAATAGAGAGATCCCGACAACAGCCGGAATAATTAAAAACAGGATCGTCTGCATCGTTTGATTAATCTGCTGATTTAACAGCTTATAGTTTCCGCTTGTAAACGATTCAGTAATCGTTGGAATTAATGTCAGTCCGAAAGCAGTTGCTAGGGAAACCGGGATCATCACGAGCTTCTGAACATACAGGGTTAGAATCGCAAGCATGTCTTGGCTGATGGCTTGATGACCGGCTTCAATCATCGCTTTGTTAAACGTATTTGTATCAATATAGTTATACAAAGGGATGGCTAGTCCGACAAAAACGTACGGAGCAGCATAGCTGAACAGCTCGAAAAACATTTTCTTGTAGCTTAGGTTTGCTGTCGGACCCGTATTCGGCATCATCGCCAGCAGGCTGCCCTTCCGTTTGTTCCAATAAATATAAAGCACGACCAGCCCTCCGAAGGCACCGATCAGCGCTGCGAAGGTTGCATAGCCCACAGCGATGACAAGGCCGCCGTTGAAAACCTTCAAAATCAAGAATGTCGCACTCAATAGAAAGATGATGCGGACAATCTGTTCAACGACTTGGGAAACAGCTGTCGGACCCATCATTTGGTGCCCTTGAAAGAATCCGCGGACAAGGCTCATAATCGGTACGACCAAAAGCGCTAAGCTGACCATGCGGATGACATAAACGACATGATCAATTGTCAAGCCGTTATTATCCTTGCCTCCCAGCGATATTTCCGCAAACATCGGAGCCGATAGATACAGAATGAAAAAGGCTATCATTCCTGTGACGAGCATAACCGACATGCCCGCCTTGAGCATTTTCCTGCTTGTCTCATAATCCCCTTTTGAATTATATTTGGAAACAAATTTAGAAACAGCGGCCGGAAAGCCCATCGTAGCAATATTCAAAAATAAAGTGTATTGGTTGTATCCGTATTGAAATAATGCACCGCCTGTCGCCCCGACCATAATGCTGAAGGGAATTAAATAGACCATCCCCAGAATCCGCGATATATATGTACCGAGCGTTAATACAAACGTGCCTCTTAACAGTTTGCTTGACATGTTTCTTCATCACCATTTTCTACGAAGATTCAACTTTTCTATTTTACCACAACTGGGCATTTAGACGGTAATAAATACAAAAGCAATCCTGTGAACATTCATGTCCGCGGCAAAAGACGTTTAAGGAGCGGCTTTCTTTCGCTATAATAGTACTGCGGACGGGGGTGTCCGCACACGAAATGAAAAGAAAGTTGATGATAAAGATGAAACAATATGACGTAATCGTAATCGGCGGAGGCCCTTCAGGCTTGATGGCTGCAATTGCAGCAGGAGAACAGGGCGCTGGCGTATTGCTGATAGATAAAGGAAATAAATTAGGACGGAAACTCGCGATTTCCGGGGGCGGCCGCTGTAATGTGACGAACCGCCTTCCTGTGGAAGAAATTATCAAGCACATCCCCGGCAACGGGCGTTTTTTATACAGCGCGTTTTCTGAATTTAATAATGAGGACATTATCAAGTTTTTTGAAAACCTCGGCATTCAATTGAAGGAAGAGGATCACGGCCGGATGTTCCCTGTGACCGACAAAGCCCAAAGTGTCGTTGACGCGCTGTTAAACAGGCTGAAGCAGCTCCGCGTAACAATCAGAACGAACGAGAAAATTAAATCTGTTATATATGAAGATGGACAGGCAGCAGGGATTGTGACGAATAATGGCGAAATGATCCTTAGCCAGGCAGTCATTATCGCTGTCGGCGGTAAAAGCGTGCCTCATACCGGAAGCACGGGAGACGGCTATGAATGGGCTGAAGCCGCGGGCCATACCATAACAGAGCTGTTTCCGACAGAGGTTCCCGTCACTTCTGGCGAACCGTTCATTAAGCAAAAAACACTTCAGGGCTTATCACTAAGAGATGTAGCCGTCAGTGTGTTAAATAAAAAAGGCAAACCGATTATCACACATAAAATGGACATGCTGTTTACCCATTTCGGCCTCTCAGGACCTGCCATTCTCAGATGCAGCCAATTTGTCGTAAAAGAGCTGAAAAAACAGCCTCAAGTGCCGATCAGAATCGACTTGTATCCGGATATCAATGAAGAAACGCTTTTCCAAAAGATGTATAAAGAACTGAAGGAAGCACCGAAAAAAACCATTAAAAACGTGCTGAAGCCTTGGATGCAGGAGCGCTATCTTCTATTCCTGCTCGAAAAAAACGGCATCTCTCCGAACGTATCGTTTTCTGAGCTGCCGAAGGATCCTTTCAGACAATTTGTAAGGGACTGCAAGCAGTTTACTGTCCTCGCAAATGGCACACTGTCACTTGATAAGGCATTTGTCACGGGAGGCGGGGTATCTGTAAAAGAAATTGACCCGAAAAAGATGGCTTCTAAAAAAATGGAGGGGCTTTATTTTTGCGGTGAAATTCTGGATATCCATGGCTACACAGGCGGATACAATATTACCTCCGCCCTTGTCACAGGCAGGCTTGCAGGGCTAAATGCCGGGCAATACGCCCGTTCTTAATCATTACTCTTTAAATCTCTTGCCTCCAAACTCACATTTGAACATTCCCCGCATTCATGTTAGGGTGAGACTTGTTTTGTTTCACCTGATTGCGGGGTAATTTTAAGAGAGGAATGAGCTGCCATCGTACGACCATACTAAGCCTGCGAGCAAGATATAGGCGTACACAAAAAATTAGAGGGTGAGAAATGTTGAAACATATATCTAGTGTATTTTGGATTGTGATTGCAATCACAGCTGCAGCTGTATTATGGGGTGTTATTTCTCCTGACAGCCTGCAAAATGTGTCTCAATCGGCACAAGCATTTATTACCGATTCATTTGGTTGGTATTATCTTTTAGTTGTCTCTTTGTTTGTCGGGTTTTGTCTCTTTTTGATTTTCAGCCCGATCGGAAAAATCAAACTCGGAAAGCCTGATGAAAAACCGGAATTCGGGTTATTATCATGGTTTGCCATGCTGTTCAGCGCAGGCATGGGAATCGGCTTAGTATTCTACGGTGCGGCTGAACCGATCAGCCATTACGCAATTAGCTCTCCATCAGGTGAAACAGAAACCCCCCAAGCCTTCAGAGATGCACTCCGCTATACGTTTTTCCACTGGGGTTTGCACGCTTGGGCCATTTATGCCATTGTGGCATTATGCATTGCCTATTTCCAATTCCGCAAAGGCGCACCCGGGTTAATCAGCAGCACACTGTCACCGATTCTCGGGGATAAAGTAAACGGACCGATCGGAAAGGCCATTGACTGTATTGCAGTTTTCGCCACTGTTGTCGGGGTGTCAACAAGTCTTGGTCTTGGCGCAACCCAAATTAACGGCGGTTTGAATTACCTGTTCGGCATTCCGAATGCGTTTATCGTCCAATTGGTTTTAATCATTATTGTGACAGTGCTCTTTTTACTTTCTGCGTGGAGCGGACTCGGAAAAGGAATTAAGTATTTAAGCAACACAAACATGGTATTGGCCGGATTGTTAATGTTGTTTATGCTCGTTGTCGGTCCTACAGTGCTGATCATGAACTCATTTACAGATTCTATCGGACAATACATTCAAAATATCGTTCAAATGAGCTTCAGACTGACACCGAATGATCCTGAAAAACGCGAATGGATTAATAGCTGGACGATTTTCTATTGGGCATGGTGGATTTCCTGGTCTCCATTTGTCGGCATTTTCATCGCCCGTGTATCCAGAGGCCGGACGATCCGCGAATTTTTAATCGGCGTCTTGGTGACACCTTGTATTTTGACATTTCTATGGTTCTCCATTTTCGGCGTATCAGCCATGGATCTCCAGCAAAAAGGCACGTTCAATGTAGCAAAGCTGTCCACTGAAACGATGCTGTTCGGAACACTTGATCACTATCCGCTGACAATGGTGACATCGATCCTTGCATTGATTCTGATCGCAGTATTCTTTATCACGTCAGCTGATTCAGCTACATTCGTGCTGGGCATGCAGACGTCGTACGGTTCTTTAAATCCGGCGAATTCTGTGAAACTCAGCTGGGGTATCATTCAGTCCGCCATGGCGGCTGTGCTCCTATATTCCGGAGGGCTTGCCGCTTTGCAGAACACAGCGATTCTGGCAGCGCTGCCGTTTTCTATCGTTATCCTGCTGATGATTGCCTCTCTCTATCAATCGCTCTCAAAAGAAAGAAGAGAGATCAAAAAAGCGGAGAAACTCGATAAACCGAGAAGTCCAAGAGTGAAAAAAGCATATTAACAAAAAAGATCTTTCCGCAGGCGCGGGAAGATCTTTTTATTTGCGATATAAAATAAGGGCGGAAAAACAGTAAAGCTGCTCGCCGTCTGGGTCGCACGCCGCCGAAACCGTATATTTGATATCAATCAGCTGCTCCTCCGATATCCCTTTTAAAAATGAATTGATTTCCGTTTGTAAGTCTTTTTCATGCTCTTCATCAAATACCGCTACCTTCAGCATTTTATCCGCTCTCCTTTCTCTATCAATCTATTCCGTTTGGAACAGCGTTATGATAGAGAAATGATGATTATCTCGTTTCCGGATAAAAAGCTTTCCGTATATGGGATTTCCTCTGTGGCTCGCCGCCGTGCTGCTCCACTTTCAGCAGCACGGCATAAACAATGCGCATATGACAGTAGCTGATCAGGCTGACGCTGAAAAAAGGGACAATGCCCGGCAGGTACGCAAGCAAGAAAAAGAGAGCAACAGTCAGCGCAAGCATAGCAAGCGTATATTGCAAATACGCCACACTGAGCAAGAGCGAAAATTTCACATACAGACGTTTTTTCCAGTCAAAATGGACAAGCAGCGGAAACACATAAAAAAGCATGGATACGAACAAAAAGCCAAATATCATAATGGCGAAGCGCAGGATGTGCAGAAGAAAATGACTTGGATAGATGAAGGCCAAATCAATATAAATGATCACTCCGATGAGCGCCAGTACAGCGCCGAGCAGATTTGAACGAAAAAATTCACCCTTGTATTCCTGCCAAAACGTTTTGAGCACCGGAACGTTGTCCTGCCCCTGGATCCACTTCCGCATGACAGCGAATAAAGCCGCGGTCGCGGGCATGATGCCAAACACACCGAGACCGAGCAACGTAAAAAACAGCCACAGCAAGTTTGTATACGCAAATCTCATAATCCATTCGCAAAAACGCAGCATCCGTCCCAGTGAGCCATCATGTTCCATGGCGCCCCCTCCTTTTTTGCATTATACATTCTGCATCTGAAAAAGCTCTTTCATGCCGATCGGCTTCTTTTCGGCAACCGAGCGCCACATTCCCTCACCAACCGCGATGGAGTAGGCTCCAGCTTCAGCCCCGGCTAAAATATCATAGCGGCGCAGCGGGTCTTTTCCTAAAAAAAGATCCTCAAGCAAAAGCGGATCACCTCCGCCATGCCCCCCTTCATTTTTGACCACTTGTATCGTCTGCTTTGATTCAAAAAGCGGATAGTAATCGATTGTCTGCTCAGGAAAAGCAAACGGAATTCTGGAAGGTTCGTGAAATTCATTTGATTCAATACGCCCTTTTGTGCCGTTGATCGTCAGCCGGTAGCCTTCATATGGGGCCGAAAAAATAATCGAGTAGCTTAACAGTGCGCCGCCATCATATTTGACTGCCGCCACGTACGTATCCTCGATGTCAATTTCCTCGTCAAAAATACACGCGTCAGGCCTGTATGCAGTATATAAGCTAGACTGGTCTCCTGCTTCGAGATGATCATCTTTTATAGAAGCTTTAGAGGAACGGGGATGCCACCTTGAATAGTAGTGGCATTTTTCTTTGACCCGGCACGTCCCGCAAAAACGCCCGTCTTCTTCCGGCAAGGGGTTCCACTCACTGTCCGGCCCATAGTAATTCAAGGCGCCATAAGCAAATACCTCTTCCGGATTTTGCCCAAGCCACCAATTGACGAGATCAAAGTGATGTGTTGATTTATGGACAGAAAGACCGCCGGAAAACTGTCTCGACCTGTTCCAGCGTTTAAAATAGCTGGCGCCATGATACGTATCAATATACCAATTTAAATCAACGGAGGTGACCCTGCCTATTTTTCCGTCCAGAATCATTTCTTTTATTTTCCGATGAAACGGGCTGTAGCGATAGTTAAACGCGACGGTGACTTTTCCTTCGCTTTTGGCCTCTGCTTCAAGCACCCGATTCGCATCCTGCACTGTTGTCACCATTGGTTTTTCAGTAATTACATCTGTATCCCACTGAAGGCTTTTTACAATATATGTGACATGCGTATCGTCCCTGCCTGCCACAATGACGATATCAGGCTTTGAGACGCGCATCATCTCGTCAAAAGCATCTTCGCTAAACTCAGGCACGTGGGCCAGCTCGGGAAATTTCTTCTTGCAAACGGCAAAACGTTTCGGATCGGCATCCAGCAATCCCGTAATCTCATAATGAGTTGAAAACCGCTCCAACAGCGGTTTGATAAACATACTGAATGCTCTGCTGCTCAATCCGCAAAAGACGATGTTCTTCAATATCCTCACCTCTATCGGGCTTCAGTTAGTTGAGAAATCAGCTGCAGCGCTTCCTCTGTTTTTTCAGCATACACAGGGATAAACGCCGCCATATCGCGATTCAATCGAAAAGAATAGCCGTTCAGCTGTTTTTTCCCTTTTTCGATCTGAACGGCATAGATCGTTTTTTCTCCTGTTTTTTTATTAACAGTTGTATAAGGAGATGTTTTTTCAGGAGGCAATCCGTTTAACGGCTGAAAATTTTCCGGATCATCGTAAGCTTGAAACATGTCTTCAGGCACGATGAAAACATCTCCCTCATGGGCGGTAATTTCAGTCAGCAGTTTTTCCTGAAAAGCTGGAAAGATATCGACCTTCCCGGCATTCTGCTCGGCGGCCTTTTTTATTTTTTCCTGTACGCCAGCCTGCATATCAGAAAAGAGAATGACATGCATTCCGTCCGGCCTGCTTGAGCATGATGCCAAAAAGAGGACTGAGACGATCACACACAAAGCCGTACGTATACCTGTCATCATTTCTCTACTGACCTAAAAAGAGTCTCCAGCTCTGTCATAGCCAAAATAAACGCACCAGCCCCGTGCAGATCGTTTGTGCTTCTTTCGCGGCTGACATAATAGTCATAAAAACCGGCTGACGTTCCGACACATATGTCTTTGACGAGAAACGCGCCGTCTTCTGATGTTTCGGTTTTATGCTGAATCAAGCCTTGATACGCTTTAAGTAGTGTTGTTTCGTAAGCTCTGTCTAGATAGCCTTCATTGATTCCTTTTGCGATTGCGTACATGTACAGACAGGATCCAGAGCTTTCCAGCCAGTTATCAGATCTGTCTCCCTTATCAACGATCTGATACCATAGCCCCGTCTCTTTGTCTTGATAGCGGCAGATGCTTTCCATCATGTCCTGCAGCGTGTTTTTCCACACATGACGGTTTGGATGCTTCTTCGGCAGCTCTTCAATCATGTCAGCAAGAGACATGACGTACCAGCCGATGGAACGTGCCCAAAATTCCGGTGAACAGCCTGTCTCTTCATTGGCCCAAGGCATTTTTTTCGCTTCATCCCAGGCGTGATAAAAAAGTCCGGTTTTTGCATCCTTCGTATGCTTTCTCATCAATGACTCCTGCAGCACGACCTGATCAAACAGCTCCGGCTCCTGCTTCAGATTGGCATATTTCAGTGCGAACGGCCCCCCCATGTATAAGCCGTCAAGCCACATTTGGTAAGGATAACCGTCTTTGTGCCAAAAACCGCCCTCAGACGTCCGGTTCAGTGTTCCATATAAGCCGCGCAGCCTTTTTGCCGCTTTGACATACCGTTCATCCTTCGTCTGCTCGTATAATGGAAAAAGAATGAGACCCGCTTGAATGGCGTCCAGTTCGTCTCTTCTAAATAATAGATTGCCATAATCATCGATTAAGAGATCTGCATAAGCCTTCGCATACTCAAAATACCGCTTTTCCCCGGTTGCTTCCCACAGCCGCAATACACCGCATAAGAAAACACCCTGGTGGTAGTGCCAGCGGTTTGCAGGAGGCAGCTCCTCGACTGTGTACGTATTCATAATGGTTTTTGCCAATGCCTCCGCGTACGTAAGAGGCGATTTTACAGCGATTGATTGATCCATTGATCCCATCCCTTTCTTAATAAATTCCTTCCTCGCCAAATTTCTTCGCCAAACGATTCGCAAGCATGACCAAAATCAGCCCGACCGCTGCTTTAAATACGCCGACTGCTGTACTGTAGCTGAATTGGCCCTGTTTCAGCCCTGCAGTATAAACATACGTATCAAAAATTTCCGCCAC
Source organism: Bacillus sp. SIMBA_008 (assembly GCF_046535495.1). NCBI lineage: Bacteria > Bacillati > Bacillota > Bacilli > Caryophanales > Bacillaceae > Bacillus > Bacillus sp. SIMBA_008. Next base: position 90,077 of record NZ_JAWRWL010000001.1, on the reverse strand, counting down.
TTCCCTGTTTGTCGCATTTAACAGCAAATACACATGCTCGAAGCCAAGCTCCAGCGTGTCTCCGATTTTCAAAATCAGCAAAACGACGATAACGCTTTTAATGGCGGGCAGCGTAATATGCCACATTTGCCGCAGCCGTCCCGCTCCGTCCATTTTCGCCGCTTCATACAGCTGGGGGTCAACCGCTGTAATGGCCGCCAGATAAATGATCGTCGACCAGCCTGCTTCCCTCCAGATAACCTGCAGAATATACAGGGGCCGGAACCATTCTTCGTTCAGCAGAAAATTGATTTTTTCACCGCCAAAAAACACAATCAGTTCATTAATCAAGCCTCCGTCTACCGTTAACAGCACAAACGAAAGCGATACAACAATGACCCAAGACATAAAATGCGGGATATAAATCAGCGTCTGAACAAATTTTTTAAAGAGAGCAATCCGCACTTCGTTCAATAAAAGCGCCAGCAGTATCGGCACCGGGAAAAATATGGCCAGGTTCAAAGCAAATAACACGAGCGTGTTTTTTAACAAGAGAAAAAATGTAGGCTCAGTAAACAGCCTGATAAAATGCTTCAGCCCCACCCACTCACTGCCCAAAATGCCGAGGAACGGCTGATAATCCTGAAATGCAATCACAATTCCCCACATCGGGACATACTTAAAAAGCAAAAAATAAATACACCCCGGCAAAATCATCAAGTACAAATATTTTTGCTGAATCAGCTTACTTAGTAAGCGCTTTCTTTTTTCTTTTTTAAAAATGACTGTATCAACAGCCGGCGCTTGCGCTTCTGCTGTTTTCATTTTTTCCCAGCCTCCTTTCACGAGTTCTTGCATTCACTGTAGCGCAGAGGCAAAAGTCCGTCTACAATCATATGATCACATCCTGTTTTATCCCTTTATAATCAAGGGTTCAGCCGGTCCACCTGAAAAAAAGACACCGATATTAGAAAATGATTATTGACAATATCTATCAATCTTTGGATTAATTGTATTAAGGTGAAGTGGATGTTATGAAATGGGGGGGTTTTATGAAAAGAAGCCAATACAAGTTTTACTACAAACTGATCACGTTTTTCTGCCTGCTCAGCACCATTCCGGTTATTTTGGTCGGATTGTTTTCGTACGAGCACTCTCAGAAAACGGCTATTTCCAACGTTTCGGAGGAAAAATTCGACACACTCCAGCAGACCCAGCAAAGCATCGAGCATATATTGAAAACCGTCGATCACTCTTTAACCCACTATGTGAGTTCGCCGCCTCTCCTTCGCACATTGTCCGAGCCTTTGCACTCAGACCAATTTCAAATCTATAACCAAGTGAACCAAGAGCTCAATTATCTGCAAAGCTTTGATACCGATCTGTCCAACATGACGTTAGTCAGTTATACGAAAAAATGGTACATGAACAATTCCGGTTTGTACCGTTTGAATACAGACACTCTTCATGAAGCAGCCTCAGCGTACACGAAACACAAAGCGAGCCGCTCCTATTGGACGCTTGAGGAAAACAATCATTTGATTTCAACCAAAGAAAGCACAGCAGAAAACTGCCGCTACAATATCAATTTAATTAAGCAGCTTCCTTTGAACAGCACAAATACAAAAGGATTGGCCGCCGCAAGCATTCCGAGCTGTTCGCTTGTCAAAAATATGCCTGGCTATTCAAACGCCAACAACCTGTTTATCATCGATGAAAAAGGCCGCATTATCCTTCATAACAACATGTCTGATGTCGGTGAATCTCTTCATAACGACGGCTTTGTCCAAAAAGTGCTGGCGCAAACCGCCAATAGCGGACAGTTTGAAACAGTGATTGACCGGATTCATTATAAAGTCACCTATCAAAAATCTGACTATAATACATGGACTTATTTTTCTCTCGTTTCCCTGCCCGAGCTAAAAAAAGAAGCCAAGTCAATTGGCTGGATCACTTTTGCAGTATGCCTTATTTTGTTAACGCTTTCATTATTGTTCTCTTGGCTGGGCTCCCGCCATTTTTACAAGCCGATCAGGATGCTTTACGAATCATTCGCAAGACATGGAGCCATACAAGAGAAACAGCAGCCTCCTCAAAATGAATTTGAGTTAATTGAACAGAGCTTTAAGCAACTGAAGGACAGAAATGACGACCTTGAGGAAACGATGAAGCAGCAGGCCACTCATCTGCAGCAATATTTTATGGTCAGGCTTATGCTTGGAAAACTGACGGATGAGGAGGTTGATAACCGTTTTGAAAGCCTCGGCTTAAAGCAAAATTGGCGGCACCTTGCCCTGCTTGTGCTCCAAATTGACACACTGAATCATACGCCTTATGAGAAAAAAGATATGGATCTGCTTTTGTTTGCCGTCAACAGCATGATTGAGCGCAGCATCCCGACGGACAAACATCTTGCCCCCGCCGTAGTTGACAAACAGCAGGCGACGATTTTGATCAACCAAAGCGGGACAAAAGAAGAATTCATAGCTGAGCTGAATGAGACTGCAAGGATGATTCAGGAAAAAGCGGAAGCTGAGCTGCAGCTGTCTGTCAGCATCGGCATCAGCCAGCCGTTTGATGTGCTGACAAAAGCGAAAACAGCCTATGCGGAAGGCTCAGAAGCGTTGAAATACCGGCTTAAAGCGGAAAACAAGTCGATCATCTTTTACGAAGACCTTGACCAGAAAAAAACCTTCAAAACCCATTTTCCAAAGCAGCTTCAGCATGAGCTGTTCGATGCTGTCAAAGCAGGAGACAAGGAGAAAGCGGATAAATGCCTGCACGCGATTTTGCAAGCCATTTTCACCCAGAACACCAACCCGTATCAATTTCAAATCGCCATCGCCCGTTTTTTGAACCATGTGATTGAGCTGATGCATGTACTCGGGATCGAATTGTTTGAGCTTGAAGAAAACAAAATGCTGTATGATCAAATTTTTGAGCTGAAAACGTTCGAGGATACCGAAAACTGGCTAAAGAATGAGTTTATTGATCCGATGACAGACAAAGTGAACGCCCGCGCGGATGCCCAGTACAAAAATATTTCCGACAACATCATTCATATCATCCATCATGAGTTTGAATCCGAATTGACACTGGACGAAATCGCGCGCAGGCTGCATTACAACCCAAATTATTTAAGCAGCATTTTCAAAAAAGAAATGGGTATTTCATTCAGCGAGTATGTCTCAAGCTACCGACACCATATGGCGAAAAGCTGGCTTGCCGAAACAGACATGGCGGTCAAGGACATTGCCGAAAAGCTGAAATATAAAAACTCGCAAAATTTTATCAGGTCTTTTAAAAAGCTGGAGGGGATTACACCGGGAAACTACCGCCAGCAAAAAAGAAGCATGTAAAAAACCCAAAACCGCTTGCGCGTTTTGGGTTTTTCCAACATTATTTTGTTTGTTTAAATGCTTCTTCGTATTCCTGAATAATTTGTTTTCCTCCGCTTGACTCCCATTTTTCCACTTCTTTATCGAACTGGCTTTCTGTGATGTCTCCAATCATATATTTGTAGGTCGCATCATCAATGATTTTCTTCAGTTCATCCCCCCGTTCCGACTCCGATGCGGAATACAGGCTTTCAGCCGGGTTTGAGACGATAATCTTTTCATTGTCCTCGGTCAGCTCCTCGTACGCCGTCCGAAGCGGATCTCCAGTGTTTTTTAAGTAGGCTTTATCAATGGCAATTAAGGCGGACAGCGGCTGAATATCAGTCTGCCAGTCTTTTACCTGGCTTTCTTTGCGTGTGAACGTTTTGTCCTCACCTTTGTTGTAATGAACGCCGTCAATGCCATAAGTCATCAGGCTATAGACATCTTCTTCGGCAATTCGGTCAAAAAAAGCCAAGATCCGTTTAAGCTCAGCTTCCGTTTTCACACTCGTTTTCGGGAAAGCAAACACGCCGTTATGGCCTCCTGATGCCCATACCCGCTCTTTCCCATCTGGGCCTTTTATGCGGTTGACGATCTCGAGCTTCATCGATTTATCAGAGGCATGGTCGCGCAGATTGACCGCATCTACCATATTGCCAATATAAATTCCGGCTTTTCCTTGCGAAAACAGCTCCTGCTGCTGGGTTTTGCTTGTGACGGGAAAATCCTTATTCATATACCCGTTATCACGCAGCTTCTTCATATAGTTCATCGTGTCTTTGTATTCCTGTGTCATGAAATCAGGCGTGAATTTGCCGCCTGATTCCTTCCAATCTGTCGGCATGCCTTCATACGAGCCAATCGTTTTAAACGCGCCGTAAATCAAGTCATTACGGTCTGCCAGCCCGAATGTATCATCTTTCCCATCCTTGTCCGGGTCGTCCTCCGTAAATGCTTTGGCCACTTCATAAAGCTCATCCAACGTTTTCGGGGTTTTCAGATTTAAATTGTCCAGCCAGTCCTTCCGAATGACAATCCCCTGTCTGGAAAGCGGGCGCTCTCTGTATATCCCGTAGAGCTTGCCGTCAATTGTCACATTTTTATTAATGAGTTTGTTCATTTTGTTTAAGTTGGGATAATCCTTGATATAATCACCAATTTCCCAAAACATTCCTGACCGGAAGGCATTCATGACTGACGAATTTTTAATATCCTGGATCGTCACGATTTGCGGAAGATTCCCGGCTGCAAGCGCTGCATTCAGCCTGTCTTCTTTCACCGCGTCTGGAACCCAGGTGATGTCGAGTTCTGTATTTGTCAGCTTTTCAATTTCTTTAATCGCCCTGTCTTTCGGCGGCTGCTGGTGATACAAAATCGCCATCCAAGACAGCTTTACCTTTGAATCCGGGCCAGCTTTGCCTTCAGCCGAAGACTGATCAGCTCCTTTACAGCCCGCCAGCACTCCGCCGAGTGCCAGTACAAGCACAATCAAAAGCACCCTCCATTTGTTTCCCATCGTACCCCTCCGTTTCATATTTCTTTATCCTTTGACAGATCCCAGCAAAGCTCCTTTTGCAAAATGCTTTTGTATAAACGGATAGACAAGCAGAACCGGGATGGTCGCCACCACTATGACCGCCATTTTAATGGTTTGCTCAGGCGGCGGGCTGCCCGACCCCATTTCAGACATATCCCCCTGCATACCGCTTGATACAATGACGATTTGGCGCAGAAGCACCTGAATCGGCCATTTTGCTGAATCATTTAAGTACAAGATCGCTGTCATATACGTGTTCCAATACGTGACCGCATAAAATAGTGAAATCGTTGCGATCGCAGGAAGAGACAGCGGCAGCACAATTTTAAAGAATATGCCCAGATCATTGCACCCGTCAATTTTCGCGGACTCTTCCAGGCTTGACGGGATATTTTGAAAGAAGTTTTTCAGAATGATCAGGTTAAAGGCATTAATGGCTGTCGGCAAAATAAGCGCCCAGTAAGAATCGAGCAATCCAAGCGATTTGACCACAAGGAAAGTCGGAATCATGCCGCCGCTAAACAGCATCGTAAATACGACGAGAAACATGAGCGGCTGCCGGCCGATTAAATCACGGCGGGATAACCCGTAAGCCATCAGTGAAGAAAGAAACATGCTGACCGCAGTGCCTATCACTGTCACAAACACAGAAACAAGCAAACTCTTATAAATAATATCTGTTGAAAAAATGTAGCGATAAGCATCTAGCGAAAAAGTGGTCGGTATTAAAATAAATTTTTTCGACACGACTTCTTCTACTGTCGCGAAGGATGCTGCGATGACATGAATGAACGGAAGTACGCATATTAAAGCGAACATCAGCAAGAAACCATAAATCAACATATCAAACAGACGGTTTTTCAGTGAATGTGCGATAGCTCCCACCTCTCTTTGTAAGCGTTATCATATTTTGAAAACCGAGCTCAGCATGTGACGATATCGTGTCTAAAATGTAGCAAATCTGTGATTGCCATGTCTATAATCATTTGAACAGAGTCCCTGGCCGGGCGGGGGCTTCCGCGAATTGAGACCGATAACAAAAGAAAAAGAGCATAATCTTAGAAAATGATTATGCTCCGTTCTCCTCCTCGTTCAGAAGTTCGGCCGTATTGATTTGTGGCGAAAACCCAAGTTCATTCACGGCAGATTCAATGGACCATGGCCGGCCCGGATTATCAGAGACGGCGTAATAAGTGCCGTACCGGATATTGGTCTCAATAGCGGCTTTAAAAATCGACAGCAGATCGGGGTGAGAAAGCAGTGTCTTTTTCGTCCGTTCTTTTTCATGCAGCGTATCCATTTCATCTGTCACGACTGTTCCGATTCGAAGGTTGATTACTGATAGCTTATTTTCCAAATAAAACAAATGGCCAATCTGTTCAGAGGTCAGCTTTAATACACCGTACAAGTTTTTTGACAGCGGATAATCGCTTGTTGTGATTTCCCGTCCTAAGAGCGAGCGCCCGTCTTTTTCGTATACATCTGTGACATGATTGCTGCTGGCGAACACGAGCTTTTGAATGCCGAGCTCCGCTGCCGCGCGGCACAGATAATAGCTTGCCCTATAGAAAACATCCGTCATTTTTTCAAACTCAGCGATGTCCATAATATCGTATTTGATTTTAACAGCTAGTAAATTCAAGATGGCATCGGTATCTTTTGGAATCTTCTTCAACAGCTCCTCATAATTTGCCGCGTCAGCCTGAATGGAAGAGGCTTTGCCATCGAAATGATCTTTATCAAGCACTGTCACTTCATAGTCTGAAATAAGCCCTTCAGCAAGCAGTCTCCCAATCACACCATTTCCGCCGGCGATCAGCACTTTTTTCACGATGTTCACTCCCCTTTTTTATAGATTGCCCATTTTCGGCGGGGCTGACACTTTTTTGGCACTCATATTCTTAGGCTTATTCAAAAGTCACCGGCAGCTCCTCAAGCGCCCGAAATCCAAAAAGCGGCCGATACCGCCATTCAAAATCCGCGAGCTTAAGGCTGGGCATCCGCTGCAGAAGAGTGTTAATCGCAATTTGCGCTTCTAATCGTGCCAGCGAGGACCCTAAACAAACATGATGGCCATGACCGAATGAAAGATGCTGATTAGGACTTCTCGTAATATCGAAGACATCCGGGTTCGTGAAAATGCTTGGGTCTCGATTAGCCGCTCCTAACAAAAGATAGACTTGCTCTCCTTGACGGATCGTCACCCCGCTGATGTCAATATCCTCTGACGCAACTCTGGCTGTCATTTGCGTGGGGCTTTCATAGCGTAAACATTCCTCAACTGCGGTACCAATAAGATCTGGATTTTCTCTCAGTTTCAAAAGCTGTTCTGGATGCTGCAGCAGACAAAGGACTGAATTGCTGATGAGATTAACCGTTGTCTCATGTCCGGCGATCGCCAGCAATATGCACGTAGATGCCGCCTCCTCTTCCGTCAGCTTATCATTTTCTTTCCCCTTCAAGAGCATGCTGATCATATCCTGTTGAGGGTGGCGTTTTCGCTTTTGAATCAGCTCTTTGAAATATGCCATAGCCTGCACAGCCATATGATTGCCCTCTGTTAATGCCTTTCTTGACCGGGTAAAATCAATCGTTTGAATGAGACTCGCAGCCCACTCCTTTAATTGCTTCCTATCTTCCTCCGGTACACCTATAATGTTAGCTATGACAAAGCTTGCTAAAGGAAAAGCAAAGTCCGAAATGACCTCCATCTTTTTTTCACCTTGCACTTGATCAAGCAAATGATGGACAGTTTCAATGATATACGGCTGATAACTCTCTGTCGCTCTCGGCGTAAACGCTCCGCTGGCAAGCGTCCGCAATCGTCTATGATCAGGCTGGTTCTGAAACAGCATCATTTGATTTTGCACATGTGAAAGGTCCTGATATTTGGTTGAGCTCTCAGGCAGCGGGGTGCGGACTTTGAATCTCGCATCTTTCAAAATAGCAGCCGTTTCTTCATATCCCGTGACATACCAGCCCGGATATTTAAAGAAACTCCCTTTATATATGGGATGAACAGCTCGCAATGTGTCGTAAAAAGGATATGGATTTTTCAAAAACTCATAGGATGCATGTAAAGATGCAATTGTCATGTGACCTTCTCCTTTCTGTTCAAAAATAAAAGCAATCGACATCACACCGATTGCTTTTATTGATTCTTTCAGCTTTTCGCGCTTAAACTAGCCTTCATTTCTTCGACTGATTCAACTTCAAAGCCTAAATCACTCAGCATTTTATGATCCTCCGTCTCCTCTTGCCCGGCAGTTGTTAAGTAGTCTCCGACAAAAATGGAGTTTGCGGCGTAAAGCCCTAATGGCTGCAATGTGCGGAGATTGACCTCTCTTCCTCCGGAAATGCGAATTTCTTTTGATGGATTGATAAAACGGAACAGCGCCAGCACTTTTAAACAATACAGCGGGTTTAATTCGTTGACGCCTTCTAACGGCGTGCCATCAATTGCATGCAAAAAATTCACAGGAATGGAATCCGCGTCAAGAGCCTTCAAGCTTTTGGCGATGTCAATGACATCCTGTTTCGTCTCCTTCATCCCGATAATGGCGCCTGAACACGGAGACAACCCCGATTCTTTTGCGATTTCAACCGTATTGACTCTGTCATCGTATGTATGTGAGGTCGTGATGTTTGAATGGTTCCTCTGTGACGTATTCAAATTATGATTATAGCGGTCTACTCCGGCATCTTTGAGACGCTTCGCCTGCTCTGGCTTCAACAGTCCGAGACACGCACAAACCTTCAGTCCATACGTCTCTTTAATTTCCTGAACCGCATCTACGACCTGATCCACTTCTCTGTTAGACGGCCCTCTGCCGCTTGCCACGATACAATATGTGCCAATATTCAGATCGTGCGCCCGCTTTGCGCCTTTAAGCAGCGTTTCCTTATTCACCATCCGATAAGACTCAATCGGCGCTTTCGAAATCGCAGACTGTGAACAATAGCCGCAGTTTTCCGGGCAGAGCCCGGATTTCGCATTCATAATCATATTGAGCTTTACTTTTTTTCCATAAAAGTGTTTTCTGATATGAAAAGCTCCATGCATTAATAGCAAAATATCTTCATCAGGACAATGTAATATTGAAAGCGCCTCTTCGTCAGTCACTTCTGCTCCAGCCAGCACCCGGTCTGCAAGTACCATCCATTGATTCATTCTCATACCCCCACTTGATTCATCAGTAATGATAGATTGATATGGTCTTTTACCATATGTAGAACCGTTTCTTTCGTAACGTTGGCAAGCTTTGGCGTAACCCCTAAAATCGGAACACCGCATAAGCGCTCAATCATATCAGGATTGGTTTTTTCATCTTCATCAGGAGAGTCACTGATTCCATTGATGATAATTCCGGCAATTGGAAGCCCCATGCTTTCTGCATATTTGACAGTTAAAAAGGTATGATTAATGGTTCCAAGGTGAGGACGTGCCACAATAATCATGGGAAGCTGCAACGCTTTTATGACATGACTGACCAAATAGTCCTCTCCCAATGGCACAGAAATACCGCCTGCACCTTCTACGATGAAGCATTCATGTTTTTCTTTAATCCGCTCCCAATGGCTTAAAACCTCTTCCATGGTGACAGTCTTTCCCTCGAGTTTCCCTGCAACGTATGGTGCAAGGGGCGCTTTGAAGGCAAAAGGCGTAATGTCTTCATGGGAGAGACCGGTCTGTGACATGTCTTTCAGCAAACTTGTATCACTATCTGGATGATGACGCGATATCCCGCTTAAAAATGGTTTATACACACCGACATCTCTATTATGTTCTTTCAATAAGGCAGCAAGACCGCTGGATATAACCGTTTTCCCTACTTCTGTATCAGTTCCCGTCACAAAAAAACCCCTCAAATGATATGCAGCTCCTTTCCGATTGAATGAAATGTTTTCAGCAAATCATCAATATCACCCATACTGTGGTCAGACGTGATTGTGATTCGAATCCGGCTTTCACCCGGCGCAACGGTCGGCGGCCGAATGGCAGGAGCATAAATTCCCTTGCCCTGCAGTTTTTCAGCAAATATGACCGTTTTATGGGCATCGCCAATGACTACAGGAATAATCGGTGTGTGATCTCCTTTCACCACATACCCCATATTCATCAGACTGGTTCTGATCGTACTGATATAAAAAAATAAAAGCTGTCGTTTTTCCCTGCTGGCTTCAATGATGTTCAAAGCCTCATGAGCAGCCGCACAACTGGCTGGCGGAATAGCGGTTTGAAAGATAAATGTTCTGGCATGGTTCAGCAAAAAGTCGATGAAGACCGCTGATCCTGCCGCAAAACCTCCTTCCGTACCAACAGCTTTGCTTAAGGTGCCGATCACAATGTCAGGACAAACACCAAAGTATTCACTCGTTCCTCGTCCCGAATCACCCAAAACTCCTGTTGCATGGGCATCATCAACGACCACGAAGGCATGATAGCGTTTCGCAAGTGAGATGATCTGATCAAGAGGGGCGATTGTGCCATCCATGCTGAATACCCCGTCTGTTACGATAAAACGGCGCTGATAACGCTGTGTTTCATTCAGCTTGTTTTCAAGATCATTCATATCAATATGCCGATAAACAACTGTATCAGCCTTAGAAAGTCGGCAACCGTCAATAATACTTGCATGATTGAGCTGGTCACTTAAAATGACATCTTCCTTTTCTGGCAAGGATGAAAGGACACCGACATTGGCCAAGTAACCGCTCGAAAACAGCAGGGCCGCTTCTGTCCGTTTAAAGCTGGCAATCTTCTTTTCTAGCTTTTCATGCCAGACCGAATTGCCTGTCGTTAAACGTGAACCGCTGCTTCCTGTCCCAAATTGCTGCAATGCTGTTTGGGCTGCATCGATCAAACGTCTATCGCTTGCGAGCCCTAAATAATTGTTTGAGGACCAGACAGTTTGATTTTCGCCATCAATGTTCCTCTCTGGAACCGGTGCCCCATTCATTGACCGCAGGTTACGGTGTACGCCGGCTTCCTTTGCTATGTCTAACCGCTCGTTTAACCAGGAATCAATCTTCAAGGCTCGTAACCTCGTGGATCGCTTGTTTCATAATGGCAACCATTTCCGAGAGCTCTTCAGCTGTGCTGGCGAGAGGAGGCAGAAATGCAATCACATCCCCAAGCGGCCTTGTCAGCATTCCAAGCTCTCTCATTTTTAAGGAAACTTTGTATCCAATCCGCCGATCAGCCGGGTAAGGTTCTTTGGTTTCCTTTGACCGGACAAGCTCTGCACCGCACATAAAGCCAAGCTGCCGAATATCCCCAACATGAGGAAGAGCGTGCAGATCTTGAAGAAGAAAATGGAGCTTTTTACTTTTTTCCGCTACTTGTTCCACAATGTTTTCAGATTCAAATAATGCCAGATTTTCAAGCGCAACCGCACAGCCAAGCTGATTGCCTGTATAGGAATGGCCATGGAAAAAGGTTTTTAGGTTTTCATAATCATCATAAAATGCCTTATAGATGTCTTCAGTGGCAAACGTAACGGCAATTGGCAAATAGCCTCCTGTAATGCCTTTACCGGCAGCCATCAGATCAGGCTGGACATTCTCGTGCTCGCACGCAAACATTTTTCCTGTACGGCCAAAGCCTGTAGCGACTTCATCAACGATCATTAAGACATCGTATGTTGTACATAGCTCGCGCACCCCTGCCAAATATCCTTCCGGCATCACGATCATACCGGAAGCCCCTTGTACCATTGATTCAATGGAAAGCGCGGCAATTTCCTCGTGATGTTCCTTAAGCAGCTGTTCAAGCTCTCGGAGGCACTGATCACGGCACTCATCAGGATCACCGCTTTCAGAGCGATACACATAAGGAATCGGAGCCTTGTAACTCTCGAACATCAACGGGCCGTATACGTGGTGAAAAAGCTCAATTGAACCGACACTGACGGCGCCAATCGTATCACCGTGATACCCGTTTTTCATTGCGATGAATTTTTGTTTCTCGGGCTTCCCGATGTTCTTCCAATACTGAAACGCCATTTTTAGGGCTATTTCCATCGCTTCTGCGCCGCTGTCTGAATAAAAGACCCGCGTGAGCTTTTTTGGGCTGATGTCGATTAATGTTTCGGCAAGCTGGGTTGCTGGAACGTTGGTCATGCCCAATAACGTGGAGTGCGCAATTTTTCCGAGCTGTTTTTTTATGGCGTTATCTAGTTCTTTTTTGCGGTGTCCGTGGACATTAAGCCAAACTGATGAAAAACCGTCATAGTATTCCTTGCCATTTATGTCTTTGACTTTGATTCCAGTCCCGCTTTCGATGATTAAGGGGTTTTCATCATAATCTTTCATTTGGGTAAATGGCAGCCAGAGGTGCTTTTTACTTTTTTCTATCAAATCATGAGTCATGATCTTCCTCCCACTCTATTAAAATAGGCTGCTTCTCCAGATCATGTATGTACGTGTTTACATCATTGGATCCATCAATAAAAAAGACTCGGCAGCCCTCTTCAGTCCCGTATTCTTTCATTGCTGTAATACGCTGATAGCCCATTTTCTTACCCGCAACATAGCCTGTTATGTAATCCGGATCGTCCGACCAGCATAATTCTGCAACTGCTGCCGGGTGCCAGCTTACCTTTGAAGCGAGCGCAAGGGCCTCTTTTATTCTTGAATGAGCTGGCACGTGACTGTGAAGCGCCCATTTTTCAAAATTAGCGTCCGGCCAATCCATTCTGGAGACCCGCACCCCTTTTTCTTTTGTTTGATCCATTCGCTTTCCTGTATGAATATCAAACAACACCGCACCCCTGATATCTGACCATTCAGGGATTTGTTCATATGCTTTTTCAATCACGTCTCGTGAAACGCCTTCTTTTTCCAATAACAATCGGGCAAGCTTTTGTCCTTCTTCCGGGCAGCTCACTTCATTCGTATGCACAGGCAATGGCTGAATGGTTTTTATCGATTCATGTACCTCTTCAAATTGAATTTGCATAAAATCAGGTTTTCCTCTTGAATGGGATAACCCTTTTTCTAATAAAGCATTGACTGTATGCTTCATCTCATGGAAAGGAATAAGCCGTTCTCCGCCGGATATATGCTTTCCGCCGTCTTCATGAGATCCATTCATAGAAGCCCTCATTCTGACACTATAAAAAGTTTCTTCTTGCATCATTCCTCGCCCTTTCACTGATAACTGAAGAACGTGTAGTGCTTCTCACCTTAATTGTTAACCAATTATATTTTAAGGTTAACAATTAGAATATATTATTCTCTCCTGTTTCTGTCAATAGAAGAAAGCATCGATTTATGGCAGTTGGTTAAAAGGAAACAAAAAGACCGTTTTCACATAAAACGGTCTTTTTCGATTTCTTTTAACAGTCACAGCCACTTTTGCAAAAACCGGACAGCTTCATGCCTCATAACTGCTGTTTCGAAATGTCCCGAAGCAGAACGGACCACTCGGTAGCAATCAGAAGCTCCCTGTCCAGCATAGACAGCTGTCAATTCTTTTTCGATTTTGTCCACGCCCTCGGCCGGCGTTAACCGATCGTGTACACCAACAAGACTAAGGTGCGGGCGCGGCGCGATCAGGCCTTGGATCTCCGATGCGGAAAAATGCTTTGCAAGCGATGGGACGTAATAATAAAAGCCGTGCCTGTCAAGATTCTGTGTTTTGATCAGCACGTGATGATCCACTTGGCTGCACAAATCCACACACACCTTAATCCGGTCATCGAGCGCCGCTGTCCACCACGCCATCAAACCTCCCATAGACATTCCGATGGTTCCGATCCTGTCAGGCTGAACATCAGAGCGTGACTGCATATAGTCTAACGCACTTAAACTGTCATAAATCATCATCCCCCACATCACTTTTCCGGTGAGAAGCATTTCTTTAAATATCTCGCTTTCCGCTTTTCCCCGCCGATCTCCAAATCCCCAATGATCAATCGCAAGAACGCCGTATCCGAGAGAAGTAAGCTCATCAGAAAAAGAAGGCGTTTTCAAATAATCCGCTCCCTCAATCAGCTCACTTTTTCCCCTATCATACTGGCCCCCATGCGAATGCTGAAACAATACGGCTGGGCACGGTCCTTCTGTTTTCTTCGGCTTCACAAAATAAGCGGGCACCTTTTCATGTCCATTTAAATCGAGCAGGAGCGTTTCAACGATATTTTCTTCTCTTTCTTCAATACGTAATGTCTCAACACTGATTGGCCTCCGATCAGGCAAATCACCAAGCAATCGAAACAGTTGCTTTCTTCTTTCGGCTCTCATCCCATCACCCTTCCTTATTCGCTTACTTCACATTTACGAGACAGATCTGGGTTCCCCTTTATTTTTCCAACATAAATCACATCATTTACTAAATATTTAGTAAATATTATGAAATATTTTGAAAACAATTATTGTAACCGCTTACTTTTATATGATAGTATCAATTTATCAAAAACAGATGAGTTAATATTTTACTAAATAGATGAGAGGGATACCCATGGTTCGTATTAAAGATATCGCCTTGAAAGCTAAAGTTTCCAGCGCAACTGTGTCCAGAATTTTAAATGAAGATGAGTCGCTTTCTGTTGCGGGCGAAACGAGACAAAGAGTCATCAACATCGCTGAAGAGCTTGGTTATCAAACCGTTGCCAAACGCCGAAAAGCCCGCGGGCAAAAACAGCGGGCCCAGCCGCTGATCGGTGTGCTGAGTTGTCTGTCCCCTGATCAGGAAAGGCAGGACCCTTATTTTTCTTCCATTCGGAAAGGGATTGAAAAGGAATGCTTTGAACAGGAAATTTTCATTACAAATTCGATTCATCTCGGCTCCTTTCAGGAACATATCTTTCGGGAATTGGATGGTGTCATTGTCATCGGCCGTGTTCATGATGAAGCGGTTAAGCATATCAGCGGGAGGCTGGAGCATGCCGTATTTATCAATCATTCACCAGATCCGCAAGCATACGATTCGATTGGAATCGATTTTGAATCGGCTTCACGCCAGGCGATTGATCACCTTTTCGACTCAGGCTACAAACGGTTAGGCTACATTGGCGGACAAGAAAAAGAGCATACGCTGAAGGACGGCCAAAGCATTCGCAGAACGATTGAAGATAAACGCCTGACCGCTTTTTTGGAGTCAGCCGCCCCCCAGCCTGAGCATGTGCTGATCGGAGAATACAGCATGCGTGAGGGCTATCGCCTGATGAAGAAAGCAATCGATCAAGGCCATCTGCCGGAAGCATTCTTTATTGCCAGCGATTCTATGGCGATCGGCGCATTAAAAGCGCTGCAGGAAGCCGGACTGCAAGTGCCGCGGGATACTGCAATCGTCAGCTTTAACGGCATTGAGGAAGCTGAATTTGCCAGCACGCCTTTAACAACGGTGAAGGTATACACAGAAGAAATGGGCCGGACAGGCGTAAAACTGCTGCTTGACCGTCTCAATGGCCGAACGCTTCCTCACCATGTCACCCTGCCTACAACATTAATTGTAAGACAAAGCTGCGGATGTACAGCAAAGGAGGTGACATAAGCAAAGATTCATCACGATGATAAGGAGGAAAAGATGAAACACACTTTTGTTTTATTTCTCTCTCTTATTCTGCTTGTTCTGCCCGGGTGTTCAGCAGAGAAAAGCTCAGCAGATACCGCAAAAAAGACGTTAACCATTTATTCTACAATGTCAACCGACAGTGAAAGAGATACGTTCAGAAAACTGGCAGCAGCATTCGAAAAGGAACACAGTGACATTCATGTCAGCCTTCATTTCCCAGGCAATGACTATGAAAATATGATGCGTGTCAGAATGGCGGCCAATGATTTGCCTGATCTATTCGATACGCATGGCTGGGGGAAAATCAGGTACGGAGAATATACAGCCGATCTCCGGGATATGGAATGGACTCAAGATCTTGATCCTAATTTAAACAGCATCCTCAAAAATAAAAGCGGAAAGGTGTATGCCTATCCAATCAATCAGGCAAAAGACGGTCTGGCGTATAATCGCAATATTTTAGACCGTTACGGCATTGCTCCGCCGGAAACCATGGATGACTTTATCAAAGCACTGAGAACGATTAAAGAAAAGAGCAAGGGAAGCATTGTTCCCTTCTGGTTTGCCGGCTATGACAAAAGCTCATTCGCTCAATATTACGACCAATTCGCTACACCTCTTCTCATCACAGACCCTGCCCATAATGAAAAAAAACAGCTCACCAATGGCACTTTCAAATGGAATAAATTTACTTACTTATCGAAAATCCTCAAACAAATGCAGAAAGAAAAATTGATTAACATCGACGCCGTCACGGCAAAAAAATCACAGCTCATTGAATTAATGGCCCAAAACAAAATCGCCTTTACAATGCAAGGCGGCACACTCGGCCAAGACGTTGCCCAGATCAACTCTAACGTCGAGGTCGGCATTATCCCGACACCTGCCATACATCCCGGTGATGACCCGATATGGATCGGCGGTGAACGCTACACGCTTGCAGCATGGAAAGATTCGCCTCAATTAAAAGAGGCAAAAGATTTTATCGCATTTATGGCCCGCCCGGCCAATGCCAAACAAATGGCTGAAGCCACATCGCTTCCTTCAGGGCTGACCAATGTGAAAGCTGATATTTTCTACGCAAACGATTATGAGCATTATCAAGATGTCAAAGTCGAGCCTTACTTCGACCGGTTATACTTGCCAAACGGAATGTGGGATGTCCTGGGCACGGTTGGGCAGGAGCTCGCGGCTGACATTTTGGCGCCTCAAGACATTTCGCAGAAGCTGGGAAGAGAATATAAACGACTCCGGGAGCAATCGGAAACACAGGGAGCTGAAAACAATGAGTGAGATCGCAAGGGACGTTCATGTGAAACAGGTTAAGCCAAAAAAGCAGTCCTCACTTTGGTGGATGTACATTCCTGCTTTGCTCTCCGTTCTGGTCTTTATGATTTATCCGTTTGTGAAAGGCACATTGATTACCTTTACAAACTGGAACGGCTTTTCACAAGTCTACCAATGGGTTGGATTCGCGCAATATGAAAGGCTGTTTTCTGATCCTGACACTTGGCATATCTTAAAAAACACGCTGCTTTACGGGCTTGGCAGCACTTTTTTTCAAAATGTGGTCGGGCTTCTATACGCTCTGCTCTTAAATCAAAGCATTAAAACGAAAGCGGTAACAAGAACAATTGTGTATTTGCCGGTGATGATCAGCCCGCTCATTATGGGCTACATTTGGTACTTTTTCTTCTCCTATGACGGAGGCGCGCTCAACGATTTGCTCGGGGTCTTCGGCATCAGCCCTATTAATGCGCTCGCCAGTCCATCACTCAATCCATGGATCATTGTCATGATTAACACCTATCAATATGTCGGGATCGCTATGGTTGTCTACTTAGCCGGTCTGCAAAGCATTCCGAAAGACTACTATGAAGCGGCGCAAATGGATGGCGCGAAACAAGGCCAGCAGTTTTTTACCATCACGCTGCCGCTGTTAATGCCCTCCATTACCATTAATATGGTCATCAACATTATCGGAGGCTTAAAGCTGTTTGACGTCATCATTGCACTCACCGCAGGCGGCCCCGGAAATGCGTCACAATCCATGTCCACGTTTATGTATGATTTGTATTTCAAACGGCAGGATGCCGGCTATGCCGCAACGCAAGGCATATTTATGGCATTTGTCATTTTGATCATCAGCTTTTGCGCGCTTGCGTACTTTAAAAGAAAGGAGACGGAAATGTCATGAGAGCCGCCCGTACAAAAAGCATGCGGATCATTACGCTTCTTGCAGCCATTGTGGCCTGTGCGCATTTTATTCCTTTTTATATCCTGCTGACCACTTCATTGAAAGCAAAAGGAGACTACAGTTCGAAATGGATATTTCCAGCCGACATCTCCTTTCATAATTTTTCAGAGGCGTGGGAGCGCGCTTCGCTAGGTAACTCTTTTATAAACACCATGATCATCACAGGTTTTTCTGCCTTGTTATTAATTATATTCGGCTCACTTGCCGCCTACCCGCTTGCCCGGCGGGAAACGAAACTGAATAAAGCTGTTTTTGCCTTGTTGATTTCCATTATGATCATCCCTCCGTTAACGTCCATGGTTCCTTTGTATCGAATGGTCGTGGACGCCGGAATGGTCAATACACACGCAATCGCCATTTTCATCAATACAGCGGCTTACATGCCTTTAACCGTATTCTTATATTCAGGCTTTATCCGATCGACCATTCCAAAAGAGCTTGAAGAAGCCGCAAGAATTGACGGCGCAGGCATGCTGAAAATCTTTTTTACGATTGTGTTTCCTCTGCTGAAGCCGATCACTGCGACCATCTGTATCATTTCTTGTGTCTTTATTTGGAACGACTATCAATTTGCCATTTTCTTTTTACAAGATCAAAAGGTTCAGACATTAACAGTAGCCATGGCAGGTTTTTTCGGAGAAAACGCAAACAACCTTCATTTAGTTGCCGCAGCGGCACTTATGGCAATGCTGCCAATGGTTGTTCTGTTTTTGGCGCTGCAAAAATACTTTATTGCCGGCCTGTCTTCCGGAGCGGTAAAGGGTTAACATTAAAGGAGGAAGCAATATGAAAAAGATTACATTTATCGGTGCAGGGAGCACGATTTTCGCCAAAAATGTTTTGGGAGACTGCCTGTTAACAGAGGCACTGAATGGATTTGAGTTCGCGCTTTATGACATTGATCCCAAACGCCTGCAGGAATCCCAGCTCATGCTCGAAAATCTAAGAGACCGTTATAACCCAAGTGTGGCCATCAACAGCTATGATGACAGAAAACTCGCCTTGCAAAACGCAGGCTATGTCATCAATGCGATTCAGGTTGGAGGATACAAACCGAGCACAGTCATCGATTTCGAGATTCCTAAACGGTATGGGCTGCGCCAGACGATCGCCGATACAGTCGGCATCGGCGGGATATTCAGATCTCTCAGAACAATCCCGGTCTTAATTGATATCGCAAAAGATATGGAGGAAATGTGCCCTGACGCATGGTTCTTAAACTATACAAATCCAATGGCCACTCTTACAGGCGCCATGCTCCGCTATACCAATATCAAAACAATCGGGCTCTGCCACAGTGTTCAAGTGTGCACGAAGGATTTATTTAAAGCTCTCGGAATGGAGCATGACGGAATTGAGGAACGCATTGCGGGCATTAATCATATGGCTTGGCTTTTGGAAGTCAAAAAAGACGGCACAGATTTATATCCAGAAATCAAAAGGAGAGCGAAAGAAAAACAAAAAACAAAGCATCATGATATGGTGCGGTTTGAATTAATGGATAAGTTCGGCTATTATGTCACGGAATCGTCCGAACATAACGCAGAGTATCACCCATACTTTATTAAACGGAATTACCCTGAACTGATCAGCGAGCTGCAAATCCCGCTCGACGAATATCCGAGAAGGTGCGTCAAGCAAATTGAAAATTGGGAGAAAATGCGGGATGATATCGTCAATAATAAAAACCTTACGCACGAACGCTCAAAGGAATATGGTTCAAGAATTATAGAAGCAATGGAAACAAACGAACCATTCACCTTCGGAGGAAACGTCTTGAATACAGGGCTGATTCCCAACCTTCCTTCAAAAGCGGTTGTGGAAGTGACATGCGTCGCCGACAGAAAAAAAATTACACCGTGCTTCGCCGGAGAACTGCCTGAGCAGCTTGCCGCCTTAAACCGAACGAATATTAATACACAGCTGATGACAATCGAAGCGGCTGTCACACGAAAAAAAGAAGCGGTTTACCAAGCTGCAATGCTTGATCCGCATACAAGCGCGGAGCTTTCCATGAAGGACATCATCTCCATGTGTGACGATTTATTTGCAGCACACGGCGATTGGCTTCCGGAATACAAATAAAAACTAGGGGACCGCTCTCCCCTAGTTTTTTGGTTTTGTTTCGCCTTCCCAGGCCATCATGCCGCCTTCAACATTGACTGTTTTAAAGCCTTGCTCATCCAGGTACTTGCAGACGTTCATACTGCGCATTCCTGAGCGGCAGATAAATACGTACTCTTTGTCTTTATCAAGGGTTTCCATTTTTTCAGGAATTTCCCCCATGCGAATATGAACGGCTTGCGGGATCATGCCTTCCGCTACCTCTTCATCTTCTCTGACATCAATTAAATATAATTCTTCGTCCGCCTCAATTTTTTCTTTCAAAGCGGCTGTGCTGATTTCTTTTATTTCCAAAGAAAACACTCCTATTCACAGTGATCATGTTCAGTATATCAAAGTCAGCTGAACGATTGCTATTCTGAGACTGATGAAAAAAATCCCCTTTTGGCAAAGGGGATTTTTTCTAGGCTTAGTTTGCCACAATATTGACAAGCTTCCCAGGCACCGCGATGATTTTCCGAATCGTTTTGCCTTCAAGCTGCTCTTTGACCTTTTCATCTGCTTGAGCAAGCTGTTCCAGCTGTTCTTTCGTTGCATCGGCAGGAACCTGTAATTTCGCTTTTACTTTTCCGTTCAGCTGAACAACGATTTCAACTTCATCATCCACAAGTTTTGTTTCATCATATACAGGCCAAGCTTCGTAGGCAATTGTGCCGGAATGGCCAAGCTTCTCCCATAGCTCTTCCGCTAAGTGTGGCGCGACAGGAGAAAGAAGCTTCACGAAGCCTTCCATATATTCTTTCGGCAGTTCTGTTGCTTTATAAGCTTCATTAATAAAGACCATCAGCTGGGAAATACCCGTGTTGAAACGAAGGCCTTCATAATGGTCTGTGACTTTCATAACCGTTTCATGATAGACGCGCTCCAATGTTTCACCAGCGCCTTCAACGATTTTGCCATTAAGCTCACCGTTTTCTTCAACAAATAGGCGCCATACACGGTCAAGGAAACGACGCGCACCGTCTAATCCTGATTCAGACCAGGCGATTGAAGCATCAAGAGGCCCCATGAACATTTCGTACAATCTCAGGGTATCAGCACCGTGAGAGGACACGATTTCGTCAGGGTTGACAACGTTCCCTTTAGATTTACTCATTTTTTCGTTATTTTCACCGAGAATCATTCCTTGGTTGTACAGCTTTTGGAACGGTTCTTTCGTCGGCACTACACCGATATCATAAAGGAACTTATGCCAGAAGCGGGCATACAGAAGGTGAAGCACGGCATGCTCTGCACCGCCGATATACATATCGACCGGAAGCCATTTTTCCAATTTTTCTGGTGATGCCAGCTGATCCGGATTGTGCGGATCAATATAGCGCAAGAAATACCAGCAGCTTCCCGCCCATTGCGGCATTGTATTCGTTTCTCTTCTTCCTTTTTTCCCTGTCTCAGGGTCTGTGACTTCCACCCACTCTTTAATGTTCGCAAGCGGTGATTCGCCCGTTCCGCTCGGTTTGATTTCATCCGTTTTCGGCAAAATCAGCGGCAGCTCCTCTTCAGGGACAGCTGTTGACGTTCCGTCTTCCCAATGAATGACCGGAATCGGCTCGCCCCAATAACGCTGGCGGCTGAAGAGCCAGTCACGAAGACGGTACGTCACTTTCTTCTCACCGTTTTTCGTTTCTTCCAGCCAAGCGATCACTTTCTCAATCGCTTCCTGTTTGTGAAGGCCGTTCAGGAAATCAGAGTTCACGTGCTCGCCGTCGCCAGTATAGGCTGCTTCCTCAACGTTCCCGCCTTTTACGACTTCCTTCACCGGAAGGCCGAATGTTTTGGCGAATTCAAAATCACGCTCATCGTGGCCTGGAACTGCCATGACAGCACCTGTTCCGTATGATGCAAGAACATAATCCGCAATCCAAATCGGCAGTTTTTCTCCGTTCACAGGATTGATCGCATACGCTCCTGTGAATACGCCTGTCTTTGTTTTCGCAAGATCTGTGCGTTCAAGGTCACTCTTTGATTGAATTTCTTTGATATAAGCTTCAACAGCTTCTTTTTGCTCTGCCGTTGTGATGTTTTCCACCAATGCGTGTTCCGGGGCAAGGACAGTGTATGTAGCGCCAAACAGCGTATCTGGTCTTGTTGTAAACACCGTAAAGGAATCATCATGTCCATCTATAGCAAAATGAACGTGAGCGCCTTCCGAACGGCCGATCCAGTTGCGCTGCATATCTTTAATGCTTTCCGGCCAATCAAGCTCTTCCAAGTCCTCAAGGAGCCTGTCCGCATAAGCGGTGATTTTCAGCATCCACTGCTTCATTGGGCGTCTCTCTACCGGATGGCCGCCCCGTTCGCTCTTGCCGTCAATGACTTCTTCGTTGGCAAGAACAGTACCGAGCGCAGGGCACCAGTTTACAGGCACTTCGTCAACGTAAGCAAGGCCTTTTTCGTATAGCTTTAAGAAAATCCATTGCGTCCATTTATAGTATTCAGGGTCAGTCGTATTGATTTCGCGATCCCAGTCATATGAGAAGCCAAGCGCTTGAATTTGGCGGCGGAAGTTATCAATATTCTGCTTCGTAAACACAGCGGGGTCGTTCCCTGTGTCAAGCGCGTATTGTTCAGCTGGCAGGCCGAATGCGTCCCAGCCCATTGGATGAAGGACATCATAGCCCTGCATTCGCTTCATGCGGGACAGAATAT
The DNA here is from genome assembly GCF_046535495.1 of Bacillus sp. SIMBA_008. Taxonomy (NCBI): domain Bacteria; kingdom Bacillati; phylum Bacillota; class Bacilli; order Caryophanales; family Bacillaceae; genus Bacillus; species Bacillus sp. SIMBA_008. The sequence continues at coordinate 67,632 of NZ_JAWRWL010000001.1, read as the reverse complement.
CCGTAGCTGTGTATCCTTCAGGATGGCCGACGTGCAACCCAGCTCCAGACGGGTAAGGAAACATGTCCAGCGCGTAGAATTTTTGTTTTTCATTATTATCAAGAGTGGCAAATGTTTTGTTTTCAAGCCAATATGTCTGCCATTTCTTTTCTATCTCTTTGTGCTGAAAACTCAAAGTAAAAACCTCCTTCTGATTGAATACGGCGTGTATGGTTCAAGTATTGACGGGAAGGAGAGGATTATTCAGAATATTCCCAAACTAAAAAAAACTCCCTCATCCCAAAAAGGGACGAGAGACTTTCGTTTTCCCGCGGTACCACCCTCGTTAGCGCGGCATACGCCGCACTCACTTGATACTTTTAACGCAGTTATGCGTCAGCGGCTTTTCACCGCTGCAACTCTGAGGTGAGTTCGGAAACAAACTTGATTGACTTTCACCAGCCGTCAACTCTCTGCAACAATATCTGTTTCTTACTGCTCCTCTTCATTGTTCTTATCGCAACCGTAATCTAACTGTATTTTATAGAATTCTGTTCATAAGTGCAAGCAGGTTTGTATACAATGGGAATGTACCCTGAACGGGCGGAGATTGAGGACAATTATTCGGGTGGAGTTTTGGTTTGACGTTTGGACTCGGCCGGTTCGCCGCCGCTGTTCAGTTCTCTCACAAAGTCAAAACTTCTGAGAACAGCTTCACCGCCGTAGCCTGAGATAATGGATAAGATGACAAGTTGAATTCCTGAATCGGGGTCAGCGGATAATACAAGTAAAATGGAAGCCGTCATGCCGATAAACCAATCTTCCAAAAATCCAAGGTAGATAAACCGCTTCGTCATTCTGGGCTTCTCCAGCCTGCCTCTCTTTTTCACATGACCGAGAATCCCCATGATTCCTCCAATTACACAAGCAATGAGTACCTGATGCAGCATCTTCATCATCACCTTCCTAAAGCCCTTATTTCGTAAAGCGACTTCAGGCCATCCAGCCCCCTTAAACGATTCCGATGATTTTCGATATCTACATACCGGCAAATCTGTAAAAAGCTTGTTTCTTCCATTATATGTGAACACATGATCGGTAAGCTTGATGCATTGGATTCATTTTTCACCCAGTGACATTGACCTAGTCACCTATTTAGCATGTAGAAAACCTTTCCGTTCATATGTTCAAATTCTGTTCTTATTTTTAGTGTATACGAGGACAAGCCCTAATGACAAACAACAAACTGCACTTGCTTGAATCAGAACATGTGTTGTGCTACGGTTACTGTAGAATTCATTTTTAAAAAGGGGAATATCAGGCTTTCGCATAGCAAGCTGACGGCCTAAGGGGGATTTATATGGCTAGTTTTCAATCATTTGGGATACCAGGACAGCTGGAAGTCATCAAAAAAGCACTTGATCACGTGCGAGTCGGTGTGGTAATTACAGATCCCGCACTTGAAGATAATCCTATTGTCTACGTAAATCAAGGCTTTGTTCAAATGACCGGCTACGAGACCGAGGAAATTTTAGGAAAGAACTGCCGCTTCTTACAGGGGAAACACACAGATCCTGCAGAAGTGGACAACATCAGAACCGCTTTACAAAATAAAGAACCGGTCACCGTTCAGATCCAAAACTACAAAAAAGACGGAACGATGTTCTGGAATGAATTAAATATTGATCCAATGGAAATAGAGGATAAAACGTATTTTGTCGGAATTCAGAATGATATCACCAAGCAAAAAGAATATGAAAAGCTTCTCGAGGATTCCCTCACGGAAATTACTGCACTTTCAACTCCTATTGTCCCGATTCGCAATGGCATTTCGGCTCTTCCGCTAGTCGGAAACCTGACAGAGGAGCGATTTAATTCCATCGTTTGCACATTGACGAATATCTTATCAACATCCAAAGATGATTATTTGATCATTGATTTATCCGGATTGGCCCAAGTGAACGAACAAACGGCCGACCAAATTTTCAAGCTGAGCCATTTGCTGAAATTGACTGGAACTGAGTTAATCATTACCGGCATTAAGCCTGAATTGGCCATGAAAATGAATAAATTGGATGCCAATTTTTCGTCGCTGAAAACATTTTCAAATGTAAAGGATGCCGTTAAAGTGCTTCCGATTATGTAAAAAGATCCCGCTCATCCGGCGGGATCTTTCAGATTGTTGACAAAATCCTAAAATGGTTTTCATTTTAGGATTTTGTCATCTTTTCAGCGTGATTGAAAACCCTTGAAGTCTAGGAAGGACGAGCATAGGAGCGGAGCGAATGTTCTAATTCGTGAGCCCGAAGCGCAGGCCTGACAACGAATGCGAGGGTTTGTCGACACGCTGAAAGATCCCGCTCATTCGGCGGGATATTTTATTATGAAGAGATTGATGCCTGCTTATTTGTTTCTTTAGCTGATTTTATCCGTTTGTCATATAGAAGCGTTGTGGCAATACTGATCAGCAGCAATACCAACAGAGATAAAACAAGGGCCTTAATGCCGTAATGATCGACAAGCACTCCTCCGAACAGGGGACCAATCATTCTGCCGCCTGTCGCCGCACTGTTGACAAAGCCTTGATAAAAGCCTTCTTTCCCTTTAGGGGCAAGCTGATTGGCAATTGTCGGCACAGCAGGCCAAACAAGCATTTCTCCGATCGTCAGGATCACCATCGCAGCGAGAAACATCGGAAATTGCTTTGCAGTCAGCAGCATGCTGAAAGACACAATAAAAATGATAAAGCCGATTGCCATTTGCGCTTTTAGCGACTCGGCCCATTTTTTCACCACAAAACTGACGAGCGGCTGGCCGAGCACAATGAGAATTCCGTTAACTGTCCATAGCACGCTGTATAAGGAAAGAGATATTCCAATGCTTTGTGTGTACGAAGCAATTGTGGTGGACCATTGAGAATAAGCCAGCCATCCGAGTACATAGCCTCCGCTTAAAATGATCAGTGCGGCAAATTTTGCTTTGCTGTTCACAGCATCATAATCAAGCACGGATGTTTGGGATGCATCGCCCGTCTGAATATTTCGAAATCCGAAATATACAACAAAGAAAAAGATCAGATACAATACGGCATTTGCCAAAAATACATATGAAAACGAGAAAGATGCCACGACACCGCCAAGCGCTGAACCGACGGCCACACCCGCGTTTTGCGCGACATATATCGCATTAAATGCCTTCCTTCCCCCTTCAGGCCATACCGATCCCGCCATTGCGTAGCTGGCCGGAAAAACTACACCGGAGCCAAAGCCCACAATCGTCAGCAGCACAATATAGGTCGGCCAATCATGAAAAAAGACAAGGCCCATCAGGCTTGCTAACGTAATGGCTATCCCAAGCATAATCGATTTAAAACCGCCGATTTTATCAAACAAAAAACCTCCGCATAAATTACCAGCCACACTGGCGCCGGAGTTCAGCATCAGGACAAGTCCGGCTACCGTTAACGACTTTCCTAAATGATTATGGATATAAATCGTATTCAACGGCCATAAAAAAGAAGCACCCGTCACATTGATAAACATTCCAATGACTAAAATTTTAAGAGCACGCGGCATACTTATCCCCCTTTCTTACCTAAAAAAGCTCATGAAAAAAACGAAACCTAAAACGGCTCCGTACGAATCCAGTTATCATAGCACATTCATTCTATCTATCTCTCTCACATTTTTCAACTGATGAACGTGAAAAAATCTAACAAATATTGTTTGAAAAATGTAAAATAAATAGAAAAAGGGGTCATATTATGGAAATGGTATTAGCATTCTTAGGTTTTCTGGCATGTCTCATTGCACTGGGCTATGGATTATATTACCTTGTCAGATATGTACTGAAAAAGGAAAAACGTTTCTCAAAGAGACTTTTTTGGCCGCTTTTCATTGGAGGCCTTGTGCTGCTCTTTACCGGAGCAGCATTGGCAGAACCTGACACTGCCGCAGCAAATGCCGAGAAAAAATATTCAGCGCTAAACGCCGAATATAAAAACCTCACAAAAGAACACGAAGAACTTGAGAAAGAATATAAATCTGTCAGCTCTGAAGCAAAGAAATTAAAAGACAACAAAGAAGATCAAGACAAGCTTGAGAAGCTTAAAAACGAAAATAGCGATCTAAAAAAGACTCAGAAATCATTAAAAGCTGAGATTAAAGAGCTTCAAGAAAATCAAAAGCAGCTCAAAGAAGATGCAAAAACGGCAAAGGCTGAAAATGAAACACTCCGACAAGATAAAACAAAGCTTGAAAATCAATTAAAAGAGACGGAAAGCCAAACCGCCAGTTCTCATGAAGACACTGGAAGTTCTTCAAACAATACGAGTAAAAGTGATGAAACCAAAACAGCTGACAAAGCAGAAGGCTGTAATATCAAAGGAAGCAAAAACGGCATCTACCACACGCCAGGCAGTACATACTATGACCAGACAACCGATCCGGCTGAAATGTTTTGCTCAGTTGAAGAAGCTGAAGCCGCCGGTTATAGGGCGCCAAAACGATAAACAAAAAGCTCCAGAATGTCTGGAGCTTTTTCTGTTTCACAACGACGATTTAATGACCTTCTTATAATAAAGAACTGACAGAAAACCAAAAATGGAATAGAGCGCAGTATATAATACCATCACCATAATCATAGGCGTCCACACCTCTGATCCAAATAAGAACCAACCGGATTGGACGGCAAAGTAACTGTGGAAGAGGCCGACAACGAGCGGAATGCCGAAGTTGTACATTTGTTTGATGCGTATTCCCTTTATCAGGTCGCCCTGCGTAAAACCGAGTTTTCTTAAAATCGTATAGCTCGGTTTTTCATCTTCACTTTCACCCATTTGTTTAAAGTAAAGGATACAACCTGATGTAATCAGGAACGTTAACCCTAAGAAGCCGACGATGAACATCACCATACCAAACAGTGATTTTTGCGCAGCGCTTGTATCCAGTCTTGATAAATGCTCGTTTTTCTTGTTCACCTGTTGAAAAAGCTCATTTGCTTTTTCCATTTGATCGTCATGTTTCACATTGACGCCGATAAAGGTAGATTGCGCCAGCTGAATGCGGGGGTCCTTATCCTTGTTCAGCTGTTGAAACAGGCTGTCATCCACAATGACAGCGGGCATGCCCCCGCTTGTAAACGTGTAGGATACAAGAAACTCTTCTCTTAATCCTTTATATTTTAATGGCTGCGTCTCATGTTTGCTTTTTATTTTAATAACACCAGAGTCCTTGAAAACCATTATTTTTTGCAGCAAGTCGGTGTATCCTGAGAAAACGGCTTCTCCAGCCGCCACATCGACTCCTTTTACATCTTTGTCGCTAACAACAGCAAGCTGCATATTGCTGGGATCGCCCTGCATCTCTTTCGGAGTTCCATCCATGATATTTGCAATGTCAACATTTGCTTGCAGGACAGGTGTTGCCTTTTTTACAAACGAGATGTTGCTTTCCCTCAATCTGTTTTCAAATAACTTGGCATCTTTCTCATTCATGAATGAAAAATCAGCCGCTACATTTTGTTCAGCGGTCTTTTCTGACGAGTAATACGAGATATATGCAAGAGATAACAGCCCGATCGCAAGTGCTGAAACGGTTGTAATAATCGTCAGCAGCAGCGCATTCGATTTCATTCTGAACATGATTGATGACAGTGACAGGACCTCAGAAATATTTAAATAGCCGCCCTTGCTTTTTCGAATGATATTCGAGATAAACGTAACTGATCCTTTATAAAACAAAAACGTCCCGATAATGACGCTCCCCAGAATGAAGCTCATCGCAACAAACAGTTCATTAATGGTCTTAAATTTTCCGCCAAACAGCTCAGAAGACACATAGTATCCTGTCAAAATCAACACGATGCCTAAAGCGCCGATTATCATTTGGAAAAATGATATTTTCTTTACTTTGTCTTCAGTGGAGGACGTTACTTTAAACAAAGATAAAATACTCTGTTTTTTGATAAACGTATAATTCATGATCATGATCAAAAGGTAAATGCCGCAGAACACAATGACCGTTTGGACCAAGGCCTGCTCAGAAAAATGCAGTTTCGCATCCGCTTTGACATCGACAATTTTGAACAGAATCATCAAGACAAGCTTCGATATCGAAAACCCGGCCGCTACCCCGATCGCTAATGAACCGAAATACAGCATGACATTTTCTGCACTTAAGATGCGAAAAATTTTATGCTTCGTCATTCCAATCAATTGAAACAGCCCGATTTCTTTACTCCGTCTCTTAATAAAAATCGTATTGGCATATAAAATGAAGATCGCCACAACAGCCACAAGCAAAATCGAAGCGGTTTTAATAGCCGCGGCTCCCTTGATCGAAGCCTTCACTTCGTTAATTGCTGGGTCATACTGCAGCGTGACAAAGGCGAAATAAAGCGCCACGCTAAAGATGAGCGCAAACACATACAGATAGTAATTACGAAGATTCTTTTTCAAATTTCGCAGGATGAGCTGATTAATGTTCATGCTGCACCCCGCCTAACACGCCTTGCGTTTTCATAATATCCTGGAAAAACGTCTGCCTGTCCTGGCCCCCTTTATTCAGCTGTGTATACATTTGCCCGTCCTTAATAAAAATGACTCTGCCGCAGTAGCTGGCAGCGACGGGATCATGGGTAACCATAATAATCGTGGCGTTTCGTTTTTGATTGAGCTGGCTCAGCTTATTTAATAGATCAGAGGCCGATTTCGAATCCAGCGCGCCGGTCGGTTCATCAGCGAAAATAATGCTCGGGTCATGAATAAACGCTCTTCCGGCGGATGTTCTCTGCTTCTGGCCGCCGGAAATTTCATTCGGGTACTTATCCCGCAATTCATATATTCCCAGTTCCTTTGCAACTTCCTCAAACTTGCGATTGGCTTCCTTTTTTGATAGTTTCGTGATCGATAAAGGCAGAAGGATATTCTCTTTCACTGTCAATGTGTCTAACAAATTGTAATCCTGAAAGATAAAGCCTAAATGCTGTTTTCTAAATTCAGCCAGCTGCTTTTCCTTCATAGCCGTCATGTCATTTCCATTAATATGAATGGTTCCGTGACTGACCTGATCGATTGAGGACAGAACGTTGAGCAAAGTGGTTTTTCCCGACCCGGAAGCACCCATAATACTGACGAATTCGCCCTTTTCAATGTGAATATCGATGCCCTTCAGCACTTCCTGTTTATTCAGCTTGTTTCCATAACTTTTTCGAATTTTATTCGCTTCTAAAATCACCATTTACGCAGTCTCCTTTATATTGGATAATCTCATTATAAAAAGGAATGCCGGGCTTTTCCTTCGATACGGCGAACAAAAAAGAAAAGCATGTGACATTTTCGTCACACGCTTATGACATGTTCAAATTGATTCCGTATTGGAAAGGTTAATGTAAAAACTGTCCCCGCACCGAACTCCGACTCAACATCAATAAGGATCAATAACGGCGCAGCTGCTTTTTTTGCCAAGTACAGGCCCATGCCAGTTGACGCTTGATCATGGTGATCCGTTGTGGATGTAAACCCTTTATCAAAAATACGCGGTACATCTTTTGGATCAATGCCCCTGCCACAGTCTTTCACTTGGAGCTGCGTCTGTTCCCCTTTTTGAAAGCTTTTGATCTCGATTTCAGAGGCTTCGCTGTATTTCACCGCGTTTGTCAGCAGCTGCCTGATGATAAACGCCAGCCATTTTGCATCGCTCAGCACTTCTTTGGCATCGAGCTGTATGTCAAAACCGATCCCTTTTTGGATACACCACGATTGTAAATCTTTGATTTCTTTAAAGATCAAAGGCTGAAGCTGAATGAATTCTACTGACAGGTCGTTTTCAATAAATGAAATGCGTTTTTGATGAAGCTGCTGATCAAGAAGCAGGTGAATACGCAGCCATTCATAGGACAGCTGGGATTTCAGTGCTTTTTCTTCCATTCTATCAATGATTAAATGCATCGCTGTTAATGGAGTTTTGACCTCATGGATCCATGCCATCAGCTCATCTTTTTCATTTTCCAATGCTAAGCGATGCCGTGCTGCGGTCTGCTTCAAGTGTTCTGTTTGCCCGGCAATGCTTCTTTCAACCATTGCTTCAAACGGCGTTTCCGGTTCATTTATGGCTGTCACATCGAGATTGTTCTCCCATGTTTTCAAGCTTTTATAAAACGCTGTTTCTTTCCGATAGCGGAACCAAAGGAATATGATAAAAAACAAGATGCACAAATACACCATATAAAGTACATTCCCGAATGATATGGAAGGATCGACAAAAGCAATGAACAGCATCAAAGCCTGCTGAAACAAAAACGCGGCAATCCAGCTCCGCCTTTCGATAAGGAATGCTTTAATCATAAAACTTGTCCTCTTCCTTCGCGATGTAGCCCTGGCCCACCTTTGTCTCGATATATGCGCCAAGCTGCAGGACGTCCAGTTTTTTTCGCAGGCGATTGACATTGACGGTCAGCGTATTATCACTAACAAAACGCTCATCGTTCCACAAGCTTCTGATCAGCTCTTCACGGCTGACGATCTTGTTTTTTTGCTCTATTAGTTGTTTAAGAATGAACATCTCATTTTTGGTCAGTTCAACAGATCCTTTGTCATTGCTGACGAGGTTCTGCTCCGCGTCTACAGCAGCGCCGCACCACGTTTTAATCGTACTCGGCTCCGTATTATAATGGTGCACACGCCGGAACATCGCTTGGATTTTCGCAATCAGCACATCAAAATGAAATGGCTTTTGGATAAAGTCATCTGCCCCGAGCTGCATGGACATCACCATATCAGCAGGATGATCCCGGGAGGATAAAAAGAGAATCGGAACATTTGACCGGGAGCGGATCTGCCGGCACCAATGAAAGCCGTCAAATTTAGGCAGCTGTACATCAATAATGACACAATCAGGATTAACCGCCGCAAATTCCTGCAGCACCTGACTGAAATCCTGAATGCCGTATACATCATAGGACCATCCCGTTAAACGATCCTTGATTTCATGAAACAGCGATTCATCATCTTCAATCAGCAAAAGTTTAAACAATCAATTCACCGCACTTTTTCCTTTTTTATCAAGTGTATAGCAAAACGCTATCATGTGCTATAGAAAAAGCCGGCTGTCTCAGCCGGCTCGTTCGCATTATAGTTCTCTTCTCAACGCTGTCAGCACGTTGGTTTTTGTTGCTTTTCTCGCCGGGTTCATTCCGGAAATGACTGCGACCCCTCCGCAAATCACAACGGCAATGATCACAAGACTCGCCGGGATGTAGGAGAATGTGTAATTCAAGTCGCCCGCATCGCTTCCGCTTGTAGCCGCAAGAATCATCGGAACGGCCAGGTTGACAAGGTAGCTCACGCCATAAGAAATGATAATCCCAATCACACAGCCTAAAATTCCGATATACGCGCTTTCCATCAAGAACATTCGGCGAATGATTGACGGGCTCGCCCCAATCGCTTTCATAATGCCGATCTCTTGCGTTCTCTCTGTCACCGCCATCGTCATCGTGTTAAAAATGCCGATCGCTGAAATGATAACTGCGATACATCCGACAAAGATCAGTCCGATTTTGAAGACCATGAAGAAGGTATTGGCTCCCTCAAGTTCGGTAGTCACTGATGTGACATAGTACCCGTCATCTGTTAGATCATTTGTCAGCTGTTCCACATTCTCAAACTTATCAGCAAAAACACCAATGTTCGTTTCAACATTTCCGCCTTTGAAGTCTAAGAATTCCGAAAAATCTTTTTTGAATTGATCACTGATAAAAATGTTTGAGTCCTCCATCCAGTCTTGAGATGGTTTTTTTGTAATACCGACAATTTTAAAGTCATATGCTTTTGTTTTTGTAACATCCCCTGTTTTAGGATCTGTCTTCGATACACTTAGTTCTATTGTTTTGTTCAGAATATCTTTCGTATAGCCCTTTGGTTCTTTTATATCTTCTGGATTTCCTTTTGCTTCTTCGATTTTTTTGTTATATTCTTCCGATTCTTTTTTCGTCAATAATCTCTTTGCGAAGTCGTATCCTACTACGATTTCATTTTCTGACTTTGCGACTCTTCCCTTTTCCAATTCCATATTGGCCTTTAATTCATCATTCATATTAGTAAAAATGAGATTTGAGCTTTCATTTGTACGATTGCCTAAAGTAGCTTTGTTTGGTTCATACACTTGCGTTCTTTCTACAACTGACCTTACGTGATCATACTTCTCTAAATCAGCTTTTTTAATAGGCTTGTCTCCTTCCTTGCCCATTACACTGACTTTCGTTACAATCTGCTGGCTCATTGTCATATCTGTAATTGTCTTTTGAATCCCAAATCCAACGGACGACAGCACAACCAAAAACGCACACGCCATTGTTGTCGCAAGAATCGTCATAAAGACGCGAAGTCTGTTTTTCTTCATATTTCTTCTGATAAAATGAACCTGATCCTTAAACCTCAACGGTAATTCCTCCTTTTAGCACACCATCATGAAGCTGAAATTTTGAATGTCCGATAGAAGCGACTTCATCATCGTGAGTAATGATCACAAATGTAATGCCACGCTCACGATTCAGCTGCTGGATCAATTCCAGCACTTCATGTTCCGTTTCTGAATCAATGCTTCCCGTCGGCTCATCCGCTAAGATAATCGAAGGATTTAAAATCAACGCTCGAGCAATACTGACACGCTGCTGCTGGCCGCCTGACAGTTCATTCGGATAATGAGCGGCGTGGTTTTCCAGACCGACGCGTTTCAGCATGTCCTGCACCTTTTGCTTCCGCTCAGAGGGCTTGATTCCTTTTAACGCCAGCGGCATTTCCACATTCTCATACGTCGTTAAGCCCGGAATGAGCTGAAAGCTTTGGAAAATAAACCCGAAATGATCAAGCCGAAATTGCGCCCATTCCTTTTCATTAAACCCCGTAACATCAGTGCCATTAATGACAATCCGCCCTTTTGTCGGCGATATGTAGCCGGAAATCAAATTCAAAAGCGTTGATTTCCCTGAGCCACTTCGCCCGACAATACAGGCGATCTCACCTTTCGCCACACGTAATGAAACATCCTTCAATACTGGAACTTCATTCTCACGGCCCTTTTTTCCGATCGTGAAAGAATGGTCGATATGCTGAACATCTATCATATGTTCTCTCTCCCTTACAAAAGTTTCATTTTTTTATAAATCGCAAAATAACTAATCAAGAAACCGATTACCGCGCCGGCAGCCATGCCAATGAGATAGCCTGCAAAGCTTTCGCTGGCAGAAAATCCAAAGTAGCCGAAGCCCATGATTCCTATGATAATCACGATCATCTGCACCGGACGGTCAAGCGGCTTCCATAAGAAGAAGTACCCGTTTCTTTCATTAGATAGTTTGACAAAACTAATATAGCCGATGATGTAGAAGATGATAGTCATGATAGCCGGAATCACTAAATAATATGGTGAATTCTCAGCCCATTTCGAGTCTATATAAATTATCGGAATGAAATACTGCACCCATTTGGGTACTGGACCATGGATAAAATCGATTGATCCGCCAAAAAGGATCTCCAGGTTGATCGCAGGCAGGCTGATGAGTAAAAACGGCGAAATCGCTACGGTAAATGAGACTAGAAGCTGTGCGAAACTATTGCCTGTCAAAGCTCCTCCGGCCATAACCAAAGAATAAGCCAGCATGCTAACAATAATCATTCCCAAGCTGTAATTGTGAAAATAAACGGCCTGATCAGGCTTCAAAAACAAAATCAGTAAAACAGATAAAACATAACCGATGAGCTGCGGGATCACAATCACCATTCCGCTAGTAAAGAACTTCGCGTTAAATATCTGCCCTCGTGTATAAGGAAGGCTTAATGTAAAATCAAAAAAGCCCTTGCTTCGTTCAATCCCTAGCTGGCTGACCGCCAAAACGACTCCCCAAATCCAAAACAATGAGATAAATGAGCTGTTTAAATAATCAACGCTGAATACGCAGGGGCCGACCCAATTTTCTTTTCCAGTGACACAGCCTTGATAGATGAGATACATATTTAAAATTGATAATGGATTACCTAATATAAAAACCAAAATGGTGATAACTAAGGCGACTTTATTCTGCCGCCACTCTTTGTAAAGCAGTCCGGAATCCGGCAACTCACTTCCCTCCAAACCTAAGGCATTTCTTACACTTTTGTTTTCTTATAAATAGAGAAGTAGCTCACAAAGAATCCAGCCACTGCCCCAATGATCATACCCAAAATATAACCAATAATGGAATGTCCGGTATAGTATCCAAATAAACCAAATCCAAGGATGCCGAAAGCCATAACCAGAATTTGCACCGGACGGTCTAATCTGTTCCATAAGAAAAAGTGTCCGTTTCGTTCACTTGGATGCTTTTTGAAGCTTATCAAACCAATCAAGTAAAATAGAATGCTCATTACGGCTGGAATCAATAAAAGATATTTACTGTTAGTCATCCATTCATTTACAACGTAACTAATCGGTACTAGGTTCGATAAATTGCTTGCCAGAGAGAAATAACTCTCAGGGGAAGGGAACATTTCCCATATACTCACACCAAAAACAACTTCAAGGTTTCCAACCGGCAATGCAATAATTAAATACGGCAATATAGCTGCAGAAAACGCCGTTAACAGCTGGGCAAAAGCATTTCCAGTTAACGCTCCGGCGGCCATCACCAGTGAAAAAGCCATAAAACTAATCACAATTACTCCAACGCTGCTGTGCTCAAAAAAGTAGACGTGTTCAGGGTTATAGACAACAATCAGCAGCCATGCGAGTAAAAAGCCAATCAATTGCGACAGCACAATCACAAAACCGCCTAACCAAAATTTCGTCTGGAAAATTTGGCTTCTGTTATATGGAAGGCTTAATATAAAATCCATCGTGCCTTTCGAACGTTCCATTCCTAGGAAGCAGACCGCCAAAATGACACCCGGCACCCAGTTGAGATCTATCAGATTGCTTATGGAATAATTCACAATAAAATCACAATATTGCGGGTCTTGGCGATCAAGACATCCTTGATAAGACAAATACGTATTAACGATAGAAAGCGGATTTGCCAGCACTAAAAACGCGATACTTAACAAAATCACCACTTGATTCTGCTTCCACTCTCGATAGAGGAGACCTCGGTCTACCATCTCCGCTTCCCTCCAAACTTCGCAATGAACACTTCTTCCAGGTTGACAGGAAGCTCATTCCATACTTTTGGCTTCAGCTCTCTCAAAAAGCTCTTTTTCTCCTCATCGCTTTTCGGAATCAGCACTGTGTAAAACACGCCGGCCTGATCGAGCATCGGAATGTTTTGCTCTCTGATGGCCAGATTGACATCTGTGTCAAACGCCATTTGTATTTTGATGTATTCTTCTTTTAATTCATCAAGATCCATGACGTTGGTCAGCCTGTTATCTTCAAGAAAGCCAATTCGGTTGCACATCCGCTCTATGTCTTCAAGCCGGTGGGACGTAATCAGGATACTCGTATCACGCTCTGCCACTTCATCGACCATCAGCTGCAGCACATCATGTCTAGTTACCGCATCAATACCATCCGTCGGCTCATCAAGGAGGATCAGCGCCGGTCTCGCCGCAAACGACAGAACGAGCGATAGCTGCTTTTTTAAGCCTGTCGACAGCTCACGGTATTTTTTCGTTTCCGGAATTTCGTATCTGTTCATCAGCTCATTCGCGTACGTGACATCAAATTTCGGATATATTCTTCTCAAAATATCGACTAACTGCTTGTATGTATACTTATCGTAAAACGGATTTTGAACAGGCATGTAGATGATATTTTGTTTGACTTTCGGGTGCTTTTTGATTTCTACGCCGTCAAATAAAATCGTTCCGCTGTCAGCGAAAATGATTTGCTGGATTAAGCGAAGCATCGTCGTTTTGCCCGATCCATTGCGTCCAAGCAATCCAAAGATTTCTCCTTTTTCGATTGTTAATGAAACATCTTTTAATACTTGATTGCCGTCAATCGCTTTTGACAGCTGCCGCAGTTCAATCATTTTTTTTGCCTCCCTTCACATCAGCGCTGATTTCCTTTATCCATTCGTGCAGTTTTTCCAGCTCAACCCCTGCATAGTGTGCATCGATGATGAGCTGTTTGAGTTGCTCTTTAATCATCGTCATCTTCCCTTCAACCAGTGTCGTTTTTGCATTCTCCGATATATAGGTCCCTCTGCCCCGCAGCGTCTCAATAATCCCCTCTCGCTCAAGTTCTTTATACGCTTTGCTGACAGTGTTCGGATTCGCAATAATGATCGTTGCCAATTCTCTGACAGAAGGAAGCTTATCACCAGGCTTCATGATCCCTTTCAAACAAAGCTCTTTCATTTGCTGAATAATTTGTTCGTAAATGGGTGTTGAGCTTCTTGGATCGATTTGAATCATTTACTTCCCTACTTTCTATACGATCTGAACCTTTTATAGATAAAAATGATCAATTATACTTTTTTGCCATTCAAAACCGATCATCACGAGAACAAGAAAAAAAGAACAAGCGATCACAGATGCCGCAATCAGCATTGGCACGTTACGTTTGTTTCGTTTTTTATGTTTCATAACTGCCTCCCTTAATGTCAATATATAAATGATTTTATATTAGTGTCTACAGTGTATTACTTCAATTAGTACACTTAATACAATAAATACTTTGACTCACAAAGTCAATCCTTTTTTTACAAAAAAACGGACCCTTTTAAAAGGGTCCGTTTTCCTACACATCAAGAGGGTGCTGCAGGATCATATTATTTTGCAAAGATTGAAGCTGAAGTCTCATTCTGTACAGCTGTTCTCTCTGCTGATCATTTGACGACAGCCATAGTTTATTCAAGGCATTTACCGCATCTTCTAGCTGCATTTGTGCATCACTATATTCTTGATCGTTATAATGCTCTTGTTTAGAAGCGATTTTCAGCTGTTCTTCAGCATAATCATAGGCCTGCATACATTGCTGGAGATGTTCATCTACTGATTGTCTTGTTGCCACAGTAACCCCTCCTCTTGGTAATGGAATTCATCCATCATTCATATTGTAGCCTCATCTGACTTTATTCAATAAAGTAATTTATGGTCGATATTCATTTGTTCTCTTGTGAAATGCGTGCTACAATTTTAGGATGCAATCGTACGCAAGGAGGCACATGAATTGTGATGCAGAACAATCCTTTTCCTTATTCAAATACGGAAAAACGCTATCATACATTGAATTATCATCTCAGAGAACATTTCGGCCATAAGGTGTTTAAAGTAGCGCTTGACGGCGGTTTTGACTGTCCGAATCGGGACGGCACCGTAGCCCACGGAGGCTGTACGTTTTGCAGCGCAGCAGGCTCCGGCGATTTTGCCGGGAACCGGGCCGATGATTTAATTACGCAATTCCATGACATCAAAAACCGCATGCACGAAAAATGGAAGGACGGCAAGTACATCGCTTATTTTCAGGCTTTCACAAACACTCACGCCCCGGTTGAGGTGCTTCGTGAGAAATTCGAATCCGTCCTCGCTTTAGATGATGTGGTCGGCATTTCGATCGCCACACGCCCGGACTGTCTGCCTGATGATGTCGTTGATTACTTGGCAGAGCTGAATGAACGCACCTATTTGTGGGTGGAGCTTGGGCTTCAAACAGTTCATGAACGGACTGCACTTCTGATCAACCGCGCACATGATTTTAACTGCTATGTGGAAGGCGTCAATAAATTAAGAAAACACGGCATACGTGTCTGCTCGCATATTATCAATGGGCTGCCTTTGGAAGACCGGGACATGATGATGGAAACGGCAAAGGCCGTCGCAGATTTGGATGTCCAGGGCATTAAAATCCATCTGCTTCACCTACTGAAAGGCACGCCGATGGTCAAGCAATATGAAAAGGGAAAGCTGGAATTTCTTTCTCAAGATGATTATGTGCAGCTCGTGTGCGATCAGCTTGAGATCATTCCGCCTGAAATGATCGTCCACCGCATTACAGGTGACGGACCGATTGAGTTGATGATCGGGCCAATGTGGAGCGTCAACAAATGGGAAGTGCTTGGCGCCATTAATAAAGAGCTAGAAAACCGAGGCAGCTATCAAGGAAAGTTCTTTCAGCGGCTTGAGGAGGAATCAGCGCTATGATTTTGAAGAAAATTCTTCCTTACAGCAAAGAACTGCTGAAAATGGCCGCGGGAGAAGGAGATATTGTCGTAGATGCGACAATGGGCAACGGACATGATACACAGTTTTTAGCGGAGCTTGTTGGTGAAAACGGTCATGTGTACGCATTCGACATCCAAGAATCAGCCGTGGCCAATACAAAGGAACGGCTCGGTGACATGTATCAAGCGCGAACAACGTTATTTCACAAAAGCCATGACAAAATCGCTGAATCCCTTCCGCCTGAAACACATGGCAAAGTGGCGGCCGCGGTATTTAACCTCGGCTATTTGCCTGGCGGGGACAAATCAATTACGACAAACGGCAGTTCTACGATCAAAGCCATTGAACAGCTTCTCAGCATCATGAAAGACGAAGGTCTAATTGTTCTCGTCGTCTATCATGGCCACCCGGAAGGCAAAGCTGAAAAAAACGACGTGCTCGAGTTTTGCCGGGACTTGGACCAGCAAACAGCGCGTGTATTAACATACGGATTTATCAATCAGCAAAATGACCCGCCATTTATTGTCGCCATCGAGAAAAAAAGCTCAGATCAGCAAATGATTTGAGCTTTTTTCTTTGAGTTTTTCATCCAGGACATTTTTTGAAATTTCCGGTAGGCTCTGCCGTTGATATAAAAGAAAAGGGAGGTTTTTCCGCTGGCTTTGATCAGCTTCTTTGCGAGCCGGCCCATTTCCTTTTGGCCCGCCACTTTATCATCTGACAAATAAACGCCAAGCAAGCCGCGATTGATTAAACGATGGAAGTTTTCATGCGGAATGCCTTGTAAATGCTCGTCGGCTTTATGGATAAAGTGTTCAAGCCGGTCCATCATCTCTTCATGAGACTGATAATACGAGCAGAAATTCAAGTCTCCTTCCAGCAAGTCCTCCTCTTGATCAATCAAATAATCAAGAAGAATATGAAGGCCCTGTATGTAAGGAAAATAACTGTCGCGGATTTTTTTAGCGGTGCTTTCTGTGAAATCAGGCTGGAACGAATACGCAACCAGACAGAAAATGCCTAACGTTGAGCCTGCACAGGCTGAAAATTCATACCATTCCATCTCAGGCAGCTCTGATTCATATTGAGTAAACCACTTTTCAAGCCGCGGAACACGCTCATGCTCAATAACGTGCTTATGCACCTGCAAATCGCAATAATAGCCGCACAGTTCAAGCAGATAAGGTTTAATCATGTCATAGTGCTCAATGGAGCCGAGAACACGCTGGCACGTTTTGACCAGTTCATGCAAATATCCGCTGTCATCCTGTTCTTCCCTGAATTGATAATAGTTTTGCAGTTCCGCCCCAACTGTCAGTGCGTCCTGCATTGAGGCATGGAGCATCCGAAAATCCTGCGGGTCCAGCGAGGTGCTGCGGTCACACAGATTGTCCAAATAATCACTAATCGTTTGATACGCGATGATAAACTCGACACATTTCTGCTTTTGGCTGCCTGACAATAAGGCCAGTATGCCGCCGCCTTCACAGTGAAACGTTTTGTCCCGAATACTTGCGGTTGCCTGTGCTTTCAATTCACTGTTATGAATCGATTCTGATTTTTGCTTCCATATGTCCAGCTCTTGATGAACGAGCGGAAAAATATCTCGATATACCTTTGCCATCAATCCAAAAGGATGTTCCGGTACTGTCAACACATGCACCCCCTACTAGTTCAAATATATTGATCAGTAAACGCTCTTGCTGCTTTAAAAACATCTTCTCTCTCGGGTTCATTGAAGATCTCATGGTAAAGCCCTTCCCACTCTCTGTATGCTTTATTATGAGAAGCAACACCATTAAACCACTTGATGACCATCGTTTTGTCAACAAGCTTGTCATCACCGGCTTGCATCACAAGAAGCGGAACTTTCAAAAATGCCTCTGTCGGCACCATTGCCGATTCAATTGTCTTTAAAAGCTCTCTGTACCATCTGACAGAAACTTTCCTGACGTATAACGAATCATTTTGGTCAGCCTCGATGACGTCCTCATTGCGCGTCGCCATATCAATTGATAATCCCGAATCAACCTTAAGTGACGGAGCGATGACATTCAGGCCTTTTGATGCAAGATCAAGCGCTTTATTCACTTTAATTTGCAGTCCGAGACACGGTGATGATAAAATAATTCCCGTAATCTTGGGATTTCTTTGCTGTTTAATCCATTCAATCGCGACCAGACCGCCCATGCTGTGACCTAGAAGAAAAACCGGCAGATCAAAAGTTCGCGCTTTATCTATCCAAGCATCTACTTCATCAATGTATTCTTGAAACGAGCGAATATGCCCTCTCGCTCTTGTCGTTGTTCCCTGTCCAGGCAAATCGCCCATGACAACGTGATAACCCGAGGACCGCCACATTTCAATCAGCCATTTATATCGTCCGTGATATTCACTTGCCCCGTGAATAATTACAATCACGGCAACAGGTCTGTCTGCTTTCCAGGTCCACATGCTCTTCACCTCATACGAAATTTAAATAGAGAAAGAAGGATGAATCTTATGATCTACCCTTATAAGGAACACAAGCCAGATATCCACCCAACAGCCTTTATAGCTGATAATGCAACAATTACCGGTGATGTCGTGATCGGAGAACAGTCCAGCATTTGGTTTTCTGTTGTCATAAGGGGAGATGTTGCGCCGACCAGAATCGGAAACAGAGTCAATATCCAGGATTTAAGCTGCCTCCATCAAAGCCCGAACAAGACGCTGCTCATTGAAGATGACGCCACGATAGGCCATCAGGTTACACTTCATAGCGCTGTTATCCGCAAGAACGCCTTAATCGGCATGGGCTCAATCATTTTAGACGGAGCCGAAATTGGCGAAGGCGCTTTTATTGGTGCCGGCAGTCTTGTCCCGCCTGGAAAAACCATTCCGCCTGGCCATCTCGCCTTTGGCCGCCCTGCAAAAGTCATCCGCCCTTTGACGGAAGAAGACCGAAAAGATATGCAAAGAATACGGTCAGAATATGTAGAAAAGGGCCAATATTATAAATTTCTTCAACAAACATAAGACCTGCTTCGTCTTACTTTACCATTTTTCAAATTATATTTGAAAGCAATAACCATCGTTAACCCGGACGTCATCACAGTTCGGGTTTCAATTTTTCCATAAAACGTTCACATATAGCATGAAACGTATGACTTTTATCTTATCACAAAACTATAAACAGCCTCTGCAAACACACATACCTATTCTTTCCTGTTCTCTATTTTCTATGAGCACACACAAAAAGAGCCCACTGGGAGCTCTTTTTGTCAGCTGATATTTCGTTCGCTGGCAGCAGCCGCATTTTTTTTGTGAAACCCTTTTCCATAGTACACAGCCAGCAAGATGAGAAACCATATCGGCCCGATAATCACGGCTACTCTTGTATCAGGGCTGTAAGCCATAAGAATGACGACGAATGCTAGAAATGCCAATGACACATAAGACGTAAACGGAAATAAAGGCATTTTGTACTTTAATTGTTTCTTTTCTTCCGGCTTCAAACTTTTCCTGTATTTTATTTGAGAAAGCAAAATGATTGCCCACGTCCAAATCGCTCCGAACGTCGCAATACTTGTAACCCAAGTAAATACCTTCGCAGGGACAACATAGTTTAACAGCACTCCGACTAATAAAGCCCCCGCTGAAGCTAGAACAGCTTTACCCGGGATGCCGCCTTTCGTCAGCTGACCGTATGCTTGTGGCGCCTCTTTCTGTTCGGCCAAGTTAAACAGCATCCGTCCTGTGCTGAAAATACCGCTGTTGCATGAAGACAGCGCGGCAGTCAACACGACAAAGTTAATGATACCTGCCGCCGATGGAATGCCCACTTTTTGAAATGTGAGAACAAATGGGCTTCCTTGAGAGCCAATTTCCTGCCACGGATAAATAGACATAATGACAAATAAAGCGCCTACATAAAAAATCAAAATCCTCCAAAATACTGTATCGATTGCTTTGGCTAACGATTTTTGCGGGTTTTTTACTTCGCCAGCCGTCACCCCGATCATTTCAATCCCTAAATAGGCGAACATGACCATTTGAAGAGACAATAGAACCCCTTTTAAACCATGAGGGAAAAATCCTCCGTTGTTCCACAAATTGCTGATTCCAGTGGCAATGCCCCCATTGCCGACTCCTGCAATAATCATCAATAAACCGACAGCAATCATGGATAAGATCGCAACAATTTTAATCAATGCGAACCAAAATTCCAACTCACCGTAAGCTTTGACAGCCAGGAAATTAACACCCGTCATAATGACCAGTGCCGATAACGCCCAAATCCAGTTTGGCACGTCAGGAAACCAGAACCCCATATAGATACCGACAGCAGTAATTTCGGCCATACAGGTGACAACCCATAAAAACCAGTAGTTCCACCCTGTTAAATAGCCTGCAAGCGGTCCCAAATAATCACGCGCATACCTGCTGAAGGAGCCTGCGACCGGTTTTTGAATGGCCATTTCCCCAAGCGCTCTCATAATAAAAAACATGACCAGGCCGCTTGCGGCATACGCTACCAAAATACCAGGCCCTGCTAATTGAATAGCTGATGCGGAGCCGAGGAACAACCCTACTCCTATAGCAGCTCCTAAAGACATTAAAGAAATATGCCTTTCTTCGAGTCCGCGGTGCAGCTCTTGTTTTTGTTTTTGCATGCTTCTTCTCCCCTAGAAAAAAATATTATTATATCATTTTTCTGAATATTCCGTACGGATTGGGTAAATCAATGATGATGGAGAAATAAAAGGATAACAACAAGGCTTTCGACTACTCGAAAGCCTTGTTGTCTGTTACACAAAGATGACTTCTTTAGGCTGATGGCTCAGCTCTTCAGGCATATACCGTTTTTCAATATTGATGCTGTGCCAGATCATAAAGATCAGTACAGTCCAGATTTTACGGCTGTTATCAGCCTTGTCCGCACAATGGTCTTCGAGAAGCTGAAGGACATAATCCTTATGGATATAAGCATCCGTTTGGCTTTCCTGAATAATATTCCGCACCCATTCGTTCATTTCGTTTTTCAGCCAATGACGGATCGGTACAGGGAAACCGAGCTTTTTGCGGTTTAATACATGCTCAGGCACAATTCCTTCAGCGGCTTTGCGAAGAAGATACTTCGTCGTGCCGTTCTTCGTTTTCAGCTCATCAGGAATTTTTGAAGCGACGTCGAATACGACTTTATCCAAGAACGGCACACGCAGTTCCAAAGAATTCGCCATCGTCATTTTATCCGCCTTTAACAAAATGTCGCCGCGCATCCAAGTGTGGATATCGACATACTGCATTTTGTTGATATCGCTGTACGAGCTGCTTTCTGTAAAGTAAGTCTTCGTCACATCGCGATATGAAAGGTTCGGATTATAATGCTTCAACAGCTGCTTTTTGACAGACTCTTCAAAGATTTTCGCGTTACCGATATAACGATCTTGAAGCGGAGTACAGCCGCGCTCAAGCAGGCTCTTTCCTCTCATACCTTCAGGCATAACGGCAGCAACGTGCAGAAGCATCTTTTTCAAGCCGGACGGAATCCGTTCAAACGGTTTAAGCGAAAGCGGTTCACGGTAAATGTTATATCCGCCGAAGAGCTCATCCGCTCCTTCACCTGATAAAGCAACCGTAACATGTTTTTTCGCTTCTTTTGCAACAAAGTACAACGGAATCGCTGCCGGGTCAGCTAGCGGGTCATCAAAATGCCATACGATCTTCGGAAGCTCATTCATGTATTCCTCAGGCGAAATGACTTTGCTGATATTTTCGATGCCCAGCGCCGCTGCCGTTTCTTTCGCTACATCAACCTCACTGAAGCCCTGCTGTTCAAAGCCGACAGAGAATGTTTTTAAGCTTGGATGAAATTCCTTCGCAACAGACACAATAAAGGAAGAATCAATCCCGCCAGACAGGAACGAACCGACAGGAACGTCACTTCTCATATGAACGTTTACAGAGTCATAGATCGCGTCTCGGACTTCTTTCACAAGCTTGTCTTCTTCAGTCTGAACCGGCTTGAAGTTCGCTTTGAAATACGTTTTGAATGTGATATCGCCGTCCGGGCGGATTGTGAATTGTGAACCCGGCTCTACTTTTTTCACATGGGCATCAAGCGTGCTTGGTTCAGGAACAAATTGGAAAGACATGTACTGCTGCAATGCCTCTTTATCTATTTCAATATCATTCTGAGCAACCATTAAACTTTTTCTCTCTGAGGCAAAATAAACCTGATCATTGATCGTTGTGTAGTACAACGGTTTAATGCCGAATGGATCTCTTGCCCCATAAAGCACATGATCGTTTTTATTCCAAATCAGAAAGGCAAACATACCGCGCAGTTTGGACGCCGCTTCTTCTTTATAGTGACGGTAAGTCGCAAGAAGAACCTCTGTGTCCGAATCCGTGTTGAATGTGTACCCCTTTGCTTCAAGCTCTTCTCTCAGTTCAATATAGTTATAGATTTCTCCGTTAAAGATAATCCAATATGTTTCATCTTCATATGATAAAGGCTGTCCGCCATTTTCTACATCAATAATGCTGAGCCGTCTGAATCCGAAGCCGACGTGCTCATCATGGAAATATCCATCACTGTCAGGACCGCGGTGAACGATCATTTGGTTCATTTGTTTGATTAGTTCTTCTTGATCAGCGGTTTGAGCTAACGGATGCTTGTTAAAAACCCCGACAAATCCACACATAGTATTGCCTCCATAATTAAAATTGTCATCATTGAACCCCTATTTATAGACGCTGTGAATAGTATTTGGTTTCACAGTTATGTAAAAAAATAAACATGAATACAACGATAAAAAAGGGAAAGCCGCTTAACCAGTAAGCGGCTATAAAATTATTCTCCTAACGCTTCTTTACGCAGCTGCTCCGCTTTGTCTGTGCGCTCCCATGGAAGGTCAACATCGTGACGTCCAAAGTGGCCGTACGCAGCAGTTTGTTTGTAGATCGGACGGCGCAAATCAAGCATTTTGATAATGCCGGCAGGTCGTAAATCAAAGTTATTGCGAACAACTTCAATCAGTTTTTCCTCAGAAGCTTTTCCGGAACCGAATGTGTTGATTGAGATTGACACAGGCTGTGCAACACCGATCGCGTAAGCAAGCTGTACTTCGCAAGAATCAGCAAGCTCAGCCGCAACGATGTTTTTCGCAACGTATCTTGCCGCATAAGCTGCAGAACGGTCTACCTTCGTCGCATCCTTACCTGAGAACGCGCCTCCGCCGTGGCGTGCATAGCCGCCGTACGTATCAACGATGATTTTGCGTCCTGTAAGTCCCGCATCCCCTTGAGGGCCTCCGATTACGAAACGTCCTGTAGGGTTGATGAAATATTTTGTTTCTTCATCAATCAGCTCTTCAGGAACAACCGGATTGATGACATGTTCTTTAATGTTGCGCTGAATTTGCTCAAGTGTAATTTCAGGATGATGCTGAGTTGAAATAACAATCGCGTCAATGCGGACTGGTTTGTTATTTTCATCGTACTCAACCGTTACCTGTGTTTTGCCGTCAGGGCGAAGGTACGGAAGAATATCTTCTTTACGGACTTCACTTAGGCGGCGGGCTAATTTATGGGCAAGTGAAATTGGAAGAGGCATAAGCTCTTTCGTTTCGTTGCACGCATAACCGAACATTAATCCTTGGTCACCCGCACCAATCGCTTCAATTTCTTCGTCGCTCATTGTGCCTTCACGGGCTTCAAGCGCTTGATCTACGCCCATCGCGATATCAGCAGACTGCTCATCAATTGATGTTAAAACGGCACAAGTTTCCGCATCAAATCCGTATTTTGCACGTGTGTATCCGATTTCTTTAATGGTTTGGCGAACCGTTTTCGGAATGTCAACATACGTAGAAGTTGTGATCTCTCCGCTTACAAGAACCAAACCTGTTGTCACAGATGTTTCACAAGCAACACGCGCGTTAGGGTCTTTCTTTAAAATTTCATCTAAAATGCTGTCAGAAATCTGGTCACAGATTTTATCCGGATGCCCCTCCGTAACAGATTCTGATGTAAATAAACGACGATTTTTACTCATGATTTGCTTCCTCCTGCACAAGGCCTCCCGAAAGACCTTGTATATATGATACGGAACTCGCTCCCTCTTATACAATGTACAGTTATATTAGAGAATGTTAATTGGCATATTTATGAAATAAAAAAACCTTTTCCATCGAGGAAAGGGTTTGGTCTTTGTGCCTTTCACTCTTATCGCTCAAGGAATCATACAACCTTGCAACAGGTTAGCACCTTGGTTGTCTCACTCAGTTGAACATAATAAATAACAGAGAAACCGGTTGCTGGGCTTCATAGGGCCTGTCCCTCCGCCAGCTCGGGATAAGAGTATCCGCTCAATGAAATATCTTATCGTAAAAGGGTTTGCAATGTCAATATGATTCAGAAGAAATAGGCACCTATATTGAGGGAAAACAATGGAAATGCACACACAAAAAATAATAAATAGTATAGACTATTTGAAAATATATGTTATACTAATTCACAATTAGCAAAACACAAAAAACGATAAAGGAAGGTTTCATATGAACTCAGTTGATTTGACCGCTGATTTACAAGCCTTATTAACATGTCCAAATGTGCGTCATAATTTATCAGCAGCACAGCTAACAGAAAAAGTCCTCTCCCGAAACGAAGGCATTTTAACATCCACAGGTGCTGTTCGCGCGACTACAGGCGCTTACACAGGACGCTCACCTAAAGATAAATTCATCGTGGAGGAAGAAAGCACGAAAAATAAGATCGATTGGGGCCCGGTGAATCAGCCGATTTCAGAAGAAGCGTTTGAGCGGCTGTACACGAAAGTTGTCAGCTATTTAAAGGAGCGAGATGAGCTGTTTGTTTTCGAAGGATTTGCCGGAGCAGACGAGAAATACAGGCTGCCAATTACTGTCGTAAATGAATTCGCATGGCACAATTTATTTGCGCGGCAGCTGTTTATCCGTCCGGAAGGAAATGATAAGAAAACAGTTGAGCAGCCGTTCACCATTCTTTCTGCTCCGCATTTCAAAGCGGATCCAAAAACAGACGGCACTCATTCCGAAACGTTTATTATTGTCTCTTTCGAAAAGCGGACGATCTTAATCGGCGGAACTGAGTATGCCGGTGAAATGAAGAAGTCCATTTTCTCCATTATGAATTTCCTGCTGCCTGAAAGAGATATTTTATCTATGCACTGCTCCGCCAATGTCGGTGAAAAAGGCGATGTCGCCCTTTTCTTCGGACTGTCAGGAACAGGCAAGACCACCCTGTCGGCAGATGCTGACCGCAAGCTGATCGGTGACGATGAACATGGCTGGTCTGATACAGGCGTCTTTAATATTGAAGGCGGGTGCTACGCTAAGTGCATTCATTTAAGCGAGGAAAAGGAGCCGCAAATCTTTAACGCGATCCGTTTCGGGTCTGTTCTCGAAAATGTCGTTGTTGACGAAGATACACGCGAAGCCAATTATGATGATTCCTTCTATACTGAAAACACGCGGGCAGCTTACCCGATTCATATGATTGACAACATCGTGACTCCAAGCATGGCCGGCCATCCGTCAGCAATTGTATTTTTGACGGCTGATGCATTCGGAGTCCTGCCGCCGATCAGCAAACTAACGAAGGAGCAGGCCATGTACCATTTCTTGAGCGGTTACACGAGTAAGCTTGCCGGAACCGAACGTGGTGTAACGTCTCCTGAAACGACGTTCTCTACATGCTTCGGCTCACCGTTCCTGCCGCTTCCTGCTCACGTCTATGCTGAAATGCTCGGCAAAAAGATCGATGAACACGGCGCAGACGTTTTCTTAGTCAATACCGGCTGGACCGGGGGCGGCTACGGCACAGGCGAACGAATGAAGCTTTCTTACACTAGAGCAATGGTCAAAGCAGCGATTGAAGGTAAATTAGAGGATGCTGAAATGATAACTGACGATATTTTCGGCCTGCACATTCCAGCACATGTTCCTGGCGTTCCTGATCATATCCTTCAGCCTGAAAATACGTGGACCAACAAGGAAGAATACAAAGAAAAAGCAGTCTACCTTGCAAATGAATTCAAAGAGAACTTTAAAAAGTTCGCACATACCGATGCCATCGCCCAGGCAGGCGGCCCTCTCGTATAAAAAACAAAAGCCAAGAGCAATTATGCTCTTGGCTTGTTTTAATTGACGGAATGCAAAGAAGTCAGCTTGTATGTAATGATGGTCCGGCCTTCTTCCCATTGAAGCTTCTGCACTTCAGCTGTGCCTGACTTTTCGCCAAACTTTGTTTTGCGTACATCCATTGGAATCTCCATCGGATATACTCGGTATCCGTCCTTCTCTAACGTGAATATATTTTCATCTATGCGAACTTCTTTTCCTTTTGTCACAATCAGTGTATTAAATTCAACAGGCATTCCCAAAGTGAAATCCCCTTTCGTTCTCTTTTTTCTTTATCATAACATATTTCACTGTCAGCGGTTTTTCATCCATTGTGTGAGCTGCCGCACGATACGCCGGTTTTCTTTTGGCGGGAAATAATGTGTGAATGTACTGTAGTACCATGTCTCCACCGGCTTATGCAGTTGTTTTAGCTTCTCTTCAAATAAATAGGAATGCTGAATCGAAACATTTTGGTCTTTTTCTCCATGGATTAACAGCACGGGTGCCTGAATTTTGTTTACTTGGTCAAACGGTGTCCTCCATTGATATTCCTCAGGCACCTTTTTCGGTGTTCCGCCGATGACTCTTTTCATCATTCGCCGCAAATCCTGCCGCTCCTCATATGTAAGAATCATATCACTGACGCCTCCCCAGGAAACAAATGAAGCTGCCTGCCCGCCCATTTCGATCGCAGTGAGCATTCCCATAATTCCGCCGCGGGAAAAGCCGAAGATATGAATTCTGTCCTTCTTGACATTTGGGTGCTGCTGAAGCAGGCGAAAAGCAGAAAATGCATCCTCCCTGTCTTCTCCGGCAAAATCCTCATTGCCTTCTCCTCCTTGATTTCCTCTGTAAAAAGGAGCAAACACCACAAACCCTTGGGATGCAAACTGGATAATCCGGCCCGGCCGAACCATGCCCACGCTTTTAATCCCGCCGCGCAAATATAAAAATCCGTCATATTGTCCCGGTTCCGCCGGCTCAGCCAGAAGCCCCTTAACCCGTAATCCATTTGACAGATAGCAGATCGTATACAAACGCACATGCTGGCTTGGCGACGGAAATCTTCTTTTCTCTATAATCAAAACAGCCGCCTCCTTTTTTTCTATATGCTTTCCTTACTCCAAAATTACATCCGGAAAACCTGGTTAGGCATTCACACATTTTTATACCCATCATACGATATGTAAAGCAAAAAAGGATATTAACTTGATGCGAAATAAGGAGGTTGTCTATGTGAACAGATGGTTAAGGCTGGGCTTCGCCTGTGTCGGCAGTATCTTTCTGATGATCGCCCTGGCGGCTTGCAAGCAGGAAGAAACGCTCACCAAAGTCAAAGTAGCTGAAGTGACCCATTCAATTTTTTACGCACCTTTATATGTTGCTGAGTCTAAAGGTTTTTTTAAGGAAGAAGGGCTTGATGTCGATGTGAATACGACCTGGGGCGGAGATAAAACGATGACATCGCTTCTTTCCAACGGCTCCGACATCGCGCTTGTCGGGTCAGAAACATCTATTTATGTCGAAGCGCAAGGGGCTAAAGATCCCGTCATTAATTTCGCCCAGCTGACTCAGACAGACGGAACGTTTCTTGTCGCGAGAGAAGATGTTGAACACTTCGACTGGGATCAGCTGAAAGGAAAAACGTTTCTCGGTCAGCGAAAAGGCGGCATGCCGCAAATGGTCGGCGAGTATGTACTGAACAAACATAAGATTGACCCGCATAAGGATATAGACCTCATCCAGAACATAGACTTCGCCAATATTGCCAATGCGTTTGCTTCTGGAACCGGTGAGTATGTACAGCTCTTTGAACCGCAGGCTTCTCTCTTTGAGAAAAAAGGCATCGGCCATATCGTGGCTTCATTCGGAGAAGAATCAGGAGAGGTTCCTTATACGACTTTTATGGCGAAACAAAGCTATTTGAAGAAAAATGAAGACACAGCCGTCAAGTTTACAAAAGCCATTTATAAGGCGCAACAGTGGGTTGAAAACCATTCTGCGAAGGACATCACAGATGCCATTAAAGATGAATTTGATGATACCGACCCAGACGTCATCGAAACATCCATTGAACGCTATAAAAAACAGCATTCATATTCACCAGACCCTCTGCTTAACGAAAAAGAATGGGAGCTTCTCCAAACCATTATGGATCAATCGGGAGAACTGCCGAAGCACATTCCATACAATCAGCTTGTAAATAAAGAAATTGCTGAAAAAGTCACCTCGGAGAAATAGGAGGCGCCATCTATGTCTTTCTTACATGTCGACCATGTAACCCATACTTATTTTTCTATTAAAGAAAAAACAACGGCTGTGCAGGATATTCATTTCGATGCCGAAAAAGGCGATTTCATCTCATTTCTCGGCCCAAGCGGCTGCGGAAAAACAACACTGCTTTCCATTATTGCCGGTTTGATTGAGCCATCAGAAGGCAGAGTTCTGATTGAAGGCCGTGAGCCGAATCAAAAAGAACATAATATTGGCTATATGCTTCAGCAGGATTACTTATTTCCCTGGAAATCTATCGAGGAAAATGTGCTTCTCGGTTTAAAAATCGCCGACACGCTGACAGAAGAAAGCAAAGCCGCTGCACTCGGTCTATTGCCGGAGTTCGGCCTCATAGATGTGGAGAAAAAATATCCGAAAGAGCTGTCAGGCGGGATGCGCCAGCGGGCTGCGCTTGCAAGAACACTTGCGCCTAACCCTAGTCTGCTTTTGCTGGATGAGCCATTTTCCGCGCTTGATTTTCAGACAAAGCTGTCTTTGGAAAACCTGGTATTCCGCACATTAAAGGAATATCAAAAAACAGCAGTGCTTGTCACTCATGATATAGGGGAAGCGATAGCGATGAGCGATACGATCTTTTTATTTTCAAATCAGCCGGGCACCATCCATCAGATTTTTACCATTCCTAAGGAATTGGCCGCGATGTTGCCTTTTGACGCCCGTCAGGAACCTTCCTTCCAGACACTGTTTCAAACGATATGGAAGGAGCTGAATTCTCTTGAGAAACAGCAAAGAAACCATTGATCTGCTTCACGAGCAGTATCAATTCAAACAGAAAAAGGAAAAGTGGAAGGTCCATTCCTTTCAGCTTGCCATATTTATTCTCTTTTTCTCGGGCTGGGAAATCTCCAGCAGGCAGGGCTGGATCGATCCGCTGATCTTCAGCTCTCCATCAGCTGTGTGGCGATTATTGCTGGAGAAACTTGGTGACGGTTCTTTACTGTCACACATCGGCGTCACTTTATTTGAAACGGTGCTTGGCTTTTTGCTCGGGACGTTTATGGGCACGTGCCTAGCCGCTTTGTTATGGTGGTCTAACCGACTTGCCAGAATTTTAGATCCGTATCTTGTGATTTTGAACGCAATGCCGAAAGTGGCCCTGGGCCCGATCCTGATTGTCGCGCTCGGTCCCAGTTTTATCAGCATCATTGCGATGGGAGCCATCATCAGCGTCATTATCACAACCATCGTTGTCTACACCGCCTTCCAAGAGGTCGACGAAAACTATACGAAAGTCATGAAAACATTCGGCGCAAAAAAGTGGGTTATTTTTAAAGAAGTCATACTGCCTGCATCCTCCCCCGCGATTATTTCAACACTAAAAGTGAACGTCGGTTTATCATGGGTTGGCGTTATTGTAGGGGAATTCCTCGTTTCGAAGGTCGGATTAGGATATATGATTATTTACGGATTCCAAGTCTTCAATTTTACACTCGTCTTCTTAAGCCTGCTGATCATCGCCATCTTCGCCACTCTGATGTATCAGGGCGTCGAGCTGCTGGAAAAGAAATGGACGAAGGGGAGGACATAAAAAACCCGGCACATGTGCCGGGTTTTTTATTCAATCCATCCAGATTCTTTCAGTTTTTTCAAGCTGATCGGAAGAACGGAATCCTTCATAATAAAGCTGAATTTTTTATTGCGGGAAAGGTTCTCCGGCAGCTCGTGAAACAAAACCGGGCCTTTCGTTTCAAAGTAATCAGCCTGCTTTTCAAGCTTTTCTATATCTGCAAAATATATATTTTTTACAATCACTTTTTCTTTTCCGAGAACTTTATACTGTCCGAGATACTTGAGGCTTTTGACTCTCGCGCCCGTCTCTTCCTTTACTTCCCGGAGCGCAGCCTCTTCTGCGCACTCCATCGGCTCTACTTTCCCGCCTGGAAACTCATAGCCTCTGTCCTCATGTTCTGTTAAAAGCCATTTGCCGCCAAAACGGCAAATCACCCAGACATGCTTCGGGCTGTCCGAGAAAGGCTGATCGTCAAAGGAAAGCTGAACAGTATTCTGATAATAATCTTTAAACTCGTACATGTTTATCCCTCAAATCCGTTCCTAGCTATCTTCCATACATCATACCACAGTTACGTTTCTTCGGAAGCCTTTTATCAAAAAATAAGGGAAACCCAGCACGCCGTCAGGTTCTGCATGCAGACTAGCTCGTACAGTTTTTTGCGATAGCTTTTGCCGAAAAGTGCGACCGACGCTCTGGGCTTTATTATGACCCTCAAACAGGGAAAAGTTACGGTTTGCGCTTAAATTTATTTTTTAACGTTTCTAAAAGATCGACAAGCATCTGGGGAACCGGTATGCCAAGAGAGCTGGCTGTCACAACAATTTGCACAGATTCATAAAGAATATAAAACATAATAGCCAAGTCACGAATTGATCCCTGTGTATTCAGCAGCTGATCAAAAAAGTGGCATACAGAGATCAGAGCCAGCGTGACTAATTTTTTGACAAGCCGGGCAAATATCTTTTTAAATGACAGTTTGTGAATAATGGTTTCCTTCAAAGTCGTACTGATAAATTCAATTGCCATAAGAGAGAGCAAAATCAGAAATGAATACTGAAAACCTCCAAAGAAAAAACCCGCTGCTGAAACGCTGACTGCTAAAAACGAAAAGATGCCAAAGTCTCTATCCATTTATCCCAACATCCTTTCACAGAAACGGCCTTACGATATTCTATGGTAAACAAGCCGAACGGATTGGATTTTTCAGAAAAATGGACTGGTTGTCGCCTATTTTTAAGATACAAAAAGAAAAGCCGGACGTCTTTTTTAAGACATCCGGCCGTTCTATTTTTGAACTTAACCTAGGTAAGCTTTTAACATCCAGTTATGTTTTTCAATATTTTGATGGATCGCAAGAAGCATGTCCCCTGTTGTTTCGTCACCGACTTCATCAGCTAAATCCATGCCGTTTTTCAGCTCTTCCGCGATGACTGTGAAATCATCATATACGCTTTGAACCATTTGTTCAGCTGTTTCATTTCCAGCAGCTTCTTTGACAGAAGCCGTTTCTAAGGATTCCTTCATTGTTGCAATCGGTTTTCCGTTCAGCGCCAAAAGACGTTCTGCTAAGTCATCAATATAAGTTGCCGTTTCATTGTACAGCTCCTCAAACTTTTCATGAAGAGTGAAGAAATCTTTTCCTTTCACATACCAGTGATAATTATGTAGTTTCACATACATGACTGTCCAGTTGGCTACTTGTTTGTTCACTGCTTGAATCAATTGTTCTGACATGGTATCTCCTCCTTGTTATATGACTATGTATACCCTTAATATCGTACGCTAAAACCTCTTTTTTACCCTTATCTGTCACGATTTCTTCTATTATGCTACAATTGTTAAAAAACGGGAGGTGGAATGTCATGACGCTTCTCATTACGATAAGTATTTTGATTGTGCTGGCTGTTTTGCTTGTAACCATTTGGACGACTGTAAAAGCCTATAATGTAAAGCATACCATTGATCCACCACAAGAAAATCACTCTGATTCACACAATCAATGATGATGTGAATGCTCCTCTTCTGACTGATTGCTGGCAGCATCGGCGTCTCCGACTTGGACTTTTAAGGTCGGCATGCTATGCTGTTTTTTTGCTGTGACATGGGATTGGACAGTGTATACACCATCTTCCTTAAACGTCGTTTCCAATCGGTATACGCCTTTTTCTTGTTTCGCCTTAAACATTTGGCTTGCGTCTTTTTCCCCTTCTTTCCATACTTCAAACTCTACTTCATCGGCATCCGTCACAGCTTCATCACTATATGATACGGCTGCTTCATAAGCAGCGCTTTCTCCGGGATTTACTTTTTCAGGCCCGGTCAGCTTGACATCCAAAACCTCGGGCGTCTCAGCTGTATTTGCTTTGCTTTCACCAGATCCGCATCCATTAAGCAATAAAGCAGAAAAAAGCAGAACAACCAACATCTTTTTCATGCCATCACCCTTTCATCGTTTACCTAAATAGTAGCAAACGCTTACAGCAAATGGTACATAAAATATGAGACGTCACAAAAAAGACCTTTTTGCTTATGCGCAAAAAGGTCCTTTCTATTTTAGCCAAATACTTTTAGCAATTCTTCTTTATCCTGTGAAAGCCAGAAACGCATTAAACGTTTAGCGCCTTCCAGATCATGAAGCTTCGCTTGGCCGCACTGCTTTTCATTCGCAGCTGGTATTTCTGTAATCTCTACCGCTTCCTTCATTGTGTCTTCAAGCAGATCAACGATTTCCGCTGATGTCGGCTCTCCGCTCACAACTAGATAATAGCCTGTCTGGCAGCCCATTGGAGAAATATCAATGATATCAAAATGATCGTATTTCTCAGCGTGAGAACGAATCGTAAAAGCGAGCAAATGCTCGAGTGTGTGAATGGTGTCAGGCTTCATCGCCTGTTTATTTGGCTGGCAAAAACGAATGTCAAATTTATTTACAACGCCGTCTGTTCCCACTTTATGCACGCCGCAATGTCTTACATATGGAGCAACAACCGAATTATGATCAAGCTCAAAACTTTCTACTGAAGGCATAATGGCACTCTCCCCTTTTTTAAAAATGTAATTTCATTATAACATACTTTTCCGATAAGAATTATTGATTAACTTTTCAATCTGTGTTTTTTTTCTTATACTTGCATCAGAAAGGTTGCTGAAGAAACATGAAAACCCTATTCATCGCTCTGATCAGAGGATATCAAAAATTCATCTCACCCCTGACACCGCCAACGTGCCGCTTTTATCCGACCTGTTCCCAATATGGAATCGAAGCGATTAAAACACATGGCGCTTTAAAAGGCGGATGGCTGACAATCAAACGGATTTTGAAATGCCACCCGTTCCATCCGGGAGGAGTCGATCCCGTTCCTGAAAAGAAACAAAAACATTAATTGTTATAACCGTTTACGATAAGATCCAGTTTTCCGGTTTTAGGATCAATGACTAAGCCATGGACCGGAACGTTTTCAGGGAACAGCGGGTGATGTTTAATAACGTCTACGCTGTCTTTCACACTCGCTTCCACTGAATCAAAGCTTTTAAACCATTGATCAAAGTCTACACCGGAGTACTTTATTGTTTCGATGCGTTCTTCCGGAATCCCTCTTGCTTTGATTTTTTCAAGCATGCTTTTGCTGCTGATTTTGCTCATGCCGCAATCGTGATGCCCGATCACACACACCTCATCTGCATTCAGCTCGTACACTGCGACGAGTAAACTTCTCATGATGCTTCCGAATGGGTGTGTCACAAGCGCACCGGCACTTTTAATGATTTTCACATCACCGTTTCGCAAATTCATCGCATGCGGCAGCAGTTCAACCAGACGAGTGTCCATGCAAGAAAGAATCGCCATTTTTTTATCTGGAAATTTTGATGTTTGATACTTTTCATACTCTCTTTGTTCAGTAAATGTCTTGTTAAATTCGAGAATATCATTTAGAAGACTCATGTTCGTTGTCCCTTTCTATTCTTTTTACTCTTCAATATATCACAACCCTTGTTTATTCGTCATAATAAAAAAAGACAAACCCTCTGGTCTGCCTTATTTCCCCATGTTATAGCGTTTTTTGAACTGCTCAACTCGTCCGCCTTTTTCATTGAATTTCTGGCGGCCAGTATAAAACGGATGCGTGTCAGAGCTTACTTCTACTTTAATGACAGGATATGTGTTTCCGTCTTCCCACTCTGCTGTTTCATCAGATGTTTTCGTAGAGGTGCTGAGAAAACGGTAGCCGCTGTTGACATCCTGAAATATCACTTTGTGGTTCTTCGGATGAATTCCTTCTTTCATGTGAATCTCCTTTCAATAAATCGTAATAATTACGTTTTATTTTATAACCTTACAAACGTTTTGTCAATCTTCTTATATCCTTCCCTCTGTTTTCACATCGTAAACTTCATGGCATTTAAGAATAGGAAGAATAATCTAACCGAGGAAGCAAATAATAAACCCAAAATACATACAGAACGTCTTTTTAGAAAGGTGGTTTACGATTGTGGATGATTTAGTTTTGGCCAGAAGCCTCTTTGGCACGACAATGGGCTTTCATATCATTTTCGCAACGCTTGGAGTCGGTCTCCCGCTCATGATTTTAGTGGCGGAATTGATCTATCAAAAAACGAAAGATGACCATTATGCGATCATGGCGAAAAGATGGACGAAAGCACAAGCCGTTTTGCTGGGGGTCGCCATACCGACCGGAACGATCGCGGGCACTCAGCTCGCGCTTTTATGGCCGGGATTTATGGAAGTCATCGGCCGGGTGATGTCCCTGCCATTTCAAATTGAAATCTATGCTTTTTTTGTTGAAGCCCTATTCATGTCGATTTATGTATACGCTGCAGACCGTTTGTCACCTGCAATGAGGATTGTTGCTGTTTTCTTTGTGTTAGTCGGGGCAGCAGCATCAGCTGTTCTGATTACGAATGTTCACGCTTTTGAAGGTACACCCGCCGGTTTTAAAATTTTAAACGGAAAAATTACAGATGTTGACCCGTGGGCTGCGTTTTTTAATCCTAGCTTTTTTATCACTGCCGGCCATGTCGTGCTGTCCGCGTTTATGACCGGTGCGTTTATCGTGGCTTCTGTTGCGGCGTATAAAATGATCCGGACGAGGAAAAAGGAAAAGGTCTATCGCTTTCACCGGAAAGCCCTTTTGCTCGCACTGACGATCGGCGGTATTTTTTCATTGCTGACCGCTTTAAACGGACACGAATCTGCACAAATGCTGTACGAATACCAGCCCGAAAAATTAGCCGGTGCGGAAGGCCTGTTTGAAACAAGATCCCACGCCCCGCTCGCTATCGGCGGTTTTACCGACCCGAATGAAGAAAAAGTAAAATGGGCAATCGAGATTCCATGGGCTTTAAGCTTTTTGGCAGCGAACCGTTTTGACACTGTTGTAAAGGGATTAAATGCATTTCCGAGAGATGAATGGCCGCCGCTTTTCATTCACACGCTGTTTAATGCGATGGTCGGTGTAGGCATGCTGCTTATTCTTTATTCCATTATCGGTGTGGTCTGGAGAAAGGTGCTTAAGAAAGACCGTTTCCCAACGTGGCTTTTGGTCATTTTCATGACAGCAGGCCCTTTTAGTCTCATCGGCATTGAATTCGGCTGGATTTTCGCATGTACGGGGAGGCAGCCTTGGGTCATCTATCATCTGCTGAAAACGTCAGATGTCGTAACAACGACTGGCTCGATCGGGGTGCTGTTCTTATTTTTCACATTTGTTTATGCCGTGTTAGGCGCAGCTGTCGTCTACGTGCTGCTGTATTATTTCCGCAAGCACCCGGTTGACGAAGATTTAAATACAGCGGAGTCGTAATGGCTCCGCAAACAGGAAACCAAATGGAAGGAAGATCGACAAATGGAGATTTCAACTGACGCTCTGATCGCCATCTCAATTATCTGGGGCTTTGTGTTTATTTACGCCGTCATGGCGACAATGGATTTTGGAGCGGGATTTTGGTCTATGATCTATTTAAATAAGGAGCATATGAAGGCCACCGATATTGCGAATCGCTTTTTGTCCCCGACTTGGGAGGTCACAAACGTCTTTATTGTGGCCATCGTCGTGGCGCTTTTCAGTTTTTTCCCCGGCGCGACATTTGTGCTCGGAACCGTTTTATTAATTCCCGGAAGCATGATTTTGCTGCTTTTAGCGATTCGAAGCGGATTTCTCGTTTTTTCAAATACAGCAAAGGAGCGGAAAACGCTAAGATATATTTCCGGCATCTCCGGCTTTATCATTCCTGCTATTTTAATTTTGGTGCTTCCTGTGACACACGGAGGGTTTATAGAAAAAACGGATGGAATCTATAACTTAAATATGTCTAAAATCTTTTCAAGCCCCAACGCCTATTCATTTATCGGGTTTGCGATTTTAAGCACCTTATTTTTGTCCTCGCTGCTGCTTGCAGATGTTTCAAATGTGGCAGAGGAACAGGATGCGTACCGAGCCTACAGAAAAAGCGCCCTGATTACCGGCCCGATTTCACTGTTGTTTGCTGTTTGCATCATGGTGACAATGCGGAATGAAGCAAACTGGCTGTTCAGCGGAATGCTGAATGATTTCACTTGGATTATTGCATCGTTCATTACATTTGTCATTGCTGGAATCGCCCTTTTTCTGCCTAATAAGAGCTTTGGGCAAAACATCGGAAAACCGCGGCTTGCACTTGTCGCGATTGGGATACAGTATTTTCTCGCAAGCTACGCGTACGGGCGGGCGCATCTTCCGTATATGATTTATCCTGATGTGACAGTCATGTCAGGCTTCACAGAGCCAGCAACGTTCAGGGCGCTGTTTGCGACTTATATCGTTGCATTTATCATTCTATTTCCGGGCTTTTATTTCTTCTGGAAAATGTTTATGCGAGATAAACGCTATATCCGCCAGGAGGAATAGAGGGCAAGCCAGCCGGCTATACTAATCCAGAACCTTTATAAGGAGGGGATGGCATGGAGCAGAAAATTCTATGTGAGGTCAACAACTGTTCTTATTGGGGCAAAGGTAACAAATGCACCGCTGATGCCATTTATGTTGTCAGCCATACTGGTGAAACGGCTGAAAACAGCCGGGAAACAGACTGCAAAACGTTTAAGCCGCATGATTTGTAATTAAAAGAAAGAGCTGCATCAGCCAGCTCTTTCTTTTTGCATGTTGAGTGTTCTTAACTTTTTAGTCATGACCCCGTTTGCAGGTGAAAACAAAAAGGCGCTTGCATAACATACACCTGTCATGGCCGCCATCGCTCCTGAAATCGAAACATTAAGCCATGTTGCGAAGAAATAGCCCATGACCGCCGACAGCCCGCCAATCAACGCGCTGAGAATCAGCATATAAAGAAGCCGGTCTGTCAGCAAATGTGCCGCAGCAGGCGGAACAATCAACATAGCCACAACCAATACAGCACCCACCGAATCAAAGGAAGCAACAGTCGTCAGAGACAGCATGCCCATTTGCACGTAATGAATGAGCAAAACCGGTATTCCCAAGGCTAAGGCCATTTGAGGATCAAACGAAGCGATTTTAAACTCCTTATAGCACACACTGATCAACACTACGTTTAAAACCAGAATAGATGTCAGCATCCAAAACGCTTTCGGCCCAATATCAACCCCGAATACCGTCACCGTATTCCACGGCACAAAAGCGATTTCTCCCATTAACGAGTGCTCAATATCGAGATGGACATTCGCTCCATATACAGAAAGCAAAATAACCCCGATTGCAAATAAAGATGTAAACACAACTCCTATGGCAGCATCTGATTGAACCCCCTTGCTATGAAGAAGCTGAACCAAGAAAGCCGTTAACAGACCGGTTGCGGCTGCGCCAATAAACATAGAAATCCCATCGAGACTTCCCGTCACTAGAAAAGCGCCGACAATGCCAAGCAACACTGTATGACTGATTGCGTCGGCCAGCATCGCCATGCTTCTCAGCACAAGAAATGTGCCGATCAATCCGCAGCTTACACCGACTAATACACCGGTAGCTATAATCCATGCTTCAAAACTCATTTACGATCTGTCCCTTCTCGGCATCATGAGACGCTTTTCGACGCTCAGGCATCCGTCCATACAGCTTTAAGAGTGAATAAAGCCGCTCTCTCGTTTCTCTCGGTAAACGGTTCGGGTCAAAGCAGTCCTGATCGGATTCTATATTGGCAAGTTCCATTTCATGCATGAGATACACTTCATACATCCGCTGCTTCAAAGCTGTGTGATAGCCTTTTTCTATCCCTTTGCTTGTGATTTGCCAAATCCCATTTTCGATACGCTCAATGCACCTCTCTTGTTCCAAGTCATTTAATGCCTTAAGGCATAATGAAGGGGATAGGCGTCTTTTCTTTCTTACACTTTCAACAGTTACACAAAGATTATTCTTTTCATACTGTTCATAAATCTCCAAAAGCACTTGCTCCCTGCTTGTTCTGCGCCGCAGCCTCATCAGCCTTATGGCTTTAGCAGCCAATCCCCGCTTAGGCGCGCAAATCATTGAAAAAAGAAAGAGCAGCGTTGCAGATAAGATCATTAATGGCCCTGTCGCCATTCCCTTCATCGTGGTGCTAAGCAGGGTTCCGGCCACGCCGCTGACCCCGCCTGTAATCCCGGCAATGACGATCATCCCGGTTAATCGTTCGGTCCAATATCTCGCAGCTATGGCAGGTGTAATCAGCATAGCCGCCATTAATATCACACCAACAGTCTGAAGCCCAATGACGACAGCACAGACAATCAGACAAGCCAAAAGCCCGTTTAAAAAACGCACCGGGATTCCTAATCCCTTTGCAAACGCGAGATCAAAAGTAATCAATGTAAATTCCTTAAAGAAAACAATACATAGGAGCAGTAGAACAGCGGATATTCCTGCAATAAGGATGATATCCTGCCTGACCAATGAAGCAGCCTGGCCGAATAAAAAAGAATCAAGCCCGCTTTGGCTTCCCGCCCCCTGTTGCTGAATATATGTCAGCAGAATGATCCCGACGCCAAAAAACACAGAAAGAACAATCCCGATCGCCGAGTCCCCCTTTGTTTTTGAAAGCCGCGGAATCAGCTGAATACAAAACGTTCCGAGCAGCCCGGCGAGCGCCGCCCCCAGCAAAAAGAAAGGCAGTGATTTTTGCCCGGTGAACAGAAAAGCGAGACACACTCCCGGCAGAGCTGAATGGGCCATCGCATCGCCAATTAAACTTTGCTTTCTCAGCAGCACAAAGCTGCCCAAAACACCGCTTGCCATCCCGAGCAAAAGCGTACCGGCCAGCACCCACTGTGTATTCGGATGCTGAAGCTGCAGCCACAAACTTTCAAACATTGCGCTCACTCCTTATGTCCTTCTGCCAGCACTTTATCTTTTAAAAACGTAAGCCTTCCTCCATATGTTTTTTGCAGGTTTTCGATCGTAAAAACGTTTTCCGCCGGTCCGAAAGCGATTTTCCTTAAATGAAGAAGTAAAATCCAATCGAAATAATCCTCGGCGGTCTGCAGGTCATGATGGACGACAAGCACGGTTTTTCCTTTTTCTTTGAGTTCTGCCAACAGTGTCATAATCGCCCGCTCCGTCGCTGCATCGACACCTGCAAACGGTTCATCCATAAAATAAATGTCAGCGTTCTGGCAGAGTGCCCGGGCAAGAAACACCCGCTGCTGCTGGCCGCCTGACAGCTGGCTGATCTGCCTCTTCGCATAATCAAGCATCCCGACTTTTGCTAATGCGGCCTTCGCCATCTCCACATCCGCTTTCTTTGGCCTCTTTAATAAACCGATTCTCCCGTATCTTCCCATTAGGACGACATCGAGCGCGCTTGTGGGGAAATCCCAGTCAACCGAGCCGCGCTGCGGAACATATCCGATTCTGGTCCGCTGATCCTTATAGTCTTTGCCGTAAATAGAGATGTCTCCGGAAGCCCGGGGCACAAGACCGAGAATCGTTTTGATCAAGGTTGATTTTCCCGCGCCGTTTGGGCCGATAATGCCAATAAGTTTTCCTTCCGGTACCTGCAGCGAAATGTCCTGCAGTACAGGCTTTTTATGATAAGCAACCGTCACATTATCAAGCTCAACAGGGAACATATCCTCCACCTCTTTTCTTTATTTAAGCGCTTTAGTAATCGTGTTGATATTGTGGCGGAACATTCCTTCGTATGTGCCTTCTTTTGTGCCCTTTTCACCCATGGCATCCGAATAAAGCTGACCGCCGATTGTGACTGTATGGCCTTTTTCTTTAGCGCCTTCCACCACTGCATTGATTGATTTTTCAGATACACTGCTTTCTACGAACACAGCTTTTATTTGTTTTTCTGTCAGAAGA
The DNA here is from genome assembly GCF_046535495.1 of Bacillus sp. SIMBA_008. NCBI lineage: Bacteria > Bacillati > Bacillota > Bacilli > Caryophanales > Bacillaceae > Bacillus > Bacillus sp. SIMBA_008. The sequence continues at coordinate 27,243 of NZ_JAWRWL010000001.1, read as the reverse complement.
TCAACCAGCTCCTGAACATCCCTTAATCCATAGTCCGAATCTGTGCTGAGTCCCTGCAGGCCTTTTACCTTAAATCCATACTCATTCCCAAAGTACGCAAACGCATCATGAGCAGTCACAAGCACACGGCTTTTCTCCGGAATATGTGCGATCTCTTTACGCGACCACTTATCTAAATATTGCAAATCTTCTTTGTACTCTTTGGCATTTTTCCGAAAGGCATCTGCGTGCTGAGGCATTGCTTTGCTGAATTGCGCTTCAATTTCATCCACCGCATAGATCCATAACGGAATGCTGAACCAGACGTGGGGATCAAACGTCTTGCCTTCCCCCGCGGGAATAAGCTTATTTTTCGGAATGGCCTCAGCTACTGCCGTCGCTTGTTTTTGTTCGCCGATTTTTTGGAGGACATCCTCCATTTTCCCTTCCAAATGCAACCCGCTGTACAGAACAACATCGGCAGACATTAATTTTTTCGTATCACCTTGGGAAGCTTTGTAGAGGTGCGGATCAACCCCCGGTCCCATTAAAGAGGTGACTTTTACATGCTTACCTCCGATGTTTTCTGCTGCATCGGCAATTTGAGATGTTGTCGCTGTCACTTGTAATTGCTGATCAGCGCTTTTTCCGGCTGAATCCGTTCCGCATCCCGTTAACGCAAAGGTCGCAAAAAGCACTGCTGCCATCAGCCCTCGTCTCATATTTCTCCTCCTCTTTGCCATCAATGTCCGATTGTTTTATCTTATGTTGTCAGTTCTTAGACATGTGACATTAAATTAGCCAAAAGCATGTTTTATTTACACAGGACAAAAAGTTTCCTTTGTGCAAAATTATCGCGTTTGACCATTTTTGTCAAGCTGATTTACATAAAAAAACCGGCTGGGTCAGCAGCCGGTCCAAACGAGAAGGGATGTATTCAACGAACACTTTTACTGTAACAGCACAGTGTCATTTATTCAAAATAGCAAAATTCTTTTTTCTTACCCATGCTGTGTGAAAACATCCATTTTGGTCACATATTTTCGCATAATGTCTTGATTCACCTCAACCCCTAAACCAGGCTGTTTTGACACAGAAATAAATCCATTATCAATACGAATATCAGGGGTTACAATATCTTCATCCCAATATCGTGAGGATGAAGATATATCGCCAGGTATTGTGAATTGAGGCAGTGAAGCAAGCGCCACGTTCTGCGCTCTTGATATGCCTGTTTCCAGCATTCCGCCGCACCAAACCTGCATATGATGCTCTTTGCATAAATCATGAATTTTTAAGGCTTCTGTTAAGCCGCCGACACGAGAAGGTTTTATATTAATAATTTTGCAGCTTCCTAGCTCAATCGCCCGTCTCGCATCATCAACTGAACAAATGCTCTCATCAAGGCAAATGGCCGTTTTCAAATGTTTCTGCAGGTGGCGGTGATCAACGATGTCGTCGGATTGAAGGGGCTGCTCAATCATCATTAAATGGTACTCATCAAGCTCCTTTAAACGGCTGATATCCTTCAATTCGTACGAGGAATTGGCATCGGCCATAAGCGGGATGGTTGGGAATCGGCTGCGGATGGCCTTGACCAATTCCACATCCTGCCCAGGCTGAATTTTAATTTTTATTCTTTGATAGCCTTCTTTTTGATAGCTCTCAATTTCCTTCAGCATATCGTCAAGAGGCGCCAGGCCGACTACCACCCCGGCAGGGACTTTATCCCTTGTTCCGCCCAATGCCTCAGCAAGGGATAAGCCCTTCTTTTTGGCATAGATATCCCATATAGCCGATTCAAGTCCCGCTTTTGCCATCCGGTTTCCTTTATAACGCGCCAGGCTGTCCGGCACTTCTGAAGGGTGATTGAATTCACGGCCGACGACATTTGGGATAAAAAAATCTTTTAGCATATGCAAACATGTTCCAATGGTTTCCTCGGTGTACCAAGGCGAAGAGAAAGCGGAAACTTCTCCCCAGCCTGTGACACCTGTTGTATCAATGGCTTCCACGATCAGAAATTTACGCTCTTGAAGCGTTTCGATACTGTTTTTAAACGGTTTCTTTAAGTTCATGCTCAAATGGTAAAGCGTGATTTTTTCTATTTCGATCATAGCAGTTCTCCTTTACGCGCATCCTTCAGCTGATTTCGCAAGAGCTTATTAGACGCATTGCGCGGCAGGCGGTCAAGCACATAGAATTTTGCCGGAATTTTATACTTCGCCAAGCGTTCTTTGCAGTAGTCAGTCAATTCTTCTGCGCTCACAGGCGTGTGAAGGACAAGATAGGCGTGAGGCACTTTCCCCCATTTTTTGTCCTCAGCCCCTGAAACCCCGGCTTCGGCCACAGCGGGGTGTGAAAGCAGCACTGACTCCACTTCGGCCGGATAAATGTTTTCTCCGCCAGAAATGATCAGATCTGAACGTCTGTCTAATACATATAAAAAGCCTTCATTGTCCAAATAACCAAGATCACCTGTTTTCAGCCAGCCATTTTGAAAAGAGGCTTCGTTTGCGCTCTCCCGGTTAAAATAGCTTTTCATGACATTCGGGCCTTTGACCATAATTTCACCGTGTTCAAACGGTTCACATACCTGTCCGTCCCGCTCTATTTTGATTTCACACGAAAACAGCGGTTTCCCCGCAGATCCGAGCTTTTCCATACTGAATTCCGGCGACAGGGTAACAATTTGCGAGCATGTTTCTGTCATTCCATATGACTGAAAGACAGGGAATCCTTTCTCACGGCATTCCTCAAGCAATGGCAGCGGTGCAGGACCGCCGCCGAGAAGAATGCATCTGATGGATTCAGGGCAGCGGTTTGTTTCTTCCAAAAGACTGGCCAGCATAGTCTGCACCGCAGATATCATTGTCACTTCATGCCTGTTGATAGAATCCAGCACATCGCTTACGGAAAAACGCTGGTGAAGCACGACAGTCATTCCATAGATCACAGATTTAAATAATGCGGACAAGCCGCTGATGTGAAAGAGCGGCAATGCGATAAGCCAGCGGTCTTGTTCTGTTATACCCAAATTAAGAGCGGACGACACCGCACTGAAATAATGGTTTCCGAACGTTTGCTGAACTCCCTTGGGCTTTCCTGTCGTACCCGACGTATACATCAGCGTTGCCGTTGCATCCATTTGCATATAAGCCTGGATCTCAATTTCCTCTGCTGCTTCTTTCATCAGTTCATCCACATCAATCGTTTGAACGATGTGTTCATATTCTTTCTTCTCAAAGCTTGAATCTGTCAATAAAAAGCCGGATCCCGAATCCTCCAGCTGAAACAGCCTTTCATGTGTTGACAGCTTCGTATTCAAAAGCACCGCCTTAACACCAAGCAAAAAACAAGCGTGAACAGCGTATACCATTTCTGCACGGTTTTGGAGCAAAATAGCTGCAGTATCCCCTTTCCGAACCGAATGAGCGGCAAGCTGTTCCGCCATTCGTTTAGACGCGGCAAACAATTCTGCAAATGTCACGGTTTGGTCTCTATAAATGAGAGCGATTCTCTCAGGTGTCAGCTGTGCCCGCTGCATGAGCCAGTTGGGCTGTTCTGTCAGCATGTCATCATCTCCGAGGTAAAATGTCTGTATTGAAAAGAAAACAGCTTGGACCGCAAAGTCTCAAGCTGTTGGTTTACTAGGTATTGCTGATCACGGAAAACGAGGGAACTGTCCGAAATCAGGTTTGCGTTTTTCCTTAAAGGAATCACGGCCTTCTTTTGCTTCATCTGTTGTGTAGTAAAGAAGGGTAGCATCCCCTGCAAACTGCTGAATTCCAGCAAGTCCGTCTGTGTCCGCGTTAAACGCAGCTTTAAGAAAGCGCAGTGCGGTCGGGCTTTTTTCAAGCATTTCTTCACACCATTTAATCGTTTCTTCTTCAAGCTGTTCCAAAGGAACGACTGTGTTGACAAGACCCATGTCCAGTGCTTCCTGTGCGTTGTACTGACGGCATAGGTACCAGATTTCACGTGCTTTTTTATGTCCTACAATTCGAGCCAGGTAGCCAGAACCGTAACCTGCATCGAAGCTTCCCACTTTAGGGCCTGTTTGTCCGAAAATTGCGTTGTCCGCAGCAATTGTCAAGTCACATACGATGTGAAGCACATGGCCTCCGCCGATCGCATATCCGGACACCATCGCAACAACCGGTTTCGGGATGACGCGGATTAAACGCTGAAGATCCAATACGTTAAGACGCGGGATCTGGTCGTCTCCTACATATCCACCGTGGCCGCGCACTTTTTGGTCTCCGCCAGAACAAAATGCCTTGTCCCCTGCACCGGCAAGCACGATAACCCCAACGTTTTGGTCGTCTCTTGCGTCAGCAAACGCATCAATCATTTCAGCAACCGTTTTAGGGGTAAACGCATTATGTACCTCAGGTCGGTTGATTGTTATTTTTGCAATGCCATTATACGTTTCATACAATATCTCATCGTATGTCCGTTTTGTTTTCCATTCAGCCATATGATGACCTCCTTTTATTCTCTATGTGAATGAGTCAGATGCTTGTCAAAAACTCACTCACTATTTTACCAAACAATCGCGGCTGTTCCACATGGACCGTATGTCCTGCTTTTGGAACAATCTCTATTCTACTAGAAGGAAGCATCTTATGCACCTCTTGATTGATGGCGCAAAATTTTTCGTCCCACTCCCCGCAGATAAGAAGCACAGGAACATCTATTTCCTCTACACGGCTCCACAAGGAAGGCTGTGAACCGGTGCCCATGCCGGTTAAACTGTTCGCAAGCCCAATCTTATTGTTCCGCAGACGGCCCGATCGTATCCTGTGCCGAATATCTTCAGCCAGCCTCTGCTGAGATGAAAACAAAGGGATATTCTCCCAATACGCAACAAACGCTTTGAGCCCGTCTCGTAAAATAAAATCAGCAAGCTTCCGGTCCCGCATGATTCGTTCCCGCCGTTCCCCAAGTGTTTTGAGCCCCGGCGTCGTGCTTTCAAGCACAAGTGCCGATACCCGCTCGGGATATGTCATCGCGAAAGAGTAAGCAAGCCTTCCTCCCATAGAATACCCAATCAATTTCACTTTGTGAAGTTTTAATTGATCAAAAATCTCGGCAAGGTCAGAAACTTGCCGGCTTGTGCTGTATCTTTTCCCATTCAGCGGGGCATCGGTTTCCCCATGCCCTAAACAATCAATTTTGATCAAACGGGAATCAGGCAGCATTTCATCAAGAAAAGTCCATGATTGTTTGCTGCCGGTAAACCCGTGCAGACAGACGACGGCTTCGGAAGCATTCGGTCCCTCGTCTGCCACTGCATATCGGACACCATCTGATACCGTTATGTTTACAGTTCCCATTGTTTTTTCACTTCCCGCACAGCCTCATTCAGCATATCGCGATGAAGCCGGACTCTTGATTGGCGATCCGTTTTGATTTCAATCAAATGGAGTCCGGGCTTGTCTGCCTGCGGCGCGTAAGCTGTTTTGAATTCATCCCAAGAAGCCGGGCATGAATACGTTCCGCCGTAAAGTGCAGCCGCATGCTTGAAATCGAGCCCTGTCGGTGTGCCGAACAAATCTTCAAAGTGTGTCTTCTCAGAAGCCTGCGGCAAAAAGGAGAAAATCCCTCCTCCGTCATTATTGACAAGAATCACAGTAAGAGGAATACCCAGCTTTTTGGCCGCCAGCAGGCCGTTTAAATCGTGATAAAAAGATAAATCTCCAATCACAAGGGTAACAGGCGCTTTTGTTCCTTCACATACCCCCATGGCAGAGGAGACGACACCGTCTATCCCGTTTGCTCCCCGGTTTGAATAAATCCGGAAAGGGCGGTCCTGCTTTTCAAAAAACGTATCAACATCCCTGATCGGCATGCTGTTTCCCACAAACAGCGAGCTGTTTTCAGGCACAAGATGCTGAAGGATTCGATAGAGATTGCCTTCAAACGAAACATCTTCACTGCTGATTGTTTGCAGATGCTCGCGGAACCGCCTATTGACAAACTGCCACTTTTCCAGCCACTCTGAGGATCTGGCAGCAGCAGTAAGGCCTGCCATGATCTCCTCAGCAAAAACAGACGCATTACAATGAATCATATGCGCGCTTGCCTGTGTCGGGTCTCTCCACCCTCCATCCTCGTCAATCACGATTTGCTGAATCGCCGGATCATCCTTAAGCCATAAGAAAACCGGTTTTGAAACAGGCATCGGTCCAAACCGAATGACAACATCAGGACGGAGTTTCCGCTTCAGCTCATCATCTTTTAAAAACGAATCATACGCATCAATAACAGTGCTTTTATCATGAACACCATTCCGCAGATTAGACAGCGGATCCGCTAAAATTGGATACTGAAGCGCTTTTGAAAGCGCAATAATGTTTTCCTTATCCGCATCACTATGGAGCTCTCCGCAGACGATCATTCCTTTTTCAGCCTCTGCGAGCATCTCAGCCACATCAGACAGGGACTCGCGGTCAACAGACTGCGTACCCGTTTTCACAGACACATGACGCCCTGTTCTCATTCTTCCAAACGGCTCATCTGAAAGATCCGGCATCAGCGGTTCGCGCAGCGGCACATTCACATGGACAGGCCCCATTGGGCGCTTTTGTGCTTCTCCGGCAGCGCGGCTTGCCAGCGTTCGGATGTATCTCAACATTTGCGGAGACTCTTCAGGAAGAGCAGAGTCTGTGAAAAACTTAACAAAGTTACCGAATAAGAAGTGCTGATTAATAGCCTGCGGTGCGCCTACTTCGCGCAGCTCATGAGGCCGATCAGCAGTTAACACAATAATAGGCACCCTTGAATAATGGGCTTCAACCACAGCCGGATAAAAGTTGGCCGCGGCTGTTCCAGATGTACAGATCAATAGTACGGGACGCTGCTTCGCTTTTGCCAAACCTAAGGCAAAAAATCCGGCAGATCTTTCATCAATTTGGACATGGACGCTGATATCGGGATGCGCAGCACAAAGAACAGCCAGCGGTGTAGATCTTGAGCCCGGACAAACGACGGCGTCCGTAATTCCGGAAAGGGCGAATTCATCAATAAAACTTCCGATGTAATGAGTAATCGGGTTGACTGTCAACGCCTCTCACCTCCTAATGCAGAGATCATCGGCTTTAATTTAATCTGTGTTTCTTCATATTCCGAGATTGGTTCCGAGTCTTCCACAATACCGCACCCGGCAAACAGCCTTGCTGTGCTTCCTTCGATGAGCCCTGAACGAATGGCTACCGCGAATTCCCCGTTATCCTGGCTGTCAATCCAGCCGATAGGGGCCGCATACCAGCCGCGAGACATCGGTTCAATCTCTCTGATCACGTCAACAGCTTTTTCCTGAGGTGATCCCCCAAGCGCCGGAGTGGGGTGCAGCTTCTCAATTAAGTCAAAAATCGAAGCAGACTCGCGCAGCTGTCCGACAATCGGCGTAAACAGGTGCTGAACGCTTTTTGTTTTGTACAAAACAGGTCCATCAGGCTTTTCAACCTCTGAACAGCTTGATACAAAAGCATTATGAATCATACCTACCACAATATCATGCTCAAGCAGGTTTTTCTCATCGTTTAATAATTCAAGGCCTATCCGGCAGTCGTCTTCTTCATTCACGCCTCGTTTAATGGAGCCTGCCAGACAGGAAGACATGACAGTGCCGCCGTCTCTTTTGATCAGTCTTTCCGGAGACGCGCCGACAAAAGTTTTGCCTTCTTGTTCAATTGCAAAAACATAGCTTGTCTGCTGATCGTCCAGAAGGGTTTTAAGCACCGGTTCTATTTGGATTGGACCGTCAAACGTGAGCAGCAGCTCTCGGGCAAGAACAACCTTATCATATTGTTTCCCTTTAATTTGGCTTGTGGCTGTTTCGATTGCTTTCAGCCAATCATCCTTATCCAGCTCTTCGGCTGCTGCAATCACAGCCTGATCTTCTTGCTTGAAATCGGGAACCATAAATTCCGCCGCAAAAGCTTTTAAGCCTTCTAAAACAGCTTCTGCGTCTTCTCCTCCGCTTACCCATCTGTTAACTGTTAAGAACGGGCCTTCAGCAGTCATCGTCAGCATAAGCGCAGGCACAAAGAAATCCCCTTCCGAGAAATGGTCCCATTGTGAACCTCTTTCTTCGCAAGGGTCAAAAGAAAATCCTCCGAATAACACAGGTCCCACTGCAGAATGCTGCAGCTTTTCTTCTTCATAAATATGAAAAGCCGTCTTTTTAAAGCGCTCCCATTGTTCAAAAACCTCACGATACCGCTCGCTGTTTTTTTGATTTGTCTGGAAAACCGCTTCTTTGCCAAGACCGACTATTGTCAATTCACTTTCAGGATCTGACCAAAAAAATCGATTGCCTGTATATTTTTTTGCTCCGTAATTGAAAAATGATAGAGGGTCAAGAGACTCGATTTGTCTCGAATAGCTTATTAAGACAGCATGGTTGACTTCTTTGGCTTTATGTAATGCATGTAGAACTTCCTTTCGGAACGTACGCTGCACCGTTGTCACCATGAGACATTCCTCCATAATCCTTAAAATGCTTTTAATACCATACACCTGTGTCTCCTTTGTGTCAAACACAGATCATGCAGTCCAAATGGCCTGCCTTACCTATTATAAACCTAATTTCAGAAATGAAAAAGAAACAAAGCTTAAATTTCTTTCTCCACTGATAGCAAAGGTTGTATCCGCTTACCATAAAAGGAAAACCTCCTATATTCCTCCACCCGCCATTTATGAAAGTTCTCAGGCGATCTGTTCATACTAAAGGTATGCATCACAGAGAAACGAGGCGATCACATTGCTTACGAAAGAACAGCTTCAGCATTTAAAAAATGAACTGGAACAAACGAAAAAAGATATCTTAAACCGTTTCAAAGACAATGACCATTTTCAGCTTAACTCAGCCTTTCCTTATGATTCGTGGGGTGAGCTTTCGGCATACGACAACCATCCCGGCGATCAGGCGACAGAACTTTACGAGCGTGAGAAAGACATCGCTCTAGACTTGCATGAGCGAGAGCACCTTCGGGACATTGAGCATTCATTGAAGGCGATAGAAAATGGTACGTATGGCATTTGTGAAGTCAGCGGAAAGGAAATCCCTTTCGAACGACTTGAAGCGCTTCCGACTGCCACAACCCTCGCGGAGTATTCTTCACAGGACGTGGTTTCCAAAGACCGTCCGATTGAAGAAGAAACACCATTCGGGCAATTTGAATTTGATGATGATGAAGAAATCAGAGCGCCATATGACAGTGAGGATTCCTATCAGGATGTCGAAAAATATGGTAACTCACAAACGCCGCAGGATATGGAAAACCCTCCGCTCAGCTATGATGATATGACGATGAATGCCGAAGAGAATATCGGCAATACGGAGTCTTACGAAAATTTCATCGCTACAGATATCACTGGAAAAGAAATTACCGTTTATCAAAGCAGAGCCCATGAGCGCTATGAAGAAGAACTTGACGAAGAGGGAATCATGACCACATTCGGCGATCTCCACGCTGATTGAACCCCCGATTATTGGGGGTTCTTTTCCGTTTTCAGCATATCGTAAATCAGCTTCAGATAATCCTTTTGCAGGCCGATGTCATACCGCTCGCCCTCTAGCAATTTCCCGTATACGGTACATGCCCCGAGCGAAGCTTTTATCGCATCCGTTACCTGCACTTCTCCTCCGCTATCAGCTTCTAATGCCTCCAGCTCATTAAAAATATCCGGTGTGAAAATATAACGCCCTGCTGCGGCAAAATGAGACGGAGGGTTTTGTTTAGGCTTTTCCACAATATCCTGTATGCGATAAAGCCCTTTTTCAACAGGCTCCCCTTTTATCACCCCGTAATGATGTAAATCCTCCGTTTTTGTTTCTTTTAAGCCGATCACACTGGACTGATATTTCGTATACGCTTCAATCAGCTGCCCCAAAGCCGGCTGATTGGCGGAAAAAATCAGATCATCAGGCAAAACGACGGCAAAAGGCTCTTTGCCTGCAAATTGCTTTCCGAAAGAAATGGCGTCGCCAAGACCCTTTGCATAAGGCTGGCGCACATAGTGAATCCGTATATCCGGAATGGGATGCTCACTAAGCAAATGCAGTTTATTCTTAGAGGCCAAAAAAGCCTCAAGTGCCAAAGAGGAATCAAAATAGTCGACAATCAGATTTTTATAGCTCGATACAACCATCAAAATGTCCTCAATGCCTGACTCCTTTAATTCTTCAACAAGATAATGAATCACAGGCTTAGATCCTACCGGAAACATTTCTTTCGGAATCACCTTCGTCACCGGCAGATTTCTCGTGCCGAATCCGCCTGCAGGAATGATCGCTTTTTTTATCATGTTATTTTCCCCTCAGCTCATGTTTATTACATGATATTCCAAGAGCGCATCCCGATGTTTGTACATCTGAAATTAGGCGGAAGCAACTGGGCAGAAAGCGGAATCACGAACCAGCCCTTTTTTAATAGGATATTGATATATGACCAGTAATCTTGTAAAGGAGCTCAGGTGATGAAAATTTGTGTGGTTGGCGCCGGGTATGTCGGTTTAACCCTATCAGCGGCACTGGCATCCATCGGACATGACATGATATGCACAGACAAAGACGTCAAAAAAATCGGGCAGCTGAAAAAAGGAGTCATTCCCTTTTACGAGCCTGGGCTTTCAGATGCAATACTTCGTTGCGGCAATCTCTCGTTTTCTTCTGAAGTGAAATCGAGCATGGAGGAATGTCCCGTTATTTTTATCGCAGTCGGAACCCCGCCGCGTTCGGACGGATCAGCTGATACGAAAGCCCTGCAGTCCGTCATCGGTGATTTAAGAGAGGCAATCCGATCGTATAAAACCATCATTACGAAAAGCACTGTTCCGCCCGGGACAAATGAAAACATAGCAAAACAGCTGATTGCCTCCGGAGTGTCTAAAAACCTCTTTAATATCGTATCCAATCCTGAGTTTCTGCGGGAAGGCAATGCCTTATATGACATGCTGCATCCTGACAAAACAGTCATCGGTGTTCAGGAAGAAGATCACGTATCGGCAGCCATCGTCAAATCCATTTACAAACACATTGATACCCCTTTTATCGTTACAAGCTTAGCGGGAGCGGAGCTGATCAAATATGCCAACAATTTCTTTTTAGCAGCCAAAATTTCGTTCATTAACGAAATGGCCCGCATATGTGAAGCCTATCAATCAGATATCTCAGATATTTCCCGCGCTATCGGTCTAGACCCAAGGATCGGGGAGCACTTTTTGCAGGCAGGCATCGGATACGGAGGCTCTTGTTTTCCAAAGGATCTGCAGGCGCTGCAATTTGCTGCCCAGAAAAAAAACACGGAGACCTTCCTGCTCCGGGCCGTGCAGCACATTAATGACACCCAGCTCGGCCTGTATATCAAAAAAATACAGTCATTCTTCGAAACACTTCAAGGCAAGAAAGCGGCTGTACTCGGCATTTCCTTCAAACCGAATACCGATGACATCAGGAATTCTCAGGCTGTCAGACTGATGGAAAGGCTGACGGAGCTGGGATGTGATGTTCATGCATATGATCCTGAAGCTGTACTTCCAGAACATTTGCGGCAGCATGTAACTCAGCATTCTCAAGCTTTTGATGCGATCGAAGAAAGCGACTTTTTATTTTTGGCGACAGAATGGCCCGAGTTTTTAGCGTTTGATTGGAAAAAGGCTGCAGGCATCATGAAAGGGCGTCTTGTGATTGACGGACGCAACGTATTAAAAAAAGAACTGATCGAGGCTTGCGGCCTGATCTGTACGGGAGTTGGCCGTCCATGAAAATACTAGTCACAGGAGCAGCGGGCTTTATCGGCTCCCACCTCTGCGAAGAATTACTAAAAGATAAGAAACATAACGTTATCGGAATCGATGACTTTATCGGTCCTACTCCATTTTCCTTGAAATTAAAAAACCTTAAAAACCTGCTGCCGGAAAAGCGATTTACGTTCATAAAGGAAAATCTGCTGACAGCGGATCTTGCTCCCTTACTGGAAGGAGTGGACGTCATCTTTCATTTGGCGGCCATACCGGGTGTCCGCTCAAGCTGGGGCAGTCATTTTCACCCATATGCCGCACATAATATCCAAGCGCTCCAAAGGCTCCTCGAGGCGTGCCGGGAACATTCTATTCAAACGTTCGTCTTTGCATCCACCTCTTCCGTCTATGGTGAAAAACAAGGAAAAGTCAGCGAAAACACGTCGCTTTCTCCTTTATCTCCGTACGGGGTAACAAAGCTTACGGGAGAAAAGCTTTGCCATGTGTATCAACAAAGCTTTGGCATTCCAATTGTGATTCTCCGTTTTTTTACCGTATACGGGCCAAGACAGCGGCCGGATATGGCTTTTCACCGGCTCATTAAGCAGCACCTTCAGCAAAAGCCGCTTACCATCTTCGGTGATGGGCAGCAGTCAAGAGATTTCACTTATATCGGCGACTGTGTCAAAGGCATCACCGCTGTTCTTGGGAAACCCCACCTTATTGGTGAAACAGTAAATATCGGCGGTGCTGAGCGTGCCTCAGTCTTAAAGGTTGTCTCCCTCATTGAGGATATTTCCAGTAGAAAAGCAACACTGCACTTTTCGGACAAAATAGCAGGGGAACCGAGCAACACGTGGGCGGATATTTCAAAAGCAAAGCAGCTCTTGCATTATGATCCCGCCACATCCTTAAAGGATGGCTTGACCAACGAAATCGCCTATTTATCGTCGCTGTATCAGGGGGAATAAAAATGAAGCTTGCCTTTATCTGTACAGAAAAGCTGCCGGCGCCCGCAGTACGCGGCGGCGCTATTCAAATGATGATTGACGGTGTCACGCCCTATTTCAGCAGCAGGTACGACCTGACCATTTTTTCAATTGAAGATCCATCGCTTCCAAAAAGAGAAACAAAAGACGGCGTACATTATATCCATCTGCCAAAAGAACATTACCGCGAGGCGGTAGCCGAAGAGCTGCGAGCCTCTTCCTTTGACCTCATTCATGTGTTCAACAGGCCTTTAAATGTCTCTTTATATAAAAAAGCCTCACCAAACAGCAAGATCGTTCTGAGCCTGCATAACGAAATGTTTTCTGAAAAAAAGATGACCTTCGCGCAAGGAAAAGAAGTACTCGACAATGTCTCCATGATCACAACTGTGAGCGAATTTATTAAACAAACCGTCATTGAACGTTTCCCTGAAGCAGAGGACATCACAAAAGTTGTGTATTCCGGCGTTGATTTAAACTCTTATCCGCCCGTCTGGACGATGAAAGGCTCGGCTGTCAGAAAAACATACCGGAAAAAATACGGTATTGAAGATAAAAAAGTTATTTTATTCGCCGGCCGCTTAAGCCCGACAAAAGGACCTCACCTTCTCATTCACAGCATGAGACGGATTTTGCAGCAGCACCCTGATGCTGTACTGGTCATAGCAGGCGGGAAGTGGTTCAGCGATGACAGCGAAAACCAATATGTAACCTATCTGCGTACGCTGGCGCTGCCATACAGAGACCACATAATTTTTACAAAATTCATTCCCGCTGACGACATCCCAAACCTTTTTCTGATGGCAGATGTATTTGTGTGCAGCTCTCAGTGGAACGAACCCCTCGCCCGTGTGAATTATGAAGCAATGGCGGCCGGCACGCCCTTAATTACCACAAACCGGGGCGGAAACGGAGAAGTCGTAAAAGACGAAGTCACCGGCCTTGTCATCGACAGATACAACAAACCTTCTTCATTTGCAAAAGCAATTGACAGAGCCTTTACAGATCAAGAATTAATGAGCAAAATGACAAAAAACGCCCGACAGCATGTAGAAGCTTTATTTACCTTTACCCATGCGGCCAAAAGGCTCAATACTGTTTACCAATCCGTTCTCACTCCGAAAAACAAACAATTTCCGCCGCCTTTTCTGACGCAAAATTTTGATTTATCATCTATCAATCAGCTTTTTGTGAAAGCAAAAACATAAAACCTACAGCTCGTGTTGCAAAACGGGCTGTTTTTTTGCTGCAGAGAACATGAAAAAAGGCATAAATATGACTTTATGCCTTGCGCTTTACGGTTTGAGAAAACCATGGAGCTGGTTTAGATTCACTTGGAAGAATGATGATTTCCACTCTAGCTTCCTCCGCTAAGTCTGGTTCTTCATCTTCATCCTCTTCTTCATATGGGGGCACTGAGCGTTTCGAATCACGTTCCTCCTCAGGCTCTAGAATGGTTTCGAATTTCGTTTCTTCTTCATCATCGACGATTTTGTGATCTGTTTCCTTTTCCTTCGTTTCTTCTTGATATTCTTTCGGTGCATTGATGTGAGGGAGCTCTCGAATGCTGCCCACATCTAAATGCTTCTCCTCTTCTTCCTTCTCAGCTGAGATTGAGTCATGAGCCTGCCATCCCATCGGTCCAGGCGGTGTAAATACGAATTGGTCGAGATCCAGTTTAGAAATAGAGGCTTTTTGTCTCGATGACCTCATGTCAATTCGCCTCCCGATACGCTTTTATCTTTTTATACAGTTCCGGCAGTTTATCCAAAAACGAATCTTTAGATTCTTCAACAGAAATCATGTTTTGCAGCGCCCAGTTATACTTCTCATCTGACCACGTTTTCTTTTGCTTCAAATAATATTTGTGCCCGATTGCACAGAACAAATGCGGAAACGCGAGATCAATCCAAAGTACCTCGTACTGTTTTTCTGTGAGTGGATACACTGCGTCGTAGGACGCAAGCAGTGCAACCATGAAATCAGTATCCCATACAGAAAGCTTAACCATCACTTTATTCAGCAGAATACGAAGGTCTCTTGACGGCAAATCGTAGGTAATCGAGTGAAGCTCCTTTAAAAAAGGCTCCCCTTCGATCTCTGTCAAACGTGCCAATGTAAAATCCTGAAAACAGAATCCGCCATGCTCGAGCGTTTCTTTTGTCCAGGTTTCGTATTCTGAGTCATCAAGCGCTTGCAGAGCTTCTTTTCCTCTTGCCAGCATTTTATCAGCATGTTTTAAGAAAGTTTGCGAAAATACGTCATCAGGATAGGATGCCGCGATCTGCATATTCCCTTCAAGTTCCTGCAGCTTCCATCGGTACAATTTGTGCCATTTTCCCAGCCTGCTTCTCTTCTTGCTTTCATCTGTGCAAACATATCCTTTTGAGGCATGATGAAAATGGCCGGCAAATGACATGACTTTTTTCATTTGCTCTGCATCATAGTAAATCATTTCTTTTCCTGTCACTTTGTCATATAAGCTGTAAGAAACCTGATCCGTGCCCAAGCAGCTCCCGCCATTTTTTGTTTGATGAATCGGCGCTATCGGCAGCCCTTTCTCTTGTAAATGGGCGTGTGCCTGAGTGATAAAAAGCATCCGCTCCGGTTTCATTTGCGCTTCTTTTAGCAGCTTTGGGCCATGATCAGTTTCGACTTCCCAGATTTTGCGTCCGCTTTTGTTCGATTTCAGCGCCACATTGTCAATATGAAAAGGATAATAGCTGAGAATTTCGGACACAATCTGTTCTTCATGCTCTTTTTGGTACACTCTGTTCACCCCTTCTATCTGTTCTTTTCATAGACGCTGAGCAGATTTTCAGCCACCCTCTGCCAGCCGAAATTGCTTTCTGCCTCACGGCGGCTGTATTTCCCAAGCCGTTCCCGCTTTTCTGAGCTGCTCAGCAAATCATTGATATGTTCGGCATATTGTTTAGGATTTTCAAAGTCATGAATGATGTAGCCGTTTTTCCCTTCCTCTATGACCTCTGGATTGCCTCCCCGATTGCTTGTAATAATAGGAAGTCCCGCAGCCATCGCTTCATAATGCACCCTTGCTAAAGGCTCCTGCCATTGCGAAGAGCATACAAATACATCTGACATGGTATAAAGGCGCGGAATGTCCTTTGGCTTCACAAATTGAATAAATGTGACATGATCCTTTTGCATCGCACCAAGGGTATGAAGATGTTTGACATAGTTATTTAATTCATTATCTCCGAACCATTTTGACCCGATAAACACCATCATGACATCGGGGTGCTCCTCAATGATGTCCGGCAAAGCCTGCAATAATATGTGCGGGCCTTTGACTTTGCTAAGCCGGCCGACAAACAAGACGATTTTTTTGCCGTGAAGCCCCAGCTCGCTTCGCATCTCTTCGCGAGCTCGCTGCCCTTCATTCGTCCAGCGAGGGTGGTACGTTTTTAAATCCACACCGGAATACACCGTTTTTGTTTTTGATCGTGCTGACGGAAAACGGCTTGTGATCGTCTGTCCGATATAATCGCTGACCGTAACAATCTGCGCTACGGAGTCGATGCAAATCTCGCCTTCCGCCTGGCTGATTTTATCGTAAGCGAACATTTCATTGTGAACGCTTAAAATAAAAACAGCATCCGGCGCCTGTTTCTTCAATTTCGGAACCCAGCTTGGGCGATTACAAACATGCACAAGATCAAAACGGCTCTTTTTCAGCTCTGCTCCAACGGCTTCTTCATAACGGTCTTCATCCAAATGCACATAATGGACACCGTCTACCTTCTCTCTATCAGCGAGATTCGGATCTTTAATAGAAAACACAGTCACCTCATGTTTTTTTGCAATTAAAGGGGCAACCGCTTCGAGGTAGATTTGAATGGCGCCTCCTCGAACCGATGGGACAGGAAGCTTCTCTGTGGCGATCAGTGCTATTTTCATACATAGCCTCCATTCCTGCATGATTTTTAACTAGTTAGAATCATGATACGGCTGAACAACCAACTTGTGCGGAATGGGACTGCCCTAAAAACAAAACGGGTAAACAACCAGATTCATCTATTAAATATAGTCAAATAACTCAATCATTTTTTCCTTTTGATTCATAAGGTAGGAGTAAAACAGGTAAGGATGTGTCCTTTAATGGCAGAAAACCATGAAGTCATTGAGGAGGGGAATTCATCAGAGCTTCCTTTATCAGCAGAAGATGCAAAAAAATTAACGGAGCTGGCTGAAAATGTGCTTCAAGGATGGGATGTGCAGGCTGAAAAAATAGACGTCATTCAGGGAAACCAGATGGCGCTTGTCTGGAAGGTCCACACAGACTCCGGCGCGGTTTGTCTAAAACGAATACACAGGCCAGAAAAGAAAGCGTTGTTTTCCATTTTCGCGCAGGACTATTTAGCAAAAAAAGGCATGAATGTTCCTGGCATACTCCCAAACAAAAAAGGTAGCCTATATTCTAAGCACGGCTCATTTCTATTTGTCGTATATGACTGGATCGAAGGAAGACCGTTTGAGCTGACTGTAAAGCAGGACTTGGAGTTTATCATGAAAGGCCTTGCTGATTTTCATACAGCTTCCGTCGGATATCAGCCGCCAAATGGCGTTCCCATATTTACCAAATTAGGTCGCTGGCCGAATCACTACACGAAACGATGCAAACAGATGGAAACGTGGAAGCTGATGGCGGAGGCGGAAAAAGAAGATCCTTTCTCACAGCTTTATCTTCAGGAGATAGATGGCTTTATTGAAGACGGGCTGCGCATCAAAGACCGGCTTTTGCAATCGACCTATGTTCCATGGACTGAACAGCTGAAAAAAAGCCCTAACCTTTGCCACCAGGATTACGGAACCGGGAATACACTCTTAGGAGAAAATGAACAGATTTGGGTCATCGACTTAGATACCGTATCATTTGATCTGCCTATTCGCGATTTGCGCAAAATGATTATTCCGCTTTTGGATACGACGGGTGTTTGGGATGACGAGACATTTCATGTCATGCTGAACGCATACGAATCCAGAGCCCCATTAACTGAAGAACAAAAACAAGTCATGTTTATAGATATGCTGTTTCCTTATGAGCTTTACGATGTCATTCGCGAAAAATACGTCCGCAAGTCTGCTTTACCGAAGGAAGAATTAGAATCAGCTTTTGAATATGAACGCATTAAATCAAACGCATTGCAGCAGCTGATTTAAACCCATCATTTCCCCCGCATATCGGGGGTTTGATCTTTATAAGATAAAGGGTAAATAAATACATACGGAGGGTACAAACATGAAAAAGATTTTCGGCGCCATAGCGGTTTTTGTGATTACATATGCGCTGTTTTCAGCCGCAGGCTACCTGTTTCCTGTGGACCAAGAATGGTACAATTCATTGAAAAAACCGGACTGGACGCCAAGCGGAAATGCGATCGGCATCATTTGGGCCATCCTGTTTGCCCTGATCTCCCTTTCAGCAGCCATTGTATATGCTGCGTTTTCATTTAAAGGTGCGAAAAGCTTTTGGTTTACACTTTTGATAAATTACGTGCTCAATCAAGCCTTCAGCTATTTCCAGTTTACGCAAAAAAATCTGCTGGCTGCATCGCTTGACTGCCTGCTTGTCGCCATCACAGCAATCGTATTACTGATCATTGCCAAAAAATACAGCAGAATTGCAAGCTATCTTCTTTTGCCTTATTTTTTATGGAGTGCATTTGCGACGTTCTTATCCTTTACAATCAATTCAATGAATCTGTGAACAAAAAAAGCCGCTTATACAGCGGCTTTTTCACATCATCGGCTTGATGCCCCAAATGTCCTTCGCATATTCCCGGATCGTGCGGTCGCTGGAGAAATATCCTGAATGAGCAATGTTTACAATCGAACGCTCAGACCATTTCCTTCGCTCTCGATAATCAGCTTGAATTCGCTCCTGCGCATCTGCATATGAGCTGAAATCCTTCAGCACAAAATACTCATCATTATGCGGAAGCAGCGAGTCAAAGATCGATTCAAATTCATCTGCTTCTCCTTCAAAAAAACCATTGATCAGCTGATCCGCTACCTGCCTGATTCTTCTGTCATG
Organism: Bacillus sp. SIMBA_008; assembly: GCF_046535495.1. Taxonomy (NCBI): domain Bacteria; kingdom Bacillati; phylum Bacillota; class Bacilli; order Caryophanales; family Bacillaceae; genus Bacillus; species Bacillus sp. SIMBA_008. The sequence goes on along the minus strand of NZ_JAWRWL010000001.1, from coordinate 8,469 downwards.
CTGATAATATTCCCTCGATCTATAGCCGCCGTTTTCCTGATACGATAGAACCTCATCCGCCTTTAAGCCGAACGTGTAAATACAGTCAGGGCCCACCCGCTCAAGGATCTCGATATTTGCTCCGTCATGCGTGCCGATCGTCAAAGCCCCATTCATCATAAACTTCATATTCCCTGTACCAGACGCTTCCTTGCTTGCGGTTGAAATTTGCTCACTTACGTCTGATGCCGGAAAAATTCGCTCAGCCATAGAAACTCTATAATTTTCTAAAAAAACAACTTTGATCAGCTGTTTGACCGCCGGATCATAATTGACTTTTTCTGCGACAGAATGGATCAGCTTAATGATTTTCTTGGCATAATAATAGCTTGGTGAAGCCTTTGCCCCGAAAATAAAGGTTTGCGGGTAGATTGAAAACCCCGAATCCTCCTTGAGGCGGTTATACAAATACATAATGTGAAGAACATTCAGCAGCTGCCGTTTATATGCATGAAGTCGTTTCACCTGTACGTCGAATATGCTCTCAGGGTTCACAACCACCCCGGCCGTGCAAAAAATCAAATCGGCAAGCTCTTGTTTTTTCTTGCTTTTGTTGTTTTGAAACTGTTCAATAAATGCAGGATCAGTGGCGTACGGTTCTAAACGGATCAGTGATTCCGGCTGTTTGACCCATTCATCGCCGATCGCCTCTGTAATGATGGCAGACAAGCCTGGATTCGCTTTTAACAGCCAGCGCCTGTGGGCAATTCCATTCGTCTTATTGTTAAAACGATTCGGAAACAGCAAGTGAAAGTCGCGCATCTCCCTTTCCTTTAATATATCGGAATGTATTTTTGCAACGCCATTTACACTGTAGCTGCCTACTATGGCCAGATGAGCCATTTTGACAACACCATGCGCTGTAATCGCCATGTTCTCTATCCTTTTCCAGTCTCCCGGATACTTTTCCCAAACTGCGCGGCAAAACCTCTCATTGATCTCTTCAATAATCATGTACATTCGCGGGAGCAGCGGCTTAAACAAATGAATCGGCCATTTCTCGAGCGCTTCTGACAATGTTGTATGATTTGTATAAGAAATCGTATGTACAGTGATATGCCAAGCTTCTTCCCAGCCCATGTTCTCTTCATCGAGCAAAATCCGCATCAGCTCAGGCACCGCAAGCGCAGGGTGAGTGTCATTAATATGAATGCTCACTTTTTTATGCAGGCCGGATAAAGATTTATGTGTTTTTCGGTAATTGTTCACAATGCTTTTTAAGCTTGCGCATACTAAAAAATACTGCTGCTTCAGCCGTAAAATTTTCCCCTCATCATGGGTGTCATCGGGATATAAGAATTCAGAAACCGCTTCTGTTTCTCGCTTATAAGACAAAATATTACCGCCGTGATAATGGGCATAGGGCTCGGCGTTCCAAAGCCTTAACGTGTTGACAGTGCCCGTTTCATAGCCGATGATTGGTATATCATAAGGAACAGCGGTAACAATTGTCGCTTGTTCGTGGCGAAAATGCAGGCGCCCGCTTTTTTCTGTCATATGGACTTCGCCCCAAAACGGCACGTCCACTGCTTGATCCGCATTCCTTACTTCCCATACGTTCCCGTTTTTCAGCCATTGCTCAGGCAGCTCCACCTGATGTCCGTCTACAATTTTTTGCTCAAACAAGCCATGCTTATAACGTATGCCCATCCCGTGCCCTGGCAGGTTCAACGAAGCAAGAGAATCTAAAAAGCAAGCGGCCAAGCGGCCAAGCCCGCCGTTGCCGAGACCTGCATCGTTCTCTATCTGAAGGATTTCGTCTAAATTGATGCCGATTTCCTTTAAACCAGCTTCTACAACATCACGAACACCAAGATTCATTAAGTTTTGCTCAAGGAGCTGACCGAGCAGAAATTCGATTGATAAATAATATGTCTGCTTCCCGGAATTTGATCTGCTTTTTTCATTCGTTTCGATCCAATCAGCGCTGATATACTCTCTGACCATATTGCCCAACGTTTTATATTGATCCAGCTTGGCAGAATCTTTAAAGCTTTTTCCGCACGTCATTTCCAGACGCTTTAAAAATAAGTCTGCAAAGCGTTCTTTACTCGAGAACATCCCGTCCACTCCTTGTCACCTGCTCGAAAATACGCTGATACTCTTTAGCCGACTTCCCCCAGCTGTAATCTGCATTCATAGCGGTCTTCACGATGCTCTTCCATACATCCTGTTGGCGATAAAACGACAGCGCCCTTTCTATCGTAAATTTCAGATCATGCGCATTAAAGGCGGAAAACGTAAAGCCATTGCCCGTTCCCTCTTCCTCCTGATAGGCACGGACAGTGTCGTAAAGACCGCCCGTTTCCCTGACAATCGGAATGGCGCCATATTGAAGAGCAATGAGCTGCCCCAAACCGCACGGCTCAAATTTCGACGGCATCAAAAACATATCAGAGCCCGCATAAATTTGATGGGCTAGCGGCTCATCAAACCCGATATAAGCCCGGCACTTCTCATGATAAGCAAATTCTGCATACCGGAAATAATCTTCAAATTCACGTTCTCCTGTGCCCAGCACAACCAGCTGTATGTCTTGCTCCTCAAGAAGTTCGTGCATAATTCTGCGGACAAGATCAAGCCCCTTTTGTTTAGTGAGCCTTGTCACCATACTGATCAGCGGAATATCGTTTTTCTCTGGAAGCCCCATCCGCCGCCGAAGCTTCGTTTTGTTTTCCAACTTGCATGCAAGATCCCCTGAATCGTATTGCGCCTCTATATAAGGATCGCTTTTCGGCTGATAGAACGTATCATCAATGCCATTTAATATGCCGGTTACATCATCTTCCCTATATTGCAAAACCTGTTCCAACTGCTCACCATAATACGGCGTCATGATTTCATTTCTGTAAGTGGGGCTCACAGTTGTCACATGATCAGCCGCAATGATGCCCGCCTTCATAAAATTAACAAATCCGTTGCATTCTAACCTTTCATAATGAAAATGATCCATCTCAAGACCCAGCAAGTCATGTGTGACATCAGGAGGGAATATGCCTTGAAACTGCAGGTTGTGGATCGTGAGCACGCTTTTCATCCGTTCATAAAAAGGATGTTTTCTGTACTCCTCTTTCAGCAAATAATTGACCATCGCTGTATGCCAATCGTGAGTATGAACAATATCGGCTTGAACATTCACAACTTTGGCAGCCTCCAGCACAGCTCTTGAAAAAAAGGCAAACCGCTCACCGTCATCATAATGCCCGTACAACGAATCCCTGTTGAAATAGTACTCATTGTCGATGAAGTAATAATTCACATCATCTTCGTCCATATGTTCAATTCCGCAATATTGCTGCCGCCAGCCGACAGCTACGGTGCACTCAGCCTTTTTCTTCATACGCTTTTTCCACGGCTCAGGTATTTGGCTGTACTTCGGCAGCATCACATATACTTCATTGCCTAATCGCGCAAGCGCCTTCGGAAGAGCGCCTGCTACATCGGCAAGACCTCCTGATTTAACAAATGGGGTGCATTCAGACACAGCAAATAATATCTTCAAGAATTCATCAGCTCTCCTTGCACCAAACCTTTTCTTAATACAAGCGGCTGGTCAGCTGTTCCAGCAGCTTCCGTCGCCTTGCCGATTTTAACGTCCTTATCAGAAATGACCTGCTCAAGAAGGCAATCCTCGCCAATCTGCGTTTTTTGCATAATAATGCAGTTTTTCAGCTTCGTCCCCTTTCCGACATGGACCGCCCTGAACAAAATGCAGTTTTCAACCTCTCCTTCAAGCACACAGCCGTTTGCCACCAAAGAATTTTTGACAGTGCTGTGTTTTCCGTATTTCGTCGGCGGTTCATCCTTCACTTTTGTGTAGATAGGCTGCTGCGGCAAAAACACCTGCTGCCAAAAACGGGGCTGAATGAGTTCCATACTGTGGGTATAATATTTTTCCACCGAATCAATAACTGCGGCATAACCTGAATATTCATAAGGGCAAATGGTCAAGGCGGAAGATTCCTTTTCAACAGCCTCCTGAATGGTTTTATAGCCTTTTTCGCTATGTCCGTAGATCAGATCCTTTAAAAGCGTTGTTGACATGATATAGATTTGCAGCGACTGGCCGTCCTGAAATACCTCGGTGACGTCGCAGCCAACCTCCTGGTGGCGTTTCAGCACATATTGAAATTGAATGTTGCATACGGTATGGCTGTTGGAGATAACAGCATATTGCTGAGTGCTTCTGTGGAAGTAATCTAGATGGTCCGAAAACTGGCGAAAGGAACCGAATTCATCGTATTCGTGATGAAGATGGGGAGACGGGAAAAAAAAGAGGCCGTCCTTTTTCCGGTGCAAATCCCATTCCTTACCCGCCCCAAGGTGATCCATGAGCGAACGGTAACGATACTTCGGAAAAATTGCAACACTCCTAATATCCGCATTCACCATGTTGGAAAGCATAAAATCAATCAGTCGGTACCTGCCGGCAAAAGGGATCGCCCCGAGCGACCGCTGTGCTGTTAAATCCTGAAGAGAATGCTTATATGTGGTTTCATCTATAACACCTAACATTTGATTATTGAACACTGACTCTGCCCCCTCTTCAGTAATTAAATCAATTCTTTTTCTACAAATTCCTCTGAAACGAGCAGCACCTCTTCAATGTCTTTTTCGGAGCGAATCACTGCGCCATCCGGCAGCACCATCCCATTAGGAACAATGGCATTTTCAATGACTACATGCTCCCCAATCGTCACATCCGGCATTATGACGGATGATGTAACAGTCGTATGCTTACCGACAGTCACACCTTGAAAAAGAACGGAGTGAGACACATTTCCATATACAACACAACCTTCGTTCACAAGCGAATCTTGAACCTGCGCATCAGATGAAATAAATTGCGGAGGCTGATTTGGATTGACGGAGTAAATTTTCCATTTGCGTTCAAACAGCTTCAGCTCCGAGTCCTCTTTTAACAAATCCATATTGGCTTCCCACAAGCTCTGCACCGTTCCGACATCCTTCCAATATCCCTTGAACGGATAAGCAGAAAGCTTCTTTTTCTCCTCCAAAAGCAGAGGAATAATGTCTTTGCCGAAGTCGTGGCTAGAATAAGGGTTTTGATCGTCCATCTCAAGATACTGTTTCAAAAGCGGCCAATTGAATATATAAATTCCCATTGAGGCAAGATTGCTCTTAGGGAATTTGGGCTTTTCATCAAAATGTGTGATCGTCCCATCTGGATTGGCCTTCATGATGCCGAATCGGCTTGCTTCCTCCCAGCCCACTTCGATGACAGAGATGGTCACATCTGCTTTCTTTTCAATGTGATAATCAAGCATTTTGCCGTAGTCCATTTTGTATATGTGATCTCCTGATAAAATCAGTACATACTCAGGATCATACTGATTCAAATAATTGAGATTTTCATAAATGGCGCTTGCCGTCCCTTTATACCATTTGACTTCTGATGACTCGGCATAAGGGGGTAAAACCGTCACGCCGCCATTATATCTATCCAGGTCCCATGCACTGCCGATCCCAATATAGGAATTCAGCTCAAGCGGCTGATATTGCGTTAAAATCCCGACTGTGTCTATGCCTGAATTAGAACAGTTGCTTAGGGTAAAATCAATAATCCTGTATTTTCCCCCGAAAGATACAGCCGGTTTGGCCATATTTTTTGTTAATCCGCTGAGACGGCTGCCCTTCCCGCCGGCAAGGAGCATGGCTACACATTGTTTTTTCATCTTTTTATCTCTCCTCTTTTTTTAACCGCCCGTAAAATCGAGATGCCGTAAGGGGGGATGGTCATCGTGATATAACACGGTTTATGATGAAGTGCTCCCTTTTTGGCCGATAACGGCTTTTTGTTGATTTGCCCTGAGCCTCCATATGTTTCACTGTCACTGTTAAGCACTTCAATGTATTGAGTAAAAAAAGGAACTCCAACATCATATTGATGATAGACCACGGGTGTAAAATTACAAATGATGACAAGCGCCTCACCGTGCTTTTTGCCATAACGAATAAAAGAAAAGATTGATTGTTCGTCATTATGGACATCAATCCATTCAAACGATTGTGCACGATGGTCATGCTCATAAAGGATTTTGCTTTTTTGGTAAAAGCGGAGAAGATCTTGCGTAAAAACGCTGGCTTTCTGATGCATGGGGAAGGAGTCCAAAAACCAATCAAGCTGTTCTGTATCTTTCCATTCATCAAATTGGGCAAACTCTGATCCCATAAAGATCAATTTCTTTCCGGGATGCACTGTCATATAGCCCAGCAAAAGCCGATACTGGGCAAATTTCTGCCAGTAGTCGCCAGGCATTTTATTAAGAAGTGATTTTTTTCCGTATACGACTTCATCATGAGAAAACGGCAATACAAAATGTTCACTAAACGCATATAGTAATGAAAAAGAGATAAGCTGATGACAATGCCGCCTTTCTTCGGGCGGCGTCTCCATGTATTTCAGTACGTCATTCATCCATCCCATATTCCATTTATAATGAAAACCAAGCCCCCCTTCCTCAACGGCACCTGTCACTTGAGGCCATTCTGTAGAATCTTCCGCAATCATTATCACATGTGGATATGCCTCTCTCATGGTTTGATTGAGTTTTTTTAAAAAATCAACAGCATATGGATTCGTGTGGCGTTCATCCTGATTTGGCCAATACAGGATATTAGCCACTGCATCAACCCTAAATCCATCTATATGATAGAATTCCGCCCAGTACAACGCATTCGAAATTAAAAAACTATGAACTTCCGGTTTCCCCAGGTCAAAGTTTGCCGTGCCCCATAACCAGTTCTCCCGATCACGTTCTTCTTTGTATTCATAAAGCGGCTCTCCATCAAACATATAGAGTCCATGTGCATCTTTACAAAAATGTCCGGGGACCCAATCCAAAATGACTCCGATATTTTGCTGATGACATTCATCAACAAACTTCATCAGATCATGCGGCGTGCCAAACCTGCTTGTCGGGCTGTAATACCCCGTTCCTTGGTACCCCCATGAACGATCATATGGATGCTCATACACCGGAAGCAGTTCAATATGGGTAAACCCCTGCTCCTTGATATAAGGGATAAGCGTCTGACTTAATTCTTTATAGGAATAATGCCTGCCATCAGAATGCTTCTTCCAAGACCCAAGATGCAGTTCATAAATGAAAACAGGTTTTTCATACAGCGTCTTAGCCTTCTGTTTCTTTTGCCATTTTTGATCTTGCCAGCTGTACCCTTCCAAATCGTAAGTAAGTGACGCTGTGTTTGGTCTGACTTCTGAATAAATAGCGTATGGATCTGCCTTCAGCCTGATCTCACCGTTATTCGTCACGATTTCATATTTATATCGTTCCTTTTCTCCTATACCTGGAATAAATAACGTCCAAATGCCATTATCATTCACTCTGTGCATCACATGCTCTTCTCCAGACCAGCTGTTAAAATCTCCAGCCACTCGTACTTCCGACGCATGAGGCGCCCACACACAGAATTCATATCCGCTTTTGCCATTCAGCTCGCGGTAATGCGAGCCAAACAGCTGATAGCTTTTAAACAGACTGCCTTCGTGAAAAAGATAAACATCATGTGCTGTCGGGCTGGCAGCGGCCATGTAATCATCCTTTCTGACATCATAGTTTTCATTTATAGTATTTATTCGAAGAAATAAAAAAAAGCCCTTTCCTGAAAGCGCTTATACTTATAGACAATTAACTTCATTTTCTGAAGAAAAACGAAATATATGGAGATTTTTGTAGTCTGTTTTTAAAATAAAGAACAAAATCAAAGACATATCATGATTTATAAAAACAAAAAAACCTTGCAGGATATGCAAGGCTTCTGGATGACCCGTACGGGATTCGAACCCGTGTTACCGCCGTGAAAGGGCGGTGTCTTAACCGCTTGACCAACGGGCCGATAATTATGATATCTGTAATCATATGGCGGAGAAGGAGGGATTTGAACCCTCGCGCCGCTTACACGACCTACACCCTTAGCAGGGGCGCCTCTTCAGCCACTTGAGTACTTCTCCATTTGGCTCCACAGGCAGGATTCGAACCTGCGACCGATCGGTTAACAGCCGATAGCTCTACCACTGAGCTACTGTGGAACAAAAGTCATGGTGGGCCTGAATGGACTCGAACCATCGACCTCACGCTTATCAGGCGTGCGCTCTAACCAGCTGAGCTACAGGCCCATGACGACATAGAAATGGAGCGGGTGATGGGAATCGAACCCACGACATCAGCTTGGAAGGCTGAGGTTTTACCACTAAACTACACCCGCAATTTTTATTTGGGGCGATTGATGGGAATCGAACCCACGAATGCCAGAGCCACAATCTGGTGCGTTAACCACTTCGCCACAACCGCCAAAATATATTGATAAATGGTGGCTCGGGACGGAATCGAACCGCCGACACACGGATTTTCAGTCCGTTGCTCTACCAACTGAGCTACCGAGCCT